>NZ_JBKJHF010000002.1:0-200000 GCF_046614475.1 Devosia sp. XGJD_8
TCGACCAGGGGGATAAGTGGGGGATGGTATCAGGAGATTCCAGCAGACTCGCTGTGGGCGGGTGAGATGCATTCCGAAGGCCCGGGGCGGCATCAAGCGGGCCTGGAAAGGGAGGCGGCCATGCGTGGGGGTGGGTTTCCCCGGGCTGGGCTGGCCGTTAGCTTGCCGTCATGCTTGCACTGATTGCCCGTTTCATCGCCCGGCACGAACCCCGCAGTGACTGGCGCGTGCATGCCAAGTCGGCGGCAGCGACGGCCGCCAGCGTGACGCTGATCGGCTGGTTGTCCGCAATGACGGGACTGCCATTGCTGCTGGCGCCGCTGGGACCCACGGCGCTGGTGATCTTCGGCCAGCCGCAGTCGACCAATGCCCAGCCCATCAACATCTTTGCCGGCTATTTCATCGGCACGACACTGGCCGTACTCGCCATGTCCGTGGTTCCGGAACCGTGGTGGCTGGCGACGCTGCGTGGGCCTGGCCATGCTGATCATGCTGGTGCTGCGCGTCACGCATCCGCCGGCAGCGGCGGTGCCGCTGCTGGCCTATTCAGGACCGGTCGAGCCGCTGGTGCTGTTCGGCGTGCTGTTCGCGGCCTGCGCCCTGCTGGTCGCGCTGGGCGTCGTGGTGCACAGGCTGCCGCCCAGAGGGCGGTATCCTTTGCCGCTGATCCAGGAAATCGATCAGGAATAGCCCAGCATGCGGTCCTGCGCCTGGCGCAGGGCGTAAAGCCGGGTCGTGGTGTCGGGCGTGCAGTTGGCCAGGGTGAGCAGCTCGCCCTTGGCAATCGCCGCCGTGGTGCGACCGCCCTCGAGCAGACCCACCGGCACTGCCCCGGCCGCGCGGCTGTCCACCACGGTCATGGTGTAGCTGCGGTAGCAGGTCTCCCCGATGGCATCGAGGCTTTCTCCGGGCTTGAGATCGCGCTTGGCGACGGCGCAGACTTCGGCCACCGGATTGGGCAATGGCACCATGTCCGCCTTGCCATGCAGCATGATGCGCGCGCAGGTCAGCGGCACTTCGAGGCTGGTCAGGTGATAGGGCCGGAAGAAGCTGTAATAGGGGCCGTGGCCGATATGGAGGTCGTCGAGGCGCTCGATGATGCGCGGATGGGTGGCCTTGACGATGACGAAGACACCGGGGGCGACGCCCTTGCCGACGGTGAAGTCCACCACGCCCATGCGGTTGAGAATGCCGCCGTCGGCCTTGGGGATCAGCACCCTGGCCATGTCGTCGCGGTCGGCCTTGGGGCCATGCATGCCGGGCACGTCGGGGACAAGCCCGGTGGCATTGGCGATGGCGCACATTTCCACCATGGTCTTGCTGCCATCGACGAACTCGACCAGCATGCGCGGGTTCATGTTGCGGCGTGTCGCTTCCTCGCGATAGTCGTCGGGGACGGCGTCATGCTTGAGCGGATTGTTCTTGCCCTTGCCGGCGGCGACGATGGGCAGGCCGAGCGCGGTGACGAATTCGATCAGCTCCATGCAGGAGCTGGGTTCATCGCCGGCGCCGACCGAATAGACCACGCCGAGCCGGTCGGCCTGGGCCTTGAGATAGGGGCCGATGGTGACGTCGGCCTCGACATTCATCATCACCAGATGCTTGCCGTGTTCCATGGCCAGCAGGTCATAATCGGCGGCGACGCCCGGTTTGCCGGTGGCGTCGATCACGACGTCGATGTTGGGCGTGGTGACCAGGGTCTCGGCGCTGGTGATGGCGATCTTGCCGGCCTCGATGGCGGCGGTGGCCTGGGCCGGGCTGTCGGCGACCCTGCCCCTGGAATCCTCGCCATAGGCGATGGTCATGGCAGCCAGCGCGGTATGGGGGCGCCGCGTGGCGATGGCGGCCATCTCGATGCCGGTCATGAGCGACATCTGGGTGACCAGATCGGTGCCCATCTCGCCCGAGCCGATGACGCCGACGCGGATCGGCTTGCCGGTTTCAGCGCGGGCTGCCAGTTCGCGGGCGATGCCGGTCAGGGCGATTGAGGCGGTCATGGAACAGATCCGATCGAGGTTGCGCGCATGGGTTACCCCTCCGCCATCCCTTCCGGCAAGGGGGCACGTTTCACATCATGGCAGAGGCCGCCGGGGACCGGCGAGATTATGTCGAGGCATGCGCAGGCGGGAAGTGTTGTGCAAGTCCATCAAGGTTAGCACTTCTTAAACCGTTCCCGTGGACACTGGCGCTTGGAGAAAACTCCGGGGGCACGCATCCATCATGGTCAGCAAGGCCAAGAAACCAATCGCTTTGCCAGCGATCATCGATCTCGACTCGCTGGATGGCATTCGCGATGGCCTGATCGATGCGATCGAGGAAGGGTCTGTTACCGTGACCGCCAGCGCTGTCGAGCGCGTGTCGACCAATGCACTGTTCATGCTGATCAGCGCGGCGGAGGCGGCCCGGAGAAATCATTATGAGTTTGCTATTGAGCAGCCGAGCGTGGCCTTGACGTCCGCGATCGAGCGCCTGGGTCTGGACGCCCAGTTTTCGGGAATGATGAGAGGATGACGACTTTGCGGGTTCTGACGGTGGACGATTCGAGGACAATCCTCGCCATGCTGCACCATACCCTCAGCAATGCCGGGTTCGAAGTGTTGCAGGCCGAGGACGGCAAGCAGGGGCTCGACGTGCTCAAGAACGAGACGGTTGATGTGGTGATTACCGACATCAACATGCCGGTGATGGATGGCATCGAGTTTATCAAGAATGTGCGGGCAACGGGCAACCATCAGAGCCTGCCCATCCTGATCCTGACCACCGAGACCAGCCAGGACAAGCGTGACCAGGGCAAGGCGGCGGGCGGTACCGGCTGGATTGTCAAGCCCTTCGATCCGGAAAAGCTGATCTCGGTCATCCACCGCGTGGTGCATTAGTCTCTAGTAACCCAGAAGGGTTGGACGTTCGGCATGAGCGATCTCGACGATTTCAAAGCCACCTATTTCGACGAATGTTCCGAGCTTCTGACCGAACTCGAAGAGCAGTTTGCCGCAATCGAGGCGGGCGAGCGTGATGCCGACCGCCTCAATGCGGTCTTCCGCGCCATCCATTCGATCAAGGGCGGCGCCGGGGCCTTCGGGTTCCAGGCGCTGGTGGGCTTTGCGCATGCCTATGAGACGCTGCTCGACTATGTCCGCGACGGGCGGATCGAACTGGTCGATGACGTGGTGGTGCTGTGCATCCGCGCCAATGACATTGTCGCCGACCATGTGAAAGCCGCCCAGACCGGGGAACCGCTGCCGGCCGATTATGGCATGGAAGAAAAAGAACGCTTCGACGCGCTGGCCCGGGGCGAACGCGCCGGCTCGGACGACGAAGATGAAGGCGGCGAGCCGCTGGACGAATTCGATATCGAGTTCGTACCGGTGATGGTCAATCTCGACGCCGAAGCGCCGGTCACCACAAGCGATGACGCGGTGGAAGACACATTCGATACGCCGCCGATGCAGGTCGAGCCGGGCCATTGGGAAATCCGGTTCACACCGCACCGGGCGCTCTATGCCCGCGCCAATGATCCGCTGCTGCTGTTCCGCGAACTGGCCGTGCTTGGCGAGATGCATGTGCGCGCGCTGGTGGAAGAGATTCCGCCGCTGGCCGATTTCGAGCCCTTTGCGGTCTACTGCTCGTGGGAGATCACGCTGGTTTCCCCGACGCTGACCGAAGAGATGATCCGCGAGGTCTTCGAATTCGTCGAGGGCGACTGCGATATCGCCATTGCGCAGCTCGGCGCCGGCGTGCCGCTCGATGCGGCGCCGATTGCGGTTGCCGCACCGGTGGCGCCGGTTGCGCGCGCCGTGGCCAAGGAGCCCGAACCGGCCGACCTGCTGGCGCTGGCCGATGATGAAGTGGTGAGCCTGCTCGATTTCGATACCGGGCCGGTGGCATTCGCCGCAGAACCGGAGCCGGCTCCGGTGAGTGTGCAGGACAGTTTCGAGGAACCTCCGGCGCTCAGCTTTGCCGAGCTGGCCGAAACCATTCAGCCGAGCCCAGTGGCCAAGCCACCGGCAGCGGTGACGCCCCTCAAGGCCGCTACCCCGGCCGCGGCGGCCAGCGAGGGCGAGGAAAGCAGCGGCGGTGGCCGCAGCGTTGGCGTGCAGTCGATCCGCGTCGATCTCGACAAGGTCGATCGCGTGGTCAACATGGTGGGCGAGCTGGTGATCACCCAGTCCATGCTCACCCAGCAGATGGATGAGACGCTGCGCGCGCGCTATACCGAACTGGTGCGCGGGCTCGAAGTGCTGGCGCAGACGACGCGCGGACTGCAGGACTCGGTGATGGCGATCCGCGCCCAACCGGTGAAGTCGGTATTTTCCCGCATGCCGCGCCTGGTGCGCGAACTGGCGACCAAGACCAACAAGAAGATCAAGCTCGAGACGATCGGCGAGAATACCGAGATCGACAAGACGGTGATCGAGCAGCTGAGCGATCCGCTGACCCATATGGTCCGCAACTCCGCCGATCATGGCATCGAGAGCCCGGAAAAGCGCCTGGCGCGGGGCAAGCCCGAGACCGGGACGATCCGGCTGTCGGCCGAGCAGGCGGGCGGCAATATCCTGATCATCGTCGAGGACGATGGCGGTGGCATCAACCGCGAACGCGTATTGCAGGTCGCACGCGACAAGGGTGTTGTGGCGCCCGACGTCAACCCGACCGACGAGCAGATCGACCAGCTGATCTTCGCGCCCGGCTTTTCGACGGCGAGCGAAGTGAGCGATCTATCCGGCCGCGGCGTCGGCATGGACGTGGTGCTGTCCAATATCAAGAAGATCGGCGGCTCGGTGCATGTCCGCTCCTGGACCGGCAAGGGTACGCGCATGACGCTGCGCCTGCCGCTGACGCTGGCCGTGCTGGACGTCATGCTGGTCAAGGTGGGGGGCAGCCCCTATGTGGTGCCGCTGTCCTCGATCGTGGAGACCATCCAGTGCTCGCGCGCCAGCTTCGAGCGGGTGCCGAGCGGTGGCCAGGTGCTGCAGGTGCGTGGCGAATATGTGCAGGTCATCGACCTGGCCCAGCGCTTCGAAATGGTCACCGATACCGATGCGGACAACCGCTTCGTGGTGCTGTGCGAGGCCGAGGGCTCGGCCAAGGTGGCACTGATCGTCGACGACATCATCGGCCAGCAGCAGGTGGTGATCAAGTCGCTGGAAGAGAATTTCGAACGTGTCGAGGGCATTGCCGGCGGTACGATCCTGGGCGACGGCAATGTCGCGCTGATCGTGGACGTGCAGGGGCTCAAGACCACTATCGTGCACAAGAACGCCGCCTAGAGGCGGCACCAGTTTTGCGTAGCCGGCCAGAAGGACGGCAGAAAGGGCATAAAGAATGGAAGCGCTCGGTTTGCGTGACGACATGGGCGACAAGTCTGCCGTCGCCGCCCAGAATTCCCTGCAGTTGATCGCTTTCTCGATCGGCGAGCAGACCTATGGCGTGGAGATCACCACGGTGCGCGAGATCCGCGCCTGGAATGGTGCGACGCCGCTCCCCAATACGCGCGAATTCGTGCGCGGGGTGATCAACCTGCGCGGCACGATCGTGCCGATCTTTGACCTGCGCGCCCGGTTCGGCGACGGCCAGACTTCGCCCACCAAGAACCATGTCGTGGTGGTGATGAGCGTCGGTGACAAATGGGTCGGCATCCTGGTCGACGCCGTGTCGGACATCCTGACCGTGTCGCGCGACGACATCCACAATGTGCCGGAAGGCAATTCGATCGATACCGAACTGCTCA
This sequence comes from Devosia sp. XGJD_8, assembly GCF_046614475.1. NCBI lineage: Bacteria > Pseudomonadati > Pseudomonadota > Alphaproteobacteria > Hyphomicrobiales > Devosiaceae > Devosia > Devosia sp. XGJD_8. The sequence goes on from NZ_JBKJHF010000002.1 coordinate 5,729, forward strand.
ACGGCATCGTGACCCATGACAGCCGCATGGTCGGGCTGATCGACCTGCATGCCGTGGTGAGCGGCGCCAAGATGGACGCCTAGGCGGTTCCAGCATAGCCGTCAGGAAGGGCGCCGCGGGCGCCCTTTTCGTTTGGATGGCATCGATCGGACAGCGCTTTGCGAGAGTGCCGGAGCCGCGTGCACGTTAAAGTGCGCGGCATCGGGCGCGCGCGCGAAAGATTGCGGGAACCTTCGCTCCGTCCCCCTGCTTGTGCATGCAGATATGAGGTCTTGATGCACACACTTGCCCGCCTGATTGCCTTCAGCATGACTGCCGCTCTGGTTCCGTCCGTCGCCGCGCAAGATGCGCCGGCGCCGATGGATGCCAATGCGGTCAATGCGGCCAACCTGCTGACGGACCTGGTCATCGAGGACAGGCCCTATATCTTTGCGCCCGAGCCCGAGATTGCGCCAACCGAGCCGGAGCCGGCCGCGCCGGTCGTTCCCAGTGCGGCAATCGTTCGCGCGCAGATCCTGCTCGATCAGTTCGGAGCCTCGCCGGGGGTGATTGACGGCTATGACGGCGAGAATGTGCGCAAGGCGCTGATGGCTTTCCAGGCCATGGCGGGGCTCGAGGTCAGCGGCACGCTCGACGCGCAGACAATCGACCTGCTGGAAACCGGGCTGCCGGTCATCGGTGCCTATGAAATCACCGTCGAGGACATGAGCGAGATCAGTGGGCCCACGCCTGCCGACTATGCGGAAAAGGCCCAGCTGGAATTCCTGGGCTATGCCAGCGTTGCCGAGAAGCTGGCCGAGCGCTTCCACATGGACCGCGACTTCCTGATGGCCCTCAATCCGGGGGCGGAATTTGCCGCCGGCGAAACGATCGCCGTGGCCATGACCGGGTCCGACCGTACCGGCGTGGTGGCGCGGATCGAGGCGGACAAGACGCTGCGGCAGGTGCGGGCCTATGATGCCGACGGCATGCTGCTGGCGGCCTATCCGGCAACCATCGGCAGCGAGGACAATCCCTCGCCCAGCGGCAGCTATGTCGTAGAAGTGGTCGCGCCCATGCCGAACTATACCTACAATCCCAAGATCAACTTCCAGCAGGGCGAGAATGCCGAGGTGCTGACCATTCCGCCTGGCCCGAATGGGCCGGTGGGCAGCATGTGGATTGCCCTGTCAAAGCCGACCTACGGCATTCACGGCACGCCCGAGCCGGCGCAGATCGACAAGACCGGCTCGCATGGCTGCGTCCGCCTGACCAACTGGGATGCCGAAGAGCTGGGCAGCATGGTGTCTGCCGGCGTTACCGTCGACTTCCTCTAGCCCGCAGGGGTGAGCGCCGAAAATGGAAAAGGCGCCGAAGCGCCTTGTAGTCTCCCGCTGAACCGGGGGGCTAGAACAGCTCGGCGTCGCCGTGACTCTGATGGGCGGCAATGCCGGACAGCGCGGGAACGCGCAGCTCGTCGAGCGTGAGGCTCGACCAGATCTCGTCATAGACACTGTCGGGTGCCGTGGGCGGCAACAGCGCGAACTGGCGAACCGCCAGAGCCATGTTGTGGCAGCGCTGTTCGATGCGATCCTGGCCCTGCAGGGCCGTGACGATCATCTGGATCGCCTCGCGGACGGAAGGATCCTGATTCAAGGGCCTTTCGGCGAGAAGTTGTAGCGCATCCGTGATGCCTTCTAGCATCGACGCCGTCTGGCGCGCTGTCTCATCGAGTTCTCTCGCGAGTTTCTGCAATGACATTTATGGTCAGATCCTAGCCCCGTTCGAGTTACCCTATCCGACTATTTCTAAAGCTCTTCTTGCCGAATTCGGGCCCCTGCAGGCGCTCGTGCAGCGTGGTTAGCAATTGGCTAACGAGTTTTCCGCTACGATCCGGTACTGGCGCTTGAAGGTTGCAACACAATAAATGGCACTGCCGAATTCCCTGCCACCCGAATTCGATCGCGGCGTGGTGACGACCGTACACCAAGGCGACTGTCATGTTTCCGATGCCGCGGACCTGACCTACTCGACCGTATTGGGTTCGTGCATCTCGGCCTGCGTGCGTGACCGCGTGGCCAATATCGGGGGCATGAACCACTTCCTGCTCGCCGAGCAGTCCGGCTCTGCCAAGGACCGCTATGGCGCTTCGGCCCGCTATGGCGCCTTTGCCATGGAGCAGTTGATCAACAAGGTGCTGAGCAAGGGCACCGGCAAGAAATCCAACCTCGAGATCAAGGTGTTCGGCGGCGGCAAGATCAATTCGGCGCTGGACGATGTCGGCCGCAAGAATATCGAGTTCGTCCGCCAGTTTCTCGCCGATGAAGGCTATGTCGCCACCAGCGAGGATCTGGGCGGCACCTATGCCCGCCGCGTACTGTTCAAGCCGCGTTCCGGCCGGGCCTTCGTCAAGCGTCTCGACAGCGATGCGGGGGACAATGTGGCGCGCGAAGAAGCCGCGATTGCCAAGCGTCGCGTGGTCGTGCCGGCACCGGTGGACGATATCGAACTGTTCTAGTCGCAGCCTGGCGGGCCGCGACTGTGCCGAAACGAGACCGATCTTTACCGGCCGGCAAACTGACTTAGCAAAGTATTACGCTTTGGCGGCGCGCTATAGACTTGGTTAACCATTGTAAGACTAGGGTTTGTCCATGTTGGACACCCTATTGCTGATTTGCAGATCAGGCTCGCCATGCCCAATCTGCGCCTAGCGCTGATCGCGGCCGGTCCGTGGCTTGGCGCGGTGGCGCTGGCGGCCGGCCTGATGCCCAGTCTCGGTACCGGGACGATGTGGCTGGTCAGCGTGGCGACCCTGATGCTCTTGGCGCTGGCAAGCGTCCTGATCCTGGCCATCCTGCACGACCGGCACGACAATCGTACCCTTGCAGCGCTGGCCCTGGCCGCCGGGCTTTGCGACCGCCCTGGCGAGGTCGCCACCATTGACGGCATTGTCGGTCGACTGGGCAAACGGCTGGAAAAAGCGCACCATTTCAAGGGCGCCATTGCGGCGCTGCAGCAGCCGGTCGTGGTGGTGGATGACCAGGGTGTGATCCTGGCGGCAAGCCATGGTGTGGGGCGACTGGCAAAGGGTGCGGTCGAGGGCGCCACGCTCGATGCCCTGTTCGGGCCGGGATACCTCAAGACCGGAGGCGGGGCGCCCGAAGAAACCCTGGTCACGCTGGGCGGCAGCCGGTTCATCATGCAACGCCATCCCATCGCCTCCGGGCGGTATCTGCTCGAACTGCTGCCCGCCGGCGGCTATATTGAGGACGATGACCTGAGCGCCTTTGCCGGCGCGTTGGCGGGCGGACAGACCAGCTTTCGCTTCGAGGCGCGCGCTGCAGCGGCACGGCCGGCGCTGGCGGCGCTCAACAAGGGTATGGCCGGCATTGACGAGGGACTGCGCCTGCTCGAGGGCGTGGTGGCCGGCAGCCGCGAATTGCCCGACGCGCTGGACGGGCCGCTGGGCGCCCTGGCGGTGCGGCTCGACGATTTCACGCGTGCGATGGCCGAGCAGTGCGACGAGGAGCGGGAGCTGCGGATCGCGCTGGAAGCGCGGCTGGTGGCGGTGGGCCAACTGGTCGAGACTTTCGAGCAGCGGGCGGCGCGCTATGATGCGCTCAATGTAGCGAGCCGCGATGATGCCGAAGCCATGGGCAGGGTGCTGGCCGATGGGGGCGGACGGCTGCGCCAGGCGCAGCTCATCGGACGCGGGGTGCAGGACCTGGCCGGCGAGCTGGACCTGGCGGTGCGCCGCATGCACGGGCTGGTCGATGACATCGACGCCATGACCGGCGAGGTCGACAAGATGGTGCAGGCCATCGAGGATGTGTCGTTCCGTACCAACCTGCTGGCGCTCAATGCCGCGGTCGAAGCGGCCCGGGCCGGGGAGAAGGGGGCGGGCTTTGCCGTGGTGGCCGATGAAGTGCGCCAGCTGGCCCAGATCACCAATCGATCAGCCCGAGAAATCCGCGCCGTGGTCAAGCGCGGCAGGGGGCAATCGGAGAGCGGCGTGCTCGAAAGCCAGGCCCTGCAAAAAATGATTGCCGGCCTTGAGGCTCATTTACGCAATCTAAGCAATGAAACCGATACGATCGCTTCGACACTGGACGAGGGTGAAGTGGCGCTGCGGCGTCTCACCGGGCGGATGGCGTCGTTCGGCGAGGCGGCGGAGCGGCATGAAGCCCCCCTTTCACGACGGGCGCGCGCCTGATCCCAAGCCCCCGGACCGGTTGGGATGATTGGGGTGCACGCATGGAACAGGGGGAAATCTCCCTTAGCGACCGCGAGTTTTCGCGGATCAAGAACCGGGTCTATCAGGTCGCCGGGATCTCGCTGAGCGATGCAAAACGAACATTGGTCATCTCACGGCTGTCCAAGATCGTGCGGGCGCTGGGCCTGCCCAGCTTTGATGCCTATGTCGACTACCTGGAGCGCAATGGCAGCGCCAGCGACGGGCAGGACTTCGTCAATGCGCTGACGACCAACCTGACGCGCTTTTATCGCGAAGACCACCATTTCGAACATTTGCGGTCCTTTGTCGGCGCGCTGATTGCCGAAAAGCCCCGCGGCAGCCGGCTGCGCATCTGGTCGGCCGGGTGCTCGACCGGGCAGGAACCCTATACGATCGGCATGGACCTGCTGGCGGCCTTTCCCGAGCTCAAGCGCTGGGATTTCAGAATACTGGCAACCGATATCGATACGGCCGTCATCGCCAAGGCGGCGGCGGGTCTCTACCCGGAAAACGAGTTGAGCGGGCTCAGCGCCGAACGGGCGCGGCATCTGGAAAAGGTGGGTGACGGCACGATCCGCGTGCCCGCCGCGGTGCGCGAACTGGTGTCGTTCAAGCCGCTCAACCTCATCGCGCCCAACTGGCCGATGAAGGGGCCGTTCGACGCGGTGTTCTGCCGCAATGTGGCGATCTATTTCGACAAGCCGACGCAGGGCGAAGTGTTCGGCCGCTTCAGCAAGCTGCTGGCGCCCGAAGGCTTCCTCTATATCGGCCATTCGGAAAATCTCGGATCGGGCGGCGACGGATTCCGCCTGGTCGGCAAGACCATCTATCAGTCCAAGCAGAAATTGAACAAACGAGAAGCGGCATGAGCATCAAGGTCCTGGTCGTCGACGATTCGGCGCTTATCCGCGAAGTATTGACGCGCATGCTGTCACGCGACGGCGATATCGATGTGGTGGGCACGGCCACCGACCCCATCGATGCGCGCGAGAAGATCAAGACGCTCAACCCTGACGTGGTGACGCTCGACATCGAAATGCCCAATATGAACGGGCTGCAGTTCCTCGAGAAGCTGATGCGCCTGCGCCCCACGCCGGTGGTCATGGTTTCGACACTGACCAAGAAGGGGGCCAGCGAGACCTTGCTGGCCCTGGAACTGGGCGCGGTGGATTTCGTGGCCAAGCCAAGTGCCGAATTCGAAGGCGGCATCGACGCCTTCGGCATCAACCTGCGAGACAAGATCCGGGCTGCCGCAAAGTCGGATGTGCGTGGCCGCAATACCGGCCGGGCCGAGGCGCCCAAGGTGCCGGTCAAGACCGCGGCGGCGCCGTCCGGTGCACTCATCGCCATCGGCGCTTCCACGGGCGGCGTCGAAGCCATCCGCGCCGTGCTCAGCAATATGCCGATCGATTGCCCGCCCATCGTCATTGCCCAGCATATGCCGCCGGGTTTCACCAGCCGCTTTGCGGCGCGGCTCGATGAAGTGTGCGGGCTGACCGTGGTGGAGGCGGAGGACCGCATGCCGCTGCTGGCAGGTCATGCCTATGTGGCGCGGGGCGATTACCACCTGCGCGTCGAGCGCTCGTCGGGCCAGCTCAAGGCCCGGCTGACGCATGACGAGCTGGAGAGCGGACACCGCCCGAGCGTCGACGTGCTGTTTGAATCGGTGGCCAAGACCGTGGGCGCCATGGCCGTGGGCGCCATTCTCACCGGCATGGGGCGCGACGGGGCGCGCGGCCTCAAGCTGATGCGCGATGCCGGCGCCTATACGGTGGGGCAGAGCCAGGCCTCGGCGCTGGTCTATGGCATGCCGCGCGTTGCCTTCGAGGAAGGCGCCGTGGTGGAGCAGGCGCCGGTCGAGGCGATTGCGGCGCGGCTGGCCCAGGCGCTGGTGCGCCTCAAGTCCGCCGCCTAGCCGGTTCAGGCGCAATACCAAGCTGCAGGTTGAGAGATTTGTAACGCTTGTTGCCTAGTGTTTCGGGGAAATCGGAGTCCACGGGCTCCCGTCGCCAGAAGGTGAATTACGATCATGCCAAAAGCCAGCGCTGTCAGCGTTCTCATCGTCGACGATCAGCAGTCCATGCGCGGTATCTGCAAATACATCCTGACCCAGCTCGGATTTAAGGACATCATCGAGGCCAAGAGCGGGCGCGATGCGCTCGGCAAGCTTGAAAAGGCCAATGTCGACCTGATCATTTCCGACTGGAACATGGAAGACATTGACGGGCTGACCCTGCTCAAGGTGATCCGCAAGCATCCCCGCACGCAGGCCATGCCGTTCATCATGGCGACCGGCCGCTCGGACAAGGAGCAGGTCAAGGAAGCCATTTCCTTCGGCGTCAACAACTACATCATCAAGCCGTTCGACGCCTCGACCATGAAGAAGCGCATCGAAGCCGTTATCGGCGCGCTCAGCTGAGACCAGCCACAGCTTCGAATCAATCCAGGGCCACCTTCGGGTGGCCTTTTTATTTGCGGTGCCGGCTGGCGGAAACTGTGGCGCCGGTATTTGCGCGTAAGAAGTGGTTAATCGCACAGATGTATCGTTTCCACTGCATCGGTTTTGTTCGATGCCAATGGAGGACGATCACCGCGATCCGCGCCGCAAGGGCGCGGTATTTGCATGACATCAGAACGATGCATGGCAGCGGCGATCCGTGGATGGGTTGGAGTGTTCGATGGGATTTCTGCCGCAGCTGAAGATCGCCCAGAAACTGCCGCTGGCGCTGGTGGGTTCGGCCTTGCTGGTCAGTCTGGGGGTGGGGATTGCGAGCTACATGATCGGCTCGACCACCGTGGATGCGCTGACGCGCCGGCAGATCGAGACGATCGCCACCCAGGCATCCTCGCAGCTGGGCTCCTATCTCGAGGGGATCTCAAAGGACCTGGCCATCACGGCGGCCACGGAGTCGACCCAGACCACGCTGCGCGACCTCAATATCACCTGGGGGCAGTTCTCCACCGGATCGGGCGCGACGGATCCGGTCGTGGCGCTGCAGACCGCTTATATCACCAACAATCCGGACCCGGCGCAGCGCGAGCTGCTTGACGTGTCCACCGGCGACAAGCGCACCAATTACGACTTCACCCATTCCAAGATCCATCCGGCCTTCCGCCGGCAGCTGCAGGCACGCGGCTATGCCGACCTGATGCTGATCGACCCCAATGGCAACCTGATCTATTCGGTGATGAAGCGCGACGACTTCGCCACCAGCCTGGCGAGCGGCAGCGGCGCGGAAACCGGCCTGGGCAAGGCCTTCCAGGCGGCCGCGGCGATGACCGAGGGCGGCCAGGTATCGTTCCAGGACTTTTCCACCTACACCGCAGCGGGCGGGGCGCCGGAAAGCTTCATGGCCACGCCGGTATTCGACAACCGGCAGAAGCTGGTGGGCGTGTTGGCCGTGGCGATCTCGACCGCGTCGGTCAATGCCATCATGGGCAATACCGATGGGCTGGGCGAGACGGGCGAGAGCTTCTTTGTCGGTCCCGATTTCCTGATGCGCTCGGATTCCCGCTTCAGCGAAGCCGATGACTCGCTGACCACGACCTTCCAGAATCCGGTGGTGGACGCGGCGCTTGCCGGCAACAAGGCGATCGGCACTTCGACCGACTATCGCGGGATGCCGATGTTGCTCACGGCCCAGCCGCTGAGCTTTGGCGGCGCCAACTGGGCCGTCGTCACCGCCATTGGCGAGGCGGAAGCCTTCGCCCCGATCACCGATATCCGCAACATGATGCTGGCGATCGGCGGGGGTCTATTGGCGATTGCCGCCATTGCCGGCTATTTCTTCGCGCGCTCGGTCAGCCGTCCGATCAGCGGCCTCACCACGACGATGGAAGCGCTGGCCGATGGCGATCTCGATGTCGAGGTGCGTGGCGGGCAGCGCCGGGACGAGATCGGGGCCATGGCGCGGGCCGTCGAAGTGTTCCGCGAAAACGGCCTCAGGATCGCGCAGATGACCGAGGCGGAAGCCGCCCAGATCATCCGCAACCAGGCCGAGCGTGCCGCAATGATGCAGGATCTGCAGCGCGCCTTTGGCGCCGTGGTGGATGCAGCGATTGCCGGCGACTTCACGCGGCGCGTGGATGCAGAATTCCCCGATGACGAGCTCAACAGGCTGGCCCGCTCGGTCAATACGCTGGTGGAGACCGTGGATCGCGGCGTCAGCGAGACCGGCACCGTGCTGGCGTCGCTGGCCGATACCGACCTGACCAAGCGCATGGAGGGGCAGTATCACGGCGCCTTTGCCAAGCTGCAGGCCGATACCAATGCAGTCGCTGCCAAGCTGACCGATATTGTGGGCCAGCTCAAGGATACGTCCGGCACGCTCAAGACCGCGACGAGCGAGATCCTGAGTGGCGCCAATGACCTTTCCGAGCGCACCACCAAGCAGGCGGCGACGATAGAGGAAACCTCTGCAACCATGGAGCAGCTGGCCTCGACGGTGCTGCAGAATGCCGAACGCGCCAAGGAAGCGAGCGCCGTGGCTTCGACGGTGACTCGGACCGCCGAAGAGGGTGGGCAGGTGATGCACCAAGCGACGGAGGCGATGGAGCGGATTACCCAGTCGTCGGGCAAGATCTCCAACATTATCGGGCTGATCGACGACATCGCCTTCCAGACCAACCTTCTGGCGCTGAACGCTTCGGTGGAAGCAGCGCGGGCCGGTGATGCGGGCAAGGGCTTTGCCGTGGTGGCGGTGGAAGTGCGGCGCCTGGCGCAGTCGGCGGCCAATGCCTCCTCGGAAGTAAAGGTGCTGATCGAACAGTCGGCCGGCGAGGTCAAGGGTGGCTCCAAGCTGGTGCTGGATGCGGCCAGCAAGCTCGAGGCCATGTTGGCGGCTGCCCGTTCGTCGAACGAGTTGATGAACGGCATTGCCAAGGACAGCCGCGAGCAGGCCGGCGCGATCGACGAGGTCAATACGGCAGTGCGCGCCATGGATGAGATGACCCAGCACAATGCGGCGCTGGTGGAAGAAATGAATGCCGCGATCGAGCAGACCGAGGCGCAGGCCACCGAGCTTGACCGGATCGTCGATATCTTCGCCATCGATGAAGTGCCGGCCGAGCGGCGCCAGGGTCAGGCGGCGGCGCCGTCTGTCGCGCCGGCCAGGGCGGTCGCCGATGGCGCCCGCGGGCTGCAGAACAAGCTCAAATCGGTGGCCAAGTCCTATCTCAGCCACGGCAATGCGGCGGTCGACAAGGACTGGAGCGAGTTCTAGCCGGACTGCGACACATCAATGCGATTTCCCGGGGCGCCCATTGGGTGCCCCAATTGTTTGACCGCTCGGAAACCTACCATACAAGATCAATGGGTCGTTAAGGTCCCGGTGCTTATAGTCTCGCGCAAATAGCTATCGGCTTGGCCGGGGGACGCGAGCAGATGATACGAAGCATCACGGGATTCTGGGGCAATATCAAACTGACAACGGCCATTGCGGGCCTAGTGCTCATGAGCATTGTTGTCACCATCGTGGCCTATACAGTCAGTGGCTATGTCGACCTGCGCCGGCAGTCGGTGAACCAGAGTGTCAGCCAGCAGGCCGCCAACCTGCAGGTTGCCGGCACGATCCTCGAAAAACGCCTGTCGGGCTCGGTGCTGACCTGGGCGGAGACGGGCGAGATCGCCGCCTTCCAGGCCTATTCCCTGCCGTTCTTCCACGACACGTCCGCCGTCGATTCCGTCACCCGGATCACCCAGGGGGCCGCAGCCATCTTCGGACTGGACGCGGCCACCGGACAGTTCATGGCCAAATCGACCAGTTTCGAGTTGCCCGATGGGGAGCGTGCGGTGGACTTTGCCATCGACCCCGCCAGTCCCGAACATGCGGCCCTGATGGAGGGGAGGCCCTATTATGGTGAAGTGGTCATGCAGGGCGTCCGCTATCACGGCGCCTTCCAGCCCTTCACCGATCTCAAGAACAACCTGTTGGGCGCATTCTTCGTCGGTGGCGATGCGGCCGCGGCCGAGGCGGCCGCCGATGGTTCGCTGCCGGGCATGCTGGGCATGGGCCTCGTGCTGCTGCTGGTGCTGGGGGGCATCTGCCTGCTGGTCTCACGCCAGCTGACCCGCCCCATTCCGCGCATTGCCGGGGCGATGCAGGCCATAGCCGACGGTGACTTTGCCACCGAAGTGCCCTTTGTCGAACGGCGCAACGAGCTGGGCGACATGGCGCGGGCGGTTGAGGTGTTCCGCGCCAATGGCCTGCGCGTCAGCGAGATGACCGAGGCAGAAGCGGCCCGCATCATTGCCGACCAGGCCAGCCGGCAGCAGATGATGACCGAGCTGCAATCGGCCTTCGGGCAGGTGGTGGACGCGGCCGTGGCGGGCGATTTTACCCGGCAGGTCGAGGTGGAGTTCCCCGATCCCGAGCTCAACAGCCTTGCCGCCAGCGTCAATTCTCTGGTCTCGACCTTCAACCGCGGCGTCTCAGGCATTGGCCAGGTGCTCGGTGCCCTGGCCAATACCGACCTGACGCAGCGCATGGATGGAGACTATGAGGGCGCCTTTGCCACCCTCAAGGCCGACGTCAATGCGGTGGCCGACAAGCTGGCCGAAGTGGTCGGGCAATTGCGCGAGACCTCGGGCACGCTCAAGACTGCGACGAGCGAAATCCTGAGCGGCGCCAACGATCTCAGCGAACGCACAACAAGGCAGGCGGCGACCATCGAGGAAACCTCGGCAGCGATGGAGCAGCTCGCCCAGACGGTGATGCACAATGCCAAGTCGGCGGGCGAGGCCAGCACGGTGGCGTCCACCGTCATGAAGGCGGCCGAGGATGGCGGGCAGGTGATGCATCAGGCAACGGAAGCGATGGAACGCATCACCCAGTCGTCGGGCAAGATCTCCAATATTATCGGGCTGATCGACGATATTGCCTTCCAGACCAACCTGCTCGCACTTAACGCGTCGGTGGAAGCCGCGCGCGCCGGCGATGCGGGCAAGGGCTTTGCGGTGGTGGCGGTGGAAGTGCGGCGCCTGGCGCAGTCGGCGGCCAATGCCTCAAGCGAGGTCAAGGTGCTGATCGAGCAGAGCGCCAGCGAAGTCCAGGGCGGCACGCGGCTGGTCTCGGATGCCGCAAGCCGGCTCGAAGCCATGCTGGGGGCGGCCCGCTCATCGAACGAATTGATGATGGGGATCGCCAAGGACAGCCGAGAGCAGGCCGGCTCGATCGAGCAGGTATCGACCGCCGTGCGGACCATGGACGAGATGACCCAGCACAATGCGGCTCTGGTCGAGGAAATGAACGCGGCCATCGAGCAGACCGAGGCGCAGGCCACCGAACTCGACAGGATTGTCGATGTCTTTGCAGTGAACCGCCCCGCCGAGGCAGCACGGGCGCCCAAGCCGGCGGGCGCGCGTGGCCTGCAGGAAAGGCTCAAATCGGCCGCGCAGAGCTATCGCAGCCACGGCAATGCGGCGCTGGATAGCGACTGGACCGCCTTCTAGGGAAGCCCATCAGCGCGGCCGGCAGTGGCCGGCCGCGAGAAACAACGAAAATCTTTCGACAAATTGCGCATTCCTGCCACCTGAAACGATACCGGGCTGGCGTGGACAACATTCGGTTAACGGCTGTCCCGTAGGCTTCGCCACCAGTAGGTCCGTGGGACGCGCGCGATTATCCGCTGCTCCCGGACATTTGGGGGGAATATGCCTATGCGCAAGCTCTTGGCCGTCTTTGGCAATATCAGGATGACAACCGCGATTGCGGTGCTGGTCCTGTTTTCAATCATTGGCTCCATCGCCGCCGTATCGGGCGCGATCTACATGAACCTCTATTCCCGCTCGCTCGCCGATAGCCGGGTGCAGCAGGAAACCAATCTGGCGGTTGCGGCCACCATCCTGGAGCGGCGCATTTCCGGCTCGGTGCTGAACTGGACCGAAGACGGCACGATGGATGCCTTCCAGAGCTGGGCCGTGCCGCCCTTCTATGACACCGAAATCATCGACTCGGTGACCCGCGTCACCAAGCAGGACGCAACGATCTACGTGCTCGACACGGCCACGCAGGCCATGGTGGGCAAGACCACGAGCATTGCCGCGGCCGATGGAACACGCGTCGCCGACCTGACTCTCGATGCGGCAAGCCCGGCCTATGCCACGCTGATGGCGGGCGAGGCCTTTGTCGGTCCGGCACCGATCAATGGCGTGGACTACTTCGTCGCCTTCCAGCCCATCGAGAAGATGAGCGGAGAAATCATGGGCGCCATTTTCGTCGGTACGCCCATGGCCGAGGTGGAAGCAGCGGCCAATGGCGTTCTCGGCCTGATTCTCGTCGTGGGCGGCGCGGTGGTTGTAGCGCTCGGCCTGGCGGGCTTTGTGCTGTCGCGGCTCATCACCAAACCGATCCCGCGCCTTGCCGGCGCCATGGAAACCATTGCCGAAGGCAATTTCGAATCCGAGGTGCCCTATACCGGTCTGGGCAATGAAGTGGGCGGCATGGCGCGCGCCGTCGAGGTGTTCCGCCAGAACGGCTTGCGCGTGAGCCAGATGACGGAAGCCGAGGCCGCACGCATCATTGCCGATCAGGAAAACCGGCAGAAGATGATGAGCGAGCTGCAGTCGGCCTTCGGCGAGGTGGTGGACGCTGCGGTGGCCGGCGACTTCTCGCGTCAGGTGACGGCAGAATTCCCCGACCCCGAGCTCAATACGCTGGCGGGCGGCATCAACAACCTGGTCTCGACCTTCAATCGCGGCGTGACCGAGATCGGCCATGTGCTTGGGGCCATGGCCAATACCGACCTGACCGAGCGGATGGAAGGCGACTATGACGGCGCCTTTGCCACGCTCAAGTCCGACATCAATGCGGTGGCCGACAAGCTGACCGAAGTAATCGGGCAGCTGCGCCATACCTCCGGCTCGCTCAAGACGGCGACCGGGGAAATCCTCAGCGGCGCGAACGATCTGTCCGAGCGCACCACCAAGCAGGCTGCAACCATCGAGGAGACCTCGGCGGCGATGGAGCAGCTGGCCTCGACCGTGCTGCAGAATGCGCAGCGTGCCAAGGATGCCAGCGCCAATGCCGCGCAGGTCACCCGGACCGCCGAAGAGGGCGGCCAGGTGATGGATGCGGCGACGTCGGCGATGGAGCGCATCACTCAGTCGTCGGCCAAGATTTCCAATATCATCGGCATGATCGACGACATCGCCTTCCAGACTAACCTCCTGGCGCTCAATGCCTCGGTGGAAGCGGCGCGGGCGGGCGATGCCGGCAAGGGCTTTGCCGTGGTGGCCGTGGAAGTGCGGCGCCTGGCACAGTCGGCGGCGCAGGCTTCGAGCGAAGTCAAAGTGCTGATCGAGCAATCGGCCGGGGAAGTGAATACCGGCTCCAAGCTGGTGGGCGATGCCGCAGGCAAGCTCAAGGCGATGCTGGAAGCGGCGCGTGGCAATAACGGGCTACTGGAATCGATCGCCAATGACAGTCGTGATCAGGCTTCGGCGATCGAGGAAGTCACCACCGCCGTGCGGACGATGGACGAGATGACCCAGCACAATGCGGCGCTGGTCGAGGAAACCAACGCCGCCATCGAACAGACCGAGGCACAGGCCACCGAGCTCGACCGGATCGTAGAGGTGTTCCGCATCACCCGGCAGCAGGAAGCGCCGCCGATGCGCAGCGAACGCGAGGCCGAGCCCAGCGGCGGCGCGCGTGGCCTGCAACAGCGCCTGGCGGCAGTGTCGTCCAACCTCAAGACGCATGGGAATGCGGCGCTGGCGCAGGACTGGAGCGAGTTCTAGTTTTCTTCGTCCGTACGACAATGGAACCCCGCAGCGCTCCGGCGATGCGGGGTTTTTCATGATAAACACTCGATTAAGCCTGGACTGGTATTTTTCCGGATAATGGGCGCGGGCGGACTTGCTGCCGTGCGCGATTTCTGGGGCTTGTTCATGTTCAACCGCGTCGGCCAATTCTTCGGCAATATCAAACTGACCACGATGATTGCCAGCCTGGTGATCTCCGCGATCATTGTTGCCGTCACGGTGGTAACGGCGGCCATCTATATCAATCTGAGCGCATCGACGCGCGATGTGGCACTCGCCCAGCAGATTACCAATCTCAAGACCGCGGCGACCGTGGTGCAGGGCAGCCTGCCGGGAGCGGAGGTGATCTGGTCGGAGACCAACGATATCGAAAAGGTCCAGACCTGGGCCATGCCGCGGCAGTTCCTGAACGACGAGCTGGTCGATTCCATCGCGCGCATCACCGGCGAAGCCGCGACCATTTTTGGCTGGGACGAGGAAAGCCAGGATTTCGTGCGCATGACCACGACCATTGTCGGGGCCGATGGGGCGCGCATCGTGGGCACGCCGCTGGGCCAGACCAGCGCGGCCTATGCCACGGTGATGGAAGGCAAGACCTATTTCGGGGAAGCCAATATCGTCGGCAAGCCCTACTACACGGCCTATCAGCCCATCGTTGACCAGACCGACAAGGCTGTCGGCATCCTGTTTGTCGGCATCGACCGGTCGGCCGTTGACGCGGTGATCTATGACACGCTCAAGCTGCTGCTGATCGTCGGCCTCGTGACGCTGGGCGTGCTTGGCACCATTGGCTATGTGCTGTCGCGCGTCATGATGGGGCCGGTGCCGCGCCTGGCGCAGACAATGAAGACGGTTGCCGAGGGTGACTATGAGGCGGTGGTGCCGTTTGTCGAGCGCGGCAATGAAGTGGGTGAAATGGCCCGGGCGGTCGAAGTCTTCCGGGAGAATGGCCTCAAGGTGACCGCAATGACCGAGGAGGAGCGCGCCGCCTCGCAGCGCCGCCGCATCGAGCGCACCGACATGATGGTGGCGCTGCAGGCGGCGTTCGGCGAGGTGGTGGATGCCGCCATTGCTGGCGATTTTTCCAAGCGGGTGCATGCGCAGTTCCCCGATCCCGAGCTCAACTCGCTGGCGGAAAGCGTCAACAACCTCGTGGAAACGGTGGATCGTGGCATTGGCGAAACCGGCAAGGTGCTGGGCGCGCTGGCCGATACCGACCTGACGCAGCGCATGCATGGCGACTATCAGGGCGCCTTTGCCCGCCTCAAGGAAGATACCAATCTGGTGAGCGAGAAGCTCACCGAGATCGTGGGTGGCGCCAAGCAGATTTCAGGTTCGCTCAAGCAGGCGACCGGCGAAATCCTCAGCGGCATGAACGACCTCAGCGAACGGACCACCAAGCAGGCGGCCACGATCGAGGAGACCTCGGCGGCGATGGAGCAGCTGGCCTCCACCGTGGCGGACAATGCGCGGATGGCCGAGGATGCCAATGGCAAGGCCCAGTCGGTGTCGCAGAGCGCGGCACAGAGCGGGGTCACCATGACCGAGGCCAACCAGGCCATGGAGCGCATCACCTCCAGTTCGGCCAAGATTTCCAACATTATCGGCATGATCGACGACATCGCCTTCCAGACCAACCTCCTGGCGCTGAACGCGTCGGTGGAAGCGGCGCGGGCGGGCGACGCCGGCAAGGGCTTTGCGGTGGTGGCGGTGGAAGTGCGGCGGCTGGCGCAGTCGGCAGCCAGCGCATCGTCGGACGTCAAGGCGCTGATCGAGCAGAGCGCTTCGGAGGTCAAGGGCGGCTCGCGGCTCGTCTCCAATGCCGCCGAGCAACTGGCGGCCATGCTGGACGAGGTCAACCAGAATGCCAGCCTGATGCAGTCCATCGCCAAGGCCAGCCGCGAACAGGCGGCGGCGATCGATGAAGTTTCGGTGGCGGTGCGGACGCTGGACGAAATGACCCAGCACAATGCGGCGCTGGTGGAACAGACCAATGCCGCGATCGAGCAGACCGAGGCGCAGGCCAGCGAGCTGGATCGGGTGGTTGAGGTGTTTAAGCTCGATGCCGCGCCGGTTTCGGCGCCGCCGCAGCGCGCACCGGCTCCGGTCCGCAATGTGGTGCAGAAGGTGCGCTCGGCGGCCCAGACCTATCTGAGCCATGGCAATGCGGCGGTGTCGGCTGACTGGAGCGAGTTCTAGGCAATAGCAGGCCTCTTCAAGCGGGTGCCTGGCCGATAAGTGCCTGGAAGTGCTTCCTTAACCATATTCTTCCTATGGTTTCGAAGCGTCATGGCCGCGGAAGAATCCCGATGAAGACCCAGCTCAAACTTGCCTTCAAGCTGCCGGCCATGGTGGTGGCCGTTGCGCTGGTCACCGGTGCGAGCCTGGCGGTCGCGGCCTATATTGCCAGCAATGCCATCGTGAGCAGCCAGGCCGAGCAGCGTCTCAGCGCCACCGCCGCCAACGCGCATTCGGCCATCGCGGCCTATCTCGATGAAGTGGCGGTGGATCTCGCCGTATTCGCGGGCCGGTCGGAAATCTCCGCCGCCATCGACGCGTTTTCGGGCGCCATGCGCTCGCTGTCGGGTCAGGGCGATCCGGCGGAATTGCTGCAGGATGCCTATATCACGCAAAATCCGCACGGGGCGGGCGAGCGCCTGCTGCTCGACACGTCGGACAAGCTGCCGGTCTATGACCTGCACCACCGCAACCTGCATGCTGATTTCCGCGACCTGCTGCAGCGGCGGGGCTATTACGACATCTTCCTGTTCGATACCGATTTCAACAATGTCTATACGGTGTTCAAGGAAGCCGACTTTGCCACCAATTTTGCCGAGGGCGGCGGGCCCTGGGCCGACAGCGACCTGGGCAAGGTGGTGCGCGCCGCCATGGCGGCCGAGGAGGGACAGGTGTTCCTCTCGGACTTCGCACCCTATGGCCCCAGTGCCGGGGCTGCGGCCAGCTTCATTGCCGCGCCCGTGCATGACCAGGGCTTCCTGATCGGCGTCATTGCCTTCCAGCTGCCGACCGGCCGCATCAGCGACGTGCTGGACCGCACCGAGGGCCTGGGGGCGAGCGGGGAAGTCTTCCTCGTCGGCCAGGATGGACTGGCGCGCAACAATTCGCCCGTGACCGCAGACGACGATGCCATGACGCTCTCGATCCAGGGCGCGGCCATCGACGCGGCGCTGGGTGGCACTGAGGCGCTGGGAACGCTCGATCATCACGGTGGTGAAGCCTATGTCGCGGCGGCAGAGCCGCTGAGCTTTGGCGGCGTAAACTGGGCGGTGGTGGCGCTCGAAAGCCAGGCCGACATCACCGCGCCGGCAACGGGCCTGCGCAATACGATGGTGATGATCGGGCTGGTGCTGCTGGCGCTGGCGAGCGTGGTGAGCGTGCTGGTGGCGCGCACCATCACCCGGCCGGTGTCGCGCCTCACCGATGCCATGGCCGAGATCGCTGCCGACCGGCTGGAGATCGCCGTGCCCGGCCTCGAGCGGGCCGACGAGCTGGGCTACATGGCCGAGGCCGTGGAAGTGTTCCGCGGCAATGGGCTGAGGATGCGCGACCTGCGCGCCGCCGAACTCGACATGACCGAGGAGCGCAGCCAGCAGGTCAGCGTCATCCAGGGCTTGCAGCAGGATATCGGCAGGGTGGTGGGCGCCGCCATCGATGGCGACTTCACGCTTCGCGTCGGCACCGGACTGGCCGATCCCGAATTGCGGCGGCTGGCCGAGGGCGTCAACGACCTGGTAGAGACTGTCGATCGCGGGCTGACGGAAACGGGCAGCGTGCTGGCCGCGCTGGCGCGGGCCGATCTCAGCCAGCGCATGAATGGCGACTACAAGGGCGCCTTCGCCCGCCTCAAGACCGACACCAATGGTGTCGCCGAACAGCTGGGCCAGATCATCACGCAATTGCGGGGCACGTCAGGTGCCCTCAAGACGGCGACCGGGGAAATCCTCTCGGGCGCCAACGACCTGTCCGAGCGCACGACGCGGCAGGCTGCGACGATCGAGCAGACCAGTGCCGCGATCGAACAGCTCAGCCGCACGGTGGTGGACAATGCCGCCCACGCGGAAGATGCCAGCCAGCGGGCGCGGTCGGTTTCGGCCGAGGCGGAGGCAAGCGGCGCGGTGATGGGCGAAGCGACCGAGGCCATGGATCGGATCACCCAGTCGTCCGGCAAGATTTCCAATATTATCGGCCTCATCGACGATATCGCCTTCCAGACCAATCTCCTGGCCTTGAACGCTTCGGTCGAAGCCGCCCGCGCGGGCGATGCGGGCAAGGGTTTTGCGGTGGTGGCCGTGGAAGTGCGCCGGCTGGCCCAATCGGCAGCCAGTGCCTCGGCCGACGTCAAGGCGCTGATCGAACAGAGTGCCAATGAGGTGCAGGGCGGTACGCGTCTCGTCGCCAGCGCAGCGGAGCGGCTGGTGGGCGTGCAGGATGCCATCCGCAGCAATGCGACCATGCTCGACAGCATTGCCCGGGCCAGCCGCGAGCAGGCCTCCTCGATCGACGAGGTCAATGTCGCGGTACGCCAGCTGGATGAAATGACCCAGCACAATGCAGCGCTGGTGGAGCAGACCAATGCCGCCATCGAACAGACCGAGGCACAGGCCAACGAGCTCGACCGGGTCATCGGCGCCTTCACCCTTGGCAGCACGGCGCCCGAGCGCGAGGCGGGCGCGCGCGGCCTCGTGGATGGTCTGAGGTCGGCGGTTGGCGCCACGTTCAGGCGGGGGCAGGCGAGCTGATCTGGGACAAAAGCGGGCAGGCAAAGCGCCCGATTAACCGCTGGTTCACCATGTCGGCATAGGCTCGACACAGTTTGATCCAGGTCACGGTTTGGGAATCGCGCATGGTCAATACCAACGTGTCCATTCCCGAGTGTCACTCCCATGTCGTCGCCCAGTTCTGCCCAAGACAACCTGCAAACCCGTCTCGATTTCATCGGCCTTGACGACACGGCGCGGCAGCGCCAGGCAAAGGTTCAGCCCCATATCGACAAGCATCTGTCGCTGGCACTGGACAAGTTCTACGCCAAGCTCGCCACCGTGCCTGCCGTGGCGCGCTTCTTTGAGGGCAAGCCGCATATGGACCGCGCCCAGTCCAAGCAGGTCGGGCACTGGAAGGCGATTGCGGCGGGGCATTTCGACGACGCCTATTTCGAGGCCAGCAGCAAGGTCGGGTTGCGCCATGCCAAGATCGGGCTCGAGCCGCGCTGGCATATCGGCGGCTATGGCCTGATCATCGAAACGCTGGTCGTTGGCCTCGTGCATGACCTGATGACCGAAGCGCTGCAGCCCAAGCCCGGCCGGTTCGGCAAGAAGGCCGCATCGCCCGACGAGATCATGGCGGCGGCGGACGACATGGCGCTCGTGCTGGGCAGCCTGATCAAGTCGACGCTGCTTGATATCGACATCGGCGTGTCGGCCTATTTCGACAAGATCACCGAAGACACCCGGGCTGCCGACGAGGCCGCCCAGGCCAAGATCACCCGCACCGTGTCGCTGACCGGCGATGTGCTCAAGGACATGGCTGAAGGCAACCTGACCCGCCGGATCACCGCCGAGTTCGAGCCGGCCTTCGAGCAGATCAAGAGCGATACCAATGCGGTGGCCGATCGGCTGACCGGCATTGTGGGGCAGTTGCGGCAGACATCGC
Source organism: Devosia sp. XGJD_8 (assembly GCF_046614475.1). Classification (NCBI taxonomy): domain Bacteria; kingdom Pseudomonadati; phylum Pseudomonadota; class Alphaproteobacteria; order Hyphomicrobiales; family Devosiaceae; genus Devosia; species Devosia sp. XGJD_8. The sequence goes on from NZ_JBKJHF010000002.1 coordinate 25,375, forward strand.
GGTCGCTCAAGACCGCCACGAGCGAAATCCTCTCCGGCGCCAACGACCTGGCCGACCGCACCACCAAGCAGGCCGCCGCGATCGAGGAAACCTCGGCCTCGGTGGAGCAGCTGTCGCTGGCCGTGGCAGAAAATGCCCGGCGCACGGCGACGGCCAGCGGCAAGGCGCAGGTCGTGGCGCAGAGCGCAACGCAGGGCGGTGCGGTGATGAAGCAGGCCAATGAGGCTATGTCGGCCATCCAGACCAGTTCCGCCAAGATTTCCAACATTATTGGGCTGATCGACGACATCGCCTTCCAGACCAATCTGCTGGCGCTGAATGCCTCGGTCGAGGCGGCGCGTGCCGGCGATGCGGGCAAGGGCTTTGCCGTTGTGGCGGTGGAAGTGCGGCGCCTGGCGCAGTCGGCAGCCAATGCCTCAGCCGAGGTCAAGGCGCTGGTCGAGGCAAGCGCCAGCGAAGTGCAGACCGGTACGGGCCTGGTCGGGCAGGCGGCCGAGACGCTGCTCGATATCCTGGCCGGCGCCCAGGAGAGCGCAAAGCTGATCGACACCATTGCCCAGGCCAACAAGGAGCAGGCCTCTTCGCTCGAAGAGGTGGCTGTCGCCGTGCGGCTCATGGATGAAATGACCCAGCACAATGCGGCGCTGGTGGAACAGACCAATGCCGCGATCGAGCAGACCGAGGCGCAGGCCAGCGAGCTCGACGGCATTGTCGACGTGTTCACGATCGAGGGCCCGGCGCGGGCGCCGGTGCGTGCCGTGCGGCAGATGCCAAAGGCGGCGCCGGCGCCGCGCTCGGTTGGCAATGCGGCCATTGCGCGGGACTGGAACGAGTTCTAGCCAGAAGGGTGCTGACAGAGTCTGTCAGGGGGCAATGACAGGATCGTGCGGCGTCAAAAGCCGGATCCTGCCATGCTCACATCCGTTGTCGATCCTGTCTATTCACGGGCCTTTGCCGAGCTCGTGGCGCCGCTGCCGCCCGCCACTGCGGAGCTGACGGCGCGGCTGGTGGCCCTCGTTGCCGCGCATCCCGGCCTTTCGGGCAAGGTGATGACGGGCTGGAAATCGGTCAATTTCCGCCACGGCGCGGCCGGGCATGTCTGCTCGGTCTTCCCGCAGGCGGACCGGGTCTCGCTCTATTTCGAGCATGGGCGCCTGCTCGAAAACGGCGAGGGGCTACTGGCCGGCGACGGGCTCAAGAAAGGACGCTACCTGCGCCTGGTTCCGGGCGATGACATTCCGGTGGATCGTATCGGCATCCTGCTCAGCGAAGCCATTGCCCTGTTTGCCTGAAGCATGCTTGTAAGTTGCCTGCATTTTGGAGGGCAGCATGGCACGCATCGGCCTCGTGGCGCATGACGACAAGAAGGATGAGCTGTGTGCCTGGGCCGCCCAGCACCGGCACAAGCTGGGCCAGCACGAACTGTGGGGCACCGGGACCACGGGCGGGCGGGTGATGGCGGCGACGGGGCTCAGTGTCAGCCTGCTCAAGAGCGGCCCGCTGGGGGGGGACCAGCAGTTGGGCGCGATGATCGCCGAAGGCCGGCTGGACATGCTGATTTTCTTCATCGATCCGCTGTCGGCGCAGCCCCATGACGTGGATGTGAAGGCGCTGACGCGGCTGGCCACGCTCTATGATGTGCCCTGCGCCAATAACAAATCCACAGCTGACGCGGTGTTGGCCTATCTCGGTTCGATCCCACACGGTTGACCCTTGGGTCACCTTATGAGCAGATGCCCCAAAATAGCCCCGAGTATGAACGGGGTATGACTGGCTTTTGGGAACGGGACGGTTCGGGTGTCCTCTGACTTGGTTATTGACGTTCGCAACGTCAGCAAACGCTTTGGCGGCCTCACCGCCGTGAACAACTGCTCGCTGTCGGTACGACGCGGCTCGGTTACCGGGCTGATCGGACCGAACGGGGCGGGCAAATCCACGCTGTTCAATATCGTGGCGGGCAATATCGTGCCCGATGAAGGCCGGGTGATCTTCGACGGCGTCGACGTGACCGGCTTCAAACCGCATCAGCTGTTCCGCACCGGCATGCTGCGCACGTTCCAGATTGCGCATGAATTCTCCAACATGACGGCGCTGGAAAACCTGATGATGGTGCCGGGCGACCAGCCGGGCGAGCATCTGGGCAATGCCTGGTTCCGTCCGGGCATTTCCAGGTCGCGCGAGACCGAGGTGCGCAAGAAGGCGCTGGACGTCATCGACTTCCTCAAGCTGGGCCATGTGCGCAACGAACTGGCGGGCAATCTCAGCGGCGGGCAGAAGAAGCTGCTCGAACTGGGCCGCACCATGATGGTCGATGCCAAGGTGGTGCTGCTCGACGAGGTGGCCGCTGGCGTCAACAAGACGCTGCTCAATGACCTGGCCGCCAATATCGAGCGCATGAACAAGGAACTGGGCTATACATTCTTCGTCATCGAGCACGACATGGATCTGATCGGCCGGCTCTGCGACCCGGTCATCGTGATGGCGCAGGGCGAAAAGATCGCCGAGGGCCCGATGGCGGACATCCGCGCCAATCCCCAGATCGTCGAAGCCTATTTCGGCACCCCCGTCGAGGTGGCGTAATGGCTCTGATCGAACTGAAACATGTGGTGGGCGGCTATGGCGGCGCACCGATCCTCAATGGCGTCAACATGGCCATAGAGCAGAGCGATATCGGCGTCATTGTCGGACCGAACGGGGCGGGCAAGTCCACCACGCTCAAGGCCATATTCGGCCTGCTCAAGGTCACCGGCGGCACGATCGAATTTTTGGGCGAGAATGTCGTCAATTCGCTGCCCGACACGCTGGTGCCCAAGGGGCTCAGCTTCGTGCCGCAGGAAAAGAACGTCTTCACCTCGATGACGGTCGAGGAAAATCTCGAAATGGGCGCCTTTACCCGGCGCGACGATTTTTCCGAAACCATGGCCTGGGTCTACGCCATGTTCCCGGTGCTGGCGGAAAAACGGCGCCAGCCGGCCGGTGAACTGTCGGGCGGGCAGCGGCAGATGGTAGCCATGGGCCGGGCGCTGATGAGCAAGCCAAAGCTGCTGATGCTCGACGAGCCCTCGGCGGGCCTGTCGCCGCGCTATGTGATCGAGATCTTCGAGACCATCGTGCGCGTCAACAAGGAGGGCGTGGGCATTCTCATGGTCGAGCAGAATGCGCGCCAGGCGCTGGCCTTCGCCTCCAAGGGCTTCGTGCTCGCGCAGGGGCAGAACCGTTTCACCGGCACGGGCGCCGAGCTCATCGCCGATCCCGAAGTCGCCAAAAGTTTCCTCGGGGGCTGAGCCGTGACCGAATTCGTCTTCTTCATCAACCAGGTGGTGATTTCCGGCGCGGTGCTGGGCTGCATCTATGCGCTGGGCGCGGTCGGCATCACGCTGATCTTCGGCATATTGCGCTTTGCCCATTTCGCCCATTCCGAGCTGATGACCTCGGGCGCGTTTTTCGCCTTCCTGCTGGCCGCGCTGTTTGCCAGCTGGGGCGTGGTGACGCCGATCCCGCTGGGTTTTGTGGTGCTGCCGCTGGCCATGGTGCTTTCGGCCATTTTCGCGCTGGGTATCGACAAGGGCTTTTATGCGCCGCTGCGCCAGCGGGGCGCCAGGCCGGTCGTGCTGCTGATCGCCTCGATTGGCGTTACGCTCATGGTGCAGGGGCTGATCCGGCTGTTCTTCGGCGCCGGCAGCTATTCGTTCTTCGAGACCGAAACCAAGGACGTGTTCCGCATCGATACGAGCTTTCTCGGCTCGACCCGGCCGCTGGTGATCACCGAGCCACAACTGCTGATGATCGTGGTGACGCTGGTCTCGGTGCTGGCGCTGCATTTCTTCCTGACCCGGTCGCGGCTGGGCAAGGCGATGCGCGCCATGGCGGACAATGCCGACCTGGCGCAGGTCTCGGGCATCAATACGGCGCTGGTGGTGCGGGTGACCTGGATCGTGGCCGGGGCGCTGGCCTGCATGGCCGGCACCATGCTGGCGCTGGACGTGACGCTCAAGCCGGATCTCGCCTTCAACATCATCATCCCGATCTTTGCCGCGGCCATCGTGGGCGGGCTGGGCCAGGCCTATGGCGCCATTGCCGGTGGCCTGCTGATCGGCTTTGCCGAGTCGCTGGCCGTGTTCAACTGGACCATGGTGCTGCGGCCGCTCAATGCGGTGCTGCCCGAATGGCTGCAGTTGCCAGCCACGCTGGCGCTGGTGCCGACAGAATACAAGCTGACCGTGGCCTTCGTCATCCTCGTGGTCGTGCTGCTGGTGCGGCCGACCGGTATCTTCAAGGGGGCTTCGTCATGATCCAGCGTTCGCTTACCCTGTTTGCCGGGCTGTTCGTGCTGATCCTGGTCGTCGGCTGGCTCATGGGCCTGCCCTTCACCTCGAGCCGGCTGGTGGAAGCGGCGGCCTATAGCCTGATCGCGCTGGGGCTCAATATCCAGTGGGGCTATGGCGGGCTGTTCAACTTCGGCATCATGGGTTTCCTGATGCTGGGCGGCTTTGCCGTGACCTTCATATCCTATCCGATCAATCCGCAATTCTGGGGCTCGGACGGGCCGTGGATGCTGGGGCGGGCGCTGATCGCCTTTGCCGCCGGCGCGCTGCTGGTGATCGGGGCGCGCAAGAGCGAGCGCATTGGCATTCGCGGCAAGTGGAAGGGCTTTGTCACCGTGCTGGCGTGGTTCGTGGCCTATTGCGTCTATCGCAGCCAGATCGACCCGGCCGCGGCCTATATCGAGGCCAATGCCGGCTTTGTCGGCGGCCTCGGCGCCCATCCGGTGCTGGGTTGGCTGTTCGGCGGCGTATTGGCGGCGGGCATTGCCTTCATCGTGGGCAAGATTGCCCTGGGGCTGCGCACGGATTACCTGGCCATTGCCACGATCGGCATTTCCGAGATCATCCGCGCGCTGATCAAGAACATGGACTGGCTGACGCGCGGCACGCTGACCGTGTCGCCCATTCCGTGGCCGACGCCGCTGCCGCAGGATTACCAGGCAACCGGATCGGACATGTTCTCCTCGCTGCTGCTGGCGCGCGGCGGCTTCCTGCTGCTGGCGCTGCTGGTGCTGGGCGCGGCCATGTGGCTGATTTCGCGGGCCTATGCCGGCCCCTGGGGCCGCATGATGCGGGCCATCCGCGACAACCACATCGCGGCGGCCTCGATGGGCAAGAATGTCACCGCGCGGCAGCTGGAAATCTTCGTCTTCGGCTCTGTGCTGATGGGCATTGGCGGCGCCATGCTGGTCAGCTTCACGCAGATCTTCGATCCGTCGAGCTACCAGCCGATCAACCACACCTTCCTGATCTGGGTGATGATCATCGTGGGCGGCGCCGGCAATAACTGGGGCGCGGTGTTCGGGGCGGTGCTGATCTGGCTGGTCTGGGTGGTGTCGGAGCCCCTGGCCAAGGTGATCTTCGACTATGTCAGCTTCTGGTCCAGCAATGCGGGCTGGGGGGCTATCCCCGAGATCGAGTCGCGCTCGGCGCAGATGCGCGTCTTCGTGCTGGGTCTGGTGATCACCATCGCGCTGCGCTATGCGCCCAAGGGATTGATTCCGGAAGCGGTGCGGCGAGAGGGGTAGGCCACCTCTCCCCTTGTGGTATGTCCAGATATGGACTATGTATCGATCTGAGCTTTTGAGGAGGCGCAGATGGTGCGGACGGGATTTGCAGAAATGCCGCAGATATCGTTCGCTCCGGGCCAGGCGCTGGGGGTGGATCGGTTCGAGCCGGCCAACCGGCGGCGGCTGAGCGGGCCGGCCTTGCGCAGCTTTGCGGCCATTGCCGATCTATGGGGCCTCAACGAGCAGCAGCGGCGGCTGGTGCTGGGCTATCCGTCGCGCTCGACCTATCACAACTGGATGCGACTGGCCCGCGAGCAGGCCGATGTCACGCTCGACGTCGACAGCCTGACGCGGCTATCGGCGCTGCTGGGCATTCATCAGGCGCTGGGCGTGCTGTTCGAGACGCAGGGGGAAGGCGTGGCGTGGCTCACCGAGCCGCATGATGCGCCGCTGTTTGGCGGCCAGCCGCCCATGGCGCTGGTGACGGCGGGGACGCTGGACGGGTTGCTGCAGGTGCGGCGCTTTCTCGATGCGGCGCGGGGTGGGCTCTATATGGCGCCCAACGGGCTCGATGCGGGGCTGGCGCCCAGCACGGACAGGGACATTATCTTTCAGTGAGCATCGTCCATGCCGAAGCGCCGGTGCCGGCGCATCGGCTCATCCCCTCCCAATTTCCGCCCATCGGACTGTTCGACACGGTGGCCCGCGCCGCCGACCTCGAGGCGGTGATGGAGCTGGCGGGCTGGACCAATGACCGGCTGGTGGCCGAGCGACTTGCCCGCCTGCCGCGCGCCGAATGGGTGTTCGGGCGGCCCAATGCCTCCATCGTCATGGCGGCCTTCCTGCATGCTCCGGTCAATGGCGCGCGCTTTTCCGGCCCTGACCTGGGCGCCTGGTATGCGGCGGACCGGATCGAGACGGCGATTGCCGAGGTGGCGCATCACCTGCGGCGCGAGGCCTTTGCCCGCCGGCTGCCTGGGGCCAGGCGGCGCTACCGGGCCTATGGCTGCCGCCTATTGGGACGCTATCGCGATATAAGGGGGCTGGACGAGCCCAGGCTCTACGATGGGACCGACTATGGTGCCAGCCAGGCCTTCGGGGAGGCCCTGCGCGCGGCAGGCGAGGACGGCGTGATCTATGACAGCCTGCGCCACCAGAACGGGGTGGCCATCTGTGCCTACCGGCCCAGCAAGGTGCTCGATGTGGTGCAGGCGGAACATTTCGACATCGCGGTGCTGGTGGACAGCGCGACAATCACGGTGACGCGGCTGGGCGTGGAGCCATCGCCGTCGCAGCGTCAGGTCGGTCCCTAGGCGATACTGGCGAGCAGGGCCATGGATGCGCGCTTGAGGTCGCGCGCCGGCACCATGCGCAGATGCTCGAATTCGGGGCGCGCCAGAACGGCCCGGGCGGCCGGCGGTGGATTGGCGCCGGGCCACATGCCCGCCAGCAGCGAGCCGATCATGGCAATGGCCCAGCCACAATCAGCCGCAGAGGCGCCGGGCAGGCGCGCCGCCAGCGCGGCGATGACGCGAGCGGTCTGGCTGGTCATGAAGGTCTTGGTGCTGGCGATTGTCTCCTCGGAGACATTCTGCTCCAGCGTGCTCGACAGGATCGAGATCAGTTCGCAGCAGCGCGGACGGGCCAGGAAGGTGCCGGTGATCGCCTCGGCGAGGCCGGGGACATCGCCCGGCGATTGCGCGGCAATGGCGGGTTCGAGGGCGTCGACCAGCTTGCCGAACTCATCGCGGAATAGCTCCAGCAGGACCTGTTCGCGGCTTTCGAAATAGCGATAGACATTGGACTTGGTGAAGCCGGCCTTGGCCGCGATGGCATTGAGCCCGGCGCCGGCCGGACCCTCGGCATCGAAAAGCTCCGCCGCGGCCGCGAGCAGGGTCTCGCGGCGCTGGCTGATCTCTTCGGGCTTGCGGGCACGCTGGAATGATGTGGCAACGCTCATGCGTCCATTCTAAGCCGCGCCGGCCATGTCAGGGAAGGGCAGGCGCGCCAGTTCGGCGGACTTGTCCCACAGGCGGCTGGCGACGCCGGCGTCCAGCGCGGCGCCTGGCGTGACCGCCACGCCAACAGGGCCGCGAATTTCCATCAGCCATCTGGGGCCATAATAGCCACCCGGCGTCGCCTCGGATGCGGTTGCGGCAAACAGGCTGGGCAAGGCCGCCTGCGGCACCGGCTGGAACAGAAAGGTCAGGTGGCGCCGGATGAAGGCTGCGGGGCTCGCATCGCCCATGCCATTGACGATGAGGTCGGTCCGGGCGATGCCCGGATGGGCGGCGATGCTGGTCAGGCCCCAACCCTGGGCATCGCTGCGGCGCTGCAGCTCGAAGGCGAACATCAGGCAGGCCAGCTTGCTCTGGCTATAGGCGACCATCGGCTTGTAGCCGTTTTCCGACTGCAGGTTGGCAAAGTCGATCTGTCCCTGCCGCGCCGCGACGCTGGACAGCGAAACGACACGCGGGGCAGGCGCCGCCCGCAGCAGCGGCAGCAGCCCCATGGTCAGCGCAAAATGGGAGAGATAGTTGGTGGCAAACTGCAGCTCGAAGCCGTCGAGCGTGGTCTGGCGGGTGGGCGGGGTCATCACGCCGGCATTGTTGATCAGGATGTCGATAGGCGTGGCCCTGGCCTGTTGCCGCGCGACGAAGGCGGCGACAGAGGCGAGGCTGGCCAGATCGAGCATGTCGAAGGCGCTATCGGCATGGGGCGCGGTGGCGCGGATATTGGCAAGGGCCTCGCTGCCCTTGGCCTGATTGCGGCCGGCCAGGATGACGCGGGCGCCATGCTCGGCCAGCATGCGGGCCGTCTCATAGCCCAGGCCGCCGGTGGCGCCGGTGACGATGGCGGTCTTGCCGGCCAGGTCGGGGATATCGCGTTCGGAAAAGCTCATGACGTCGCGTCCTCATAAGAAACCATTGGTCTCTAATTAAGAGAACGACGGTCTTCTGTCAAGGCGCCTTGCGGACGGATGCCCAGAGCCAGCGGGTTGGGCGATTGTCATAGCCCGAGCCGTCATGCTCGCTGATGTCGATATCGGCCCATTGCGCCGCGGCGAGCAGATGGGCGTGCAGCCCGGCGGCATCGGGGTAATTGTAGTAGCGGCCGAACTGGTCGCGCCCTTCGCCGCCCCCGGCCTTGAAGCTGGCGGTGAGCAGGCCGCCCGGGCGCAGGGCGCGGTGGATCAAGGCGAGGTCGCCAGTCAGCTCGGCGCGGGGCGCATGCAGCAGGCAGGCATTGGCCCAGACGCCGTCATAGGCCGCGACATCGTCGAGTTCGTGGAAGGCCATGATGCGGACGGGACAGCCGAGCCGGACCTGGGCTTCGGCGGCGAGCTCGGGTGAGGCATCGGACGGGGTGACGGCAAGGCCGGCGGCGAGCATGGCGGCGGCATCACGACCATTGCCGGTGCCCAGTTCGAGCACGGAGGCGCCAGGGGGCAGCTTGCCATGAAGTCGAGGAGCTGGGGCGCGGGCCGGCTGGCATGCTGCACATAGTCGGCAGCGTTGTCGGCGTAGAATTTCAGCGTTTCCGGATCGGGCATGGTGGCTCCAAACAAAAAGGCCCGGGAGTGATCCCGGGCCCCAATTCATGCGGGTCGACCGCCCTTCGAGCATAGCTCTTCGGGCCTCGTCTCCTCAAAACCCTCCACTGGAGGGTTTTGCCGGCAAGAGCCGGACAGAGCCAAGCTTACTGGATCAGGCCCTTTTCGACGAAGGCGCCGCCTTCGACGGCGAGCTCGACGATGATGCCGTCCACGTCGCCGACTTCGTCGAAGTCGAGCGCGCCGCCGGCGCCTTCATAGTCGATGTCGGTGCCGGCCTTGATCAGCTCGACAGCCTTGGTCCATTCGCCCGGGAGGATCTTCTCGCCGGGAGCGGAGGCCACTTCGCGCAGGGCGGCCGAGAGGCCGTCACGGGAAGCCGAGCCGTTCTTCTCGATGGCGAGAGCCAGGAGGAAAGCGGCGTCATAGGCCTGGGGTGCATAGGTGGCGTTGGCTTCGATGCCGGCAGCGGTGGCCAGGTCCACATAGGTGGTGGTGGCTTCGCCTTCCGGAGCGCCGGCGCGGGTGGCGATCAGACCTTCGACAGCGGCTGCGTCGATGCCGGTGAGCAGGTCGTCGCCGACCATGCCGTCACCGCCCACATAGAGGGTGAAGTTGCCGGATTCGACGGCCTGGCGCAGGATGGTGTTACCCGAGGCATTGGCATAGGCCAGGATGACCAGGTTCTGCGATGCGACCAGGTTGCCCAGCTCGGCGCGGTAGTCGGCCTTGCCTTCTTCATGGGCGATATTGGCAGCCACGGTGCCGCCGCCGGCGGTGTAGGCAGCCGACAGCGCGTCGGCGAAACCCTTGCCGTAGTCATTGTTGACATAGGTGATGGCAATGTCCTGCACGCCCTTGGCGAGCAGCAGCTCGGCGAGCTTGACGCCCTGCAGTGCGTCGGACGGGGTGGTGCGGTAGACGAGGTCGTTGTCTTCGAGCGTCGTCAGAGCCGGGGCCGAAGAGGCGGGGGAGATGAAGACCACGTTGCCGCTGAGGCCCGAGCCGTTGAAGGCGCCGATGGTTTCACCGGTGCAGAGCGCGCCGACCACGGCCGTGACGTTGTCGGTATTGATCACCTTGTCGGCGGCAGCGGCCGCTGCGGTCGCGTCGCAGGCGCCGTCGGCGGAGATGAGAGTCAGTTCGCCACCCAGAATGCCGCCCTGCTCGTTGACCTGCTTCACCACCAGCTCGGCGCCGGCAAAGATGGGCGGGGTCAGGGATTCGATGGGGCCGGTGAAACCACCGATGAAGCCGATGGTGGCGCCGGTATCCTGGGCGATGGCTGGCGCGGCGACGGCGAGCGTCGTGGCGGCAACGGCCAGGGTCAGGCTGGTCTTGAGATTGAGCATGTACGTCCCTCTGCTGGGTCGCTCCGCCGAGAGGCTCTTGCGTGAGCCAGTCTTGCGTATCGGAACGACGCGATAAAGGGGGCGCAACCCGCGCCCCGCTGGCAGGGACTGTTGCACATTTGATAAGCCCGAGTCACCGGGTATTGATTGGCAAATCAAGCCACTGCTGCTGTTGCTTAACGGGGGTGGTTTTCGCGTAGAGTAATGTAGTTTTTCGGGGGATGGAGTGGTCATGACAGCAAGGCTATTGCAGGCGATGCTGCTGCTGGCCGCGTTGCTGGCGGTGACGCCGGCCCAGGCGCAGATCACCGTGCTCGACCAGGCCCAGGATGGAGCCGGCGCCGACCCGGCAGCCGAGCCGGATGCCCCGCCGCCGCCCTGCGGACTGCAGCCGCTGAGCATTGCGCGCATGAGCTGGCCCTCGGCGGAGCTGCTGGCGGAGATCCATGCGCGGATCCTGGCGCGGGAATATGGCTGCGAAACACGCGTGACCCCCGGTGACCTTGCCGCCACTGCCTCATCAATGGGATCGACCGGGCAGCCGGCCGTGGCGCCGGAAATGTGGGTCACACGCATTGCCGAAGTGTGGAATGCCGGGATCGAGGCGCAGATGCTGCGCCCGGCAGCCACCACCTATGCCGAGAGCCAGTTCGAGGGCTGGTTCATGCCCGGGCAGCTGGCGACAGCGCATCCCGAACTGACCGGCATTGCCGGGCTGGCGGCGGCCCTGCCGACGCTCAACGAGGGGGGTAAGGTGCGGTTCATCTCCTGCCCGGTGGACTGGGCCTGTGCGGTGATCAACCGCAACCTGGTCCGGGCGCTGGGCATCGGGGCTGCGGTGGAGCTGGTCGAGCCGGCCAACCGGTTCGAGATGGATACGCTGATTGCCGAGGCGGTGAGCCGGCGCGAGCCGGTGCTGTTCTATTACTGGCAGCCCAATGCGGTGTTGGCGCAGTTCGATTTCGTGGCGCTGGAGATGGGGCCCTATGAGGCGGAGGCGGCCAAATGCCTGGCGCAGCTGGCCTGTCCCGAACCGGTGGCGAGCGCCTTTGCCAGCGAGACCGTGGTGGTGGCGCTGGCCGAGTGGGTATTCACCGACATTCCAACCATTGCGGCCTATTTCCAGCGTGCCGGCCTGCCACTGGCGGAAATGAACACCCTGCTGGCCCAGCTCAGCGAGCCGGGCGCGACGGTCGAGGGTGTGGCGGAGCGTTTCGTCACTGAGCGGCGCGATCTGTGGGCGGGCTGGGTCAATGCCGTCTTGCCCTAAGCGGCAGAAAAACAGGCATTTTTGCGGCAAAAAGACGGCTGTCAATTATTTTTCACTTCGGCTTTGATTTCATTGCGACTTGCGGAAATTTGGGACAGCAAGTTTTCAGCCATTCAAATCACTAAACAGTCATATCGACTTGATTTATCAAGTCTTGATTGATGTCGAAAACAGTTATTCAGCAAGTATCTGGCGATTTGACATGGATGCATTGTGACCGTTATGGTCCGGCATCCCATAAATCCAGGAGACGACCTGATGATATTGAAATCCGGTGGCATTGCCGCCGCGATGGCCGTTGCGCTTTTGTCTGCGAACAGCCTTCCCGCAATGGCCCAGGACACCGACGCCGCTGCCTGCGGCACCGACCGCACCATCGACATTGCCGAGATGACCTGGCCCTCCGCGGCCGCCTTGGCCCATATTCACGCCACCATTCTCGAAGCCGGCTTTGGCTGCGACGTCGAGATCGTGACCGGCGATACCGTTCCCACCTCATCGTCCATGCTGACACGCGGCACGCCGGCCGTGGCGCCGGAGCTGTGGACCAGCGCCATCGAAGAGCCCTGGGCCGAAGGCATCGAGGCCGGTGAGGTCGTCCAGCTCTCCGACGCCATCACCGATGGCACGGTGGAAGGCTGGTTCATCCCCCGCTATGTGCAGGAAGCCAATCCCGAGCTGACGACGGCGGAAGCCGTCATCGCCCGTCCGGACCTGTTTGCCGATCCCGAGGACGCCGATCAGGGCCGCATCTACTCCTGCCCGCCGGGCTGGGCCTGCGAATTGTCCACTTCGGCGCTGTTCGAAGCCTATGACATGGAAGAGACCTGGAACCTGTTCTCGCCAGGTTCGGGCGGCGCGCTTGATGCCTCGATCGCCCGCGCCTTCACGCGCGAAGAGCCGATCCTGTTCTACTACTGGGGGCCGACGGCCATCCTGGGCAAGTATGACGCGGTGCAGCTCGACATGGGTGAGCCCGACCAGGCCGTCTATGCCTGCAATACCGATCCCGATTGCGACGAGCCGGCCGGCAAGACGGCCTATCCGAGTTCGCCCGCCGTGGTTGGCGCTGCCGCCTGGCTGCAGGAAGAGGCTCCCGCCGTCGCCGAGTATTTCACCAAGGTCGGCCTGACCAATGCCGAGATCAGTGAACTGCTGGTCTATGGCGACGAGAACCAGGCCGATGCCGAAGCCACGGCCGAAAACTTCCTTCTGACCAAGGAAGACCTGTGGAGCGGCTGGGTGTCGCCCGAGGTGGCCGAAAAGGTCAAGGCAAGCCTTAGCTAACGTGCTGCCTCACAGTGGCAAATCAGGACGGCCGGGTTGCGACCCGGCCGTTTTCCGCGTGATGCCCGAAGGCGCAGAGGAACGCTTTCCGGCATCGCGCGCCCAAGCTCCGAGAGAGAAAAAGCGTGTTTCCAGAACTGATTGATACCCGCCCGCTGCGCCGCGCCGTCGACGATGGCCTCAACTGGGTCGTGCGCAACTGGGGCGGCGAATTCGAAGCCGCAGCCTATCCGCTGCTGATGCTGCTCAAGGCCATCGAGGACCTGCTGATTGCCACGCCCTGGTGGCTGATCATGGCCGTGCTGGTGACGATCGCCTGGCTGGCGACCCGCAGCTGGAAGCTGCCGGTGATCGTGCTGGCCTCGCTGCTGTTCCTGGGGGTCATGGACCTGTGGGAAGACGCGATGACCACCATGGCGCTGATGATCGCGGCAACGCTGACCGCCATCATCATCGCCATTCCGGTCGGCGTGTGGATGAGCCGCTCGCTCAATGTGCGCAAAGCCATCACCCCGCTGCTCGACCTGATGCAGACGCTGCCCAGCTTCGTCTATCTCATACCCACGGTGATGATCTTCGGGCCGGGCAAGATCCCGGCGCTGATCGCCACCATCGTCTATGCCTCCCCGCCCTTGGTGCGGCTGACCGATCTGGGCCTGCGCTCGGTCGATCCGGCGGTGATGGAAGCCAGCCGCGCCTTTGGCACCAATCCGCATCAGCGCCTGCTGGGGGTACAAATCCCCCTGGCGCTGCCGACCATCCTGGCCGGCGTCAACCAGACCACGATGATGGCGCTGTCCATGGTGGTGATCGCCTCGATGATCGGGGCCGGTGGGCTGGGCTACCAGGTGCTGCAGGGCATCGGGCGGCTCGAAGTCAGCCGCGGGCTCTTCGCAGGGCTGGGCATTGTCGCCCTGGCGATCATCTTCGATCGCGTGACCCAATCCTTTGGCAAACAATTGCAGGGCCGCATCGGCCTGGCGGAGGCGCGCTGACATGAACGCGATCGATACACGGCAAGACCTCGCCATCGCCATGCGGGGCGTCACCAAGATTTTCGGCGAAGATGCACCGGGCGCGCTGGCGCTGCTGCAGTCGGGCAAGTCCAAGGCGGATGTGCAGGCCGAAACCAACCATGTGGTCGGGCTCGACAATGTCTCGCTCGACATCGCCAAGGGACAGATCTTCGTGGTGATGGGGCTTTCGGGCTCGGGCAAGTCGACGCTGATCCGCCACGTCAACCGGCTCATCGAGCCGACGGCCGGTGAGATCGTGGTCAATGGCACCGATGTGCTCAAGATGAGCCTGGATGAGTTGCGCACCTATCGGCGCACCCAGATCGCCATGGTGTTCCAGAAGTTTGGCCTGCTGCCGCATCGCTCGGTGATCGACAACGTGGCCTATGGCCTCGAAGTGCGGGGCGTGGGCAAGGACGAGCGGCTGAAGGAGGCCGCCAAGTGGATCGAGATCGTCGGCCTTTCCGGCTATGAGCAGAGCCAGCCGCGCCAGCTTTCGGGCGGCCAGCAGCAGCGCGTGGGCCTGGCTCGGGCGCTGGCGATGGATACCGACATCATCCTGATGGACGAGGCCTTTTCGGCGCTCGATCCGCTGATCCGCTCGGGCATGCAGGACCAGCTGATCGAGCTGCAGAAGTCGCTGGGCAAGACCATCCTGTTCATCACCCACGATTTCGACGAGGCGCTCAAGATCGGCGACCGCATCGCCGTGCTCAAGGATGGCGCGGTGCAGCAGGAGGGCAAGCCCGAGGATATCGTGCTTCGCCCGGCCACGCCGCATATCGAGGAATTCGTGCGCGACGTGAACAAGGCGCGGGCCATTCACGTCCGCTCGATCATGGAGCGGGGTGAGCACGAAATTTGTGCACAGGCCGTGTCAAAGGATGCGCGCTGCGAGGACGTGCTGCCGCTGTTCGCCGAGAACCAGTGGGTAGGTGTGGTGGACGAGGCCGGCCAACAGATCGGCCGGGTGACGGCCAAGCAGGTGATCCGGGCGCTGGCACGCTATACGCCGTCGTAAGCCCGGGACGCCGTTAGCGTCCGGTTAACCGGACAGGCAGGCGAGAGGGGGATGTTCGCAGAGCTGTCACATGGCAGAGCTAGCCTGCGCAGCCCCCTCGAAAATGCCCTAAGCTTTTGTATAACAAACAACTTTTCGTGCCGTTTACGGCTCGTTCAGACCTTGCGCCCTAAATGGAACAATCTGAGCGGACCGGCGGACGATGCGACCTGACCCCGACTTTAGCGACATCATTGTAGGCTATCGCAGAATTGCCCTGGCCATCGCCATCGGGGTGATGGGCGTGGTGCTGGTCCGGTTCGTGGTGTTTTTTGGCTTTGCCGGGCCAGAGGTCGTCCAGGCGCTGCCCGCCGGCTCGCTGCTGGTCGGCATGGTCCTGCTGGCCATCCTGGCCTTCGGGCATCGGTGGATGTCGCGGCGGCTGACGGTGCTGGCCAGGGTCTGGAGCGAAGCGCGCGCCAGCGCCAACAGGGACGCGCTGACCGGCGTCTTTACCCGCGCCTATTTCCTCGAAAAGCTGAGCGCCGACGTCTTTCACAATTCCGAGCGTCCGGTGGGCTACCTGCAGCTCGACATGGACAATCTCAAGCAGCTCAATGACAGCGCGGGGCATGCGGCGGGCGATGCGGCGCTGGTCCATCTCAGCCGCGTCATCCAGTCCGTCATTCCCGGCGCCGTGGTCGGCCGGCTGGGTGGGGACGAATTCGGCATCATGATCCCCGGCCACGACAACAAGCCGGCTTTGCGCCGGCTGGGCGAGGAATTGCTGCGGCAGCTGGAGCGGCCGGTGCCGATCGGCGGCCGGCCGGTGCGGGTCTCGGCCTCCATCGGGGTGGCCCTGTCGCCGCAGGACGCCACCGACCCGGCCGAATTGATCTCGATGGCCGACCTGGCGCTCTACAAGGCCAAGAAGGGCGGCCGTCGCGCCGTCGTCGCCTTCGACCCGGACATGCTGGGCGACGAACGCCAGCGCCGCTTCATCGAGCGTGAATTGCGCGCCGCCCTGATGATGAACGAGCTGGAGCTGCACTACCAGCCGATCTTTGCCGCCGACATGACGATCCGCTCCTACGAGGCGCTGGTGCGCTGGCGCCATACAGTGCGCGGCATGATCTCGCCGGCCCAGTTCATCCCGATCGCCGAGGAAAGCGACCTGATCGAAAAGCTGGGCGACTGGGTGCTGCGGCGGGTCTGCGCCGACCTGCCGGTGCTGGGCATGCCGGTAGCGGTCAATGTGTCACCGGCGCAATTGCGCGATTCCGAGTTTGCCAGCCGCTTCGAGGCGGTGCTGGCCCAGACCGGTACGCGGCCCGACCTGCTCATCGTCGAGATCACCGAGACGGTGCCGCTCGATGCCGGCAAAATCGAGCTGGCGACGCTGGCCGCGTTGCGGGCGCGCGGCGTGCGGATCGCGATCGACGACTTCGGCGCGGGCCATGCGAGCCTGCAATATCTGCGCGGCTTTGCCTTCGACATCATCAAGATCGACCGTAGTTATGTGGCCAATCTGGGCGCCAACCGGATCGACGCCATGATCATCGCGGCGATCTGCGATATCGCCCGCTCGCTGCCGGTCGACGTGGTGGCCGAGGGCGTCGAAACCGAGGAGCAGCTGCGTCAGCTCCGGCTGGCGGGCTGCACCGGTTTCCAGGGTTTCCTGCTGGGCCGGCCGCAGCCGCTGCAGAAGCACCGGGCCGCGGCGGCTGCCTGAGCGGCGATGACAGCTTCATGACAGCTAGTCTTCCGTCGCAGTTGCGTCGGCAGCGACCCCGCAGATATAAGGGGCCGGGGAAGCCGACTGTGGCAGCGGGAGTAGTGACTTGGATTTGAAGCGGATCAACGATCACGTCAGTGTAGCCGGTCAGATCAGGCCCGAGGACGTCGCATCGCTCAAAGCCGCCGGTTTTGTTGCCATCGTCAACAACCGCCCTGACGGCGAATCACCGGACCAGCCGGCCGGCGCCGAAATCGAGGCCGCGGCCAAGGCGGCCGGGCTTGCCTATCATGCCATTCCCCTGGGCCGTGAAGGGGTATCCCCCGACATGGTCGCCAAGACCAAATCCGTGCTCGAGGGGAGCGCGGGTCCGGTCTTCTGCTTCTGCCGTTCGGGGACGCGCTCGACCACGCTATGGGCGCTGAGCCAGGCCGGAGAAATGGATGCGGGGGAGATCATCGCGCAGGCGGCGGAAGCCGGCTACGACATGAGCCACCTGGCGGGCCATCTGGGCCGCGACTAGTTTTGAGACTGACGGTTGGAGGGACGACCGTCCCATCCCGCCGTGACGACCTGAGCCGGACCGCAAGGTCCCAAACCCCTCCTGCTCGGATATGCAATCGATGCCCATCAAGAAAATCCTCGTCGCCAACCGCAGCGAAATCGCCATTCGCGTGTTCCGCGCCGCCAATGAGCTGGGGCTCAAGACGGTCGCCGCCTTTGCCGAAGAGGACAAGCTGGCGCTGCACCGCTTCAAGGCCGACGAGGCCTATCTGATCGGCAAGGGCAAGGGCCCGGTCGAGGCGTATCTGCAGATCGACGAGTATATCCGCATTGCCCGCATTTCGGGCGCCGATGCGATCCATCCCGGCTATGGGCTGCTCTCGGAGAGCCCGGAATTCGTCGATGCCTGCGAGGATGCCGGCATCATCTTCATCGGGCCGCGGGCGCAGACCATGCGCGACCTGGGCAACAAGGTCGCCGCGCGCAACATGGCGATCGCGTCCAATGTGCCGGTGGTGCCGGCCACCGAGGCGCTGCCGGATGATCCGGAAACCATCAAGAAGCTGGCGGCCGAGATCGGCTATCCGCTGATGCTCAAGGCCAGCTGGGGCGGCGGCGGGCGCGGCATGCGCCGCATCATGGATGAAAAGTCGCTGCTGAACGAAGTCAGCGAGGGCAAGCGCGAAGCCAAGGCGGCCTTCGGCAAGGACGAGATGTATCTCGAAAAGCTGATCGAGCGGGCGCGCCATGTCGAGGTGCAGCTGATCGGTGACGACCACGGCAATCTGGTGCATCTGTTCGAGCGCGATTGCTCGGTCCAGCGGCGCAACCAGAAGGTGGTGGAGCGGGCCCCCGCGCCATATCTGTCGGAAGCGGTGCGCAAGGAACTGACCGACGCTGCCGTGCGGCTGGGCAATGCCGCCAATTATCGCGGCGCCGGCACGGTCGAATTCCTGATGGATGCCGATACCGACAAGTTCTACTTCATCGAGGTCAATCCGCGCATCCAGGTGGAGCATACGGTCACCGAGGAAGTGACCGGCATCGACATCGTCAAGGCGCAGATCCACCTGCTGGATGGCGCGGTGATCGGTACGCCGGAATCGGGTGTGCCGCTGCAGGAGGATATCCACCTCAACGGCAATGCCATCCAGTGCCGGGTGACGACGGAAGACCCTGAGCAGAATTTCATTCCCGACTATGGGCGCATCACCGCCTATCGCGGCGCCACCGGCTTTGGCGTGCGGCTCGATGGCGGCACGGCCTATGCGGGAGCGGTCATCACGCGGTTCTACGATCCGTTGCTGGAAAAGGTCACCTGCTGGGCGCCGAGCGCCGAGGAGGCGATTGCCCGCATGCATCGCGCGCTGCGCGAATTCCGCATTCGCGGCGTGGCGACCAACCTGGCATTCCTTGAGAACATCATCACCCATCCGGACTTTGTCGAGAACCGCTATACGACGCGCTTCATCGACACGACGCCGGAGCTGTTCAACTTCAAGCCGCGCAAGGACCGCGCGACCAAGCTCCTGAGCTATATCGCCGATGTGACCGTCAACGGGCATCCCGAAGTGCGCGACCGGCCGCGGCCGCCGGCGGAAGCCGCTGCGCCCGTGGTGCCGGAATTTCCGGCGCTGAGCGTGATCGAGGGCAGCCGGCAGATCCTGGACCGCGATGGGGCGGCGGGCCTTGCCAAGTGGATGAAGAAGCAGAGCCGGGTGCTGTTCACGGACACCACCATGCGCGATGCGCATCAGAGCCTGCTCGCGACGCGCATGCGCAGCTTCGACATTACCCGCATTGCCCAGGCCTATAGCCGGGGCCTGCCGAACCTGTTCAGCCTCGAATGCTGGGGCGGGGCGACCTTCGACGTCGCCATGCGCTTCCTCAACGAGGATCCGTGGGAGCGGCTGGCCAAGGTGCGCGAGGGCGCGCCCAATATCCTGACGCAGATGCTGCTGCGCGGCAGCAATGGCGTCGGCTACACCAATTATGCCGACAATGTCGTCAAGTTCTTCGTGCGCGAAGCCGCCAAGGGCGGGGTCGACGTGTTCCGCGTATTCGATTGCCTCAACTGGGTCGAGAACATGCGCGTCTCGCTCGATGCGGTCATCGAGGAGGGCAAGGTGGCCGAGGGCGTCATCTGCTATACCGGCGACCTGTTCGACCCCGACCGCGCCAAATATGACCTCAAATACTATGTCGGTCTGGCGCAGGAGCTGGAAAAAGCCGGGGCGCATGTGCTCGGGCTCAAGGACATGGCAGGGCTGCTCAAGCCGGCCGCCGCCAAGAAGCTGATCGCGACGCTGCGCAACGAGACCGACCTGCCGATACACCTCCATACCCACGACACGTCGGGCGCGGCCTCGGCCACGGTGCTGGCGGCGGTGGATGCGGGCGTCGATGCGGTAGATGCGGCCATGGATGCGCTGAGCGGCACGACGAGCCAGCCGACGCTGGGCTCGCTGGTCGCAGCCATTGCCGGCGGCGAGCGCGACCCCGGGCTCGATGCCAAGGCGATCAGGCAGATCTCATTCTACTGGGAAGCCGTGCGCACGCAGTATCGGGCCTTCGAGAGCGATCTCAAGGGCGGGGCCTCGGAAGTCTATCTGCATGAAATGCCGGGCGGCCAGTTCACCAATCTCAAGGAGCAGGCACGCTCGCTGGGGCTGGAAACGCGCTGGCACGAGGTCGCCCAGACCTATGCCGACGTCAACCAGATGTTCGGCGATATCGTCAAGGTGACGCCGAGCTCCAAGGTGGTCGGCGACATGGCACTGGCCATGGTTTCGGCCGGGCTGACCCGCGCCGATGTGGAAGACCCCAAGCGCGACATCGCCTTCCCCGATTCAGTGGTGGGCTTTTTTGCCGGCGACCTTGGCCAGCCGCCGGGCGGCTTCCCCGAGGCGCTGCAGAAGAAGGTGCTCAAGGGCAAGCAGCCGCTGACCGAGCGGCCGGGCTCCTATCTCAAGCCGGTCGATCTCGAAGCCGAGCGCAAGAAGATTGCCGAGGAGGTCGGGCATCCGATCGACGATTTCCGGCTGGCCTCATACCTGATGTATCCCAAGGTCTATTCGGACTTCGAAAAGACCCAGGAGCGCTATGGGCCGACCGAAGTGCTGCCGACGCCAGTCTATTTCTATGGCCTGGAAGAAGGCGACGAACTGCTGGTTGATATCGAGAAGGGCAAGACGCTGGTCGTGACCTATCTCGGCCGGGCCCCGACCAATGAAAAGGGCGAAGTGCGGGTGTTCTTCGACCTCAACGGGCAGCCGCGTACCATCGTGGTGCCCGATCGCCTCAAGGCGGGCGAGATCAAGGTGCGGGCCAAGGCCGCGCCGGGCGATGCCAAGCAGGTGGGTGCGCCCATGCCGGGCGTCATCTCGACGCTGGCGGTCAAGCAGGGCCAGTCGGTCACCGCCGGCGACGTGATCTGCTCGATCGAGGCCATGAAGATGGAAACGGCCATCCATGCCGAAGTGGACGGGGTGATCGCCGAGCTGCTGATCAAGCCGGGCGACCAGATCGACGCCAAGGACCTGCTGGTCCGGCTGGAATAGCAAAAGGCCCGGAGCGATCCGGGCCTTTTTGTTGGTCATCGTGCCACGCCTATTGCAGGACGCGGTCGTGGCATCACTGGGCGCCTAGACCCGGCGGGCGCGGCCGTCGATGGTCTGGCCGTTGCGCTCGCGGTGGTCGGCGCGGACCTTGATGGGCAGGCGGCTGACGATCCAGCTCACCATCATGGGCACCAGCACGATATCATCGATCCAGCCCGCAACCGGGATGAAGTCGGGGATGATGTCGATCGGATTGACCAGGTAGAAGGCAACGAACAGGGTTGCCGCCTTCAGAAAGAGCGGGGTTTCGGGCGCGAAGAAGGCCTTCCAGAGCTGGACGACTTCCTTGCGAAAGAGGACGAGGCGGGGGAGGAACATCTTGAACATGGACCTTAAATGGTCCTGCGCGGCAATGGTTCAAGGTGGGCGCGATCACATCATCGCAACAATCAGCTCAGGCCACCCCGTTCGCGCAGCAGCTTGACGATAGCCATGGCATGGCCGTGGCCGAGGCCATAGTCGGCTTTGAGCCAATCGGTGATGGGCGTGGCCTTGGTTCCGGGCCGGGTGAAGCCCCTGGCGGTCGCCAGCCGGATAAACTCATCAGGCGTGACGCCGGTCTGCTTTTCGATATTGTCGAGATAGGCCTGGAAGCTCATGACGGTCTCCTTGCATGGTCATTCTGTCGACGATCCGGCCAGCGTCGCTTCGACACAATGGAGAAACATTGCGTCTCTAGGCTAGCGGGCTTATTTCTCCCTCAGAAGTTCAGAGGTGTTTGATGGCTGGCCCGGCAATGCGCAGGCAATCGGTGGGTGTGGATGTCGGCGGCGTGCTGGTCGGCGGCGGGGCGCCGGTCGTCGTGCAGTCGATGACCAATACCGATACCGCCGATATCGATGCGACGGTCAAGCAGGTGATGCAGCTGGCGCGCGCCGGCTCGGAGATCGTGCGCATCACCGTCGACCGCGACGAGAGCGCGGCCGCGGTGCCGATCATCCGCGACCGGCTGGCCTTCATGGGCTATGACGTGCCGCTGGTGGGGGATTTCCACTATATCGGCCACAAGCTTCTGACCGACCACCCGGCCTGTGCCGAGGCGCTAGCAAAATATCGCATCAATCCGGGCAATGTGGGCTTCAAGGCCAAGCGCGATACGCAGTTTTCGACGCTGATCGAGATCGCCAACCGCTACAACAAGCCGGTGCGCATCGGGGTGAACTGGGGTTCGCTGGACGAGGAATTGCTCACCCGGCTGATGGACGAGAATGCCGCCTCGGCAGCGCCGATTTCGGCCGCTGCGGTGCAGCGCGAAGCGATCATCCAGTCAGCGCTGCTGTCGGCCAGACGCGCCGAAGAGCTGGGCATGGGGCGCGACAGGATCATCCTGTCCACCAAGGTTTCCGACGTGCAGCACCTGATCGCAGTCTATCAGGACCTGGCGGCGCGCTGCGACTATGCGCTGCATCTGGGGCTGACCGAGGCGGGCATGGGCACCAAGGGCGTGGTGGCCTCATCGGCCGCCATGGGCATCCTCTTGCAGCAGGGGATCGGCGACACGATCCGCATTTCGCTGACGCCCGAGCCGGGCGGGGATCGCACCACCGAGGTCAAGGTGGCGCAGGAATTGCTGCAGACCATGGGCTTCCGCCAGTTCCTGCCGGTGGTGGCGGCGTGCCCCGGCTGCGGGCGTACGACGTCCAACACGTTCCAGCACCTGGCCAAGGATATCCAGGATCACCTTTCCGCCTCGATGCCGGAATGGCGCGAGCGCTATCCGGGCGTCGAGACGCTGTCCGTGGCGGTGATGGGCTGCATCGTCAACGGGCCTGGCGAGAGCAAGCATGCCAATATCGGCATTTCGCTGCCCGGCACGGGCGAGACTCCCGCGGCGCCGGTCTTTGTCGATGGGGAGAAGGTCGCGACCTTGCGCGGCGCCGATGTGGCGGACCAGTTCAAGGTGATGGTCGCCGACTATATCGAGCGCAAGTTCGGCGCCGGGCAGAAGTCCGCGGCGGAATAGGCGCCGGGCTCAGCCCTGGTCCAGCGGCAGGACCTGCAGCGGGTTGCCGCCGTCGATCAGCACCGTGCCACCCGGTCGCAAGGCGGCGCGCAGGCGCGGGATGGCGCGGGCGCCGGCTGCGGGATGGCGACCATCCAGGGCGCCGACACGAATGGCCACGATCAGGTCGAAGGGCGTTTCTCCGGCAGCGAGGCTGAAATCCTCGATGGCGCCGACGCGGAATTGCAGCCGGGCGGAGGCCAGTTCATCGGGTGAACCGGCGCGGGCCTGGGCGATGGCGGTGGCCGATCGATCGAGCCCCAGCACGAAGCCGTTGCCAATCAGCGG
Source organism: Devosia sp. XGJD_8 (assembly GCF_046614475.1). Lineage (NCBI taxonomy): Bacteria > Pseudomonadati > Pseudomonadota > Alphaproteobacteria > Hyphomicrobiales > Devosiaceae > Devosia > Devosia sp. XGJD_8. Next base: position 48,556 of record NZ_JBKJHF010000002.1, read on the forward strand.
AACCATGGCGCGGGCCAGCGCGCCCGGGCCGCAACCGACTTCGAGCACGCGCATGCCCGGCATGAGGGGCAGGGCGGCGAGAATGTCGGCAAGGCGGGGCGAGAGGGCCACGCTGCTAGTCCAGGCTCAGCCGGTTGCGGCCGTCGGACTTGCTGGCATAGAGCAGGCGGTCGGCGCGGGCGAAAAGGGTTGTAAGGTCTTCGTCCGGGCCGAGCATGCTGGCGCCGATGCTGATCGAGAGGGCCTCCCCGCCCGGCAGGATGGGCAGATCGGCAATGCGCTGGCGCAGGGCGTCCAGGATGGGGCGGGCCCGTTCTCTGTCGCAGCCATAGATCAGCAGCGCGAATTCCTCCCCGCCCAGCCGCGCCGCCATGTCCATGGGTCCGCGCGCAGCGTCGCGGATGGCCTCGGCCACCTGCTGCAGGGCCTGGTCGCCGGCCATGTGGCCATGCCGGTCGTTGACCTGCTTGAAGTGGTCGAGATCGAGGATGGCCAGCATCAGCGGCTCGTCGACACGGTGGGCATGGGCGATGGTGGCGGTGGCGTGGCGCTGGAACAGCCGCCGATTGGCCAGGTCGGTCAGTGGATCGAACTGGGCCTGCCGCGCCAGGAGGGCGCCGAGCAGGAACTGGCGGCGATGGGCATGCTCGCGCAGATAGCCGCCGACAGCGGCGACGGGCACGGCCATCGCCATGACCAAGGTAAGGCCCAGGTGACCCGCCAACTGCGGCCCGGGCAGGTAGATGAGCCCCGCGACAGCAGTGGCCAGGACCAGGGACAGGGACGCGATCAGGGCGACATAGAAGGTCATGCCAATGGGCAGGAAGGCTGCCATGACCACGACGATCTGCGCCGTATCGGCGGCCAGCAGGCCATTGGTCTTGAAGATGACGGTGGTGATTGCGACGACCAGGCCAATGGCGACATAGATGAGGAAGCCGGCCGTGCCGACCCGGATGCGGTTGCGCAGGGGCAGAAATATGTAGCCGGCGAGAATGAGCAGCACGCTCCAGCGCGCGCCCAGCAGCACCCAGATGTCCGGCGCTATGGTCTCCCGCCCGGCCAGGTTGAGCCGGAAAATGTCGAAGGCGGCAAAGCCGGACCAGATGATCAGGCCGGCCCAGGCGCAGACCAGGGCTGGGCGGCGCTGCTCTTCATCGACCAATGCGCGGTATTCGGCCTCAAGCGGTTGCTCGAACTGCAAGCCGCGATAGCCCCGCGCCAGCTGGCGGGCATAGGGCTCGTCCAGGGGCCGTGGCTGGCCATCGATCGCGCTGTTCACTACGTGCAGCACTGTTGATGCTTCTCCGCGCAACGGCCGAAAGCGGCCCTTGCCCGGCCAAGCTAGTTGCTTACGATTGCAAAGCAGTAAAGGACTGTTCGGCAATCTGCGGCGGCTGGCAGGCATCAACCCATTTATTGCCGCAGAGTTCGGCGAGCCGCGCCACGCTCAGGCGCACCGATGCATGGGTGTCCCCGCCGGCGGGGATGACCTCGTCATAGACCTTGAGCGAGCTATCGAGATAGATCGGCAGCGGGCGGGGCAGGCCGAAGGGGCAGACGCCGCCGACCTGGTGGCTGGTCAGCTCGGCCACTTCCTCGGCGCCCAGCATGCGCGGACGGCCGCCAAAGGCGGATTTGGACTTGGCATTGTCGAGCCGGGCATCGCCGCGGGTCACCAGCAGCAGCACATCGCCATTGACGCGGATGCACAGGGTCTTGGCGATCTGGCCGGGCTCGCAGCCATGTACCAGAGCGGCGGTCTGCACGGTGGCGGTGGAATCGGCGGTGACCTCGACGACAAGATCGGGGGCACGGGCGGCGAGGTCGGCCTGGACGGACTGGAGGCTCATCGGGACGCTTTCAGAACAGGCGGGCGAGGCGGTTTTGGTAATCGGCGCGCATCTTGTAATGCACCGGGGCGGTGAGGGCACGGCGCATGAATTCGGGGTCGATCTCGCGCACCCCGTCCTGCGCCATGAGCTCGGCGACGCTGGTGCGTTCGCCTTCAAAGAGCTGGTACTTGACCGGCTTGCCGGCTTCGACGCTGCCGGGCTCGATCACCCGGCAATAGGCGCCGGGACGGCCGGCGCGGTGGAAGCGCCTGACCCAGCCCGGATCGCCCATGCGCGCGGCAAAGACCATGCAGGGCGTGCGGTGGGAGGTGACTTCCAGCACCACGTTGCCGATGGTGAAGCGATCGCCTACCGAGACCTGGCGCCCGGCGACGCCGCCAATGGTGAGGTTTTCCCCGAAGGTGCCGGGGGCGATGGTTTCGCCCAGCTCGCCCGACCACCACTCATAGTCATCGCCAAAATAGAGATAGACGGCCTGGTCGACCCCACCATGGTGGCGGCGATCGATGATGGCATCGTCCTTGAGGCCCTGGGCATCGATCTCAACCGGGCCCTCGACGGGCCGCTTGAAGATGCCGGTCACGGCCGACTTGGCGGGGATGGGTTCGGGCTTGCCGCGGTTGACGCTCAGAAGAATGGCCATGTGTCAGTGCTCCCGGGCGGCAAAATAGCGGACTGTGCTGCGCAGGCCATCCGCCCTGGGGCCGAAGGTGCGCAGGGCCGACAACGCTTCGCCGACGATCTGGTTCAGCCGCTCCCGGGCGGCATCGACGCCGAGCTGGGCCACCAGGGTCTGCTTGCCCATGCCGGCATCCTTTCCGGTGGCCTTGCCCATGGCCTGGGACGTGGCGGTGACGTCGAGAAGATCATCGGCGAGCTGGAAGGCGCGACCGGCCGCCTCGGCATAGGCGGTGAGGACCGAGAGGGCGCGCGCGTCGGCGCCGCCGAGAATGGCACCCACGCGCACGCTGGCGCGGATCAGGGCGCCGGTCTTCATCGCCTGCATGGTCGAGATGTCATCGCCCGAAAAGCCGCCCTGCTCGCCCTCGATATCGCGCATCTGGCCACCCACCATGCCGCCGGCGCCCGAACCGGCGACGAGTTCTGCCACCAGAGCGATGCGCACAGCGGGATCGGGATGGCATTGCGGATCGGCGAGCAGGCCGAAGGCATGGGTGAGCAGGGCGTCGCCGGCCAGGATCGCGGTGGCGTCGTCATAGGCCTTGTGCACGGTGGGCCGGCCGCGGCGCAGGTCGTCATCGTCCATGGCAGGCAGGTCGTCGTGGATCAGCGAATAGCAGTGCACCATTTCCACCGCGAGGCCGGCGGCGAGTGACTGGGCCGGCGGAATGGCAAAGAGCGCAGCCGCCTGGCGCAGCAGCAGGGGGCGCAGCCGCTTGCCGCCCGCGAGGCTGCCATGGCGCATGGCGGCGACAAGCCGTTCGGCGGCCGGACCCGGGCCGGAAAGGCGCGCCACGGCAAGCCGATGGTCCAGTGCCGTCTCCACGGCATTGGCGCAATCGGTCATGTCGGCAGCGAAATCATACATGGGTCTGTAGCTAGCCGGTCATCCGTGCGGGGGCAAGGTGGCACTGGAATGTGCCGGTCGCGTCGGCTATTGAGCCGCTATGGCACGACGCAGCAAACCCAAGGGCTTCTGGCGGATACTCCGCCCCATTGCGGTGGTCGTCGTTCTTCTCGCGGCGATTCCGGCGCTGCTGACGCCGCTCTATCTCTTTGTCGATCCGGTTTCGGTGCCCATGCTGGAGCGCTATGTGACGGGGCGGCCGGTGGTGCGCGACTGGCGCGACCTGGGCGAGATTTCCGACCGGCTCAAGGCATCGGTGATCCTGTCCGAAGATGGGCAGTTCTGCCGCCACTGGGGCGTCGACCTGGGCGCGCTGCGCGACGAGGTCGAGAACTACATGGCCGGAGAGGAGGCGCGCGGCGCCTCGACCATCACCATGCAGGTGGCGCGGAACCTCTTCCTCTGGAACGGGCAGAGCGTGGTGCGCAAGGCGCTCGAAGTGCCGCTGGCGATCTATATCGACCTGGTCCTGCCCAAGCGGCGGATCATGGAAATCTACCTCAATATTGCCGAATGGGGCCCCGAGGGACAGTTCGGCGTGGCGGCCGGGGCGCAGCGGGCCTTTGGCGTCGAGCCGCAAAATCTCGACTGGCGGCGGGCGACCCTGCTGGTGACGGCTCTGCCTAACCCCATGCTGCGGCAGCCGGGGCGGCCTTCGGCCGGCATGCTGCGCATTGCCGGGATCATCGAGGCGCGGGTGGCCGAATTCGGGGCGCGGGCCAATTGCGTGGGCGAGGGTGGCCGGCTGGCGCTCTAGGCGGCCGCCGCCTCGTCGCGCAGCAGCAGTTCGGCCAGGGCCATCAGCTGGCGGTCGCGGATGCCCAGTTCATTGAGATGCCGGGCGGTATTGAGCACATAATCGACATTGCGGCCGGACAGGCCGACGCCGGCACGGACCATGGCCAGCTGCTGCTCGATGCTGAGATGGCCGGCAAACTGCTCGTGCCGCTCGTCGACGAGGAAGGCCAGGGCGCTGGCGGTGCGGCCATCGGCCAGATGCACCGGGCGCATCACGTCGCGATAGACAGCGGTGACCTGTTCGCGCGCCTGCAGATAGGCGCGCACCTCCGGCCAGTCGCTGTCGGCCACCTCGAAAACCATGCCGCGGCAGGAGCCGCCCCGGGTGAGCCCGAAGACCAGGCCGGGTTGCTCGACGGTGCCGCGATGATGGTGGGAGACGATGGAGAGGCTGCGATGGGCGCCGCGCAGCAGGCCCTGCTGCGCCGAGACATGGGCGAAGCCGGGATTCCAGATGAGGGAACCGTAGCCGAAGACCCAATGGGTCACTGTTGTATCTGAGCTTTGCATCGCCATAACCTGAACAGAAACCTAGGCAAGCTTGCCGCGCGAGGCAATTGCAGGCTCTGGATAGAAGCCATGCGATCCTAAGACGACCCGGATTTACCGGCAATGAATGCGTGCCGCGGCGATGACACTTTAGTCCGCCAGCCGGGGAAGGTAAGACTGCCCGCCATGAAAAAGCGAATCATCATTGTTGGCAGCGTCGTCGTCGCCGTGGTTGTCCTGTGGAGCGCCGCCTGGCTGGTACTGGCCGGGATGGTGCGGCAGAATATCGAGGCGCTGGCCGCTGCCGACGGGGTCACGACGCCGAGCCTTTCCTGCGAGGCGCTCGATATCGGCGGCTTTCCGTTCCGCTTCGATGTCGATTGCAGCAATGCAAATATTGTCAGCGGCGATGTCGCCGTGGCGGTGCCGGGCATCCGCGCCAGCGTGCGAGTCTATGCGCCCACTCATATGCTGGCCTCGGCGCTGGGCCCGCTGCAGCTGACCGACAGCTTTACCGGTACGCGCAACGCGGTGGCCTGGTCGGTGCTGGAGGCCAGCGTGCGGCTCGACAACTGGCGCATCGCGCGCGCTTCGGTGTCGGGCAAGGATATGGTGTGGTCCGACAGCCTGTTCGGCGATGCGGTAATCGCGCAGAGCCCGGCGGTCGAGCTGCACCTGTTCGACATTCCCGAGCAGCATGATGCCGAGCGGCGGCTGGCAGCGCTGGCGCTCTATGGGCGGGCGCAGGCCCTGGCCTGGCCGGGGCTGACGCTGGCCGACACCAATGCGGAAATCGAACTCGAACTGTCGGGCCTGCCCGACGATGTGCGCGCCTGGGGCGATCCAATGCTGCTGCCGGCGATGCAGCAGGCGGGGGCCGAACTCAAGGTGGTTTCCATCCATGGCACCGATGCCAGCTCGGTGCTCGATGCCAGCGGCGCACTGCGGCTCGATGCACAGGGCGCGCCAGAGGGGCAGATCGCGGTGACCTCGACGGGCGTTGCCGAACGGATCGGGCCGCTGATCGAGGAGCCCTGGCGCACACTCGTGTTGGGCACGCCGGCAGCCGATGGCTCGCACACCAACCAGCTCAATTTTCGGGCCGGCGGGATCTATTCGGGGCTGGTGCCGATCGCAGCGGTGCCGCCGCTTTATTGATCGTGCGGTGCCACGACCTCGTCCTTCAGCAGGCCCAGTATGAGGTCTACTGAAGTTGCTGGTGAGACGGCGAAGAGCGCGATGCGCCTTCGGGCCATTCGGGCGCAGCCCTCATGGCCTTGAGCACTAAAATCGCTCCACTGGAGCGATTTTCCCCTCCGGGTCGCGCTCAAGCGTCGTCGCCGCCGCCATGTTCGCGGACGAAGGGCACGTCCGGCACGGGCGTGGCCTCGTGCGGGCGGCCGAAATCGGGAGCGGCAGTTTCCTGCCCGGCCGAGATGATCGAGCGGCGGATGGCGCGGGTGCGGGTGAACATGGCTTCGAGTGCCGGGCCATCGCCCAGGCGGACCGAGCGCTGCAGCACGCTGAGATCCTCGGAAAAGCGGCCCAGCATTTCGAGCACGGCATCGCGGTTGGTCAGGAACACGTCACGCCACATCACAGGGTCGGAGGCGGCGATGCGGGTGAAGTCGCGGAAGCCGGAGGCCGAGAACTTGATGACCTCGGACTGGGTGGCGGCCTCGAGATCGGCCACGGTGCCCACGATATTGTAGGCGATAAGATGCGGAATGTGGCTGGTGATGGCCAGCACCATGTCATGGTGGGCGGCATCCATGGTCTCGACCTGGCTGCCCATGGCGCGCCAGAAGCCGGCGAGTTTTTCGGTGTTGGCGGGATCGACCTCGGGGCCGGGCGTCAGCACGCACCAGCGGCCGGAAAACAGTTCCGCAAAGCCGGCCGAGGGGCCGGAATGCTCGGTTCCGGCAATGGGATGGCCGGGGATCAGGCTGACGCCGGCGGGGATGTGCGGCTCCAGTGCCTTGACCACATGGCCCTTGACCGAGCCCACGTCGGAGATGATGGCGCCGGGTTCGAGCGCCGGGGCGATGGCCTGGATCACGCTGTCATAGGCACCCACGGGCGTGCAGAGGATCACCAGATCGGCGCCGCGCACCGCCTCGGCGGCGTCGAGGGTATAGATGTCGCCCAGGCCGAGCTCGCGGGCCTCATCCAGCGTCTCCTGCTTGCGGGTGGCAATGGAGATGACCTCGACCAGCCCCTGGCGCCGGGCGGCCAGCGCGATGGAGGAACCGATAAGCCCGATACCGATCAGGGCCAGCTTGCGGAAGTGAACAGTCATGCGATCTTGACCAATGCCTTGAGAATGCCGACGACGCCGCGCATCGCCTGTTCGGAGCCGATGGAAATGCGCAGCCCGTCCGGGATGCCGTAGGAGGCGCCGATTTCGCGCACGATGAGGCCGCGCTCCAGCAGGGTCTGGAAGGCCAAAGCCGCGTGATCGGCGTCAGGGAACATGACCATGACGAAATTGGCCTGGCTGGGCACGACGCGGAAGTGGTTGGACTGGTTCAGTTCAGCCGTGATCCAGTCGCGCCACTGCGCATTATGCGCCTTGAGCCGGGCGGTGAATTCGACATCGCGCGCCGCCGCCGCGCCGGCCAGCTGGGCCGGCAGGTTGACGTTGAAGGGGCCGCGAATGCGGTGGATGGCGTCGACGATGGGTGCCGGGCCAAACATCCAGCCGATGCGGGCGGCGGCCAGGCCCATCTTGGAGAAGGTGCGGACCATGACGACGTTCTGCGCCTCGCGCACCAGGGCGGTGGCCACGGTGAAATCCTCGGCCGTGACATATTCGGCATAGGCATTGTCGATGACGAGGAGAATGTCGGGGCGCAGGCCGGCATGCAGCCGGCGGATCTCGGCGTCGGGCAGGTAGGTGCCGGTGGGGTTGTTGGGGTTGGCCAGCCAGACGACCTTGGTCTTCGGCCTCACGGCGGCCAGCAGGGCATCGACATCGGCGGTATAGTCATCCTCGTCGACCATGACGATGGCCGCGCCGGTTGCCCGGGTGATGATGGGATAGACCGAAAAGCCGTAGCGGCTCATGACCGCCTCGTCGCCCTCACCCAGATAGCACTGCGCCAGGAGGTGCAGCAGATCGTCCGAGCCGTTGCCGCAGACGATCAGCTCGGGATCGATGCCATGCACTTCGCCCAGAGCGGTGCGAAGAAGGCGCGACGAACCCTCGGGATAGATGTCGAGGTGATCGGCGGCCGCGCGGAAGGCCTCCATCGCCCTGGGGCTGGCGCCCAGCGGGCTTTCATTGGCCGACAGCTTGACGGCATTGCTGCCCGGCGCGCCGGACTTGCCGGGCAGGTAGGGGGCAATGTCGAGAATGCCGGGCTGCGGAACGGGGCGGATAGTGTCGTCGGACATGATGCCAATCTGGGCGGAAAAACCGCGCGGACCATAGTCAAAGCGCGGGCGGAAGGCAAAGCGGAATGCGCTATCCCTGGCGTGCCGTGGCGGTGTTCATGCCCGGGACGCGGACGAAGCGCTCTTCGCGCTTGCGGCGGGGGACGGCGGGGAAGGCCTCCTTGCGGGCGCGCACGCAGATGACGCCGCTCATGGCCGGGCCGAGCAGCCGGCCGGCCCGCTCGAAGAGGCGGGTGGACTTGAGCACCAGCGAAGACTGGAAGGGCGGCACGAAGAGGCCATCGCGCCAGGCTTCCGGGACGAAGCTGTGGTCGCGCAGGAGCTTGTCGAGCTGGCCACCCGAATAGGGGTTGCCCGAGCCGAAGGGGGTATTGTCGCGCTGCGCCCAGATGCCGCGGCGGCGCGGCACGACCATGATCAGATGACCATTGGGCGCGGTGATGCGCCAGAGCTCACGCATCAGCTCCTCCGCATCGGCGACGTGTTCGAGGGCATGGATGGCGATGGTGAGATCGACGGCCGCATCGGTCAGCGGCATTTCCAGCGGATCGCAGAGCACGGTATGGGACGGGCCCTCGCGCGGCCAGGCCGAGGCGCCCTGGCGGGCCGGCATGAAGGCCAGCACCCGCTCGGCACTGTCCAGCGTGAAGCGCAGATAGGGCGTGGCAAAGCCGAGCCCCAGCACGCGCTTGCCGCGCACATCCTCGGCAAGGCCCATGACCTGTTCGCGCACCAAGGCGCGCGAAATGCGCCCGAGCGGGGACTTGTAATAGGCGATGAGGCGGGTGACGTCGGCGGTCATGAGCGCAACTTGCCGGTTTCCCAAAGACTTGTCCAACGGACCGGTTGTCATGTGGCTGCGGCGCACCTAGCTTTCAAGCCGTTCTAACGTCCCCAGGAGTTGCACCATGAGTCTGATCGTCGATGTGTTCTCAGCCCGGAGCGACAATTTCGGCTATCTGGTGCATGACACCGCCACCGGCCGTACCGCGGCGATCGATGCGCCGGAAGCGGCCGCGATCCGAAACGCGCTGATCCATCGGGGCTGGAACCTCACCGACATCTTCATCACGCATCACCATATCGACCATGTCGAGGCGATCCCCGAGCTCAAGGCGGAATTCGGGGTCCGTGTCGTGGGGCCGCGCGGGGAGGCCGACAAGATCGAAGGGCTCGACGTGCTGGTCGCCGGTGGCGATACGGTCACGCTGGGCGAGACGGCATTCGATGTCTATGACGCGCCCGGGCATACGCTGGGCCATATCGTCTTTCACGACAGGGTGGGCAAGCACCTGTTCACCGCCGACGCGCTGTTCTCGCTGGGCGTGGGCCGCATGTTCGAGGGCACGCCGGGGCCGATGTGGGAAGGGGTCAAGGCGCTGCGCGCGCTGCCCGACGACACGCTGGTCTATTGCGGACACGAATATACCGCCAGCAATGCCAAATTCGCGCTGTCGATCGATCCGGACAATGTGGCCCTGCAGAAACGGGCGGCCGAGGTGACGGCGCTGCGGGCGGCGGGCAAGGCCACCATTCCTTTCCCGCTGGGCGAGGACAAGGCGGCCAATCCATTCCTGCGGGCCGACGATCCGGTGCTGGCGCGGCAATTCGGGCTCGAGGGCGCCGAGCCGGCCGAAGTGTTCGCAGCCATCCGGAAGGGCAAGGACAATTTCTAGCCAAGCCGGGCGGTCGCCGCACGGCGATCGCCCTTAACCATGCCGCGCTTTGGGAGCCAAAGCGTTAACAAAACGTTAGCATCTGGCACACCGATTGCTCTTAATAGGGCATAGGGCCAGATCATGTGTCTCATTGCGAGACAGGCTGGCCCGCTTTGAGACAAGCGAGGCACGCAATGGCCAATTCTGACACCAAAGCTGGTGGACTGCCCGTCCGGGTGGGTGCCGCGCGTCCCCGGCCTTCCCTGCACCGCACCGAGACGGCGGCGGCCTTTGTCAGCCAGTTGCTGGCCGAGCGCGACCATCTGCCGCCGCAGCGGAGCCGCCGGCGCGACACGCCCGAGGGCGCCATCGGGGCCTATGCCGACGGCGCCAAGGTTGCGGTGAAGCGGATGCCGATGGGCTACCGGACCAGCATCGTCGCCTAGCTCATCGTGACGTCGCGGCCGGCGCTGGTGATGGAGACGGTGAAGCCGGCAACAACATCGATCAGCGCCATGACCATGAGCAGGAAGAACACCGAGCTCGAGGCCGCGCCCGCCAGCAGGAACTCGATCAGGAACGCCACGAAGAGCACCATGGAGAGCATGTGCTCGACGATCGACGAGCGTCCGGCATTGGTGGATTTCAGCACTTCGATGAAGAGTGCGATGATGCCTATGACCAGCAGGAAATCGCCGGCGGTGATGGCCCAGGGCGTGCCGGAGACCATGGGAATGGTGAACAGGCCATTGCTCCAGCCGGTGGGCGAGCCGCCAAAGAACAGGAATGCCACGATATTGTAGAGCACGAAGGGCACGACCAGCAGCGGCGGGATGAAGCGGCCGTTGCGGCGCGGGGCGTGCGGGGTCGGCATATAGACGGTTTCGGTCATCGTGGCGGCTCCGGTTTGGCGCCGTGCACCATGCCAGAGGCCGGCATGGGCGTGAAGGGCTCCTGACGACCCGCGACCACCGAGCGACACTCCCCTCGATGGGGGAGACAGGGAGGGGTGCGGAGAGCCCCTATATCCGGGCTAGCCACTCCCCCACCCTTGATCCCTCCCCACAAGGGGGAGGGTGTCGACTGAAATGTCAGCGCTTCAGTTTGAGCGGGCCGACCATCTGTTCGGGCTTGACCTCGGCGTCGAACTCCTCGCCGGTGAGCAGGCCCAGGGCGATGGCTTCCTCGCGCAGGGTGGTGCCGTTCTTGTGGGCGGTCTTGGCGATCTTGGCGGCGTTGTCGTAGCCGATCTTGCGATTGAGCGCGGTGACTAGCATCAGCGACTTGTTGACCAGTTCATCGATGCGCTTGCGGTCGGGTTCGATGCCGATGGCGCAGTTGTCGTTGAACGACTTGGCACTGTCGGCCAGCAGGCGCACGCTCTGCAGGAAATTGTAGGCGATGACGGGCTTGAAGACGTTGAGCTCGAAATTGCCCTGGCTGGCCGCAAAGCCGATGGCGGCGTCATTGCCCATGACCTGGGCGACCACCATGGTCATGGCTTCGGACTGGGTCGGGTTGACCTTGCCCGGCATGATGGAGGAGCCGGGCTCGTTTTCCGGGATGATGATCTCGCCTAGGCCCGAGCGCGGGCCGGAGGCCAGCCAGCGCACGTCATTGGCGATCTTCATGAAGGCCACTGCGAGCTGCTTGAGGGCGCCCGAGGTGCCGACAAAGGCGTCGTGGCCGGCCAGGAGGGCGAACTTGTTGGGACCGGTGACGAAATCATGCCCGGTGAGGGTGGCGATTTCCCTGGCGACGGCGACAGCATAGTCGGGATGGGCATTGAGGCCCGTGCCGACGGCGGTGCCGCCCAGGGCCAGTTCCTTGAGCTGGGGCAGGGTGGCCTTGATGGCGGCCACGGCATAGTCGATCTGGGCGACCCAGCCGGAGATTTCCTGGCCCAGAGTCAGGGGCGTTGCATCCTGGAGGTGGGTGCGGCCGATCTTGACCACGTCCATATAGGCTTCGGCCTTGGCGTGGAGCGTATCGCGCAGCAGGGCGACGCGCGGGAAGAGATAGTTCTCCAGCGCCTCGACAGCGGCGATATGCATGGCCGTGGGGTAGGTGTCGTTGGACGACTGGCTCATGTTGACGTGGTCATTGGGGTGCACGGGCTTTTTGGAACCCATGGTGCCGCCGGCCAACTCGATGCCGCGGTTGGAGATGACCTCGTTGACATTCATGTTGGACTGGGTGCCCGAACCGGTCTGCCAGACCACGAGGGGGAAGTGATCATCCAGCGTGCCGGCAATCACCTCGTCGGCGGCGGCGACGATCAGGTCGCGGGTCTTCTCGTCGAGCAGGCCGAGCTTGTGGTTGGCGAGGGCCGCGGCCTTTTTCAGCACACCGAAGGCGGTGACGATTTCCTTGGGCATCTTCTCGCCGCCAATGTCGAAATTGGCGAGGCTGCGGGCCGTCTGCGCGCCGTAATATTTGTCGGTCGGAACCTCGATGGTGCCCATCGTGTCCGATTCAACGCGCATGCTCATGGCTCAACTCCGATATTGGCCGCTCTTTCCGGCGGCAGACAAAGCAAAACGGCCGATCCTGGTGGGGATCGGCCGTCGGCATAACAGAAACGAGCGCAAGGCGCGCCTCGTCTTTCGTTTTATTTCTTGACGTCGAGAACCTGGCGACCGCGATACATGCCGGTCTTGAGGTCGACGTGATGCGGACGGCGCAGCTCACCGGAATCCTTGTCTTCAACATAGGATGCGGTGGCAAGAGCGTCGGCCGAGCGGCGGAAGCCACGCTTCATCGGCGAGGTCTTTCGTTTTGGCACTGCCATGGTCGGTACTCCGAATTCAATATCGTTGCGCCGCCAAAGCGGCCCAGAGAGTTCATCTCTGAAGGGATTGACCGGCTCTATAGAGCAAGTATCGGGGCTTGGCTAGGGGGTTTTGCAGGAGTCGCGCGGGGACTTTTCGGTCCCGCTGACAACAGCCCGCCGTGGGAGGCCAGGCCCTTGTGGCTAGGCCGCCTGGGCGCCGGCGGCGGGCTCGGCGCCTTCAAGGTCCCAGATCGTGGCCATCCGCTGCGTGGCGGCGGCGGGGGAGAGCAGACGGAAGGCGCGATCGGCACAATCGAGTGCCAGGCGGAAGCGGGTGCGGCTCATCGGGTCGCTGACCAATTCATTGGTCGAGCCGACCCAGAGGACATGGCTGCCCTTGGCGATCAGGTAGAGATCGGAATCGCCCATGGCGAAATGATCGACATTCTCGCTGACCAGTCCATAGGTCCGGCCCGAGCGGCCCTGCCAGTTGCTGAGCCGGCCAAAGCCGTGGATCAGGACGTTGTTCTCGACAGTGCCAGCCATTTCACGCCATCTCCAGCGATCATCGAACAAGAACAAAAATAGAACAAATTCAGATAGACGTCAAGCGGTTCAGCGTTCGATGACTATATGTATGTGCGTGTTCGGCTATATCGTCAATATGTAGTGGTCAGGAGACCTGTGCGCGCGACTCCTTGAGGGCGTCGAGCCTGGCCTGAAACTCAGGGCTGACGGGACGGCCGAGACCGTTTTCGGCTGCCTTGAGAATCAGTTCATCGGAACCGGATTCGATGGCTTTTTTGAGTCGGTCGAGAAAAACGTCGGGCGCGAGGCCGGCTTCGATGGGGGGCAGGAACTTGGCCTCGGCGGTGCCGGGCCAGATCAGGAGGCTGTTGCGGCCCCAGAACAGGCCGGAATTGAGCGCCACCGGCACGACGGGCACCTTGAGCTCCATATAGAGCCGGACAATGCCCTGGCGGTAATCGGCCGGCGCAAGCGGCGCCCGGCGGGTGCCTTCGGGGAAAATGACGATGCGGCAGCCCCGTTCGATGGCGGCATGGGCCTGCGCCATCATCAGCGGGATGGCCTCGGCCCCGCGCTTGCGGTCCACCTCGATGCAGTCGAGCGAACGCGCGGCCCAGCCGAAGAAGGGAATGCGCATCAGCTCCTTCTTGACGATATAGGCGGGGCGGCCGGTATAGGGGAAAATCGCGAAGACGTCCCAATCGCTCTGGTGCTTGGCGGCGATGATGCAGCCGCCGGCGGGGATGTTTTCCTCGCCGCTGACCTTGGTCTTCACCCCGGCTATGGCGCGCAGATAGGCGAGGTTGGAGCGGCACCAGAATTTTGCCAGGCCCCAGCTCAAGGGAGTGCGGCCGCTGACCAGCGCAATGGTGCCGATGGTGACGGCGACGAGCGCGGTCTGGCCGATGAAGATGAAATAGAACAGCGCCGTCCGCAGCGCCTGCACGATTGCCATTGGTCTCTCCTGCGGCCTGCCGCCATTTCGAGCGTCATACCGGGCAAATGCCCGCTTGGCGAGGGCGTTCCCGACCCGGCAGGGCTAGGACGTCTCGCCGAGGAAGCGGCGCACGGTGACGCGCGAAGTGATGGCGGTGAGTGCGGCGATGACGGGCACGACGGCGGCGATACCGATAATGCCGGCCAGGCCCAGCGCAAAGCGGCCGAACAGGACGCCGACCTGGGCGCCGGCTTCGCTCGACAGCATGTTGCCCGCCGCGGTGCCGACCAAGGCGAAGAACAGCAGGGCCGCAATGGTGCCGAGCAGGCCGCCCTGGAGGCCTATGGAAAGGAACCGCCCCTGGAATTCGCCGGCAATGAACTTGTTGGAGGCCCCGATATAGTGGAGCACGTCGACGATCTCGCGATTGGTCGCCATGGCGCCGCGCGTGGCAAAGACGATGGCGAGCACGGTGGCGGCGCCGATCAGGATCAGCACCAGCAGGCCCGACAGCACGATGGTGCCGGCCATGGTGTTGAGCTGCTGCCGCCAGGCGGCATGGGTATCAAGGCTGGCGCCCTGCACGGCGGCGAGGTTGCGCTCCAGCCCGGCAATGTCGGCTTCGGCCGGGTCGGCTAGCTGCACCACGACGAGGCGCGGGATCTCGATGGCGGTGAGATCGAGCCCGGCGCCGAGCCACGGCTCGAGCAATTGCTGGCTTTCCTCGATGGTGAGGGCGCGGGCCGAGGCGACGCCCGGGGTGGCTTCGGCCAGCGACACGGCGGTGCGCAGGTTGGAATCCATCAGCTCGCCCTCGACGGGGCGCAGCTGGATAGTGACTTCGCGCCCGACATCGGCCGACCAGGCAATGGCCGATTTCTGCACCAGCACGACCCCGCCCAGCGTCACCGCCGAGAGAAAGCTCATGATGGTGATCAGCAGCAGCAGGGTGCGGCCGGCGACGCTCTTCTCGGGGACGATGGGTGCCGCGCCCTTGCGGGCGGGGAGGAGGGCCAGGATGCGCTCAATCATGGATCACCAGCTCGCCCTTACTCAGCAGCATGCGTGGATAGTTGAACTTGTCGAGCAGGGGCAGTTCGTGGGTAGCCAGGATGATGGTCATGCCCAGGGTGCGGTTGAGCTCGGCAAAGAGGTGGACGAGGCGGCTCGACAGATCGGGATCGACATTGCCGGTCGGCTCGTCGGCGAGCAGCACCTTGGGGCGGGCGATGACGGCGCGGGCAATGGCGGCGCGCTGCTTTTCGCCGCCCGAAAGCAGCGAGGGCAGCGCATTCATGCGCTCGCCCAGGCCCACCCATTCGAGCAGTTCGGTGACATTGGGGCGATATTCGCTCTCGGGCTGGCCCAGCACGCGCAGCGGCAGGGCGACGTTCTCGAATGTCGTCAGGTGGTCGAGCAGGCGGAATTCCTGGAAGACGATGCCGATATGGCGGCGCATCTGCAGGAGGCGGTCCTGGCTGAGGTTGTTCACATCCTCGCCGAACATGGTGACCCGGCCGCGCGAGGGCTTGAGCGAGAGCAGGAGGAGGCGGAGCAGCGAGGTCTTGCCGGCGCCCGAGGGGCCGGTGAGGAAGTGGAACGATCCCGGCTCGACCGAAAAGGTCAGGTCCCGCAGGATTTCAGGACCATTGCCATAGCGTAGCCCGACATCGGAAAACTCGATCAAGAGTGCTTGGCTCCCCATTGGTCCGCTTGTGACGCGAATCAAAACGTGCGCGCATCATAACAGCCATGGGTGCTGCATGCGCCTGAAGCTGTCCTTGCCTGTATGAAAGGGGCACAAATGTGGTGGATTGCGTGCGGGCCGGGGAGGGGTTTGAGGAGTTTTAACTCCCGCCCTCTAGGGTCACCGGAGAAATGCCCCGATCCCCCTTCCGTCCGGCCCGATGATCATCACCTGTCCCCATTGCGAGACCAAGTATCAGGTGACCTACGAGGCCATTGGCTCGGCAGGTCGCAAGGTGCAATGCGCGCATTGCCAGCAGGCCTGGCAGCAGCGCCCGCTTGACCCCGAGCCGGAACCGCCCACCAGCGAACAGAAAGAGGCGTTCGAGGCGATTGCCGAAGATGGCCTCGACGAGGCCATGGCCGACGAGGAGCGCAAGGTCGCCGCCGAGATCGCCAAGCGCCTGGCGCAGGAACAGGCGGCCGATGGCGTCCAGCGCAAGGCGGTGGACGCGGGCAAGACCGAGGCCGCCATGCTGCGCAAGCGGCAGAAGGATTTTACGCGCCGGCAGAGCGCCATGGTGGCAGACCTGCCGCTGGCCCGGCTGCGGCGCAGCATGCGCATCGCCTCGGTGCTGCTGGTGGGCGGGCTGGCCGCGACCGGGTATTTCGCCCGGGTTCAGGTGGTGGAGCGCTATCCGCAAATGGCCGGCGTCTACGAAGCCATCGGGCTGGGCGTCAATGTGGTGGGGCTCGACTTTTCCGATGTCACGACGCTGCGCACGCTGCGCGACGGCAAGGAAGTGCTGGTCGTTTCCGCGCAGATCGTGGGCATCAAGCGCGAGCCGGTGGTCGTGCCATCGGTGGTAGTGACCCTGCTCAATGCCGAGGGCGAAGGCATCTATGAGTGGAGCGTGACGCCATCGGTCCGCGACCTGATGGCGGGCGAACGCTCGACCTTCGATACCCAGCTGACCATGCCGCCGGGCGAAGCGACGCGCGTGCGCCTCAGCTTTGCCGGCGGACAAGATGTGCGGAAGGCGACCGACGGTACAGCCGGCACGACCGCAGAGACAACACCGGAGCATAATTGATGGCCCGCATTCTGGTAGCCGAAGACGATCCTTCCGTGCGCGCCTTCGTGGTCAGCGCACTGACCATGAAGGGGCATGAAGTCGTCGCCGAGGAGGATGGGGGCCTGGCCGCCGAGACGGCCGATGCCGAAGCAGGCCGGTTCGACCTGCTGCTCAGCGATATCAAGATGCCGATCATGGACGGGATCGGGCTGGCGCTGCATGTCGCGGCCAAGTTTCCCGACATGATCATCGTGCTGATGACCGGCTTTGCCGATCAGCGCGAGCGGGCGCATGGGCTTGATGCGCTCATCTATGATGTCATCACCAAGCCCTTCACGCTGGCGGACCTATTGGCCAAGGTGGACGACGCGCTGGTGGGCAAACCGGTGGAAGTGCTGTCGCTCGGCCGACAGGCGCAGCTGCAGTAGGACGCCCACCTAGCCTCCCCCTGAAGGGGGAGGAATCCCAGCGGTGCACTGGCAATATCGTGCCCTATACCCGATCTGTCCTGAAGCGCTAGAGCCAGTCCGGCACGCTGTCGAGTGCGATCAGGTCGTCCAGCGACTTGCGTGGGCGGATGACGTGGAAGCGGTCGCCGTCGACCAGCACTTCGGGGATCAGCGCGCGGGAATTGTAGGTCGAGGCCATGACGGCGCCATAGGCGCCGGCACTCATCACCGCCAGCATGTCGCCTTCCTTGACGCCCGGCATGGTGCGGGCCTTGGCCAGATAGTCACCCGTCTCGCAGACGGGGCCGACAATGTCGGCGGTGATCTGGGCGAGGTTGGAGTGATTGACCGGCACCACGTCGTGGTGGGCTTCATACAGGGTGGGGCGGATGAGATCGTTCATCGCCGCGTCGACGATGACGAAATTGGTCGCCCCCTGCTTCACATATTCCACCTTGGTGACAAGCATGCCGGCATTGCCGACCAGCAGGCGCCCGGGTTCGATCACCAGCGAGCAGCCGAGCTGGCCGATCTTGTCGCGCACCACCGCCGCATAGGCCTCGGGATGGGGCGGGGCTTCCTGGTCGTGATGATAGGGAATGCCCAGGCCGCCGCCGATATCGACATGGCTGATCGTGTGGCCGTCGGCGCGCAGGGTCCCGACGAGCTCGGCCATCAGGCCGAAGGCGTTGCCAAAGGGTTCGAGATCGGTGATCTGGCTGCCGATATGCATGTCGACGCCCACGGCCTCGACATTGGGCAGGCGGGCAATACGGCGATAGACTTCGTGGGCGCGGGCATAGGGGATGCCGAACTTGTTCTCGGCCTTGCCGGTCGAAATCTTGGCATGGGTGCGGGCATCGACATCGGGATTAATGCGCACCGACACCTTGGCGGTCAGCCCCATATCGGCCGCGACCATGGAGAGGCGTTCGAGCTCGGGCTCGCTCTCGACATTGAAGCACTTGATGCCGGCCTGGAGGCCGCGGCGCATTTCGGCAATGGTCTTGGCGACGCCGGAAAAGACGATCATCTCCGGCTTGATGCCGGCGGCAAGGGCCCGTTCGAGCTCGCCCAGCGAGACCACGTCGGCGCCGGCGCCTTCACTGGCCATGAGCTTGAGCACGGCCTGATTGGAATTGGCCTTCATGGCATAGGCGAGCAGGGTCGGAATGCCCTCAAAGGCCGCCTTCACCACCCGCACATGCCGGCGCAAGGTGGCGCTGGAATAGACATAGAAGGGCGTGCCCACCTTGGCGGCGAGGTCGTTGATGTTGACGTCCTCGGCATAGAGCGTGCCGTCGCGGTGTTCGAAGTGGTGGACCATGCTCGTCAGCTTCCTGCCTTCCCTCTCCCCTTGCGGGAGAGGGTGCCCGAAGGGCGGGTGAGGGGTTCTGTCCACCCTCGTGGACCCCTTATACGGCGCTGCGCGCCACCTTCTCCCGCAAGGGGAGAAGGGAGGGTGGCCTAGGCTCTATTCCAGCGCACCGGAAAACGAAAGCAAGACTTATCGATCAGCCTCATAAGCCGCCTCGATGCGGTCGGCGACCAGGGACTGGAGCTGCCAGAGATGGGGATCGTGGATGCCGATATCCTCGAGGTGCTGCACCGTGGCGTGGAGATATTCGGCCATCGAGCCGCGTGATCCCACGGCGGTCGCGAGCACGTCGGCAATGGCTTCGACGGACAGGCCCGAGACGTAGCGGCCCGAATTGCGGTCCATGCAGAAGGTGAGGGCGCGGATGGTGCGGTCGCCACTCCTGGCATTGACCCAGCGCGGCGGGAAGGGCGAGGGCAGCCAGCCCATTTCGCGCTCCAGCAGCTTGGTCATGCACTCATCGATCTGGCCCGGGGGGAGGCGATAGAGCACGCCGTTGCAGGCGCCGCCGCGATCGAGTGCCAGCATCAGGCCGGGATTGGCATCGGAGCCGCGAAAGCGGTTGTTCCAGCCGAGGCAAAAGGCGCGATGCCAGCCGCGGACCAGGCCGGTGCGCATCTCGACGAAATCGCAGGCCGGTTTCCAGATCAGCGAGCCATAGGCAAAGATCCAGACCTCGTCATGGTCGCGGGTCGGGCCGAGCAGCTCGGTCGTGGTGCGGATATGGTCGTCAGGCGTCGCGGCGCGCATGCCGGCGGGTGGGGGCGGCATTTCTTCGGTGGGATTGTGCGGCTGCAGGTAGCCGACATGGCGCTCGGTCAGGCGCATTTGTCGGGTGTTTTTGGGCACTCGTCTCTCCGCGTCGCCGAGGCAGAATAGCAACGAATCGTGCCTGCTCAGCCTCTGGGCCATTCGAGCATAGCTCTCATGGCCTTCTCACCTAAAATCGCTCCACCGGGGCGATCTTGCCCTGCGGGCCGGCTCAAAGCCCGCCATCACCATGGGTGCCATGCTTCTTCTTGCCCAGCGGCTTGGGGTCGTGCGGTTGCCCGGTCAGCAGCGTCTTCCAGCGGGCGGCCTGGACGAGCACATTGGCGGGGGCGGTGCCGCCATAGCTCTGGCGCGCCGCGACCGAAGCTTCGACGGTCAGCACCTTGTGGATGCGGCTGTCGATGCGCTGGTCGATGAACTTGAAGTCCTCGATGGTCAGCCCTTCCAGCCCGCAATTCTTCTGCTCGGCCAGGGCGACGATCTGCCCGGTGATGTGATGGGCGTCGCGGAAGGGGATATTGAGCTCGCGCACCAGCCAGTCGGCGATATCGGTGGCGGTGGAGAAGCCGGCCGCGGCGGAAACGCGCATGCGCTCGCGATTGGGGGTCAGATCGCTGACCATGCCGGTCATCGCGGCCAGCGACAGCGACAGGGAATCCAGCGCGTCGAAGGCGACTTCCTTGTCTTCCTGCATATCCTTGGAATAGGCGAGCGGCAGGCCCTTCATCACCACGATCAGGCTGGTGAGCGCGCCCAGGATGCGGCCGATCTTGGCGCGGACGAGTTCGGCGGCGTCGGGATTGCGCTTTTGCGGCATGATGGAGCTGCCGGTGGTGAACTTGTCGGAGAGCCGCACGAAGCTGAACTGCGCCGAGCTCCAGATCACCATCTCCTCGGCGAAGCGGGAGAGATGCATGGCACAAATGGTGGCGGCGGCGAGGGTCTCGAGGATGAAATCGCGGTCGGACACGGCGTCGAGGCTATTGGCGGTGGGCCGGTCAAAGCCGAGTTTTTCGGCCGTCATGTGCCGGTCGATCGGATAGGGCGTGCCGGCCAAAGCCGCTGATCCCAAAGGACTTTCGTTGAGCCGCTTGCGCGCATCGAGCAGCCGGCCGGCGTCGCGGCCGAGCATTTCGACATAGGCGAGCAGGTGATGGCCGAAGGTCACCGGCTGGGCGCTCTGCAGGTGGGTAAAGCCGGGCATAATTGTTTCGGCTTCTTCCTCGGCGCGGGTCACCAGAGCCAGCTGCAGCGTCGTCACCTGGGTGACCAGGGTGTCGATGGTGTCGCGGACATAGAGCTTGAAATCGGTCGCAACCTGATCGTTGCGCGAGCGGGCAGTGTGCAGCCTGCCGGCAGCATCACCGATCTTTTCTCGCAGCTTGCTTTCGACATTCATGTGAATGTCTTCCAGTGCCCGCGAGAACGTGAAGGTGCCGCCCTCGATTTCGGCCAATACCTCGTTCAGACCGGCTACGATGCTGTCGCGGTCGGCCTGCGTCAGAATGCCCGTCTCGGCAAGCATTGTGGCATGGGCGATCGATCCGGCAATATCCTGGCGGTAGAGACGCTGATCAAAGCCGATCGAGGCGTTGATCTCTTCCATGATGGCGTCGGGGCCGGTGGCAAACCGGCCGCCCCACATCTTGTTGCTCATCGAATACCTCGGAGATTGCTTATGACCGACATGCAGGCGCCCCGTCCCGGAGCTACGAGCCGGGTCCGGCTGTGGGTCACTCTTGGGGTGGTGGGATTGGGCGTAGCTATAGCGGCGTGGGTGTGGCTCGGCAATGCCGCCGGGGCAAAGGAATGTCCGGTGCAGGCCGAGGCAGCGGCGGCCATCGACGCAGCCGCCATGGGTGAACTGGCGGCGCTGAACGGGACCGGCGAGGGAAGGGGCTATGCGACCATGGCCTTCAAGGATGCCGCCGGCGCGGACGTCACGATCGCCGATTTCAAGGGCAAGGCGCTGCTGGTCAATTTCTGGGCCAGCTGGTGCGTGCCGTGCCGGGAAGAAATGCCGGCGCTCGATGCGCTGGCGACGAAATACAATTCGGATGCCTTCATGGTGCTGCCGATCAATCTCGACATCGGGGAAGGCGGGCTGGTCAAGGCGCAGGCATTCCTCGACGAGAACCAGTTCGCCAACCTGCCGCTCTATGCCGACAATACCTTTGCCGCCTTCGACCGGCTCAAGCAGCAGGCGGTGGCCGTCGGGCTGCCGGCAACGCTGGTGCTGGACGAGAATGGCTGCGAGATGGGCGTGCTGCAGGGGCCGGCGGAATGGAATACGCCAGACGGCGAAGCCGTGATCGAGACGCTGCTGGGGTTGGGAGTCTAGACCAGCCGATCGACGTCGGCGCCTGAGCTGACGACGGGCGCCCTGGCCTCGCCATCGGGGCTGAGGTCGGCCGCTTCGGCCTGCCGGGTCAGCACGGCCCTGTCGAGATCGGCGCGCAGGCGCGCCACTTCCGCCAGATGGGTGGCGCCGGCCTTGCCGGCCTCGTGCACGAGGCGATTGATCATCACTGAGGGGCCGATGCCGAGAGCATTGCTCATCGCAGCGTTCCCTATGCCAGCTTGTCGATCCGGGCGCCCTGGCCGGGCGGCGGGGCCGAGCGTGCCGTCTGCATCAGCGTGTCGAGCAGGTCAGTCTGCATTTCATGGGCCTTCTTGAACACGGCAATCTGGACGCTGTGCTGCGTCTTGGTCGCGTTCATGGCAAGCATCTGCGTCGAGAGGTCGGTATTCATCTGGACCTCCTGTGCTGACAGTCCGGTGATGACCCTAGGCCCGGGGTGTAAACAAAGGCTTGGGCAATCGTGGCAATTTGGTGAAATTTGCCTGCTTTGTTCCTTTACTGCGCATTAACGGCACTTTGCAGAGTTGGCGCCAGTGGCGGGCAAGTTCATGTCTCGCTTACGCTTTTGCGGCCAGATGCTCACATTCGCGTCCCGAGGCTGCCCCTTCGCATGTTCATCCAGGAACTGTTCCTTGCCCTCGTTCACGCCACCAGCCTTCTGGCGCTGATGGCGATCGCCTTCGGCATCGTCGAACGGCAGGACTGGCACCGGGCCGTTCGCTCGCTGCTGCAGGGCGTGATCTTCGGCAGCGGCGCCATCGTGGCCATCATGACGCCGGCCCGGATCGGGGAAGGCGCGGTGGTGGATTCGCGGGCGCTCATCGTCGGCTTTGCGGCAGCCTTTGGCGGCTGGCCGGCGGCGCTGGTCGCGGTGGCCATCAGCGGCAGCTACCGGCTGTGGCTGGGCGGGGTGGGTGCCGGTCCGGGGGCACTGGGCATTGTCGCGGCAGCCCTGCTTGGGCTGAGCTGGCGGTATTTCCTGCGCCCCAAGGGACGCATCAAGGTGCGGCACCTGCTGGTGCTGGGTTTTGTCATCTCCTGCTATCTGCTGACCGGCATTGCCATGGGCTACGCCACGATCTGGTCGCTGCTCAGCCTCATCGGGCCCTATATGGTCACGGCGTCGGTGACGGCCTCCGTGCTGCTGGGGCTGTTCGTGCAGCGCGAACTTACGCAGATCGAGCGCGAGCAGCACTGGAAGACCGATGCCCTTACCGATGCGCTGACCGGCCTGCCCAACCGGCGGGCCTTCGAACGCGGCATCGAGGGGCTGCGCTCTCCCGACAGCGAGGCGGCGCTGCTGATCCTCGATCTCGACCACTTCAAGGTGGTCAACGATACCCATGGCCATGCGGCGGGCGACCATGTGCTGCAGCGGGTCTCGGACATTCTGCGCAGCCATACGCGCAACCATGACCTGCTGTCGCGCCTGGGCGGGGAGGAACTGGCGGTGCTGCTGCCCGATACCGATTCGGCCCGGGCTTTCCAGATCGCCGAGCGGCTGCGCCGGGCCATCGAAATGCTGGACATCAGCTGGGAGGGCCGCAGCATCGCCATTACCGCCAGCGTCGGCGTCGCCCTGGCGTCAGGCGCCACGCCAAGCAGCGAGCTGTTCGTGCAGGCCGATGCGGCGCTCTATGCCGCCAAGCATAATGGCCGCAACCGCGTGGTGTTTTCCGGCGAGATGCTGCTGCGCGAACCGCTGGCGCCGGTGGTCGAAGACCAGCCGGCTTTGTCGTCGCGCGCGGCCTAGCGTCAGCCGCCTTTTTTCAGATCGCCATGATTGCCGGGGATCCAGAGCACGTCCCTGGCCCCATTGCCATTGGCGACCCGGGCCAGCACGAAAAGCAGGTCGGACAGCCGGTTGAGATAGCGCACGGTTTCGGGGCTGGTATCGGCCTCGGCAGCGGCCAGCTCGACGGCAATGCGCTCGGCGCGACGCGTCACCGTGCGGGCCACATGCAGCGCCGCGGCAAGCGGTGAGCCGGCGGGCAGGACAAAGCTCGTCAGCGGCGCCAGGTCGGCATTGTAGTGATCGATCTGCTTTTCGAGAAATTCGGTCTGTACCGGGCGGATGCGCAGCGACGGATACTGGGCGTCCGGTTCGTCGAGGCCGGGCGTCGCCAGGTCCGAGCCGACATCGAACAGGTCATTCTGGATGCGGCCCAGCAGCATGTCGACCTTGGGCATGGAGCCGGTATGGATGCGCGCGGCGCCGATGCTGGCATTGGCTTCATCCACCGTGCCATAGGCCTCGACGCGCAGGTCGTATTTGGGGCGGCGCGGGCCGCGCACGAGACTGGTCGTGCCGGTGTCGCCGGTGCGGGTATAGATGCGGTTGATCTTGATCATGTGCGGCTAGCCCTGCCGGCCGCCGAACAGGAACAGCGCGCCCAGCAGCAGCACGAGGGCCACGGCCTGGCCGATGACGCGCAGGCGCATCAGGCGCTGGCTGGTATTACCCGGCCCTCCCTTGAGCATGTTCCACAGGCCCATGCCCAGGATGACGACGACGAAAAGCAGGGCAAGGGCAATGGCGATATTGAGAGCGGTCTGCATGAAATCCTACCGATTGAAGTGCCGACCATGGATATACGCAGTGAGACCCTCGGCGAGCGCGTCATAGATGGCACGAATCCGGTGTGAGGTGAACAATTCCCTGTGTGTGGTGAGCCAGACCTGGAGCGGCGGGATCCTGAGGTCCAGCGGCAGGGCCACCATGCCCGGCGTCGTGGCCACCAGATTGGCCTGGGCGAAGCCGATGCCCAGCCCGGCCCTGATCAGCTCCCACATTTGCGTCTGCTCGTCGGAGCGGAGCAGGAAGTGTTCGCGCCGCAGCGACAGGCCGAGCTTTTGCGCATGGGCGATGATGGCGTCCGAGCGGTCCATGCCGATCATGTCGTGGTCGTAGAGCTCTTCGATGGCACGGGGCGTGCCGCGGCGCGCCAGATAGCTTTCATGCGCGGCGGGCACGATGGGCAGGTCGCCCAGATGCCGCGTAACCAGTTCGAGCTGGGTGGGGCGGAACATGCGGATGGCGATATCGGCCTCGCGCAGCAGCAGGTTCTCGGCCGAATCGGAGGGCACCAGCTCGAGCGCGATGCGCGGATAGAGCTGGCGAATGGGCACCAGGAGACCCGGCAGCGCATAATTGGAGATGATGGCGCTGGCGGTGATGCGCACCGTGCCGCCCAGATCATCCTGGGCCCCCTCGGCCATGATGGCGGCTTCGGCCAGGGCCGACTGGGCGGTATTGACGGGCTCGTAGAGCCGCAGCGCTGTGCTGTTGGGCTTGAGGCCCGTCAGCGTACGTTCGAAGAGGGTCAGTCCCAAATCAGCCTCGAGGGTTTCGACATGCCGGCCCACCGTGGGCTGGCTGATGCCCAGCTCGCGCGCCGCAGCGGAAAGCGAGCCATTGGCCACCACGGCGGCGAAGCTGCGCCACAGGGCCCAGTCCGGTTCTCTATTCATTTATGAATATCGCATCTAGGATTTAAGCCGATATCGCCACGATAATGAATGCGCGATGCTGATGTCCAGCGCGTAATGGAGACAGCGATGAGCAAGGGTAAGGTTACGGTCCTCGGGATCAACGGGCATATCGGCCAGCATGCGGCACGGGCCTTTCACGAGGCGGGATTTTCAGTGACCGGCTTCGGCCGGTCCAACCGCCATCCCGTGGCGGGCGTCGGCTTTATCGAGGGCGACGCGGCGAGCCTCGATGATCTCAAGCGGGCGATCGCCGATGCGGATATCGTCGTCAACGGACTGAACCTGCCCTATGACAAGTGGGACAAGGGCCGCGCCGAGGCGCTGCTCGCGACGGTCATCGCGGCCATGGGCGACAGCGGCAAGACGCTGCTGTTTCCGGGCAATATCTACAATTATGCCGCCACCGACCGGCGCATCATTCCGGCGACGCCGCAGCGCCCGCAGACGCCGCGCGGCGCCATCCGTGTGCGGCAGGAAGAGATGCTGGCGGCGGCCTCCAAGGCCGGCAAGTTCCAGACCATCATCATTCGCGCCGGGGATTTCTACGGGCCCAACACGGTCGGGGACTGGTATGACCAGGCCATCATGATGGATGCCGGCAAGGGCAGGATCCATTCCATGGCCGATCTCGACGTGGGGCATGCCTGGGCCTATCTGCCCGATCTGGGCCGGGCCTTTGCCCTGGTGGGCGAGCAGCGCAAGGCGCTGGGCCGCTTCGAGACGTTCCACTTTGCCGGCCATTACGTGACGCATGGCGCGCTGATGGCGGCGATCCAGGCGGCATCGCCCGCCCCGCTCAAGGTGGTGCCGCTGCCCTGGATATTCCTCCAGGCCATGGGGCTGGCCAATGGGGTCATGCGCGAAGTGGTCAAGATGCGTTACCTCTGGAACAACCCGATGGAGCTGGTCGATCCGCGGCTCGACGCCCTGCTTGGTCCCGATTTCGGCACGCCCTTCGCGGTGGCGGTGACCGAGACGGTGAAGCCGTTCCTGAAACGGAAGGCGGCGTGAGGGGAAAGCTCTTCTCCAACCCGAGGGTGCTGGGGTCTAGAGGCCCACAGCCCGTCTCACATCCTCGGGGGTCCAGCCCCTGGCGCGCAGATCGGCGAGGCTTTCCGACCCGCGCGACTTGGCGAGCTTTTTGCCATCGTCGCCCAGGATCAGCTTATGGAAATTATAGATGGGCGAGGGCAGGCCGAGCAGCATCTGCAGCAGGACATGGATATCGGTGCCCGCCTCCATGTCGCGGCCCCGGGTGACATGGGTTATGCCCTGCGCGGCATCATCGACGACGACGCTAAGGTGATAGCTGGCGGGCGTGCCCTTGCGCTGCAGCACGACATCGCCCCAGCGCTCGGGCCGGGCATAGCGGACCTGTGGCCGGTCGGTGACGAGCGGGCCGACTGCGGTAAAGGTCAGCATGCCAGCGCGCTGCATGGCCTTGGCCACATCGAGCCGGAACTGCACCGGATCGCCCCGCTCCAGCCGCTCGATCTGGATGTCGCGACCCAGATGCCGGCAGGTGCCGGGATAGAGCGGCGCGCCCTCGGGATCGGTATTGTCGGAACGGGCGGCGATCTCGCTGCGCGAGCAGAAACAGGGATAGAGCAGGCCCAGGTCGCGCAACTGATTGCCGGCTGCGGCGTAATGCTCCAGGCGATCGGACTGGCGCATGACGGGCTCGGACCAATCGAGGCCCAGCCAGTGCAGATCCTCGATGATCGCTGCGGCAAATTCGGGTTTACTGCGCTCGGCGTCGATGTCTTCGATCCGCAGCAGGGCGGTGCCCCCGAGCAGCGCGGCGGCGTTCCAGGTATAGAGGGCCGAATAGGCGTGGCCGAGATGCAGCCTGCCATTGGGGCTGGGCGCGAAGCGAAGGATGGGTCTGGGTGATTTCTGCGACACGGGGGTTTTCTACATGAGCGAAATCCTGCCGTCACCGCGCATCGACAGCGCCGAGGCGATTGCCGGCCATATCGACGTGCTGGTTGGCATGGATCCGCGCCTCGTGGCCGTGCGCGACTTTGCCGGCCCGGTGCAGCCGCGCATCAATCCACCGGGCTTTGCCGGCATGGCCAAGGTGATTACCGGCCAGCAATTGTCGGTCACCAGCGCGGCGGCGATCTGGGGGCGGTTCGAGCAGCTGCCCGGTGCGCTCGATCCGGTGCGCTATCTGTCGCTTTCGGAAGAAGCGGTGCGAGCGACGGGATTTTCCGGCGGCAAGTTCCGTACCGTGCGGGCCATTGCCGAGGCCATGGTAGTCGGCCAGCTCGATTTCGCCCATCTCGAAACCCTGCCGGCGGAAGAGGCGGTGCGGTATCTGGTTGCCCATAAGGGGATCGGACCGTGGACGGCGGAGGTCTATCTCATGTTCTGCGCCGGGCATCCGGATGTGTTTCCGGCCGGCGACCTGGCACTGCTCAAGGCGGTGCAGCACGGGCTCGGGCTTGACGCTCGTCCGTCCATCAAGGACATGATCGGCATCGCCGCGCGCTGGATGCCGCATCGCTCCGCCGCGGCCTTGTTGTTCTGGCGCTATTTCGCCGTGATGCGCGATCGAGAAGGGATTTTGTTGTGACCAAGCTTTCCGGCCCCATGCTGCCGCCCGCTTCCGGGGGCCTGCCGCAGCAGGCGGTGGTGCTGCTGCATGGCTATGGCAGCGACGGCATTGACCTGATCGGGCTGGCGCCGCATTGGCAGGGCGTCCTGCCCGACGCGGTGTTCATCGCGCCCAATGGGCCGGATCAGTGCCGGCAGCTGGCAGCGGGCTTCCAGTGGTTCGATGTGAGTTTTGAGGGCGACCGGCTGGCGAGCCGGCAGACCGGCGTGCTGCAGGCACGGCCGGTGCTGAGCGAATTCCTCGATGACCTGTGGAGCCAGACCGGCATTGCGCCGGAGAATACGATTCTCGCCGGCTTCAGCCAGGGCGCCATGATGGCGCTGCATGTGGGGCTGTCGCTGGAGCGGCCATTGATGGGCATCATCGCCTTTTCGGGCGCCTTCCTGCCGCCAGAGGGCTTCGGCACGGCGCCGCTGGCCAAGAGCCCGGTCTGCCTCGTGCATGGGGACATGGACCAGGTTGTCGATGCCGAGCTCAGCGCCGAAGCCGATGCCGCGCTGCGCGGCGCCGGCTATGACGTGGCCTATCATGTCAGCCATGGCGTGGGGCACGGCATCGCGCCGGACGGGCTGGCCTTTGCCACGGCCTTCATCGAGCGCGTGGCGGCGAAATAAGACATTGTCCCCCGCTTCACAGCCCTGACACAAAGGGCTTAGTATAAGGGGGCTATGGACTTACTCGATTCCCGTTCCGGGAGACTCAAGTGACGATCCACGTGTCGCCTGAGGCCTGTCCCGCATTGGTGCTGAATGCCGATTTTCGGCCGCTCAGCTACTATCCGCTCTCGCTCTGGTCGTGGCAGGACGCGATCAAGGCGGTGTGCCTCGATCGTGTGAACATCGTGTCGCATTACGACACGGTCATCCATTCCCCCAGCTTCGAAATGCGGCTGCCCAGCGTGGTATCGCTGCGCGACTATGTGAAGCCGGCGCGGCACCCGGCCTTTACCCGCTTCAACGTGTTCCTGCGCGATCGCTTCCAGTGCCAGTATTGCGGCTCCAAGGATGATCTGACCTTCGACCATGTCATCCCCCGCTCCAAGGGTGGGCTGACGACCTGGGAGAATGTCGTGGCCGCCTGTGCGCCCTGCAACCTGCGCAAGGCCAACCGGATGCCGCAGGAAATCAAGATGTTCCCGCATCAGGCGCCGTACCATCCGACCGTGCATGACCTGCACAATAATGGCCGCGCCTTCCCGCCCAACCACCTGCACCAGAGCTGGCTGGATTATCTCTACTGGGATATCGAGCTCGAGCCGTAGCGCTTGCCGATCAGGGCGCCAATAACTATTATTGGTGCTGTCCTGTCGGAGACTTTGTCATGGCGATCAGTGCTGAACTGGGTGAAAACCTCGAAAAGGTCGTGAACGACCTTGTCGAGAACGGCCGCTACAATTCCAAGAGCGAAGTGCTGCGCGAAGGCGTGCGCCTGGTGCAGGAGCGCGAGGCGCGGTTCCAGGAACTGGCAGCGAAGCTGCAGGCGGGTCAGGACGATATCGACGCCGGTCGGGTGACGCCGGCCGAGGAGGTATTTGCCGAACTGCGCGAGATCATTGAACAGGTTGCCAAGAAGGCGTCTTGATGCGCGTCGCATTTTCGGATGAATCGAAGCGCGACCTGCGGTCCATAACGATTTTCATCTCTGCAGATAGCCCTAGCAGGGCCAAGAAGTTCGTTGGAGATTTACAGGCGGCGTGCCTCGGACTGGCGGACCATCCGGAACGATATGCGCTCGTGCCAGGCTTCGAGGCCCACGCTTATCGTCGCCGCCCGCTTGGCAACTACGCCATTATCTATGCCGTCGGCGCCAATGCGATCACGATCGTACGGGCGCTGCACACAGCCATGGATTTGGTTGCAGCGCTCGGCTCCGACTAAACCCGGCGGTTCCGCCGGGCCTGTGCCCAGATGGAAATACCCAGCAGGGCGACGATGGCGGTGGCGATCAGGGCGTTGTAGCCGGCCAGGGAAATACCGAGGAAGCGGAACTGCACGACGTCGCAGCCGATGACCGGGGTCAGGTTGCTGAGCGCGTCGAAATCCATGGTCTCGCCGATGCCGGTGCAGGCGGTGGGGCCGGGCCAGAAGCCCCATTCGACGCCGGCATGGTAGTAGCCCAGATAGGCGCCCCAGACGAAGATGGCGGTGACGATGGCCATGGCAATGTACCAGACCGCCAGCGGCATCCGGTTCCAGGTGACCAGCACAGCCAGCAGGAGCGGCAGGCCGTAGTAATAGGCCAGGCGCTGCTCGAGGCAGAGCTCGCAAGGCACCAGCCCGCCGATATATTGCGAGCCCAGCGCGGCGAGGATTGTCACCAGCCCCAGGACGAAAGCGAGGCCCGCCGATTTCTTGTCGAGGGGGTGAAGGATCGATGCGGCCATGCTGGGGAACTCTCGGGTGACGCAATTGTGGGGCGGCGTTTCCGAACCGCAAAACCGGTATCCACTTTTGCTGGAAACGCCGCAAGGGTCAGGCTGGATAGAATGCGTTTGCGGCAAATTCCAGCGGGAAACAGGCTTGTGATCAATCGCCCGGCAGGGCGACTCCGGCGGCCTGGCGCAGGGCAATGGCATTGGCCGGCGCGTGCAGCTTATCCTCGTGCACGAAATAGGCGAAGACGTCCTTGCCGGCGGCGGTCCAGCCAGTGACGGTGTTCGCCCAGTCGGCAATGTCGTCGGGTTTGTAGCCGCCGCCATCGCCGCGTGCCGGCCCCTGCAGGCGGCAATAGGCAAAGTCGGCCGTCAGCTCGCGCGATGGATTGTCCGGCGTATCGGCGATGACGCGCGCCACATTGTGCTCGGCCAGCATGGCGTTGACTTCCGGCACATCGAAGCTGGCATTGCGCATCTCGATGGCGTGGCGGATCGGGCCGACATTGTCGGTGGCGAGATAAGGCGCCGATTTGAGACGGCCATCCGCCTTGCCGGCCAGTGCGACATAGTTAGCGACCGATTTGGGCAGCAGGGCCAGGAAGGCGCCCAGCACCTCGCGGTTGTAGCTGATATTGGGCGGCAATTGCCAGATGAAGGGGCCAAGCCGGGCGCCCAGAGCCAAGGGGCCGGAGGCGAAGAAATTGGCGAGTTCAGGCTCGCAATTCTTGAGCCGCTTGATGTGGGTGACCAGCTGCGGGCCCTTGATGGAGAAGACGAAGCCGTCGCGCGCCTCGCCCGCCCATTTGGCAAAGCTCTCGGGCTTCTGGTTGGCCCGGAAGGTGGCGTTGATCTCGATGCTGCCGAGCCGGGAGCTGGCATAGGCCAGCTCCTTTTTTTGCACCAGACCCTCGGGATAGAAGGTGCCGCGCCAGGGTTCGAACACCCAGCCGGCCGTTCCGGTGCGCAATGTGCCTTGTGTCGTCATGCCGCTTGCCTCCGCCGCCGAGCTTTGCCCGGAGCGGAGGCGCTTGGCAACCGGCTAGAACTTGTAGTTGAGGCCGGCGCGCACCACGCTGAAGCGCTGGGTGGCGTCGATATTGCCCACGCCGGCGGGCAGGCCGTTATAGGACTGCGTGCCCAGGTCGACGTAAAGATACTCGGCCTTGATCGAGATATTCTCGGTGGCCTGGGCCTCGAGACCCGCGCCGACCGTCCAGCCCATATGGGTGGCCGACTGTGAGGTGGTGACCCCGCCCGGATTGGTGAGGCTGGCAGAGCCGCGGCCGGCAGCAATACCGGCGGTGACGAAGGGCATGACCTGGCCGAAGCTCATGCCGGCGCGGCCGCGCAGGGTGCCGTAGAAGTCGATGCCGGCCTTGAAGGACCCCACGCCGGGCAGGTCCTCGGTGTGGCCGATATTGGCCCATTGCAGGTCGGCTTCGCCGCCCAGCACGAAGCCGCCCATATCCATGTTGTAGCCGGCCTGGGCGCCGAACTGGCCGCCGCTGGTATTGTTCTGGGTCTGCGCGCCGCCGCCGACCGGCTGGCGGGTCAACGTGCCCCAGCCATAGCCGGCGTTGACGCCGGCATAAAAGCCCGACCAGCCGGAGGCCGGCGTGGGCGAATAGACCGGGCTCGCGCCGCTGTTCCAGCCGAGATCGGCTGCCTGGGCAGTGCTGGTCAGCAGCAGGATCGCGGAAAGCATGATGCCAAGACGCTTCATGGATGTCCTCGTGTGCAAAATGGGCCAAAGAATTGTCCGCAAAATGCGACGGAAAAAATTAACACCGCGGTAAGGAACAGGGTTAACGGCACAGCGGGAGAGCATGACGCGGGCTTTATCCCTGCGCGGCGCGCATGGAACCGGATGTCTCGACACGCAATGGTGTTCAGCCGGCAGGGCGATCAGCCGTGGCTGAGCTCGCCATAGGCGCCTTCGACGATGGCGATATGCTGGCGCATGGCGGCTTCGGCGCCGGTGCGGTCACCCTGGAGGATGGCGTCGACCACCACGCCATGTTCGGCATGGGAGCGGCTCAGCCGTCCCAGCGCCTTGAACTGCGCCCGGCGAAACGGCTGCAGCCGCTGGCGGGTGGAGCGGGTCACTTCCGACAGATAGGCATTGTGGGCGCCATCATAGATGGCGGAGTGAAAGGCCTCATTGGCGTCGGCATAGGCGGCGTGATCACCCTCGCGGACAATGGCGGCCATCTGGATATGCAGGGCATCGAGCGCATCGCGCTCGGCGGCACTCATGGCGATGGCCGAGAGGCCGGCGCAGATCGCCTCGAGATAGCCCATGACCTCGAACATACCGGCGAGGGTTGCGTCATCGGGCTTGGCGACGAGGGCGCGGGCATGCGGCTTCTGGTCGATCAGCCCGCTGGCGGCCAGGAGGCGCAGGGCCTCGCGGATGGGAGTGCGCGACACGGCGAATTCCCCGGCCAGGCCCGTTTCATCAAGCGGCGTGCCGGGGGCGAGTTCACCGCTGATGATGCGGGCGGCCAATTGCCGGCGGATGTCTTCTGCCGATGTGCGGGGGCGCTTGAGCACGCTCTTGCAATCTCTCTGTCGTTCAGGCCGTCATCGGGATGTCGGCATCATGCTGACATGGGCCGCCGCGACGCACCATCCGGCCGGGGTGCGCAGCCAGGTCTGCTGCTGCCGCCCCACCGCATCGGGAAAGTCATCCCGATAGAACAGCGTCGAAGCTGTGGCAACATCGCTGCCATAAGTGACGATGGTAAGGCGATCCAGTCTGCGGCTGAACGGGCGCTGCAGGGCGCGGAAGGCGCGGATCTCGTCAATGCCATATTGCAGTTCGCCGACACCATAACGGACGGTATCGGGGCGCTGGACGAACATGGCGTCGAGCGTGGCCGCATCATTGGCCAGCAGTGCCTCTTCGTAGCGGTCGAAGGCGGCGCGGACTTCGGCGACGATGGCGGGGTCGTTGAGCATCATGCCGACACCGCCTCCACGGCCGCCCGCAGCGCCGCCAGCGGGGCCACCCAGCCGACAATGCCGCCCTGGGCCGCGATCATCTCGACGGTGGCGGCCTTGAAAGCCGGGAAATAGCTCTCGGTGGCGTCTTCCACCAGCAGGCATTCATAGCCGCGGTCATTGGCCTCGCGCATCGAGGTCTGGACGCACACTTCGGTGGTGACGCCGGCAAAGACCAGGTGGGTGATGCCCAGGCCCTGCAGTGTCTCGTGGATGCCGGTGGCCCAGAACATGCCCTTGCCGGGCTTGTCGATGACGATCTCGCCCGGCAGCGGCGCCAGCGCCTCGACGATCTGGTTACCCGGCTCGCCCGCGATCAGGATGCGGCCCATGGCGCCCGGCTCGCCGATGCGCAGGCCCGGCCTGCCGCGGGCGATCTTGGCGGGCGGGCAATCGGAGAGGTCCGGGCTATGGGCCTCGCGGGTGTGGATCACGGGCCAGCCTTGCCGGCGGAACAGGGCGATCAGCTCGGCGGTGGTCGGAATGATGGCTTCGAGCAGGGCGACATTGTTGCCGAGACCGGCGCCGAACCCGCCCGGCTCGATGAAATCGCGCTGCATGTCGATGACGACGAGCGCGGTATGGGCGGGGTCGAGTTGGAAGGGATAGGGGCGGGCGGGGATGGGGATCATGGGACAGCCCCCTCATCGAGCGATAGGAACCCCCACCCTTGATCCCTCCCCACAAGGGGGAGGGAGACGATGGGGCCAAGTTCTATGGCAAACAGCTCCCGCAAATGCCGCGCAGGCTTCCCTCCCCCTTGTGGGGAGGGAGTGAGGGTGGGGGTGAGTTCCACGCACGAAGCCATCATCAATGCCCCGCCATATGCTGGCCAATGGTGTTGCGATCGGTGTCCTCGATCTTGCTGACATAGGTGATCGTCCCCCCGCTCATCACCGCGACGCGGTCGGACAGTTCCAGGATCTCGTCGAGGTCCTCGCTGACCAGCAGCACGGCGGCGCCGCGGTTGCGCTGCTCCATGATCTGGCTGCGGATTTCCGAAACCGATGCGAAGTCGAGCCCGAAGCAGGGGTTGGCGACGATCAGCACGTCCACATCGCCCGATAGCTCGCGCGCCAGCACGGCGCGCTGCACATTGCCGCCCGACAGGGTCTCGATCGGCGCGTCGGGCGAGGTGGTCTTGACGCGATAGCGGGCGATCAGGTCCTCGGCCTTCTTGCGCATCGGGCCGGGCGACATCCACCAGCCAAAGCGGGCGACGGGCGGCTTGTCGAAGCCGCGAAAGGCGATGTTTTCGGCCACGCTCATCTTTGGCGCGGTGGCGTTCTTGAGCGGTTCCTCGGGCAAGCCGAAGACCTTGAATTTGTCGAAGGCGGCGCGCCGGGGGAAGAAGTTCTGGCCATGGATGCGGATGGCGCCGTCCGAGAGGGGGCGTTGCCCGGCCAGCGCTTCCACCAGGGCCGACTGGCCGTTGCCGGAGACGCCGGCAATGCCGACGATCTCGCCGGCATTGACCTTGAGGTTGACCGCCTCGATGACATTGGCGCCATCGACATCCTCGGCAAAGAGCCCGGCCAGTTCGAGCACTTCGCGGTTCTCGTTGTGGACGCGGCGGGTAGCGCGTTCGCGCAGCTCGGTGTCGCCGATCATCATCTGGCTCATCTCGGCAATGGTGGCCGATTGTGCATCGCCCGAGCCGGTGAAGCGACCGCGACGCAGCACGGTGAAGCCATCGCAGAAGGCCTTCACCTCGCGGAACTTGTGGCTGATCATCAAGACGGTGATTTCCTTGCGCGCCGCCATGTCGCCGAGCAGGCCGAGCATTTCATCGGCTTCGCCCGGCGTCAGCACCGAGGTGGGTTCGTCCAGAATCATGAAGCGCTGGTCGAGATAGAGGAGCTTGAGGATTTCGAGCTTTTGTTTCTCGCCAGCTGACAGGGACGATACCTGCGCATCAAGCGGCACCTTGAAAGGCATCTGCTCCATGAAGGCGTCAAGGGCCTTTTTCTCCTTCTTCCAGTCCATCACCGCGGGGGCATCGGCGCGGGAGATGACGAGGTTTTCCGCCGCGGTCAGGCAGGGGACCAGGGTGAACTGCTGGTAGACCATGCCGATGCCATGGGCGCGGGCGTCCCTGGGTGAGCGTATGGACACCTCCTTGCCATCGAGCAGCACCTGGCCCTTGTCGGCCGAATAGAAGCCGATGATGGACTTGACCAGGGTCGACTTGCCGGCGCCGTTCTCGCCCAGGAGGGCATGGAAGGAGCCGGCGGGGATATCGATGCTCACATCGTCGAGCGCCACCAGCGGCCCGAAGATCTTGGTCATGCCGATGGCCTTGAGCGAGGGCGCGCGGCCGGTGGCAAGGATGGGCGCGGCGGCGTTCATCTTGAGTCTCCTGGCAGCACCGCCAGCAGCTCGGTCGAGTTCGACACCGCCCCGAAGACGCCCCCCTGCATCTTGATCATGTCGATGGCGGCGAGGTGGTTCTCGACCTTGGTGGCGGCGCAGCAGTCTTCCAGTAGCAGGCATTCATAGCCGCGGTCATTGGCGTCGCGCATGGTGGTGTGGACGCAGACATCGGTGGTGACGCCGGTAAAGATCAGGTTGCGGATATTCTTCATGCGCAGCACCAGTTCGAAATCGGTGGCGATGAAACTGCCCTTGCCGGGCTTGTCGATAATTGCTTCGCCGGCCAGCGGCTGCAGCTCGGGGATGATTTCCCAGCCGGGTTCGCCGCGCACCAGGATGCGGCCACAGGGGCCCTGGTCGCCGATGCCGGCGCCGATGCGCTGGCTGCGCCAGCGCTTGTTGGCGGGCAGGTCCGAGAGGTCCGGCTTGTGGCCTTCGCGGGTGTGGATGATGGGGTAGCCTTTGGCGCGCATGCCGGCAAGCACGGCCTGGATCGCGCCGATCGGCGCGCGGGTCAGGCTGATGTCATAGCCCATGCTGTCGACATAGCCACCGGGGGCGCAGAAATCGACCTGCATGTCGATGACGATCAGGGCGGTATTGTGCGGTCCCCAATTGCCGTCGAAAGGCCACGGATAGGGATCGGCGCTGGCGATCGTGGTGCCGCCGGGGACCATGGCGTCGTCCACGCGTTCGTCACTCAAGTTCATGGTCAGCCTCATCGGTGCAAAGCCTCACTTGGTAATCGAGAGTTCGCCCGGCACCTCGCGCGCGGCGCCCTTGGAGCGGGCCGAGGCGATCATGATGAAGAGCGTCAGGATGTAGGGGGCGGCGTTGAAGAAGTAGTAGCCCTGCGAAATCCCGACCGATTGCAGCGAGGGGCCGATGGCGCCGGCGGCGCCGAACAGCAGGGCGGCCCAGATGCAGCGGATCGGGTCCCAACGGGCGAAGATGACGAGGGCCACCGCCATCAGGCCCTGGCCCGAGCTGAGCCCCTGGTTCCAGGAGCCGGGATAGTAGAGCGAGAGGAAGGCCCCGCCCACGCCGGCGAGGAACCCGCCGGCCGCGGTGGCGAGGAAGCGCACCCAGTCCACCGAGACGCCCATGGCCCTGGCCGAGGCGGCGCTGTCGCCGGTCATGCGCACGATCAGGCCCCAGCGGGTATTGGCGAAGGCCCAGCTCATGGCGACGGCCAGGATGATGCCGACAAAGAACAGCGGATTGACCTGCAGCGCCTGGGCCAGTGCCGGATTGCCGGTCCAGTCACCGAGATGGATGGCGTCGAGGCGCGGGGCGGAGGGCTGGATATAGGGCTTGCCGAAAAAGAAGGCGACGCCGGTGCCAAAGCTCATGATGGCAATGCCGACGGCGATGTCGTTCACCTTGGGCAGCTTGCAGATATAGCCGTGCAGCGCACCGAGGATCAGGCCGGAGCCCCCGGCGGCGAGCACGCCGATCCAGGGATTGCCGGTGTGGAAGCTGATGGCATAGGCGACCATGGCCCCCAGCACGAGATTGCCCTCGAGGCCGAGATTGATGCGGCCGGACTTTTCGGTGAGGCATTCGCCGAGCGCCACGAACATGAAGGGGGTCGAGACGCGGATGGCGCCGCCCAGCATGGCGATCAGCACGGTGATGAAGGCGTCGTCCATCATGTGCGGTCTCCCCTGGCCTCGGGCTGGAAGAATTTGATGCGGCCATAGAGCGTTTCGCTGGCCAGCAGCACGACGAAGATGATGCCCTGCAGCACCAGAACCGTGGCGTCGGGCATGCCCATGCGGCGCTGCACGAGGCCACCCGCCGCGGCGATGGCGCCGAAGATGATGGCGACGGGCACGATCATCAGCGGGTTGTGGCGGGCGAGGAAGGCGACGAGAATGCCGGTGAAACCGTAGCCGGCGACCAGCGAGGCATTGGCCTGGCCATGGATGACGGCGACTTCGAAAAAGCCGGCAAGGCCGGCGCAGCATCCGGCAATGGCGCAGCAGGCCACCATCAGGAAGCCCACCGGTAGCCCCTGCGCCTTGGCGGCGCGGACATTGCCGCCGGTCATGCGCGCGGCAAAGCCGAAGGTGGTGCGGCTCATCAGGATGAAGAGGATGATGGCGAGGACGACACCCGCCGCAAAGCCCCAATGCACGTCGGTGCCGGGGATCGAGCCGATGCGATAGGCGTCCCCGATCGGCATGGTGCTGGGCTTGTTGGCCGAGGCGGGATCGCGCAAGGCGCCTTCGACGAAGAAGTTCATGATGGCGATGGCGATATAGCTCAGCAGCAGCGAGGAAATGGTCTCGTTGACGCCGCGATAGTGGCGCAGCCAGCCGGCAAGGCCGATCCAGAGGCCCCCCGCCGCCATGGCGGTGATGGCCATGATGAGCCAGGCAAAGGGAGCTGCGGCCCCGCCTGTCACCAGCGGAATGGCGACAGCGGCCGCCGCGAAACCGCCGAGCACCAGGGCACCCTCGGCGCCGATCATGGTGAGGCCGATGCGGGCGGGTATGGCAAAGGCGAGGGCGGTGAGGATCAGCGGGGCCGAGCGCTGCAGCGACTGCTGGATGGAAAAGCTCGAACCGAAGCCACCGGTCCAGACCAGGGTGAAGAAATCGATCGGCGACTTGCCGATGACGAGCAGGAAGAGCGAGAAGATCAGGAACGAACCGAAGAGGGCGAAGACCGGCACGAAGATGGATTCGGCGAGCTTGAGGGTGCGCACGTTGGGGGTGCGGGTGGCAGGGACTGAACCGACTGTTTCTGCGCTCATGGGATTGCTCCGTGACCCCTCCTAGCCTCCCCCTGAAGGGGGAGGAACCGTTCGGTTGACGTGGCGCGATGCCTGGCTGGCCCCGGTCGGTCCCTCCCCCTTCAGGGGGAGGTTAGGTGGGGGCTGCCGCCTGCGCCGGACGTGTCGTCAGGTAATCGAGCCCACCACGCCCTCCAGCAGGTAGTTCATGCCGTCGAGCACGGGGTCGTAATTGTCCATCGAACCCTCGATGACGACATTGCCGGCATTGTCCTTGAGCGGGCCGACATAGATCGGTTCGCCCGCCTTGAGGGCGGCGATGGCGGCGTCGGCGGCGGTGATGGCTTCGGGCGTGGCGCCGGCGCCATAGGGCGTGTTCTGCAGCATGTCATTGTGGTAGCCGCCGGCGACGAAATTGGGCAAAGGCTCGCCCTTGGCCAGGAGGTCGGCATACATGGCGTAGATGGTGCTCCACTTGTATTCGGCGCCGGTGATGAAGCCGTTGGGCGCCAGCGGGGCCTGGCTGGCATTGTGGCCGCAGGTCTTGACGCCGCGGCCTTCGGCCGTCTCCACCACCACTTTGGGGCCATCGACATGGCAGGTGATGACGTCGCAGCCGGCGTCGATCAGCGCATTGGTGGCTTCGGCCTCGCGCACGGGCATGGACCATTCGCCGGTGAAGATCACCTGCACGGTGGCATTGGGATTGGTCTTCTTCGCGCCGAGCAGGAACGAGTTGATATTGCTCAGCACCGAGGGAATCGGCTTGGCGGCGACGAAGCCGAGCTTGCCGGTCGGGCTGGACAGGCCAGCGGCGACGCCGTCCACATAGTGGCCCTGGTTGAGATAGCAGAAATAGGAGCCGGCATTGGTGGGGTCGGCATCGGTCCAGAGCGGGGCGGCGTGGCGGAACTGCACGGCGGGATATTTCTTGGCCAGCTCGACCACGAAGGGGCTGTAATAGCCAAAGGAGGTGGCCAGGATCAGGTTGGCCCCGTCCAGGTTGATCATGGATTCGATGGACTGGCTGACCGCGTCGGTCTCGGGAACGTTCTCTTCCTCGATGACGGTGACACCGGGCACGGTCTTGAGGATTTCCATGGCTGTGGCATGCGCCTGGTTCCAGCCGAAGTCATCGCGCGGGCCGACATAGACGGCACCCAGCACGATGGGGGTTTGCGCCC
Organism: Devosia sp. XGJD_8; assembly: GCF_046614475.1. Classification (NCBI taxonomy): domain Bacteria; kingdom Pseudomonadati; phylum Pseudomonadota; class Alphaproteobacteria; order Hyphomicrobiales; family Devosiaceae; genus Devosia; species Devosia sp. XGJD_8. The sequence continues at coordinate 88,087 of NZ_JBKJHF010000002.1, forward strand.
GGGCCAGGCCCATGGGCAGAGCCGCGGCGGCCAGGCCGGCGGCGCCGGCCTTGAGCACTGAGCGGCGGGACAGATTGATAAGCGACATTGACGAGCTCCCTGCACCGAGAGACGCGCCGTGCTGGCGGCGTCGTCATAGTCGATGCAAGGGGCATGCCAGCTTGTATGCAGCCCGTCAGACGAAAAATCCTGATGAGCCGCAATAGTTTATGAATCGCGGAGCCTGAAGAGCAACGCGGCTGCTGCCCAACATGTATGCCGAAGCTGCTACAATGCTCAAATAATAAGCATTACACATGTCGTTGCATACAATGCGTTGGTCAGGCGTTAACGCGCAAAATCAGGACGAGGCCGCGGGAAGGGGACAGTGCTGCCGCTATTGGCCGTCGGCGCAATCCCGGGGCGCAGGTCGGCGGCGAGCGAAGCTTCCGCGATCGGGGCGGTGAAGACCGGCACATGGGGCGGGCGCGGACGGGGCAGGCTGACGCCGACGGCGATGCGGCCGAGATCTGTGGCGACATAGGGATTGGGCGCGATCGTGTCGGTCAGGTTGGTCGGCTGGCCCTCGAGCCCCATGGGAAAAGCGGCTTCCTGCGCGGCGACATAGGCCTTGGCTTCCTTGCCGCAGATCAGCGGGCGCATGTTGACCGGGGTGGCGCCGGGCGTGTTGCCCAGGGTCAGCACGGTCTGGCCATTGGGCTGGGCAGCGCCGGTCAGGCCCTTGAGCACCAGTTCGGCGGCGCGCTCATTGCGTTCGCGCGCCGAAGAACCGCCCAGGACCACGGCGAGCATGCGTCGGCCATTGCGCTCGACGGTGGCCACCATGTTGAGGCCCGAGGCGCAGACAAAGCCGGTCTTCATGCCGGTGGTGCCGGCAAAGCTGGTCAGCAGCTTGTTTTCCGATTCCAGCGTCTTGCCGTTGAGCACCACTGCTTCGGTGCCGAAAATGGGCATGTATTGCGGGAATTCCTGCCGGATATAGAGCGAGAGAATGGCCAGGTCCCGCGCCGAGGTGACCTGGCTCGGATCATGCAGGCCATTGGGATTGGCATAGTGGGTTGCCGTCAGGCCCATGCGCGCCGCGGCATCGTTCATCATGCCGACAAAGGTGGCTTCGTCGCCGCCGACCGTCTCGGCAATGGCGACCGAAATGTCGTTGGCCGATTTGACCAGCATGACATAGAGCGCGTCCTGCAGCGTCAGCGCACTGCCGACCGCAAGGCCGGACTTGGAGGGCGCCTCGTTGAAGGCGTTTTTCGACACGATCACCGGCGTATCGAGGCTTACCTTGCCCTGGGCGAGCTGCTCGAAGGTCACATAGGCGGTCATCAGCTTGGTCAGCGAGGCCGGATGCCAGGGCTGGCCGGCTTCCTGGGCGTAGAGCACGTTGAAATTGTCCATGTCGACCAGCAGCATCGGATTGGCGCGGGCTGGCGCCAGGCTCAGCAGGGCCAGGAGGAGGACGAGGACAAGACGGCGGGCAAACAGCACGGGGGGACGGCTCCGACAAAGCAGGGAAATCGTGGCCCCTCCATAGCAGCGGGCCGGGCAGACCTCAATGCGAAGTGCCCCCGCTGACGGGGTTTTGAAGCCTGCTGACACGATCTGTCGCTTTCGGGCGACAGTGTGCTCCCAGCAGATGGAGACAGCAGATGACCACGATCGTGACCATTCTCAGCGAGGGCTATGCCGATTGGGAGACCGCCCTGCTCAATGCCGGCGCGCGGCAATATTACGGCATCGAGACGCGCTTTGCGACGCCGGGCGGCAAGCCGGTGACCTCGGCCGGCGGTCTCCGGGTGATGCCGGACCTCGCCGTCGAGGATATCGACGTCGCTGCCATCGACGCGCTGGTGGTCAATGGCGGCACGGCCTGGAGCCGGGAAGATGCGCCCGAGATCGGCGCGGTGATGGTGGCGGCCCGCGATGCCGGCAAGACAGTTGCCGGCATTTGCGACGCCACGCTGGCCCTGGCCAGGGCCGGGCTGCTCGACACGGTCCGGCACACGTCCAATTCGCCGGACAATCTCGGTCCCACCGGCTATGCCGGCAAGGCGCTCTATCAGGATCAGCCGAGCGCCGTGGTCGATGGCCGGATCGTCACCGCGCCGGGAACGGCGCCGGTCAGCTTCATGGGCGCCGTGCTCGAAACGCTGGGCCTGCGCAATGGCGACCTGGATTTCTATCTCGGCCTGTATGGCGCCGAGCACAAGGCGGCGTGATCCTTACTTCTCCCCCTGAGGGTCCGCGATGATGCAGTCGACACCCTCCCCCTTGCGGGGAGGGATCAAGGGAGGGGGGGTATTTGGCCCCAATATTCGGGCCAGCCCGCCACCCCCTCCCAGCCTCCCCCGTCAAGGGGGAGGTGCCATCCGGTGATTGGGCGAGATCATGCCCAGTCCCTATGCGATAGCCCTCTCCCTCAAGGGGAGAGAGGGGAGAACGTGCCCTACACCGGCAGCATCAATGTCGTCCTGCGCGACACCGTCCCGCTCAGCGGCAGGTCGGCCGATGACAGGCCGACGCGCAGGGTGAAGCTGCCGTCCTCGACCAGCCAGTGCCTCGACTGGGCGCGGAAGAAGGCGAAGGCGCGGGCGTCGAGCGCCATGGTCACCTGGCGGCTTTCGCCCGCCTTGAGCTGCACCTTGCGGAAGGCCTTGAGCTCCTTGGCCGGGCGCGGATCGGACGCGACATCGTCGGACACGTAGAGCTGCAGCACGGCCGCGCCGTCCCGCTCGGATACATTGGTGACGGTGACGCCTGCCATGACGCTGCCCTCGGCTTCGAACTCGGCGTCGTCGATCGTGAGGTCGGCCACAGCGAAGCGGGCATAGCCCAGGCCGAAGCCGAAGGGGAAGAGCGGGGTCAGGCCCAGCCGGTCATAGTGGCGATAGCCGACGAAGATGCCCTCCTCGTAGCGCACCTTGCCTTCCTGGCCGGGATAGACTTCGCGATCCTGGCTGTGGGCGGGATTGTCGGCCCAGCGCACCGGGAAGGTCTGGGGCAGGCGGCCGGAGGGTTCGGCGACCCCCAGCAGCACGTCGGCAATGGCATTGCCCGCCTCCTGGCCGGGATACCAGGCCTGGATGAGCGCCGCGACCGAGCCGATCCAGGGCATTTCCACCGGCCCGCCGGTCTGCAGCACCACGATCGTATTTGGATTGGCATTGGCGATGGCCGCAACCAGCTCGTTCTGGCGGCCGGGCAGATCGATCGAGGGCAGGTCGCTGCCCTCTGTGTCCCATTCGCCATTGCGGCCGACAAAGACGATGGCCGTATCGGCGTTGCGCGCGGCCAGCACGGCCTCGGCAATGGCTTCATTGCCCAGCGGTAGGCCGATGCCGGCGGCAAAGGCGGCGAGACCCAGGGTGGCGAAGTCCTTGGTGGCAAATTCGATCACCACCTCATGGGCGCGACCGGCTTCGAGGTCCACCGTGCCGACCACCTCGTCGCAGCCTTCCTCGAAGAAGGTGCGGCCCTTGGTCCAGTTGGTCCAGGCATCGGCAACCAGCTTGCCATCGACATGGACCTTGGCAAAGCCGGCCGAATAGATGCCGACGCGATGGGTGCCAGTGGTGTCAGGCGTGAAGCTGCCGGTGAGGCGAGCCGAGAAATGCAGGGGATCGACCTTGCCCTCGGCGACCTGGCCGATCCAGAAGGCCTGGGCTTCGTCCTGGCTGCCGATATGCACCGGTTTGCCGGCCAGCGTCTGGTTGGCGAAATACTCGACCCTGAAGCTGCCGCGCAGCACCGGCTCGAAGCGGTGGTTGGTGCAGCCCGGGGCGAAACGCAGGCGCTCCTCGCCCACCGCGTCGACCAGTCCCTGCCAGGGCGAGATACGGTAATGTGCATTGAGTTGGGCGCTGCCGCCGCCCATGATCTGGGCAATTTTCGCATTGGGGCCGATCACGGCAATGCTGCCCTCGCCCTTGAGCGGCAGCACGCCATTGTTCTTGAGCAGCACGGCGGCTTCCGCCCCGGCGCGGCGGATCAGCGCGCGGTGCTCGGGCCGGTCATTGGCCGCTTCCTGGAAGTCGCGATGGTCGTCGAGCGAGCCGACCCGCTGCATCAGCCGCAGCATGGCAATGACGCGCTGGCGCAGGGTGGCTTCGCTCACGGCGCCGGACTTGACGGCATCGATCAGCTTCTGGCCGCGATCGCGCGGCGGGCCGGGCATTTCGAGATCGAGCCCGGCATTGACGGTCTCGGCGGTGGAATGGCTGCCGAACCAGTCCGACATGACCACACCGTCATAGCCCCATTCGCGGCGCAGCACGTCGGTGAGCAGCCAGTTGTGCTCGGAGGTGAAGGTGCCGTTGAGGCGGTTATAGGAGCTCATGACGCCCCAGGTATGGGCCTTCTTCACTGCCCATTCGAAGGGGATGAGGTAGATTTCGCGCAGCGACCGTTCGTCGATTTCGCTTGAGATTGTGGTGCGCTCGATCTCGGATTCGTTGCCGGCGAAATGCTTGATGGTGGCGCCGATGCCCTGGCCCTGGAGACCCACAATATAGGCGACCGCCAGGTCGCCCGAGAGGATGGGGTCCTCCGAATAGCATTCGAAATTCCGGCCATTGGTGACGGAGCGGTGGATATTGACCGTGGGCGCCAGGAGCATATGGGCGTTCTTGGATTTGACCTCGTCGGCCAAGGCCGCGCCGATTTCTTCGACCAGCGCGGCATTCCAGGTGGCGCCCAGCGCGATGCCGACCGGGAAGCTGGCCGACTTGACCCCGCCGATCAGCGAGCCGCCGCCGCGGGCACCGTTGGGTCCATCGGTGACGCGCAGCTTGCCGATGCCCAGGCGCGGGATGGCGGGAACGGACCAAAAATCCTCGCCGGAGAGGATGGACACCTTTTCCTCAAGCGTCATCAGGTCGGCAAGCTGCTCGATGCGGTCGTTCATGGTGTCTCCTCCGGCGCTTCGTCTGGGCCCGACAAAGACAGCCCCGGCCGGGGCTCTGTCAATTCCGATCGGCAGGCGCACTGCGCGAAAAGTCAGCGCGGCGTGCGGTGCGACATTCGTGCCCTAGGCACATTAGGGAACTGTGTCTATATTAGTGCCTGAGTTCCCCATACGAAGGCACGTCCATGTCCCTGCACGACACGTCCAAATCGGCCAATTGCCACGCCATGAGCGATGTCCTCAATCGCATCGGCGACAAGTGGAGCGTCATGGTGGTCGGCATGCTCGGCCGCAATGGCACGCTGCGCTTCAACGAGCTCAAGCGCATGATCAACGGCGTCAGCCAGCGCATGCTGACCCTGACCCTGCGCAATCTGGAGCGCGATGGCCTGGTCACCCGCACCATCTATCCCGAGGTGCCGCCGCGCGTTGAATATGGCCTGACCGAAATGGGCCGGACGCTCGATGGCCCGATCGGCAAGCTGTGGGACTGGTCGGCCGAGCATCACACCGCCATCATCGAGGCCCGCGCCGTCTATGATGCGCGTGAAAGCGCCGTGGCCGCCGCCACGCCGCGCAAGGTCGCCTACGCGCAGGGCTAGCCGGCTCTGCCTCTCCCGACGGGAGAGGCAGGCCGTCTGTTGCTGCTAAACCAGCGCCACGATCTTCTTTTTCTTCCAGACGAACTGGTACCAGCTCGCCTGCATGATCAGCATGCCGGTAAAGCTGGCCGCATAGGCGATCCAGATGCCCGAGAGCCCCAGGCTCGTCTGGCTGAGCAGGATGGCGAGCGGCAGCTCGATCAGCAGGATGCCGGCCATGGCCAGCAGCATGGGTGCATAGACCATGCCGCTGGCGCGCATCATGCCCGAAAACACCACGCCCCAGCCGAACAGCAGGATGCTCCACAGCACGATGTGCAGCAGCGATTCGGTCAGCGCGATCACGTCCGGATCGGTGATGAAGAGGCCCACCAGATGCTGGCTGAAGAGATAGGCCAGCACGATCAGTGAGCCGGTGACGATGAGGTTCATGAGCAGCGCGGTGCGGGTGATCAGCCCAAGCTGGTCGATCTGCCGCGCGCCGATGGCCTGGGCCCCGAAGATCGAGGTGGCGATGCCGATCGACATGGCGGGGAACTGCACATAGTTCAGCACCTGGTTGAGCGCGCCGAAGGCCGCGGTCGCGTCCGAGCCGAAGCGGTTGACGAGGCCGACGACGACAATGCCGGCTACCGAAGACACCACCATCTGCAGGCCCGCCGGAATGCCCAGCTTGAGGATCAGCCCCAGGAGCTTGAAGTCCGGCCGCAGCGCCTTGAGCAAGGTGGCATCGGGCGCCAGCGGCAGGTTGCGCGCTCGCAGGTAGACAAAGAGAAAGGCCAGCACGACGACAAAGCCGGCAATGAAGGCCCAGGCGGCGGAATCGACGCCAAGCTGCGGCAGCCCGCCCCAGCCCTGGATCAGTGCCGGCGTCAGCACGGCGCCGATCAGCAGCGAGATGACCAGTGAAAAGAGCGGCGTGATCGTGTCGCCCACGCCACGCAGGATGGAGGTGACGACGAGGAAGATGAAAAAGCCCGGCATGCCCAGGAACATGATGCGCGCATAGCCGACGGCCAGGTGGCGCACATTGTCCGGGGCGCCGAGCAGGCCCATGATGCTCTCGACCCAGACGCCACCGATCACCGCGACCACCAGCCCCAGCGTCAGCGCCGCCGTCAGCGTGGTGCCGGCGATCTGCTTGACCCGCTCGACATTGCGGGCGCCCCAGGCCTGGCCGATCAGCACGGTCGAACCGGCCGACAGGCCGATGATGAAGCTGATCAGGAAGAACAGGATCGGGAAGAAGATCGCGACGGCGGCCAGCGCCTCGACGCCGATCATCTGCCCGATATAGATCGAGTTGATGGTGCCCGACAGCGCCTGCAGGATATTGGACGCCATGAGGGGCACGAGAAAGAAGGCGAACCGCTGCCAGAGCGGCCGTGCTTGGGGGTTCATTTGAACACTCCGAAAAACCTCGACAAAACTGCGCCACGTCGCTGGCCCCAGAAGCAGCGGGGAACCGGGCAATATCCGGGCCGCTGCGGGGACCGTTTCACACCCCGATAACGGGGTGCCGGCTGGACGGGCGCGGGAGGCGTGGAAATGACACGGCCGGTTCTCTACGCCCGAGGTCGGAAGAGGTCAATCTGGGCCGCCGGTGTTTCAGTGGCCCATCACTGCCCGAAATACCCGCCATCACCACTTGTCATCGCCGGCCGCCTGAATCCCACGTGCGCAAGGCAGCGCCAGCGGCTATGCAGATGGCATGTCCACGCTCGTCGCGCCCTACCGCTTTGCCGACCAGTTCTATGCCGGCGCTCGCGCCTGCATCCCCGTCTGCATTTCGGTGGCGGCCTATGGCGTGGTCTGGGGCGTCCTGGCGCGCGGCGCGGGGCTGAGCCTGTTCGAAGTCATCCTGATGAGCGGGCTGGTCTTTGCCGGCTCGGCGCAATTCGTCGCGCTCGACCTCTGGAGCACCAGGCCCTCGGCACTCCCCATCGGCCCGCTGATCCTGGCCGCGCTCATCGTCAACCTGCGCTACCTGCTGCTGACCGCGACGCTGCGCCCGCTGTTCCGGCCCGACCAGCAGTGGAAGGGCGCCGTGATGATGGGCATCGTCTCGGACGAGACCTGGGCCATGACGGTGGGCGAAATGGCCCGCGGACGGGGCTCCATCGCCTTCCTCCTCGGCGGGGGCATCTTTGCCTATGTGGTGTGGATGGCCATGACGGTCACCGGCCATGTGCTGGGCTCGGCCATCGACGATCCGAGCAGATACGGGCTCGATTTCGCCTTCACCGCCACCTTCCTCGCGCTGCTGCTCGGCATGTGGCGGGGCAAGGGGGATCTGGTGCCCTGGATCGTGGCGGCGCTGGCCGCCATCGTCTCGGCCAAGCTGGTCGGCGGCAGCTGGTATATCCTGATCGGCGGCATTGTCGGCAGCCTTGCGGGCGCGCTCGCGGAAAGGCGCCGCCATGCTGACTAGTCCAGAAGCACTCATCGCCATCCTGGGCATGGCGCTCGTCACCTTCGCCATCAAGGCCGGTGGACTGCTGCTGGCCAATCGCCTGCCCAGCGAAGGCTTTGCCGCTGCCTGGCTGCGGCATATCCCCGGCGCCGTGCTGGCAGCCCTGGTGGCGCCGGCCCTGGTTACCGGCAGCCCCGCCGAAGTCATCGCCGCGGCGGCCACGGGCCTGGTCTTTATCACCAGCCGCAACCTCTTCGCCGCCATGGCCGCCGGGGTCGCCACGGTCTATCTGGCGCGCCTGCTGCTGGCGGGGTGAAGAGCCTGTTGCGGGAAATCCCGCGCTGGGCTAGACACCATGCCCGTGCCCCTCTGGCGGAATGGTAGACGCAGAGGACTCAAAATCCTCCGTCGCGAGACGTGCCGGTTCGAGTCCGGCGGGGGGCACCAACGGCCTCGGCCGAGTGGGCTAACTCCCTGAATTAAATAACTTGTTCTTCCTGCCGCACCATGCTTGGGGCACGTTTTGGGGCACGTTTTGGGGCATGTTTTTGGGGCCGATTTTTTCCACCATACCCGCAAGCTCCGAGGCGCCGCTGTGAAGTCCAACCACGTTGTGCTAGCCGCTACCCTGCTTTTCGTGGGGTTCATCGCGTTTGCAGCTGGGGGAATCACGGTGACCCAAACCTCTGCCGACATGCCTCATGGCGTGATCGAGTATTTTATCGAGCGGTATCAAACCGCGATTGCCAGCAGCGTGGCAATCGTCGGTTTTGTGCTAGTTCTCGCTCAGTTGAGAACGGCCGCAAAGCAGCACGAACGGGTGATGCTGTTCAACATAGAGCCAGAGCGCCGGGCTATGGAGGAAGCAGAGGCATTTGCCGCATATCTGCGGAAGGAGGTTGTTCAAAAGGTTGCGGACGGCGGCGTTGCTGCGAAGCATCAAAGACTTTTCACGACCTATTCGACGGAGCGCCGAGACGAACTGCTCAAGGACAAATTGGTCTACCCAATGCTTGAGGCTCTAAACCGGGTTATATTGGCTGTCGGCCAGTACAATTCCTTGTACCCATTCGGCCCTGATAATCGCGACAAGACCGAGGAAGCTTTTCAGAAGGTAGTGGCGGCTCTCGCCGACCTAGAAGTGGCCACCGCGCACCGCACCCGCGAGCTGCTTTCGCTTACCCAGCTGTAGGCGCCCGGACGACAACTGGAGGGGGCATGAAGCTTCAACGTGACGCAAAGGTCCTAAAGTCGCACGCGATTTCGTCGCTGCGACTGGCGATGGAAGCATTCAATTCTTACAGCGAAGAAGGGAGGATCGTATGCGTGTTGCTGCACTTGCAACATGCTTGCGAGATGCTGCTGAAAGCGGCGCTCTGCCAAAACAGGATTAGGGTCTTCGACAAGTCCACGGGTCGATCTATCGGCTTTGAGAAGTGCCTTAGCCTGTGCACGGCTCTAAAACTTTCACCCGTTGATGCCGGGGTGATGCGGTCGGTCGACGCCCTTAGAGACAGTGCGCAGCATTGGTACGTGGCGATATCCGAAGAGCTTCTCTATCTGCAAACAAGAGCGCTGATTACGTCCTTTGACGCCTATTTGAAGGCGGTATTCACCGATGATCTCAGTTCCCACATTCCAGCTAGGGTTCTACCGGTCTCGACGCAACCACCTGGTGACTTCGAATTCTTGGTTGATAGGGAATACAAATTGGTCAGCGATCTTCTCTCTCCTGGGAAGCGCCAGAGGGGTGAGGCGCGAGCCAAGATTAGGTCGCTTCTAGCGATGGAGGCCTTGGTAACGGACCAAGTTAGCGTATCAGAGAAGGACGTTGATCGTGTGGAGAAAGCGGTCCGTGAGGGCCTTGATCTCGGATCTGTCTTCCCTCGCCTATTATCCGTGGATACCAGCTCATCAGGCGAAGGCGTTTCCCTCAAAATTGTCTTGGGGAAGAAAGACGGGGCACCCATGAAATACGTGGGTGGTGACGACGTCGAGAATGTAGCCGCCGTGCGAGAGGTGGATCTCAGCAAGAAGTATCATCTGCGCGCTTCCGAGCTATCGGCCCGGTTGGGCTTGAGCGAGCCGAGGTGCCGAGCACTTCGCACCGAACTCAAGATCGATGAAGATGCTAGCTGCAGCCACCTCTTCGAGTCGCTGTCCAGCTGGTATGTGGGCTATTCAGACAATGCCGTTAGGCGGATGAAAGAAAGCATTGCCGGCGGGATAGACCTGACGGCTGTGTGGGAACGGCATCGCCCAAGGCCAAAACGTGGTGTGAAGAACAGGCAGGGCAAGGATTGAAGCGGGTGAAGGGCTCGCAACCAGCTCACTAGACCCATGTGGATCGGGCGTTTCCGCGCGATCCACATGGTTAGGTATCCCCGCAGGTATCCCCGCAGGGATCCCCGCGCGGGTTAGCGGGAACTCCGCTCGAAACAGATAAACGATCGCACGCATTCGGGCGTGAAGTGATGGCCGGTAAAAAGCAGCGTGGCAAATATCGTCACCAGGATGACTAGCCCCACTCTACCCAAGGCGCCCGCGCGGCGCCTCGACTCCACAAGGGCGATGCGCCAGGCGCGGCCCCGCTCGAACTGGTTAGATTTGTCCATCTGTTGGACCTCCCTGCTGCTTGAGCAATTTGCGCCGCAGCTGCCAGAGATCGATGAAGAACCCCGAAACGAGGATCCCGCCGATCCCGACCAGGAAGCCGCCCAAACCCTGGGCAGCTTCCATGTCGACGCCGGCGAAGTCGATCACCGGCCGGATGATCGGATTGATCGCCGGCCCGATGTAGATCGCGCAGATCATGCCGACGATCACGCTGATAAACCCGTCAAGCGGTGGCTGCTTGAGGGTGAGCCACCTCACCACGCCGCCCAGGGCGCCCGCCAGGGCGAGCTTGGCGACTGGCGAGAACAGCCACGACAGATTGAAGTCCATAAACCTAGTTCCCCTTCATACCAGATTGCAGGTGACGGTAGAAATCGCCGAACCGCCTGATCACGCCATTTGCCCAGTCGAGTTGCGCCCGCTCGCGCGCCAGGACGATCACCGGATTTGCACCCAACACGGCCGGCGCGTGAGGGACTTGAGTTTGAAACTCTGCCGGCAGCACCGGCAGCATGACCTTGGTTTCAGCGCGGCCCTTTTCGGCCGCTGCCTGGTAGAGCTGCGCGCTAGTCGACGCGCAGCCCGAGCAGATCAAGATCGTCAGCATCGAGGCTGCAAACAACCTTACGGACGGTCCCGCCATCCCCCTCACGTACCCGCTGCGCATAGTGTTCAATCTCCATTTCCAATAGGTCGCGCTCGGCCTGGGCATCATCGGCCGCCGCCTTGCTCTGTTCGATCGATGTCTGGGTCGCGCGCTCGCCGATCTGGAATTGGCGCAGCTGCTCATCGCGGGTGGCCTTGGCGGCAACCGCCTCGGTGGTCTTTGTGCAGATCTCCACCTGCTGCTCGATGACGCGGGGGATCTCGATATGCTCGACCACCAGGCCGCGCGCCGTCCATCCCGCACCGGTGCCGACCAGGGCGACCAGACCCGCCCCGATGATCATGCCAAGGCTGGGGGCGCTGATCATGCCGCCGCCTTCTCAAAGGTCTCACGCAGCAGCTTCACGGTGGCGGCGTCGAATGCCCCGCTCTGCTGCAGCCCGTTCCACTGCTGATAAAGGCGCAACGCGGTTGCGGTGCGGTCCCCGGCGATGCCGTCGATCGGGCCGAACTGCAGGCCGGCCGCCGCCAGCAGCTTCTGCAGGTAGACCGTGCGCGCATCCGGCCCGGCCACATGCGTGGTCACCGCTGCATTGGCGGCCGGCACGCTGAACACTTCGCCCCAATTGCCTTTGATGTCGGCGGCCGGCAGGCCCTTGCTGGCCGCCCAGGGGATCACGTCAAAGCAGGGGCAAGCCTTCAGATGCTCGCCCGGCTCGATGATGCCATTGCCATTGCGATCGGGCGACAGGTCGCGGTGACCGCAGGCGCCGGCGCCGGCATACATGGCCGAGACATCGCGCAGCCGCTGCTCAAGCGTGGCGAGCTGCGCCGGGTTGGCGGTATGGGCCGGGCGACCTTGGGCGTCGAGCCCGCCCACCAGGCTGATCCCGTAGGCGATCGAGTTGAAGCCCGCGACATGGGCGCCGACCGCCTCAATGCCCCGCCCGACCTCAAGCCGGCCGTCGAGGCGGATCAGCTCGTTATAGCCGATATCGCTCCACCCGATCGCCTTGTGCATCGCCCGCACCTCGGTGACGCCGATATCCTGGCCGGGCCGGGTGGCGGTGACATGCACGACAAGCAGCTTTGTGACCTTGCGATTGGCCATGGTTTTCGTCTCCATCGTTTGGATAAAAAAAGGCCCGCGCGAGCGGGCCTTGGGTCAGTGGCGCCGGCCGGGATCAGCCAAGCGTTTCGTGTTGCGGCAGGGCAAAATCGGCAGGATCGCTCTGCTCGCCCTTTTTGCGGGGATCCTTGCCGGCGCCGCCACCGGGCTGCTTGAGATCCAGCGAGGTTTTCGATCCGCCGCTGCGGCTGGCGCTATGCTTGACGCCGTCGATCACATAGACGCCGTCAATGCCCGGCCGCGTGCCCTTGACCAGGCAGTTGCCCTCGACCACGGCGCCGACTGTCAGATCCAGATCGACCGATCCGCTGCCGGCATCGCGCTCGCCGTCCCGCTTGCGCGCATCGAGAACCGCATCGGCCTCGCCCTCATCGGCCGCGATCGAGCGGATCACATTGGTGGCGTCGACCTCGGTGTTGCCGAAGTCCAGGTCGGTGGTTTTGTAGCTGGCGCTATCGCGATCGAACCAGCGGGCTTGCCCGGCCGCGAACTGGCCGCGCGGATCCTTGGGCGTGATCGACCAGCTCACCAGGTTGACGCCGAACTCTGCCACGGTCTGCGGCAGGTTGGCGCCGTTGGGTGCCTTGCCGGTGCCACGCTTGGCCAGGATCGCCTGGTCACCGCGGATCTTGAAAGTGCCGCCCAATTTGCGCGCGAGCCGCTCGCCAACCGCGATCAGGCTTTCGCCATCGGCCGCCCAATAGTCTTGCGTCAGATCGGCGAAAGCCGGATCCACGGTGATGGTGAGCCCGGCCTGGTCGGCGAGCTTGCCGAGATAGGTGCCAAGATCCGCATCATCGAGATGGAAACTCTGCGGCTCTTTAGCCTTGCCCCCAGTGTCGAATCCCTTGGCCTTGATCTTGAGAACGCGGCCGGAATTGCGCGACCCTGACGACTCGACCTTTTCGACAAAGCCGGCAAACACCTTGCTGCCCTGCAGGTAGACCGAGATCGGCGCCCGTTTCGAGGGCAGGCGGGCATGGCCCAGGCTATCATCGACCGTCAGATCGCAGGTGTCGGATGCCTCGCCGGCCTTGTCATTGATCGAGATATCGATCAGCACCTTGGCCCAGGCCGCCGTGAGATCCTGCCCGTCAAGGATGACGCGCCAGTCGACTTTCCAAGCCATTACGATTCCCCGAATAGGTCGATCACCTTGACCAGCTGCGCCTGCTTTGGCGCCGGCGCGTCGGGCAGGTTGATCACCGTGCCGATCGGCAGCTCGGCGCCGAGGCCCGCCACGCCGGGGTTTGCGTCGAGGGTCTGCTCAAGCAGGCCCGGCCCGGCCATGCCGTGCTGCCGCCAAAGCAGCAGATCCAGCGTGGTGCGCGAGCGTTGAACGGTCACAGAGATCATCACAGATCCTCGAACAAGTTGAGCAGCATGCCGACCAGGCCACCGGCCTGCCCGCCCCCTGCAGCGCCATCGGTGTCGACCTTGACCAGGTCGATCGTGTAGCGAACCACAAACCCCACCCCGTAGCGGGTGAGGCTGGTGTGCTGCTCGCTCACTTTCTCGATCGCATACCAGCCGAACATGCGGCCATCGCCTCGCATCACCGGCACCTTGGTGCCCGAGGTGGAGAGGCTTTGCGCCAGTTCTAGCTCTGTCAGCCCGCCGATCTTGGTGGGCAGCAGCTGGCCGGTGAGGCTGATACTCTCATCAGCCTCACCCATGAACTCGCGCGCCTGGCGCCCCCCCATGATCGGTTTGACGGCCAGGTCGGCGCCGGCGTTGCGGTTGAAGCTGTCGGCGTTGAAAGGCGCAGTGTCGAGCGTCAGTGGCCCGATTTGGAACAGCATGATTTACCCCGCGAATTCTGTATCGGCGTAAAGCCCGCCAAGCCCATCGGACAGCAGCCCCTTGAGCTTCTGCATGACGATCTCGGCCGTGGCTTCTGGATCGCTGGCCGCTTGAATGACCAAGGTGCCCACGAGGCTTTCAAGGCTGAACGATCGACCGCCGCCGCCCATCATGCCGGCAGTGGCGCCGGCATCGTGCACAAAGCCGCTGCGGCCGGGCGTAACCAGTTCCGGGCCATGTTCGCCCACCAGATACGTCTTGCCGCCCATGATCGAGCCGCCAGCCGCGCGGGCGCCGTCAATGCCCGGCGCCTGCCCAACCGGATAGAGGACGTGCCCGCCGTTGCCTTGAACGGGCGCGGTAATCGGCCCGCCCAGCCCCGGCAATGTGACGTGCCCTACTGCCTTGGCGATCTCGGCAGGCCAGGTTGCGAACCAGGCGAGCATTTCGCCGAACTTGAGCACGGCGCCATCCCAGATCCCTTGAATGATCTGCCCGCCCACGGCCGCCATGCCGGTGATCGCGGCCGCGATCTCGGCCGGCAGCGCGGCGAACCAGGCGAGGATCTCCGCGCCCTTGGTCACCACGGCCATCACCGCATCGCCAACCGCGACGCCAACGGTGGTGCCCCAGGCCGCCCAATCCGCATTGCTGGCCTCGACCGGCCCCAAAAGCGCCGTCACCCAGTCGACCATGGCCCGGCCGGCGTCGATCACCGGCTGCAGCACCGGCATCAACGGCGCGATCGCGCCCGTGAAGGCCGCCCCAAATGCGCTGAAAAAGGCGGTGAGCCCGCTCCAATTGTTGTAGATCCAGAGCCCGGCCGCCGCGATCGCCGCCAGCACCAGGCCAACACCCGAGAACAGCAGCGCGCCGCGCAGCACCATGGCCACGTTGCGCACCAGGTTCATCGGATTGATCAGCGCCAGCAGGCCACCGGCCGCGCGCGCGCCGAGCAGGGCCATGTCGATCAGCCCTCCCTTGAGGAAGAGGAAGGCCCAGCGAGCCGCCAACGTGGCCACCCGCATAGCAACCAGGCCGCCGACGATCGCCACGATCGCCTGCACGATCTGGGGATGGGCGGCCGCAAAGTCTGCCATGGCGATCAGCACCGGCCCGACCGCATCGGCCACGCCATTGATCGCCGGCAGCAGCGCATTGCCGATCGCTAGCGCCACGCCATCGACCTGGTTCTTGAGCCGCTGCATGGCAAACTCTGTCGTGGCGGCGCGCTTGGCAAACTCGGCATTGACGCTGCCGGCATATTCCGTTTCGTCGGCGACATAACCCAGCGTGCGTTCGAGCGAATCCAGATTGCTCAACAGTGGCGCCAGCGCCCGCGCCTCATCACCGAACAGATCGCCCATGGTGGCCGCCTGCAGTTCGGCAGGCAGCATGCCCAGGCGCTTGATCACTTCCATGGTGGTGCCGACAGCATCTTGCTGCATGCCGGCCGCGACCTTGGTCGAATCGAGCCCGAGCCGCTTGAAGGCTTCGCGCTGCGCCTTGGTCGCACTGACGCCTTTGGTCAGGGCTCGCCCCATATTGCGGAATGATGTGCTGGCCACCTCGACCTCGGCGCCGGCGCTGACCATGGCCGAGCCGAAGGCCAGCGTTTCCTCTTTGGTGAAGCCAAAGAACTCACCCTGCGCCGCCACGCGCCGCGCGAACTCGGTGAGATCCGGCGCCGTCGAGGCCGTGCGATCGGACAGATGGTTGATCGCGTCGGCATAGAGCATGGTCTCATCGATATTGAGCCGCAGCGCTTCCCTGATCTTGGCGAGATCCTCGCCAGCCTGGCCACCGGACACACCCCAGGCGAGCGCCGCCTTGGCCGTGCCCCTGGTGAAGTCCAGCAGCTCATCGCCGGCAATGCCCGAGGCGGCCGCATTCTCCGCCAGCTCGGCCAGCTCGGTGACTGCCATCGGGATCTCGCTGGTCGCGAGCCGGCGTAAGTCCGAGCCAAACTCGGCCAGGCCCAGCTCATCAAAGTCAGAGACCTTGGCGACATCGGCCATGGCGCTCTCGAACTCGATCGCCTTCTGGATCGGATTGGCCAGGGCGCGGGCGAGCACAAACGCGGCCGCGCCGGCATCGAGCATGCGGCCGCGCATTTCGTTCATCTGCATGGCATTGGCGCGAGACTGGGTCTGCAGATCCCGCATGGTGCGGCCGAGCACACGTGCCGGCGCCGTCATCTGATCGATCAACGCGACGATCAGCTTTGAGGTGATAACGGCCATGGATGGACTTTCCAAAATGTGCCCGCTAACGGTTACTCACCACTAGGAGGGCATTAATTGAGAGTATTTGCTTGGACGGCAGTAGTTGCGGCGATGATTTCGCCCGCCGCAGCGCAGGATCTGCAAAGCATGCAGGTCGCCACGGCCCTGGGATCGGTTATCGGATCCGAAGAACTGTGCGAGTTGAGCTATGACCAGGAGGCGATCGCCGCCTACATCGAAAGCAAAGTGTCAGCCGACGATATGAGCTTTCCATCGACGCTGCAGATGATGGTGCAGGCGCAGCAGTATCAGCTGACCGATATGTCAGAGTCGGCAAAAACGGCGCACTGCACCCAGATTGCACGCGCCGCGCAGTCATTTAACTTCATCGAATAGGAGGCACGATTGGCAACCATCATTCGCAAGGAAACCCGAAAGCGCGGGTTTTTCGGCTGGATCTTTATGATCCTGTTCATCCTGTTCAACGTTCTCATGCTTGCATGGATGATTGGCGGCATGAATGCGGCGACCAGCACGGCGGCCGTGGGCCAGGCCGAGGAAGCCGGCCGCGCTATCGGCACGGCAATGGGCGCGGGCATCATCCTGTTTATCTGGGTGGCCGGCGCCGTCATCCTGGGCTTATTTGCCCTGCTGACACGCGGCCGCAAAACCATCATCGAAGAGACCGTCAGCTAACCAGAGCCATCGGCGATATTGCAAAGCGCCCGCCGAGCACGGCGGGCGCTTTGTTGTTTGGCCTAGCGCCGTTTCGGGCGTTCGCGGGCCAGCTGGCGCGACAGGCTTCTTGAGTAGCTCAAGAGCTTGTCGATATCCCATTCCTCGACCAGGTCGATCGAGGTGTTGGTGTTACGCGCTACCGCCAGAATTATGTCTCGCCAGGGGATGGCGGCGCCTTCGACATCTTCTTCATGAGCGCCGCCCCCCGCTTTCCCATGAGAGGCGCCACCTTGGCCGCCAGCTCTGTCAGATCTTCCATGTCGAGATCGAGGATGACCTCGACCGGCACGTCAGCCAGAGCGGCGAACATTTTGAAACCGGCCATGGTCTCATTGGTCTCGCCCTCGCCGACCAGGGCATCGCGGGCCTTCATCCGCCGCAGGCCGAGCGTTTCATATTTGATCCCGTCGACGGTGACCGGGTGTATCAGTTTGACGGTTGCCGCTGCGTTCATCGGTTAGATCCCCAGTGCCCGGCGTTCGTCGGCGAACATGTCGACGCCGTTGACGCGCAGCACGTTCTCGAAAAAGTCGATGTAGAACAGCTCGCGGCCGTCCAACACAAACTCATAGTGCGTCACCTCGGTGATGGTGTGATTGCACCCCTGAAATTCGGCCGGGTCGCTTTCGTCCGGTTCCCAGGCAGAGATCGCGCCCTCGATGACGGCGCGGGCACCGACGACGCTGCCGCCGCCTGGCTTCTTTTCGCGATAGGCGCCGGCGAAGATCCAGCGATCGGGCTTGCCGAGGCCACGGAACACGTCGAGATCGAGGCCCTTCACCTCAAACTTGGGCTCGATCACGTCGAGGCGGGGCTGGGCGAACTTGACGGCCAGCACGCCGCCGCCAGGCGAATGCTCGCTGCCGGCAAAGGTCAGGCCCGGCATGGCCAGCTTGGCGATGGTGGTGGCGCGAGAGGTGCCGGCTTCCTCGGCACGGCGCACGTCGACGGCAGTCAGCTGATAGAGCGGCTGCATTTTTCATCCTCACATTATGGATTCGGGTGGAGCTGGCCGGCACCGCGCCGGCCAGTCTCAAAGGGGGGAAGGCTTTGGCGCCGCTTATTCGACGGTGGTGGTGAGGCGGGCGATGATCTTGCCGACCAGGTCATCGAGCGCCGGGCGGTAGCGCGCCACCTCATGGTTGGCGACCTTGAAGGCCGGCACCGGCTCGATGCCCAGATTGACCGTCAGGTGACCGAGGCGAATGCTTTCCGGGCTGTTCTTGTCGGCGCGGAAATTGACCTCAAAGCCGAGGATATCCTCATCGACCTTGTGATCGCGCAGCATGAACTTGATCGAGTTGATCCATGCCTCGGTGAGATCGGCCGAGATCCGCTTGCCCAGAAACTGCCGGGTGATTTCCATCATCTTGACGGTGAGGTAATCGGCGCCGCGCACCTGGTGGATCTGCTTCCACAGTTCGCCCGTGGTGGTGTTGTCGGTGCCGATGAACACAAAGCCGCCATCGGCGACAGCGCCATCCACCCCGGTCTCGCCCTGCACCACAATCGAGACTTCCGATTCCAGCATCTGCTGGCCCTCGGTCGAGCCGTCGAGCAGCGAGAACGGGATCAGGCGCGACAGCCCAGACAGGCCGAGGATCGAGCGGTTGGCGAAGGGGTTGAAGGGCTTGCCTTCATGCAGATTGTCGACCCGGATCATCAGGCCGATGATGCGCGGCCCCATGGCGCGGGTGACCAGGTTTTCGCCTTCATAGACGCGGGCCGCCACGCCGATCGGCAGAATGCGCTCGGAACTGAAAACCTCGCGCTGGGTGATGGCCGCAGCCTGGCCAGTCGGATCCACGTCGACCACGGCCACGGCCAGCAGCTTTTCGGCGGCGATCGGCAGGGCCGCCCAGATCGGGTTCGGCGTTTCTGCGTCCAGCATCCAGCTGGTGCGCCCGACCCAGATCAGGCGCGGCGTGGCGCCGGTCTGGGATGCGATCTGGGCAATCAGCAGCGGATCGAGCGCGGCTGCGATGCCGGCGACGGTCGCGGCGACGGTTGCTTCCTCGGTCACCCGGATGACGGTGAGATCGGCGCCGGCATTGAGGCCACCGAGCTGGGCATGGATCGCCTTGGCAGCATCGGCGAGCAGGCCAGTGCCCAGGTCTGCCATCTTGGTGGCGTCACTGGTCGAGATCCGCACGGCCGTGCCGATCGGATAGGTGGCCGCGTTGGCATCGGCCGAGGTTTCGATGATCAGGGCCTTGGAAAAGTCGGCGCCCAGGGCGGGCACCGGCTCACTGTCGGGCCGCGTGAAAGTCATGCCGAAAACCGGTGCGGTCATCGGGGATCTCCTATGGTTGTGGATTTGGTTTCAGGTCACCGGCGCGCGGCGTCGAACATCACAACGGCCACAAACATGGCCATTGCCTTCCATCGCTCGACGCCCAGGATCAGCAGGGCGTCGAGAAAGATCGTATGAGCGGTGAGCGGGTCGAACTCTGACCAGCTGCGCAGGTAGTCATGCAGCACGGCCGCCGCTGCATATTGCGGGTCGTAAGGGGCGAACAGCCACCAGAGCCACCGGGGCACCGAGGCTAGGTCGGTGACAAAGCCGGCCGGGATGGTCACCGTCAGGCCCGAGCCTTTCAGCCCGATGTCGAAAGAAAAAGGGCGCTCCGTTCGGTAGCGCCCTTGCGTATCTGGTGTGATGACCAGCGGTTGAGTGAAGCTGCTCATAGGGTGAGCCCCCAGAGCCAGAGATCGTTCAGCTCGGCCTCGCTCATTTCGAGGTGCACCCGAGCCGCCTCGATCAGCGGATGATCACGCCGGAACTCAAGCGAGAATTCCAGCATGGCCGAGGCGATGCCTTTCTGCACCGGGTCGGTCATGGCGCCCACCCAGGTGGTGAGCGCCGTTTCGTGGCCGGTGGCGCGCACGGCGCCCCAGAACTGGTAGGGCTTGAGCGGGACGAATGGGCTGGGCGCGTCGGGTGGGACGTAGGCAGGGATCGTGTTCCCCTCCGCCTCCCATTCCGCGATCATCTGGCGGTGACGGTTGGCCGGGTCGTCGGGGACCGTCATACGAATGTCGTCGATAGTAGCGTCGATGAACCCCTGTTCAGTAAATCCGTGCACTTCCATGTTTATATCTCCGCATCCGCTGTATAGGTCGCGCTATCATAACTAGTCCCGGCCGCAACTCCGTTTTGATAGCTGCGAATACCCGTTGTAGTGGTGCGATCAATTGCACCTGACGCAATAGTACAGGTGGGCGTTACCCTTTTGGTTACCATAAAAAAAGTGTACACGCTCATGGTGGTGGATATAGTCGTAGGATTGTAGACAGATGCTCCCACCCCTTTCTCATAGTACCGCTGGCACAGCGCTAATTCCTGCTGGGCATTCCGAGCCGGGAACGGATCAACCTCGGCTGTCGCATCACCTTCCACCAAGGACACGTGCGTGAGGTAATAATTGGCGGCCGCACGCGGCTCGATAAACTGCCGGAAAGCTAGATATTCCCCGCTGCTGCCAAACGTTTTTCCAGAGACTGACGGCACATCGAGCACAGTTTGCACTTTTGCCCATGTGGATGCTGCAGGAACAAGTGGTGCTCCCGCTTGGTCTGCATTTGCACTGCCGCCACTACCAAAAACCTGGGTCAGATAATGTTGGAAGGTGGTTCCAGAGCCACCGAGATAAACATAACCGGTGGCCGTTGCTTTCTTGCCTGCAAACGTGTCAACGCGCTCGATGCGTTGTTGGATTTCGACTGCGCCGCTTGTTGGAGCTACTGCAAAGTTAATACGCAAAGCGGAGCGTACCCCGCTAGGGAAATTGACAAGGTCGGCCGTCAGCATCGTGTAGAGAAGGGCCGTAAGAGGCTGATCGGTCCCGTTTAGTATCCGCCACCGATCCCCAGCGAAATTATTGCTGCCAGCCGAAATAACTACAGACGTGGCCCGCTGCCAATTTCCGAAATCGCCGTTGATGATTGGGCTTCGATCGCCGGTAACAAACCCGATGTTGGCCCGCGCACGCCCCTGGGCAGCAGCGGCGAGACCTTGCGGCGTGTCATGCCGGATCACGACACTCAGGGCAGCTTTCGCATCCAATGCGGCGCCGAGCCCGCTCACCTGCTCGATGGTATGGCCGTGCGGCCCAAGTGCGGCCAGCGCCGCCTGCGCCACCCAGAGCACCCCCGACTTAACCATCACATAGCCATCGGGCGCCTCATCGACGCCATCGGTGTCGGTGAGATCCGCCAGCGAAAACGTGGTGCCGGCCGGCATCTTGCCCGCCAGCGCCTCGGTCAGCCCGGTGATCTCGTCAATACCATGCCCATGCACGGCGGGCGCCAGATCGGCGATCGCCAGAAACAGGGCATGGATATCGTTGTCGAGCATCGGCAGAACCTGCTGCTGCAGGTTCTCGATCTCTTGCCGCACGTTTTTGGTTTCGTCCGGCAGCGGATACAAGCGGTTAACAGTATTGGCCATGTTGCTGCCTCCTTACATTGCGCCCAGGCCAAGATCGGCCGCACGCGGGCGGGCAGCAGGGCCGCCCGTCATGGTGATTTTCAACCGCATCAGATCGGCCGCCAGGGCATCCTTGCGATGGTTCTGCTCGACCCAGGCCGGATCCGGCGAAATCTCGGTCGCGAACAGAGGGAGATCCTGCCAGTCGTCATCGGCGTGATCGTATTCAAACGTCATCGCCGAGCCGGCCGGCAGCGACAGCTTGAGATAGGCCGAGACCCGATCGGCCGTGCTGATATCGAAAGCGCGGCTGACATAGGTGGCCTCGGTCGCGATCTCGCCGGCGATCAGCTCCACCGGCGCATAAAGGATCGGCGACAGCGTATTGGTGCCGGTGAGAACCGCCCGTAATGTCACCGTTTCGGTGATGAATTCGGGCAGCTGCAGCACCTGCCACGGCAACAGCCGGTAGATGCTGCCATTGGTGCGCTCGATCTCGAACACCACCGAGCAAGCCTGGCTCGGCAGATCCACCACGGCACGCACCTGCAGATCGCTGCAGTCGACCAGGTCGAAGGTTCCCAGCGCCACCGTCTTGGTGGTGACGGGATAGCGCGCCGCGACCAGGCGGAAGGCCAGGGCCTCATTCTGGTGCGGCGTCCAGGTGCGGGCATTGACCGACGATAGGCGCGGGCCAACCGGATAGGGGTGCACCGTCACCGGCTTTTGCAGCACCGCATCGAATCCACCCAGGGCCGCGATCGAGATCGAGTGATCCCCGTCATCGGTTTTGATGACAAAGGCATGATCGCGGTCATTGGCCGTGGTAACCGGCATATGGTAGCGCGCCGATTTCCAGCCGATGACGGCACCCGCCATCGACACGGTGGCCTCGGCCTCCATGTTGACGGTGGGGATGCCGTTCTCGACCGCCACCTGGTGCACCAGGACATGGTTTGACGTGTCGCCGATATTGCAAAGGTGGAAGTCGACGCCCACCAGCTGCCGGGTGCTGGGCAGCAGGAAGATCTGCGCCTGGGGGTCGCTCGAATTGGACGAAAACAGACCGCCCGAGCTGCCTTCGCTTTCGGGCGGCAGTGGTGGCGGGGCGACCCAAGTGTTGATGGTGGTCACCCGCCGCATCACGTCGACCGAAAGCGTGCCCTGGCCGGTGAACAGCGCCTCGGCCACGGTGCCGCCCTGGCCGATTGCCTGCACCGTTTTCGTGCCCGCAGTGACGCCGGCCGGGATGGTGAAGGCACTCGAGATCTCGCCATTGCCATCGGCGGTTTGCACGCCGCCCGGCTTCACGTTGACGCCGTCAAAGGTCAGCGTGTCGAGGATCTCGCCAGGGAAAAAGCCCGAGATCGTGAAAGCGATCGCCCGCTGGCGCAGGAAGGGCAGCGCCTCACTGCGCGAGCCCAGCGACTGCACCGCCGTCGACTGGTTCGACAGCGGGCCGCCCCAGGTCTGCAGCCCGCGCTGAAACTCCACGGTGGCATCAGATGCCCACTGGGTCGCGGTTTGCGTCCAGAAGTCGACGGCCGGCGTCAGGGCAAGGGCGCCCGGCAGCGGCAGAAAATTCTGGTAGGGGTTGATCTTTTCGCAGCCAGTCTTGAGCAGCTGCTCGACCAGCACTTCCTCGACCCAGTCAAGCATGACGGGCGCGATCAGATCCGCATCGTAGAAGGTCGGCGCGATGGCCAGCTGCAGGATGCGATTGCCCAGTGCCCCGGTCTGCGCCTCGCCGATGTCGCGATAAAAGTCGGACTCGAACGGGTCGACAAACATGTTTTTCTTGGCGGCAGGGTCGCGGCGATCGACTTCCGAGCGCAGGCGATCGAGCTGCTGCAGGCGCGACAGATCCTCGACAAAATTCCATAGCCGGCGCTGTTCCGAGACGCTGACGAAACGCACGCCGGTGCGCTCGCCGTCGACCTCGATCCGGGGCGTGTCCATCCAGTCATTGTGCACGGCGCAGAGCGGCAGCACGTTGCTGGGCGGCAGCGGCATCACCGGGTTGCTGGCGGCCGATACGCCATAGATATAGACCGGCGCCCCATTGGGCAGCAGACCGATGATGTCGATGCGCGGCAGCTTGTAGGTATAGGCCAGGATGACATCGCCACCGGCCGCGCCATCCGAGACGGTGACGGTGGTGTCGTCAAAGCTGTCCGCGACCACGCTGGCGCGATAGCGATAGGTGACGCTGTAGCTCGAACCGGCCAGGGGCTCGGCGCCGAGCGGCGCCCAGTCCACCCCGTTGCCGGTGCGAATGAAATCGGTTGTGGCGACATAGGTGGTGCCGCCCTGCACAACCGAGACCAGCTCGATCACCGAGGTGTCGGGCAAGCCGTCGATGCCGTTGGCGAGAACGCCGCGCGTCACCGAAACGGTCTTTTCCTTGGTCAGCAGGATCGAGGTGATGGTGTCGATCGGAAAGCGATCGACGGTGATCACCTGGCTGGCACCGCCCGCATAGGTGTGGGTTTCGCCAGGCACCGCGCCAACGTCCCAATCCTCGGGCTCGGCAATGCGCACGGCCGCGTGCCGCACATTCTTGTAGCCGCTGATATTGGCCTCGCCTTCCTCGATCGAGAAACGCTGCGCCCCGGCGTCGGCGCCGAGCGCGCTCACCCGGTTGCCCGAAACGATGTAGTGGCCATGCGGGCGGTCATAGACGGCGATCGCCTGCAGCACGCCGTTGAGCATGGGCGGGGGCGACTGATCGAGAATCGTGCCGTCCTGCAGCAGGTAGACCTGGTGAAACTCACCCTCGCCATCGTCGCCCTCAAGCGCCCAGGCGATCGTCGCGATCTCGCGAGCCGCACCGCCCTCGCCCTCGGCCAGCGAGCCGGGCACCATCCCGCGCAGGGTCGGATCATCCTCGGCCGTGATGGTGGTCTGCACCAGGCGCACGCCGATCTGCACGCGGCCCGTCATCGGCACGTCGACCAGGACGGCCTCGGCCACCGGGAACTCATCGCCGGCGACATAGATCTTGCCGGCCGTCAGCGTCACCGTCTCGGCGTCGATGTCGACAATGGCCATTGCTGCCTCGGTGCGATCGCCGTTTTTGGCGATCAGGCGACCGAGACGGTCATGGCGGCCGCGAATGACATCTTGCATCTCGTTCAGTTCGGCGCCCTGCAGCAGCGGGCGACGGCCGTGGAAAACCAGGCTCTGGATCTGCTGCTGTCCCTTCGCGCGGGAATAGGCAAAGGGCAGGCCGCTTTCATGTTCAAACGCCATCAGAACCTCATCACAATTTTGAGCTGCTCGCGCACCGTGCGCCGCAGGGGAATGGTGGTGGCCTGCACCGCGATCGCGGTGCCGCCGATGTATTGATCAGGCTCAAGCCAGAGCTTGCCGGGCTTGACGCCGGCCGCCAGTTCGCCGCCGACCACCATGGCGATCGAGGTGCAGACAACGTCAGCGGCATCATCGAACTGGGTCAGCGCCTCGGCATAGAGGATGCCGCCCGCCTGCTTGGGATCGTAGACCTGGCCGCCATGCTCATAGGCGCCACCAAATGCCACGCCGACAGGATGCACGGCCCGGCAGCGGCGATAGCCGATGACATAGCCGTCGCCGTCGAGCAGTCGCAGATAGAGGCTCTTGTCAGAGAACCAGCCGGCCATGATCGAGCGGCGCTGCTCGGCCGGGTCATCGATCCAGAGGAAATCCGCATCGATCCAGAGCAGATCATCGAGATCGATCCAGAGCAGCGGCGCATCTTCCACCGGCTCAAGCCAGTTGCCGATCGCCTGCCCCTCGATCTGGGTGAGCGTATGCTCAAATTCATGCGACCGACCGAATGACCAGAGCGTGCCGCCCTCGGTGATGGCGATGCCGCTTTCATGATCGAGCATGGCGCCATCGAGCGGCGTTTCGTCCAGCTCGACCGCGCCAACGTCATAGGCGAACACGCCGCGCCGCAGCTGCGAACGCTTGGGAACCGACAGGCCGGTGATCGCCTCAATGCGCTCAAGATCCGGCACGTCAGCGGCCGGCAGGGCAGTGAACCGCAGCTGGAATGAATTCCACCACGTGCGGCCGGTCCAGGCAGGCTCAATGGCCGCCGCGTAGCCGATCCATGCCAGACCGATGGCAACGGCGCTGACGGTGCCCCGCAGGCGCTGCCAGCGCACTCCCTCATCAATCAGGTTGTAGATATTGGGCACATAGGGCGTCAGCTCGCCCAGGCCATATTCCCAAACCAGAAACGGCAGCATCGACGCACGCGGCGACAGGTACTTGATCCGCCGCATCGCGGTGATGCTGCTGCCGATGACGGCGGCCGGCTCCATCCCTTCGGACAGGGCCACCTCAAACGGGGTCGCGTTCTGCGGCAGCAGCGACATCAGTAGTTCCGCCCTTGAATGGTGAGCGTCACCACGCCGAGCGCGGCCGCCTGGTTAAACGGGATCACGATATCGGCCACCGGGGTGACCAGCTCGATGCGGTGCACGCCGTCGCGCTGCAGCTGCGCCGTCAGCCAGCTGCTGGTGAGATCTCGACCCAGCAGCATGTCGCGCGCCCATGCGGCGCGCAGATAGGTCTCGATCTCGGCGATGATGCCCTGCGGCGCCTGCGGCAGCAGCCAGACATTGGCGGTAACCGGAATGGTCTGCTGCGCCGCACTGGCCACGACGATGGTGTCATTGACCATGCGCACGGTCGGCGCCTGCAGGGCGGCATCGACCTTGGCCAGCAGCGCGGCATCGGCGATGCCGCCGAGCGCCGTCGAGAACACGGCCACATGAATGGTCGGATCTCGGCCGATCGTGTAGACAGTCGCGTCGGCGACCTGCACGTCAGCGCCCAGGGCAATCGCCCGATAGCGCGCCTCGGTGCCACCGGTGGAGCGCCCTTGAATGGACAGCACCACCCGGCGCCGCAGGGCATCGTCGGTCTCGCCCACCAGGCGCACCACGTCATACCACTGCGCCAGCACGTCGAGATCCCCGCCCGTCGCATAGGCCAGGAACCAGGACTTGATCGCCTCATTGACGCGCTGCCGCAACAGCACATCCTGATAGGCCGCTACCTGCAGCAGGATCTGCGCCGGATCTGTTTCGAGATCCTGCACGTCATAATCGATGCCAGCTGCAGCGAAGATCTCGACCAGGCGGATCTTGAGCGCGTCATAGCGCGCCTCATAGCTGATCGTTTCCACCAGGCTGGGCGCCGGCAGATTGGCAAGTTCTGGTGGTAGGGTGGTCATTGGGGATCCTATTGGATTTGCACGCGGGCGCCGAAACGAACGGTGAAGCTGCGCACGCTGTCGACAGTGAAGTCACCGGCCAGGGCGCGGGGGCGCCAGTCGACCTCGACCCGCACCCCGGCCTTGCCGAGGCGCACATCAGTGGGCGTGGCCGCCACATAGACGCCACGCACCCGGAACCGGGGTTCCCAAAGATCGATGCCCACGGCCAGCAGCAGCTGCCAGGCGCCGAACAGTGCCGGCGTCATCGCCCGGCCCAGCAGCTCGGCCAGGCCGGCGCCGAAGTGCCGGCGCATCACGCGCTCGCTGATCCGGGTGGTAAAGATCACCTCGACCGCCTGCAGCGCGGAATCATAATTGCCGATCAGCTGGCCGGTGTGCCGATCGACCCCGCTCATGACGCGACCTTGCGCCGGGATCTGCGCGCCGGCTTGGCCGGTGCCTCGACCTCGATCCGGCCATGGGCCAGGTCATAGAGGGCCTCGGCTTCTGTCAGCGTCACCTTGCGGCTGGTGGGCACCTTCTTGCCGTTGATCTCGGCAACGCCCGGCGCCACGCGATAGATGGTTTTCTGCATTGGAAATCTCCCTTAGTCGACCGCGTTCACCACGCCCGAACCTTCAACAATCGGCCAGAGCCCGGCCGAGGATCCGCTGCCGACATTGACCATGTCGCCGATGCGCGCCACCGGCTTGCCACCGGCGCCGCCCAGATCGATCTGGGGCGCGTTGACGGTCACCGCGACAGCGGCGTCGATCGTCAGCGAGCCATCTTTGCCGATCGTCAGCTTGACGCCGCCGAACTCGATCACGTTCTCATCTAGGCTGTTGCTGGGTGGCGGATTGTCAGCGGAAAAGCCGCCGCGCAGCAGCACGCCCTGGCGGGGATCCCCGCCCGGATTGATTACGCCGACGATCTGCCCCTTGCTCAGTGGCGCCCAGGTCGAGGTGGCGCCGCCCGATTCAGGGTGCGGATAGAACGGCGACAGAAACGGTTCCCCATCGGCACCGTTTCCCCATTTGATGCGGAAGCCCTTTTCGGCGTCCACCACCTCGACCGGCCCCACCCGAAGGCTGCGGCCGAAAATCGTCTTGAGCTGCTCGATGTCGGCGCGCTGCGCGAGGATCTCGGAAATCATAGATCCACGCCCTCGCGTCCCTCGACCTCGATCGTCGCATCGGCCAGCGTGCCCGGCTCGCCGGTATCGGTTGCCATCGGCCGCGTGCCCAGCAGGGCGATCGATTGGGCGTTGGACATGCCCAGCTCGCGCTGCACCAGTTCCCAATCGGCCACGTCGCCGGCGAGGGCCTGCTCGATCGCTGTCTTGACGGCGAGCAGGTGCGGCTTTTCGCTGGCCGCCAGAGCCGCCAGAAAGGGCTCATAGGTGGTGCCGGCAATGTTGGCGCCCTTGATCGGATCCTGCACCAGCCCTGCGCGGATCCGCAGCTCATGAGCGGCGAGGCGGGTGCCATTGGTCACCTGGCCAACGCGCGAGCGCTCGATGCCCGAAATGTCGGTGATCAGGTTGCGCGCCAGCTCGGCCCATTCGTTGGCCGGATCGGTCAAGGCATCGGCGACCTGGCGCATCATGACATCGAGCGAAAGCTCCATGCCGGCATCGGTGGGCGGCAGGCCGACCCCGAGGATGATGGTGGCGCCGGTGGTAGGGTCGATCTCCCCCATGGTGGCGGAGATCCCGCCCTCGATCACCAGCTCGACGCTGGGATCGCCGAACAGCATGCCCAGGCCATTTCCGGCGCCGATCGCCCCGCCATCGGTATAGACCGACAGAAATGGCCGATCTTGGTCGCTGCGCAGACTGCCATCGGCGTCGAGATCGAGGGCCGAGATCTGGCTGTCGAGCACGTTATCGCCGGCCAGGGTCTGGCCGCGCAACGCCTCTTGCACGGCGATCCGCAGGGCAATGCGAGTAAACATCGGTTCAATCCTTGGGTGGCCTAGCTGGCTTTTGTCGTCAGCGAGATCTGGGCGACGATCTGATCGGCGCCCTTGCTGTCGACCGACACGATCTCGAACCATGGCTGGCCGGTGCGATCGAGCCCGCGCACCTTGTCGCCGGTGAGCAGGCGCTGCCCCTCGAAATCGACCTTTTGGATGATCAGCAAACCGACGCCGGCCATCACCTGGGTGGAGAATTGCGAGCTGCTGCGCCCCAGCTTGCCATCGGCTTCCTCGGGCAGGTGCAGCTGCGCCTGCAGCTCGGGAATGATCGGCCGCTCTGGGTCGATCGCCCCATTTTTGAAAAAGGACAGGCAAACTGGCTCGCCGAAAGCACGGGCGGCCGTGCTGGTTGCCCGCGCTGTCAGGTCTCGCCAGTTTGCCATGGCCCTTAGCTCGAAAGCCGCACAGAGCCGGTTGCGGAGGGATTGTCCGCAACGGCCGCCGCGTGCCCGACCAGCTTGTTAGCCCCGGCCGCAGCGGCCGTTGTGAGCTTGGCAGCGACGGCGTCCCAGTAGATCGAGACGCCAACAGTCCACGCCTGCGCGCTCACCTTGGGAAGGTTTTCATAGACGCCGACAAAGTGCACCACGACCTCTTGGCCGGTGACGGCGTCATGACCGGCAATGCCGACGATATCGCCGACCAGAACCGGATTTCCGGACAGCACGTCGACTGCAGCAACCACCGTCATGGTGGCGCCGGAGAGAAGGAAGTTTTTCATTTTGGGGATCCCCTTGGATCAATGAAATGGGATGGGCAGAGCCAGCGGCGCATCACGCGCCGCTGGTCATAGCAGTGCCGGCCAGGGCCTATGCGGCGCCGGCGTTCTTGTAGGCGAAGCGATGGTCGATCGCGCCGGCACCGAAGTCATGCTCGACCGACATGCCAAAGCCCTGGGTGCCGAAAGGTTCTTCCATGCGCACGCGCGGCGCCTCGTAACCTTCCAGGTAACCCCAGCGCCAGTTGCTGCCCAGTTCGGGGGCGCCGATCAGGTGCCAGGCATTGCCCTCGATCTGGCTGGTCTCGATCGGCACCAGCTTGCCCGAGAACGGGTTGACGCTGGCGGCCGTCGCCGGCGTCACCGAGGCCACCAGCTTCTCGGCATCGGTGGAGCGATCCGGCCCGGTGAGCAGGAACCGCGGGCTGTTGGACAGCAGCGCATTGCCGTCGATCGACTTCTGCTTGCCCATGGCGGCGCGACCCTTGCCGACATTGTCGACATCGATCGCGGTGCCGGCCGCTGCCAGGTTGGCGTGGTCGGCGTGGAAAACGGCCTTGCCGTCAGCCAGGGCCGCATTGAAGGCCAGAGCGTAGAAAGTCACTTCCTCGAACAGGGCCACCGTGGCGCCGTAGCTGGCAAGCAGATCGGCGATCGCACCCAGATCGTCATTGATCAGCATCTGGCGCGAGATCTGGATCCGGCGCGCATAGCTGAATGCCTGGGTGGTTTCCTTGCCTTCGCCGAAGGTGCCGGCCTTGATCTCACCGGTTTCCAGAACCTTCTGCAGCATCGGGAAATCACCGATACGCACCGAGTTGTGCGGGCGGAAATCCTTGAAATTCCGCTGGCGCGCGAACTGCTTGAACGTGGGCTGCGCCAGGGCGTAGCGACCTTCAAGGGCCTTGTTGAGCGCATTCTCGAACACATTCGGGAAATCCGAAGTCGAGTGCGACGCGCGCGTCAGGATCTCATCGATATTGCGCCCGTTGAGAATGCGGCCGCTGCGATAGTTGATGCTCTCGGCAGCAAGGTCGATCAGTCCGCGACCCATGAACTGGCGGGCCGCCTCGGTCGGGCCTGTGGCCGGAACGATGGCGCCGAGGCTGTAGGACAGCGCCTCGGTCATCGCGGCGCGGGTGGTTTCCTGGGCATCGACGCCGAGCTGGGTGCGCACCTGGGTCTGCTGCCGGGCCTGGCCGCCGACCAGGCTGTCAAACAGCTGGCTGCGGAAAGCCTCGACCGTAACATTGCCCTCGATCGCGGCGCGGGCCAGAGCCGGCTGGCCGGCACGTTCGGCGAGATCCTGCAGCGCCAGGGTGCGGGTGGTCTCGGCGGCCACGGCTGCAGCAGTGTCGACGGAACGCTGGCCGGTGACAGGCGGCACGGGCGCATCGTCGGTCTCGCCGGCAGCTTCGCGCTGCTTGATTTCCATTGCCAGCGTGCGGATCTGACCGAGC
The DNA here is from genome assembly GCF_046614475.1 of Devosia sp. XGJD_8. Lineage (NCBI taxonomy): Bacteria > Pseudomonadati > Pseudomonadota > Alphaproteobacteria > Hyphomicrobiales > Devosiaceae > Devosia > Devosia sp. XGJD_8. The sequence goes on from NZ_JBKJHF010000002.1 coordinate 118,921, forward strand.
AGCACTTCATGCTCACCCTCAATGGCGCGAACCTTGTCGGCTTCCAGGCCATCGGCCAGCTCGGCGATCTTGGCCGTGGCCTTGCCCTGCAGATCCGTCAGATTGCTGCGCAGCACGGCCAGCGGCGTGAATGCGAGGGCGTGGGGTGCATTGGCGAAGGCATCGCGAAGCATGTCCCCTGCGCCGGCCATGTGCTGGCTGGCGCCGATCGCGTCCGGCAGCAGGGTGAACGATGCGAAAAGAGCAACGGCAAGCATCAGGCCTACCGCCAAGAAAATATTGGTTTTCATAACCAGGTCTCCAGTGTGGGTTTTCCGGGGCACTTGACCGTCTCCCTGCAGCCCCGATGGTGCAGGCGGTAGATCGGCACGTCAGGCGATGAACTGGGCCTGGCGCATACGCATTCGGGCGGCCGCAGCCGCCGTGGTGTTTTCGGCCTGCAGCTCGAAAAGCTGCTTGCCATCCTCGCTGCGAACGCCTGCAGCAGGATCGGCCGGCACGGTCACAAAGGAGATCTCGAACGGCGCCCAGCGCTGCGCGATGACCTTCTGAACATCACCGCGCTTTTCGGGCTCGATGATCTTGATTTTCTGCAGCGAGTAGCCGCACGAAACATTGCGCACGATGCCATCGGCGATCAGCGAAAACAGCCGATCGGCGTTGGCGTCGATTCCCTCGACGGGAAAGCGGATCAGCGCCCGCGCTTCCTGCCCATCGATCCACGCCTTATCGACAACGGCGATCTGGCTCTGGGTCGAATAGCGCGAGTGACTGTCGAGAACCGGGGCGCCGGCATTGAGCCGCACCATGTCGATCGCGGCGCGGCTGATCGTCAGCACCTCATCGAAATCGACAATCTTGTCCCAGCCCTCATAGCGCCGGCGCCGCACCGGGGTCTCGGTGGCAAACACCACCTCGACCGTGCGCTTGGCCGCGTCGACCTGGTTGGAAATGCCGGCGCTGCTGCGGATCTGCATCGGCAGCGATGCCGGCACGTGACTGGCTACGTTCATTCCCCATCTTCCTTTTTCGGTTTGCCGGGTTTGGCAGGCTGCAGGTTCTGCTGGCCGGCCTGCGACATGACGCGCGGGTCGGTGTCGAGCACCAGGCCAAGCCTGTCGAAACGGGCATTGTCCTTGGCCATCTGTTCGGCCACGGCGTCGGGATCCTCGCCGCGCTCGGCCACGGCCGCCGACCAGGATTTGAAGCCCGAGCGCACCTCGCCCTTTTGGGCGTTGAGATCGCGCTGCGGATCTGCGGAGTAAAACCGGGGGGGCACCCAGGTATATTCAACATCGGTGCTGTCGATCGCGCCGGCGAGATAGGCCGCCTCAATGAACCAGCCGATCATCGGCTCGCAGAGCATCGGGATGATGATCTGCCACTGCAGCTGCGAGATCATGCGCTTGAACACTTCAAGCCCGACCTTGCTCGATGAATAGTTCACCTTGTCGAGGCGGCCGGTGAGGATGAAATGCGGGGTGCGGAAGCCCGCCGCGATCGTATGTTCCTCGGTCTCGACGTAGCTCGCATAGTCACCAGTCACGGCCGGCTGGGTGAACTTCACGTCGCGGCCGCCAATGGCGTTATAGATGCTACCCGGCGAGACCTTTTCGACCCGCTGGCCATGCACGTCATAGATGCCGGGATCTTGCCCAGCTGCGCCCGTCAGGGGCACGCCGATCGCATCGTCGGGATCACCACCGGTCATGATAGCGACCAGGCACGCCTCAAGGCGCTTTCGCACCCGCTCGGCTTCCCGATAGCCCTCTAGATCGTAGAGCGCCGCGATGACCGGGGCGCCCCACGGCACGCCACGCACCTGGGTGCGCTGCTTTTCAAAGACATGCGCGATCTCGTTTGCCGGCACCGGCTTTGACTGCATGGATCCCATGCCACCCAGCAGCTTATTGCCGGGGTGCTGGTCGAGCAGCCAGTAAAATTTGCGCCGCCCATCCTCATCAAACTCGATGCCTTGGATCGCGTTCGTCGCGCCCATGAAATTGGCATCCTTGCGGCTGTCGATCTGATCGGCCTCGATCACCTGCAGCTGCAGGGGGATCGGCAGGCCGCTGTCGAACCGGCGCCATTTCTTACGCACCAGGCCCTCGCCGGCCTCGAACATTTCGCGAGCGGCCAGCGATTGGATGCCATAGAAATCCTGCACCCCATCGGCATCGCAGGTTTTCGACCAGAGATCATAGGCCGCCTTGACCTTGGGATCCTTGAACACTGGCATGATCCCGTCACCGATCGCGTGGGTGACCAGGACAGCGACGGCGTTGGCGGCCAGCGGATTGTTGCGCACCAGGTCGCGCATGCGGTCGCGCAGCAGCTGGCCGGCCGCGCTCACCTCGGCATCGGCCGAGGTGGTGCGGGTCTGCAGGCTCGACCGCAGGCGGCCGCGATCGGCGCCGGTATAGCTGCGCTCAAGCTCGGCCAGCATGGCGCGGCGAGCGAACCGCCGCACGCCTGCCTTGGGCGAGAAATAGCCGATCGTGCGATCGATAAGGTTGCGAGATCCAGCCATCAGAACGCCACCAGGTTTGTGCGCGGGCCACCGGCCTTGCGGGCTTTGAGTTTGGCGAGCGCACGCTCCATCTGATCGGTCGACTGATACTCGATCTCTGTGCGCACACCCTGCGATTGCGTCACGATCTTGCGCACGCCTGCGGCGATCGCTTCCTCTAGGGAGGCGATCTGTTCATCGATCGTCATGGTGGGTTGTCCTTAGATCCAGTCGCTTGGGGCGATTGTGGTTTTCACTTGGGCAGCAGCCTCTCGCTGCTGCGCCTCGAACGGGCCGCCGCCCGTCTCAAACAGATCTTCCGTCTTTGGCTCGCCATGCACGGCGAGCAGCAGCTCCACCCAGCGCTGTTCTGTCAGCTGCAGGCGATGCTGCAGGTGCCAGGCCAGGGCCTTGGCGTAGACCGCCACGTCGAGCCAGTCATTCGGCCGGCCGACGATCTGTTTCCACTGCCGTGGCGCATGCGGATTGATCAGGTGCCGCGCCCGGCGCTTGACCGAGTTGCGGGCCTCTTCCTCGGGATCCACCAGGCGCTCGGCCGTCAGCTCTTTGATGAAGGCTTCATCAGCAAGCTCGGGCGTCAGGTGCATGGTGTTACGCGGCCAGGCGCCGGTTTCATTCGTGCCGGCGACCAGGTTGGCCAGACCGGCCATGATCGCCGATTTGATGTCGAACGAATAAACCGGATAGAGCAGCGCCTTGGCGATCGCCCGGCCCCGCATATCCTTGACGGTCTGCTTGGTGGGCGAGCCCAGCCAGGCAGCGCCGGCCTTGCGTGGCCGGCCGTCGAGGGCGAACACATTCGGCCGCGACCGGCAGAACATGTAGACCCGATTGGTCGCATAGCCCGAGTCAACGCCAGACAGGTCAATGCCCTTGTCGACGCCACCGGTTTTGTAGGTTCGCCCGAGCGCATCGGCCAGGGCAATCCATGGTTCATCGGACTGATCCGGCGAGCCCTCGAAAACCTCTCGATCGAGCAGCCACATCTGATCGCGCGGCCCGACCGCCCAGGCCGCCCATTTGATGCCGTAGCTCTGCACGTCAGCCGTCGAGATGATCAGCGCCGCATGCGCCGGCAGCACGCTGCGCGGATAGTGGGTGCCGCGTGTAGCCTCGACGATCTTTTCCCAGTCGATCGCCTCGCCGCCCGGATCGTAAGGCAGCGCCAGATCCTGCTGCGAAAAGGTGCGCATTTTGGTGGTGTCACCCTGCGCCTCGGTCCAACGGCCCCAGATATCGTGCCAGCGCTCGCGTGGGGCGTATGCCGCCCACAGGTGATAGCTCGGCTGCCAATTGCGGCAGCGGCCCTCACAAGGCTCGCAGAGCCACTCGGCGAGATCCGCAGGCTTGATCACCTCGGGCACCGGCTCGGCGTCATCCTCGGCCACGCGCGTGGCAATCCAGCGGGCGCCGGCGAGCAGATCAGCCTTGTGGCCATCCTGCAGCACGCCATCGCAGGCGAGGCACCGGAAATGCGCCGGCAGGCCCGCCGCTTCGTCGGCACCGCGCATCTGCTCGAACTTGAGCGGATGGTAGGCGCCGCAGTGCGGGCAGGGCACGTAGAGATAGCGGCGATCGCCGGCGTCGAAATCCTCGGTGATGGCGCACTCGCCAACCTCGCCGGGCGTCGAGCCCTGCCATTCCTTGGCAAGGTCGCCATACATTTTCTGCCGGGCTCGCGCCTGGTCGCGCGGACTGCCACGGCCATCCACGTCGCGCGGATAGCCGGTGATTTCGTCCATCGCCAGATACTTGATCGAGACCATCTGCAGGCCCTTTGAGGAACCGGCATTGACGATCTGGCAGAACCCGCCCGCGTAGCGCTTAAAGCTGGTGGTCGATCCCTGCTCATCGCGGCTGCTCACCGGCATCACCTTGTGCCGGATCCGGGGCGATGCCTCGATCGTCGGCTGCAGCTTGACGCGGTTGAACTTGATCGCTTCCTCAAGCGTCGGCAGCACGATCATCATCGAGCCCGGCGCCTGGTCGACCACATAGGCGAACCAGTTTTCGATCGCCGTAGACTTGCCGAGCTGCGCCGCCCAGCGCGCGGTGACGCGCCTGGCCGGGTGATCGGGGTGCAGGCAATCCTGCGGCTCGCGCAGATAGGGCACCCGGCTGATCCGAAACGGGCCAGGCCAGGGCGAGCCCGAGGCATCCGACACAACGCGATAGCGCTCGGCATGCTCGGTGATGGTCAGGTTCTCGATGGGCTTGCTGGCCTTGACCAGGGCAGCAAACAAAACTTCCTCGCCGTGCGGCAGACCGGGGAACTGATCGCGCAGGGTGAGGTGAACATTCATTGCAGCGAGGCCATCGGTTCCTGAAATTCCTCGCCAGCATCCTGGGCTCGACGCCGGCCATCGAGCCGGCCGAGCAGCTCGCGATGAAACACGTCCACGCCGACATTGGCGAAATTCTTGAGGGCCAGGCGCACCACGCGCTCATCCCATCCATATTTGAGCGACAGCGCGGCCGCCTCGCCCTCAACCGCTCGCTCAAAGGCGTTGCGCATCATCACCAGGGCGGTCTGCCCGGCCTCGGCCACTTCCGTCACGATGGTGACGCGCGCCAGGCGCTCGGCCAGATCCAGCTCGCGCATCTGCGCCACGGCCTCGCGATCGCGAGCTGCGGCATTGGCCTGGGTCAGGTTCGACCCGCCACCAGGTGCCGGCGCCGGCGCGGCCGGGTCGGCAACGTCGAGCCGCAGGGTTTGCGCCTGCAGGCGCACGTTGTCCGCGCGATGCTGCGACAGCACTGCAAAATCGATCAGGTTCGACTTGCCCTCGCGCCTGGTGGGCAGCGCCTCGGCGTGCTGGCTGACATAGCGCGACAGCGTCGACCGATCGACCTGATCGCCAGCGGCGTTCAACCGCTTGGCCGCCTCGGTGATCGAGATCCATTCCGAAATCATCACGTGCCGCCTCATGTGCAGCACACGTGCAAGCACGTGTGTCGCGTGTACCTCATTCCAAATCGCGCACTAGAAGAAACCCGCAAGTCCGCCGACCCGTAGGCCGGCAGGACGGCGGGAGGACCCAACCGGGGGGAGGGTCAGCGACCGAACCGCCTGATCAGCATGGCCTCGACGCGGGTGCGCAGCAGCGGTGCGGCCATGCGCTCGAAGGCGGCAAGGGTAGCCCCTGTCGTCATCTCATGCGGGATCACCACGTCAGACCGCGCAAAGGCCAGCTTGCGGCCCGCCCTATCCAGGCGGCGCATGACATGCCCACCGAAGGCCGCCACCCCCACCCGGTTGGGGAAGCGGCCGCCCTTCATGAAGGTGCCTGCGAACAGGGTGCGCTTGCCGAATGGCTTGGCCACCACACCCGCCCGAGTTTCTCGCGGTGCGAGATACTTCAATCGGATCTGGCCGCCGCGCGTGGTCATTTCATAGGACAATTTGCCATTTGCCCGAGCCGTTGAGGGGTTGCCCACGGCCTTGACGATGGTCTTGCGCGGCAGGCCGGTCTGGGCTGTCAGGTGGCGGATGACCTGGGTCTTGGCCCGGTTTCCCACCTGGTTGACGATGCGAGGCAGGATCAGCGGGCTTTCCCGGTTCACCTGCTCAAGCAGCTCGGCATAGCGGGCGAGGTGCTGATCGGCCCAGCGCATGCTGATCATCATGGCACCCGCCCAAAACAAAAGAGGCGAACCGCTTTATGCGACTCGCCTCTGGTAGACCTATTTCGTTGTGGTGAAGCTATGTCAAACTTTCTCTCCCGGTCAACTGGGCTCGTGAATACGCCTAACAGCTGCGTTCCACGGCGCTGCAGAGCGCGCAGGCGGGCTGGCCCGGTGATCCACCATTTCCCGGTTGAGCAGCGGCACCAGCTCGCACAGCGAGACATGCCAGAGCCGGTAGATCGCGCGGGCTTCCTCGACCAGGATCGGGTTTGTGCCATGCAGCTCTGGCGGCGCCTCGCCCAGATCGCCACGCTGGCGCACCGGGTCGCGCCATCGGCGCTTGGGATTGCCGGCACGGTCGAGCGGCACCACCCACTCGCCCGGCCCTTCGGGATGCCAGTAAGGCTCGGTGGCGGTGCGCGCATGCTTGATCACATAGACCCAGGCTTCCGGGGGCAGCGCCATGACCGCATCATAGATCACCGCCGCATCCTCATGGCAGCTGTCGCTGACGAACATGGCGCCGGCCGTCGAGGTGTCGACCCGCGTGCCGAGCGCCATTACCTGGCCAACCGAGCAGGTTGATGAAAAGCCCTGCTGCATGGGCCGCAGGCTGCTGGCGACGGCCTCGACCCGTTGATCCCGAAACGCCCAGACCAGCAGATCCTCAACGTCTTTGAACTCAGCCATCAGCCTTTAAGCCCCATATTGTCCAACCTCTTGCGAGGGTTGCGAGGTTTCAAATCAAACCTCGATAATAAATAGATGAACGCAAACAAAGACTTGTGAGGGTGGTGAGAGTTGCGAGGGTTTGCCTTATGTGACGCAACTCTTTTTTGGGTTTGCCTTGGTTTGAAAGGCGGCCCCCGCCCCCTTTCGCAGACTATATGCGAGACCAAACCCCGCAAAGGTCGCAAAAACGCGCCAACACATTGATATTGCTGTTGTATTCGGGTGTGAGATTTCGCATTCGTCCCTCGCATAACTCTCGCAACCCTCTGTCGACCGCGACAGCGGGCGAGGGTTGCGACTTCCACTTCTCTGCCCCGACAGGAGGGGTGCGGGGCGCGGCGCTAGCGGCGCGTTTGAAGCGGATCGGTTGGCGAGTCGAGAGTTGCGGCCGGATCCCGCGCCTCAGATGGGGCGCGAGGTGCCATGGTTGGCGCGATTCGACAGGTGCGAGCAACCGTCGCTCAACTCGCATCGCACATCATGTTTCCCAGACGCGGGACGATCCTCTGCAGCAAAAAAATCACGCTTGCCGCTCCATGTCACTAAATTGAAACAGAAATGTGATAAAAGGTTCACGTCCAGCTTAGACAACCCTAGAGAACCCAAGGAGGTTTCTATGACGAAAATAAAGACGACCCGCCGCGAAGAGAAGACTTATAACACCTATAAGGGCTTGAGTTCTAAGCCGACCAAGGTGACGACTGTCAAAGAAATCAAGAAATAAGAGATAGGTGAGAGCGGAACGGGCCGCCGCCCTCACCTGTTATTTAATTCGATGCCAAATTGACTGTCAAAGATTGGGCTTTGTTTCACGCGGCACTTCGCGATCGATCGACATGCGCCAGGACGTATCGAGCTTGAGATCTTGATAGACGTAGACGCGGCCGGTGGTCTTTTTGTAGTCCATTTCGCCCAGGCGATCGCCGAATGAGCGCTGCTTGGCGGCTGTCACGCCGTTTAGCTCGCACCACTCGACATAAGCCTTGTAGAGCGGCCCGGCTTGGATCTTTTCGCCCTCAACCCGCTCCAGGCACTGCTCGGCAAACACACCGACATTGTCGCGCTCATTGCGGTATTCCTGGGTGAAATCGGTCACCTGCTCGGGGATGAACCCACTCAGGCCGGCGCCCAGGTAGACGATCAGCCCATCGATCAGCCAGTTGAGGATCCCCGAGCGCTCGGCATCGAGCTTTTCAGCCAGGCGCGAGGGAATGAGCCGCTCGCCCTCGGGGATGGTGACGCCCCAGAGAACGATCAGCACCCGGCGCCAGATCCCGTAATCGGATCCGGTGATCGAGGGTTTGAAGTTGCCCGACAGGATCGGGGTGAAGATCGGTTCGAACTCAAAGATTTCCTTTTGCAGGAATCGCGCCGTCATTTTCGTGCCGCCCGACAGGGCCTTGATCAGTTCCTCTTTGAGCGGGGCATTGCGGGGCAATTCCTCGATCGTGGCCAGCCGGGCATTGTGCAGGCGGGCGATATCGGGGCTGGCGCCCTGGCCGGTGCGCTGGGTGTCGCCGGTGATGGTGTCGGGCGAGACCACGGTGCGGTAATTGCCGGCCAGGCGGCCTAGCACTTCAATGAACGCCGATTTGCCGTTGGCGCCGGTGCCGTAGTGGTAGACCAGCTTTTGCTCATCATTGCCGCCGATCAGCAGCGAGTAGGCATGAAACACCTGCAGGAAGATCTGCATTTTGCGATCGGGCTGCAGCTTGCCGAGAAACTCATTCTCGAAAAACGGGCAGGTGGCGCCCTCGACATAGTCGACATCGGCCATTTTGGTGATCATGTCGGCGCGGTCATGCGGCACAAATTTGAACTTGCCGATCATGCCGCCGCCCTCGGCCGGCGCGTCAGGATCCGGCTCGCGCCAAAACACCAGGGTGCCATTGCGCACGTTGAACCGCATGCGATCGCTGTCGAGCAGCGCCGGATCGACAGCCCGATGGCTGGCCGCCTGCTGCAGCATGGCGGCCGTCTTGCCGGCATTGCCGGATCCGACCGCGAAAGTCTCGCGCGCCGCCCGCTTTTTGGCGATCAGCTTAACCGCGGCTTCTGCCTTGGCGATCACCGACAGATCGGCCGAGGTCTGCGCCTCGGTGGTCTTCTTGCGCGCGTAGCGGGCCGCCTCGAGCAGGCGACTTTGCGCCGGCGTGTAGTCGATAAAGAACTTTTCGAGCTTGATCAGGTCGACCAGGTTCTGCGCCATCAGCCGGGCGCCCAGCTCGCCATCGTCGCGCTGCCAAAACTTGCCCTGCCAGACCAGCCAGCCCATGCCCTGCACATAGGCCAGTTCGGTGCCGAAGTGCAGCACCAGGCGCCGGCCATTGTCGCGATCGTTCGGATCAAAGGTCGAGCAGCGATCGATCTGCGCCCGCACATAGTCGGGCAGCTCATCGAGCGGGTTTTCCTCGATCCCGTTATCGTCAAATGAGTTTTCGGGCGTGGCACCAGGATCGCCCGGATCCCCGGCCGGGGGGGCGTCGATATCGTCGCCGGCGTCGGAGTCCGCGCCGATCGGCGCCTCGGCCTCGGCTTTTACGGTGCGCCGACGCGACATCGCCCGCTTGACATCATCGCCGCCAGTGCTGGTTTTTTTCGCAGTCAAAAGTTCACCCTCACTAGGTCATTGAGATCGCCACCCGTTTCCGGGGGCTCGACAAAGGCAGTCACCAGGTCTGGCAATGCCGGGTTGGTATGCTGCGCGCGCCGGCGCAGGGTTTGCGCGCGCAGCAGCCCGCGAATGATCTTTTCGGTGGTGTGATGTTCCGGCGTGTCGGTCTCGGCGAGATAGACCAGCTCGGTGCACCAGTCGGGCGGCAGGAAGCATTCGAGATCATCGAGATCCGGCAGATCGTGCTGCTGCTTGCCGGCAGCATCGCGCCGGGCCTTGCCCGCCATGTTGCCCAGATCCACGCCCGCCCAGTAGGCAGTGGCGGGCTCGAAATTGTGGGCGAGCGCGGTGCCGGTGGTCTCGATCCCCTCACCCATGACGATCCGGGTAGCCTCGGCCGGGGTGAATAGGCGGATCGCCCCGCCCTTTTTTGAGCCCCGCACCTTTTTGGCCGGAACCGCCTCGCCGGTCTCGGGATGCACCAGCTCGACCTTGCCCTTGGGCTGGTCGAGATCGAGCCAGGTTTGATGCACCGCGCCGAAACGCCCATCGGCGAGCTGCACGGCCGCGACCATCACCAGCCCGTTGTGGATCTCCTGCCAGCGCTTAGATGCCAGCTGCACCATGAAGGGCAGGCGGTGCTGCCGCAGCTGCACCTGGTCGAATACCGCTATCAGATCCGAGGTGACCAGACCGCGCACCTGCAGATAGGCAAGCAGATCCTGGCGCTGTTCACGCGGGGCACAGCTGCGCCAGATCCCATAGCCATCCTTGCGGGCCTGCTCGCGATAGCGCTCGGCCTCGATCGCCCGCTTTTCCTCGACCGCCGCGTTTTCCTCGGCGATACGGGCGGCGCGCACCGGGTCGATCGGCGCATCGGCCTTGCGGCCGGTGATGATCTCGCATGCCGTGGTGAAGTCGACGCCTTGCACTTCCATCACCAGCTTGATCACGCCCTCGCCGGCAATGCCGCAGCGCCGGCAGTTGAACGTGTTTTTCTTGGTGTGGATCGAGAACCGGTCATTGCCGCCGCAGGTGGGGCAAGGGCCGCTGCGATCGAGACCAGGCGCCAGTTTCCAGCGGCTGCGGATAGCCCAGCTTTCGCAACTGGTCTGCAGCGCTTCATCGCGCAGGGCGATCAGGTGATCGGGAAGACTCATGACGAGGCCTCGATAGCCAGGCCGCCCCATTGCGCCGCCATGGCGCCGGCAATGCCCGGAAAGAATCGCGATCGCTCTTTGGCCCGGTTCGGGCCGGGCGACATGCGATGCACCACCGACCAAGCCTTATGCTCATCGGTGCCCTTGGCTGGCGGCACCAGCTTGTTGGTCGGCGTCAGCGGATCGAGACCCTTGAGATAGAGCCCCGTCGCCTTGAAAGCCTTGTCGCCGAACCACCATGGCTGCACGGTCTGCCGCGCCGGCTCATAGTTCTCGATCCGCTCTTTGGCATGCTTGTGCATCACCGGATTTTCGACGGCGATGCGCTCGATCGGTGCATTCCAGCAAGCCGAGAACAGCGCGGCGCCATCATCCAGCTCTTGCCACATCTGATCGAGCGTCTTTGCCGGTGGCGCCTTGGTAAGCCAGCGCACCCCGGAATTGCAGAGCCTGGTGCAGGGCGGGTGAGCGACCATCAGCAGATCCCAGCCAAGGTGCAGATAGTCCCGCACATCGCCGATCAGATGCTTGTTGTTGCCATCCTCGGCCGGCAGCAGATCGTTCGACCATGCATCATGCCCGAGCGCCGCAAAGGCCCGCCGCACAATGCCGGAATATTCGCACGCGACCAGCACCCGCATCGCCGGCGCCGTCATGGCTTGCACCGCTGGCCGTCAATGTTCACCTGGCGAACCGTGAAGGTGTAGGCGGCCACCCAGGGGTTGGCTTCTGCCGCCCCGGCGCCGTTGATGGCATCCCAAAGGGCCAAGTATGCCTCGACCGGGTCGGACACCCATTCGAGCTTGTCGCTGCCCCGATAATATTGGGAGAGGCGAGCGCGCCCATTGTCGTCGGCATCGCCATCGAGGTGGATCTGCAGCCCCTCGGCTTTGGCGTCGGCTTCGCTGATATCCTGCAGCCGCTCGGCGCGAACATCGGTGACTTTGAGGGTGATGCGGGATGCCCAACGGGGCATGTGCATGCCCCGCCGCCACGCACCGCCAAAGTGCACGGTGACACCGGCCAGGTCGGAAAAACCGCCCGCCTGGTATTCGACCGGCTGGCCCTCGGGAATGTCGCGGGGGGCAATGCCCGCCCACGTGACATCGGTGCGCCAGTGTTCGCGGACATAGAGCTGATCGCCCACCGAAAAACGGAAGGGCACTTCTTTGACCGTGCCCCCAAGGATTTGCCCAGGTTGGGCCGGGGTGTAACCAGCGGGAAGCTGATAGCCCATCCTGCGCCGTGTTTGAGTCTTGTCGCCGGCGAGCAGCGCGCGGACCATCGGCCCGCTGAAAAGGATCGAGCGATCAGCCATTGGCCTTGCCCCTCATCTTGTTGATCATCTGGTGCCAAAGGGCATAGCCATTGAGCTTTTCCTGCTGTCGCGCCCGCATTGGCTGCAGCTGCAGGCTGCGCTCGATCACCAGCAGGCAGGCGGTGACATCGGCCGCTTCGCGCTGCAGTTCCTCGGAATTGAGCCGGCCTGTGTCGGGATCGACCTGGTCGAGGCCATGGATGATGCACCGGCTCGCCCGCGCGGCCAGTTCCGAGGCTTCCTCGGCCAGCTTGCCGAGGATGGCCAGGCGCAGCGGATCCTGCTCGGGCGACCAGGGTGTGATCTTGAGCTGACTCATGGCACCGCGATCCATGCGAGATCGCCCCAAGCGAGACCGACAAGCACGCCGATGGCGATCCCGGTCAGCAGGATATGCAGACGGTCAGGGCGCATCGGTGACATGCTCCGGGCTTTGGGTGATGGGGATTTGTCGCTGGCCGATTTCCACCTGCAGCGCGAGCAGCGCCTCAAGCACGGTGCCGGCCGGGGAATGGGGCGAGATCTCGACGCGATCCATGTAGATCACCTCGCCGCGCGCCATGGCGCCGCAGAGCTGCTCGACCGTGGCGCCGAATTGCAGGCAGTAGCTGATCAGCACGCCGATATCGTGCCAGAGCGCGATCGAGCGCTCATTGACGTGATTATCGCAGGTGATGAACACCTCGCCGATCCGAGGATCCTCGGCCCCATAGAGCCCCACCGACAGCGTCATGGTCTCGGTCATTTCGCGATGCGTGCCGCGCAGCCAGACATGATCGACGGTGAGGATCTCGTGCGGCCGGCGCTGCGGCAGCTCGGCCCTCATGATGCGCTCGCCTGCCAGCGATTGGCGATCAAGGCGCGCAGCTGGTCAAGGTGATCGTCATTGAGCTGATAGATGCCCTGGCCGTCGCGACGGACCAGCGTCAGGGCCATGCGGTTTGCTTTGAGTGCGTCATGCAGGGCAATTATGCCGGCGCTGAAACCCCGCTCGTAACTGCAGCGAATGGCGTTCGCCTCATCGACGGTGATTTCACCGCCATTGCGCACCAGCCGGCGCAAGATGGCGCGCTGCCAGCGGGGCAGGAACTGTTCATCGCCGCCCCCGGCCGCGAAAGTATCCTTGGCGGATTGCCCTTTGTGGCCGAGCTGCAGCTTGAGGCTGGTGCCGCCATAGGCCGGGATCCGTTCAAGCTCGCCGCGCTCGGCCACGTCGAGGGCCGCCGCCAGGCTTTGTTCGGGCAGATCCACCAGCGCCGCGATATGGCGCAGGGTTTTGCCCTGCTCGCGGAACATCAGCAGGCCAAACAGCTGGTGTGCGGTGAAGCGCGTCGATCCGAGAGGCGCCGAGACAGCAACATGGTTCATCGTGAGATCTCCAACGGGATGAATTTGCGATTGTGGAAGTCTGGGCCGCCATCGGCCCGCGTGGTCGCGGCTTTGAATTGCGCGATCGCGCTTTCAAGCTGCGGCACCTGGTCGGCGGTGAACCGCATGCCGACGATCCCAGACGGCACGGCCACCTCAAGCAGGTGCCCACCATTGGGATCGAGGATGACGCCGGCGACGATGTCGCTGGGCGTGATGCGCGGGGCTTGTCTCATTTGCCGTCCCTCCGCTCGGCCGCAGCTGCGGCGCGTTGGTCATTGAGCTGCTGCATGTGCGCCATGCTGGTGAGGCCCAGCCGGTTGAGCCAGGTTTTGATGGTGCCCAGCGGGTGGCCGATATCGTCGGCGAGGATCATCGGGCTGACGCCGGCAGCGCGGCCGGCGCGCAGGATCGGCTCGGCCGTCGCCATGGTCAGATGCCCCTTGCCCTCGGCCAGGGTGGCAATAGCTGCTTCATAGTATGCGCGGGCCTCGGCGATCGCGGCGAAGTCGGGCGCCGGCGCGGCAGCCTCATCGGGTGGCGCCTCATAGCCCCAGCGCACCCAACCCGGCCGCGCCGTGCGGGCGTTTAGTTCGATCTTTGGCAGGGTGGGGAAATAGGACTCGATCAGCTCATGGAAGATCGCCGGCTTGGCGGAATGCTCGCCGACCGGCGCTTCTATGATCGAGGGCCACTGTGTGCCTGGCGCCGGCGCCGGCACATTGCCGCGCGTGCCGACCAGCAGGATCTCATGATTGATCCAGAACCAGCGGCCCATGCCGTGGCCATTTCCCGGATAGACCTTTTTCCAGATGCAGCCGGTTTTGTACTCAAACCCGCGATGCGCCATCAGCTCGATGCCCTGGGCAAGGTGCGGCTGGGTTGTCCACATGAACAGGACAGAATCATCAGCCGCCAGGCTCAAGACATCGCGCTCTTTGAGCTTTTCCAGCGACGATGTCGGATAATGGTTGGCGGCCGAGCGATCCATGCCGTTCTCGGACCAGGTCTCATAGTCCCATTCGTCATCCGTCAGGATCACGCCGAATTTGGCGACGGGCAGCGCGATCTGCTTGGCGCCCAGCTCGGCCTCGCGCTCGGCGCGCTTGGCTTTCTTCTCGGCCGTGGTGGCCGTCTTGAGCGGGTTGATCGCCCAGGCGCCGCCGCCCAGCACTTGAATGCGGGCCGCCTCGACGCCTTCTTCAAAGATCGAGCCCGCCACGCTGGCCAGCTTCTGGGCACGCGATGACAGCTTTTTGCTGATCCCAATTTCTTCCAGCGTCACCCGCTGAAACGGTGCCTCGGTCGCACCGTTTTCCTCGGGCTCATCGAGATTGGATTTTGACGGCCGGCCGGTGCCGATCTGGCCGGCCGCGCGGCCCTCGATTAGCAGCTCGCCCAGGCGGCGCTCGGCGCGCAGGATCACCTCGGTGGCGTCGGCGATGATCGAGCGATCCTTGACCTGGCGGCCATAGAGTTTCATGCGCTCGGCCTTGTCGCGCACGTCCTGCACTTCATCGACGCGGCGCAGCTCGGCGAGCGCTTCCTTGGCGACGGAAAAGAGGGCGAGATCGTTCATTCTGCTGCCTCGCTATCGGCCGCGACCTGCAGCTTGAGCGCGACCAGCTTGGCCAGCGCCTCATCGATCTCATGGGAAAGCCGCTTGACCTCGGCGCCGGTGACCACGCCATCCTTGATGATGTCGGCGATCGTGATGAAAACCTCGGAGGTTTCCTTCATGGCCTCGCCGGTGATCCGACCCAGCACCGCGCCTTTGCGGCACGCCTCGGGCATCGGCACCAGCAGGTAATTGCTTAGGGCCGCCAGCTCGGTGGTCACCACCGGGCCACACTCGGCCTCAAGGTCGGCGACGACATCGATCGGGATGAACAGCTGGGCCTCGGGCTGGCCGTATTCACTCAGCCGCTGCTGGCTGACGCGGGTGATCAGCGCGGCTTGCGAGCCATTGCCGGCGAATTTGACGAGGCGCCGCGTGGCCGCCCGCAACTTGAAATAGTCCGACTCGGGCAGCTGACGTGCGCTCATTCGGTAAAAGCCTTGTGTGCTACCGGGTGACAGAGCGACGGGGTGGGTGCGACAACCCCGTCATGAAACGGTTTTCCGACTACAGACCCAGCCCGGAACTGATCGAGGCGATCGCGGCGCGCAAAGCTGCAGGGAAAAAGGCGGCGCGCGTCCACAAAGACGCGCGCCAGCCAGATGCCCGCGCCGAGGGAGGAGCCAAGCCCGAGGGAGGAGGTCAGGACGGGATCGGCGACCGGCGCGGGAGTAGGGAAAGGTGATGCCATCACTGATCGGCCCTTTGCCCAGGCACCAGACCATCGACAAAGTCATTGGGCGTCACGGCGCCATCGGTGCCGGCGAGAACTTTTTCCAGCAGATCAAGCCGGGGCGAACGCTGCCTGGCGAGCAACCGGGTGATGGTCGACGGCGGAACGTCGATTCGCGCGGCAAAAGCCGAGGGCGACAGGTGATTTTTATGCAGATACTCGGTGAGCTTCATGCCCACATTATTGCCTGCAGGCAAATTAAGTTGTCAATGGGCAAATTGCCTGCAGGCGGTAGAGGGAAGTTGCATTTTGGCAAATAATTGTCTTATGACAAATAACATTCGCCAGATCCGCAAGAGCAAGCATATGACGCTCGACCAGTTGGCCGAGCTGGCCGAGCTTTCAACCAGCTACCTGTCGCGCATGGAGTCGGGCGGCCGGGGCGGCAGTCTTGAGAGCTTCGTCAAGATCAGCCGCGCGCTGCGCGTGCCCGTAGTCGATCTGACAGATGAATATACCGAGGGCGAGGTGCTTGATCGGGTGCGCAATCTCTCGCGTACAGGCGTCAACCAGCCGACCTCTGAAACCAGCGAGCCTATGCCGGTGATGGCGCCCACGCGCATGCTGCTTGACGTGCCGGTCTATGGCACCGTGGCCGCATCAGGCCTTGGCAACGGGGCGTTTCGTCTTAGCAGCGACATTGTCGAATGGGCGGCCCGGCCACCGGCATTGATGGGCGTGCCTGATCTCTACGCGCTTGAGGTGAAGGGGGATTCGATGTTCCCCAAGTATGAGCCTGGCGACATCATCTATGTGCACCCGCACCGGTCCTACCGCCCCGGAGATATTGTGGTGATCCAGGAGCCCGCCAGCGACAACGGCGAACCGCAATCCTTCATCAAGGTATTCCGCAAGGAGTCCGATCAGGAACTGCTGGCCAGTCAGTACAATCCCGAGGCCGACCTGACCTTCAAGAAACGAAACGGCTTCCTGGTGCACAAGGTCATGACCACGCGAGACCTGTTCGGCGGGTAAATTTGCCCCAAGGCAAGTTTGCCTCTTGCCAGTGATTTTGCCTTGAGGCAAATTGCCTGCCAGTTGACCACTGGAGGGCACAATGCTCGCGCACAATCAAAATCATCACTTCCCCAACCGCCGCACCGGCGACACGGCCTCGCGCGTCGAGATCCTCGCCGCTGACCTGATCGACCTCAATGCCGAGGGCGATGCACGCCGGCCGCGCCTGCTCGAAATGGGCTGGCCTGCAGCATTTCTCGACCAGTACGAAAGCGAGGCTCGCACCAGGGCCAATCTGTCTTTCGTCCGCGACGTGAACGCTGACCCGATCAAGTCCTGCCAGCAGCTGCAGGATAACATGGTCGAAGTCGTCGCCAGCCTTTTCCCTTCGACCCAGTTCATCGTCGCCGAGCTGCAGGCGCGGGATTTCCCCGTCAGTGCGATCGAGCTTCACCTGCGCAAGGCCAAGGCCCGTGCCGCGCTCGCCTTCATCCATCAGGGCGCCCATTGATGGGCGTCTATGCTGTCTACCTTGACGCGGTCGCCGAGCGGCGGCTGCACGCCATCGCCAGGGAAACCGGCCGCAAGGTCGAGGATCTGATCGCCAGTGCGGCCGAGGAAGAGGCACTCGGCTTTTTCCGTCATCGTTCGGATGATCCAGGCCGCCCACCAGCACGTCGCGAGGTGGCGTGATGACCTTTTTTGTCACCCTTTCCAGCGGCCGCGACTTCCACTTCGCCGATCCGACGCCGGCGATGTTCTGTCTCGATGACATCGTGCATCACCTGTCGCGGGAAAACCGCTGGTTCAACAATATCGAGGCGGTGAGCTACACGGTGGCGCAGCATTCTTTGCTTGTTGCCAGCGCCTGCCGCCTGCCGCAGTCGCTGCCCTATGCTCTGCTGCATGAAGCATTGGAAATGGTGACGCGGGATCTCTCGACGCCGTTCAAAGGCTTCCTACTCAGCCTGGGCGTGGATCTGGTGGCCTATGAGCGTCGGGTGCTGCGCGATGCGGTCTACCCGGCCTTTGGCCTGCCGCAACCCACCAGCGCGATCGCCCAGGACGTTGACAATGCCGACGCGATCGCGCTCGCCACCGAGTTTCGAGACATCGTCAAGGGCCGCAGCGAAGCCTGGCGCCCAAAGGCCAAGCCCCTCTCGATGCCGGTGCGCTTCATGACCCAGCCCAAGGTCGAGGAGGTGTTTCGCCTCAAGCTGCAGTCGGCGCTGCGGCCGTTCGGCAAAGTCGCCTGATCATGAGCTTTTATGTTCCCGGCCAGACCATCACGATTGAGACGCTGGAAACGGCGCTAGATCGGCTGGCCGTGATCATGTCCGAGGCGCCTGACGATGGCGTCGCCTATCTCCCGATCTGGCGCCGCGTCGAGCGCGAGCTGGCGGCGCTGCGCAATCAGAGCGATGACTTGGCGGCCGTCCGGTCGAGGGTTTTGAAACTGTCGCTCAAAACGAAAACGCGCCCGGAGGCGCGTTTGAAGCAATCGATAACAGGTAACGACCTTTAAGCAGCGCCCGCTTTGCGAGCTGCAATTTTAGGATGCACAGCGCGGCCGCGCTTCTCCTGCTCCTTACGAGCGGTCATTACCCCTTCCCGAAGCCTTAGCTTCAACAAGCCGATCTCTGAGTTGCTGAAGTGGCTCTGTCCCGGCTCGCTTGCCACCGTATCCTTGCCACTCGACAAGAAAAGACCCTTCAAGCTCTGAAAGACATTCGATGCCATGGCCAACTTCCTCAATCCAAAAAGCCGAGATCTCTTCAGAGTATCTCGATACAAGCATATTCGCAGTCCCATCCGCAATCCCGAACGGGACGGATTTTCCGTTCATGTGACTCAATGCGGTAACCGCGACGACTGTTCCACCCTTCGCCAGAATGTAGCTGCGCAATGCTGCGAAGGTGCCACCGAGCGTGCACGTATCATCAACAAGCACATATACGCAATCGGGGTCCACCTTGCCGGTGAAACATGGTTGCCAAAGAAACCTTTCGAAGCGGTTTAGGTCTGTTCGACCCGGTCGCGCCGCCTCGACGATCTCAACTTCGATCTCAGCGTCAAGCAGAGCGGCCAAGTGAGCCGCAAATGCGAACGGAATAGCGTTTGTGATAGTCATCTGGTTTGGCGACTTTATGTCGGGATCAAACTCAGGATAGGGAAACACAACCTTCACCGCGCGATCGTCCGGCAGAAGGTCAATGATTTGATCAACTACATGGTCATCAATCAGAGCTTCGACAATGTCAGCCGCCGCCTCTTTGTCGTTATAACGCTTCGCCTTCAGGTACTTTTCGTGGGCGAAAGGTGAATCTTTCGCTGTTCCCTTCAGCTGGTCATAACGGCAGTGGATGAGAACTTGCGCCGGGTCAGCCGCTGTCCACGCCACGCGCGTATGCCTGCCGCGCTGCTGAGCTATAGACGATAGACGCAAAGCCTCTGCCACTAAAAGGTCTCCGGATACGGAACCGTTAATAGCAGCAAATGTGACTTTGCCAACTCCCGAGAATGGGAAAGTCACACTGATGCTGTTGGGGAAGGTGGACCTTAGACTATCGAACGGTCAAACGGCAGCTCAATCCGCTGCAAATTCTCCTCGCGCCATTTGAGACTGCCGCCCATGCCATAGCGCGGGCGCTCGACAGCGTGCCCCATCAGGAGGCGCCGCAATTCCTCATCGACATTGGCATCCTTCATTCGGTCCTCGAATGAGTGGCGGATCGAGTAGATGGTGTGAGCCGCCGACGGCAGCAGCTTGTGCAGGCGGAAATGCTTCATCAACGTGTTGGAAAGCGTGGTGCCCTTCTCGGCATATTCGGGGAAGCCGGCAGGGCTGGCGCGCATAGCGGCCAGCGACACACCCACCAGCGGCACCTTGCGCACCGAAGTCGCCGTCTTGACCTCGCGCGGATCGTCGCGCTCTCGGCGCGGGCTGATAACCAGGTGCGGCACCTCATGGTTGAGGATGATCTGGCTCGGCCGCAGATTGCAGATCTCGCTGGCGCGGGCGCCGGTTTCCACCAGCGTCAGGAATATTCGGCGGGCCGGGGCGTTGAGATCCGACAGCGCTCCGCGCGCCAGGATGGTCTGGGTGATCCAGTCAACGGTGAACGGCGGCCGCGTGCGCTCATCATCCTCATCAAAGCCCAGGCCGGCGAAGGGATTGAACCTGTCCATTTCCCCGATATGGCGGTGATAGGCGGCAAACAGCACCCGCATGTTGCCGATGTCGCGGTTGCCGCTGGCCGGGGAATGGGTGATCAGGGCGCCCTCGGCGATCTCCCGGTCATTGGGCGCGATCCGCTTGCGCCAGAAATCATAGAACTGCAGCGCCTGCTCGCGCGAGATGCTGGAAACCGGCACGTCACCGACGATCGCCACAAAGTTGTTTTTGGCCCGCGTCTTGACCTTGCGCCAGTCGGCGCGCTGCTGCGCGCTTTTGGTGCGCTGCTCATCGGTGGCGATCACGTCAAAATAGATCTCGAATGCCTCGCTGACCAGGACATCGGGCCGCTTGACCAAGCCGAGCGCCGCATCAGCTACCGGCCGCGTTGTCCCTTTGGCCGGCACGGTCGCAATCCGCGTCATGATATCCTCGATCGGCAGTTCGGCCACCTGCTCGGCTTGCCGATATGGCAGGCGCAGGGCCAGCGCCATGGCGACAGCGGCATCATAAGCCTGTCGGGCATCGCCTTGCGTCCTACCGCCGCCCAGCGCCTGCCATAGGCGATCATCGGCAGTCTCCAATTCATCGCGCTTAAGGCGAGCGACCGCCAGATCCTTGGTCTTGAGGCTCTTGCGCACATGGCTGTCGCCTCCAATGACCAGGTGGACATTGGAGGGCACGCGACGTTTGTAGTGGAACCAGTCACCCTTGTTGATCAGGTGCCGATCGAGGATAGGATCGCGCTTGAATGCCATTCGTCCGCCATTTGGGGCATGTTCTGTGGCACGTTTTGGGGCACGTTTTTCGCGATGCGGTCAAGGGTGAACTTTGCCGACTTGCAAAACATTAATTAAATCATGATGTTAACAGACCGCGCGTGACCCGAAATGGAGTCCGGCGGGGGGCACCATTTACCTAAGCTTTGACGATCTCGAACCGCATGACGTCGCCGTCGGTGGTGAGCGTCTGGGTGTGCCCGTTCTGCTGGCAATGCAGGGGGATGTCGATCTTGGCCATGGGGTCGGTGGCCAGCACGATCAGGGTCGCGCCGGGCGGCATTGCCGCCAGGCGCTTTTCCATTTTCAGCACCGGCAGCGGGCATTTGAGCCCGCGGGCGTCGATGAGGTCCGGCTCAGTTGCCAAGGACGAGGACCCAGTGGATGCCATAGCTGGAGCTGGGGTTGAAGGCGACGGCGACGCCGGCCTTGCTGGCAGTGGCACGCAGCCCGGCGGCGTCGGCCGGGTTGTTGCGCCAGCCCGAGAAGGTCTCGGCAAAGGTGGCGTAGCCGGCCGAGAGCTTCATCACCGTCAGGCCCTGCGGGGTCTTGGGCGGGGTGCCGGTCTGGGCATATTGGTTGGCCAGGGCCTGGGCGGTGCCGTCGAGCGCGGCGTCGGGGGTCAAGGCTGGCAGGCCATTGGTGGCGCGATAGGCATTGATGATGGAAATGGCCTGGACGCGATCAAGGCTGGCGCCCGGCTGGTCCATGCGGGCCGACAGGCCCGGCGCCAGCGCGATGGCAGTGCCGCTGCCGCCGCCACCCATGCTGCAGGCGGCCAGGGTCAGGCCGGCCAGGAGGGCGGCGAGGGGCAGGATGGCCGGCTTGAAGGCGTGCAAAACGGTCATGGGAAATCCTCGAAAAAACAGCGTTGGGGCCGCATAGGGGGCCAGCAAGGCCAAAAGATGGTTGCGCTGTTCTAGCGCAACAGGCCCTGCCACGGCCTTAACGCGGCGATTTCGTCTTGCGCTGCGCCCCGGCGGGCGACTACAAGACGGAACAGTTATTTTGCATCCCGATTTAAATCGGGTTTCCCAGCGAGCCCCGCGTCCTCCATGAAGACCGCCGACCCCGAATTGATGCGGGCCATCAACCGCTTCCACGTGCTCGATACGATCCGGCGCCATGGCGCCATCGCCCGGGTGGAAATCGGCGAGCGCACGGACCTTTCGGCCACCACGGTCTCGGCGATCACGGCAGCCCTGCTCGATGACGGGCTGATCACCGTGCGGCACGAGGGCGATATCCGCAGCCAGACCCTGCGCGGGCGGCCGCGCGTCATGCTGGCGCTCAATCCGCAGGCGGCCTGGGTGGTGGGGGCAAAGCTCGCCGCCAACCGCATCGTCTTTGTCGCCACCAATTTCCAGGGCGACGTGCTGGCCAGCCTGACCCTGCCGGTGCGGGTCGACCGGCTCCCTGCCGAGGTCATTGCCGACCTGGTCGAAGATGGCGTACGCCGCTGCGTGCTCGATGCCGGGCTGGTGCTGGCCCAGATCAAGACCATCGCGCTCAGCCTGCCGGGCATTGTCGAGCATGGCACCGGCAAGGTGCTGGCCAGTGGCGTCCTGCGCGATCCCGATGTGTCGCTCAAGCAGGCCATCGCCACCCGCATGGGGATCGACACCATCATCGAAAGCGACGCCAATGCCATCAGCATGGCGCAGCACTGGTTCGGCCGGGCGCGCGACCTCGACGATTTCGTCCTGGTGGCGGTCGAGGAAACGCTGGGCCTGGGCGTCATGCATGGCGGGCAGTTGTTCCGCGGCGCGCATGGGCTGAGCCTGACGCTGGGCGACATGATCATGGGGGCGGGCGGCGACAATGCCGTCAAGCTGGCCGATCTTGCCAGCCAGCAGGTGATCCTGCAGTCCAGCCAGTCCGACCAGCAGATCGGCGAGGCGGTGCGGCTGGGCCAGGGCATGGCGCCGGTGCGCCGGCTGGTCGATGCCGGCGACGAGGGCCTGCGCGTGGCCGCCGCCCGCGCCGGGGCGGCGCTGGGCATTGCCATTGCCAATCTGGTCGCTCTCTTTGCGCCGCCTCGCGTTATTCTCGTCGGCTCCACCCTGGCTTTGGGCGAGCATCTGCTGGCGCCGCTGCGGGCGGCCTTTGCCAATGCCATTCCGGCGCCGCTGACCACCCTGGCCGAAATCGTCATCGACGAATCGGGCGACGAGCTCTGGGCGCGCGGCGCGGCCGCGGTTGCCCTGGGTGAACTTTATGGCTCGCCCTGGGGCACGACCGGCCCGGTGCGGCGGGCGCCACAATAATCTGTCGGCCGGATGCCGAATGGCGCCGGCTCAATCGCGTGAGGAGAAGCAAATGCGGGAAGCACTCATCGTCTGGGGCGGCTGGAGCGGCCACGAGCCCGAGCAATGCGCCAGGATCTACAAGAGCTGGCTCGAGGAGGATGGCTTCAAGGTCTATGTCGAGGACACGACCGAGGCCTTTGCCGATCCCTCGATTCACGATCTCAGCCTCATCGTGCCCATCTTCACCATGAGCAAGATCGAGAAGGAAGAGGTCAGCAACCTCACCAAGGCCGTGGAAAATGGCGTGGGCCTGGCCGGGCACCATGGCGGCATGGCCGATGCCTTCCGCGATGCGGTGGATTACCAGTTCATGGTGGGCGGCCAGTGGGTGGCCCATCCGGGCAATATCATCGACTACCGCGTCGATATCACCCGCCCCGACGATCCGATCACGGCAGGGGTCAGCAGCTTCCCCTACCGCTCAGAGCAATATTACATGCATGTCGACCCCTCCAACGAGGTGCTGGCCACCACGACCTTTACCGGCGAACACGCCAGCTGGATCGACGGCGTCACCATGCCGGTGGTGTGGAAGCGCAAGCATGGCAAGGGCAGGGTGTTCTATTCCTCGCTCGGGCATGTCTCGTCGGAATTCGCCGTGCCGGAAATGGCGACGATGCTGCGCAGAGGTGTGAACTGGGCGGCAAGGTGAGGGGGCTTTAGGCCCGTCTCGCGGGCCTGAGCGTCATGGCTCCAGCCAGCCTTCCTGCACATTGAGATAGCCCGCGTTTTCCCCAATCAACAGGCAATGTAGATATCGGGGAGTTCGCTCTAGAATTCTGGATCAGCCGGTCGCCGATGATTCGGGCTTCGCCTGCGCGGAATAATCAATCAATGGGGCGCTGGTGATCTCGGCGGGATTCGAACCCACGACCCCCGGATTAGGAATCCGGTGCTCTATCCTGCTGAGCTACGAGACCACGGGTCCGAAATACCAGTTCGGTTCGGTGCTTACAAGGTTGGGTTGGCGCCGGGCGGATTGGTCGTTGAGACTAGGTCGTGCCTCAAGAGTGGAGCGGCACCTCCCCCTTGATGGGGGAGGCTGGGAGGGGGTGCGGGAGTCCGGATTTCGGGGCGAACCATCTCTACCCTGGATCCCGGCTCAAGGCCGGGGTGACACGGTACTTTTGAGGATAGCGCGCCCACCAAATCGACCCACCCACAGATCGTCACCCTCGGGCTTGACCCGAGAGCTCTTCACTTGCCGAACGTTGGATAAGTGCAGTCCCTCGGGTCACGCCCGAGGTGACGACCGCGTTTGCGGGGCTCTCCGGCGGCCATCCCCAACTTATCCCTGCCTCCAAGACCCATGCCATAATCGCCCCATCACTCCGCATGGACGGCCTGCAGGCGAACAGTGGCGGGGTGAGCCGGGCGCGGGTTTTGCCTCTCGCGCAGGTTCGAGATCCGGCCGCACGTGGCGAGCGACCATTGTGCGCGATAACCGGGACTGTTCCAAAAACCGGCGCCCCGGGGCGGTTGTCGTCTCGTTATTAAATTTACCAGAGGCGAAAGCCGTCTCGGGGTCCGTCTCCTATCGACAACCGCGTTTCAGGCGGCGCCTTGTCACGTGCCGGTTTCGATCACAGCTTTGCGATCATTCATCTTTTTTTGCCGCATTTGCGTGCAAGGTGAACGAACTCTTTCCGGGGCCTGATTTGCTCAATCTCAGTCTAGTTCGTCTTGCTGCTCTGGCGGCCCTGTCTTCTGTTTCGGTCGCGGCGCTGGCCTGCGAGAGCCTGCGCATGGAAGCGGGCGGCATCGTCACCACGGTGACCGATGGCGATACCGTCGTGCTCGATGACGGGCGCGTGGTGCGCATGATCGGCACCCAGGCGCCCAAGCTGCCGCTGGGGCGCGACGGGTTCGAGACCTGGCCGCTGGCGCCCGAGGCCAAGGCGGCGCTCGAGGATATCGCGCTCAACCGGCCGGTGCGGCTGGGCTTTGGCGGCGAGGAGGTCGACCGCTATGGCCGCGTGCTCGCCCATGTCTTTGTCGACGGGCCGCAGGGCGAGGTCTGGGCGCAGCGCGCCATGGTGGGCCAGGGGCTGGCGCGGGTCTATTCCTTCCCTGATAACCGGGCCTGTCTCGAACTCTTGTTCGCGGCCGAGGGAAAGGCACGGCTGGGCGGGCTTGGCATCTGGTCCGATCCCTATTACAGCACACGGGCGGCGGACGCGCCCGGCGACTTGCTCGCTCGGGCCGGCCAATATGAACTTGTCGAAGGCAGGGTCCTGCTGGCCGAGCGAAGCGGCGGGCGGGTCTATCTCAATTTCGGCCGGTTCTGGAAGGAAGACTTCACCGTCGTGATCGAGGCGCCGGCGCTGCGAATCTTCGCCAGCGCGGGCATGGATCCGCTGGTGCTGGAAGGTGCGCTGCTGCGCGTGCGCGGATGGGTGGATGACCGGGATGGTCCGCGCATCGAAGTCACTCATCCCGAACAGATCGAGGTTCTGGCGCTACGATGACGGGTTTGGGGCAGATCTCCAGGGGATTCCGCAATGGCCTTCTGGCCGTGACGCTGCTGGCGCTGAGCGGCTGCACGAGCCTGACCGGGTCCAATGTCGCCGTCAGCCAGACGGGCGATAATCCGGCACCGACGGTCGTGCCCGAGGGCACCGATCCCGAGGATGTGGTGATCGGCCGCCGCGAGCATCCGCGCATCATCGCGGCCTATGGCGGGGTCTATTCCGACCGGCCGGCCGAGATCATGGTGGCGCGAATCGTCAGCCGGTTGCTGGCCGCCGCCAACCAGCCCAATGCGCAGTTCCAGGTCACCATCCTCGACAGTTCCGAGGTCAATGCCTTCGCCCTGCCGGGTGGCTATATCTATGTGACGCGCGGCATCCTGGCGCTGGCCAGCGATACGAGCGAGCTGGCGGCCGTGCTGGCGCATGAAATCGCCCATGTGACCCTGCGCCATGCGCGCGCTCGGACCGATCGCACCCGCACCACCGAAATCGTCGACCGCGTGATCACCGGCGTCTTTGGCGGCGACACCTCGACCGATGCCACGGCCAACCGGACGCGCCAGTCCATGGCCGCCTTCAGCCAGAACCAGGAGCTCGATGCCGATCGCGAGGGCATCAAGTTTGCCGGCAAGGCGGGCTATGACCCGCAGGCCGCGGCGCGGTTCCTTGGCGTGATGAGCCGGTTTGCCAGCTTTTCGGCCGGCGAATCGGGTGACGACGGGTTCTTGTCCTCGCATCCCTCGACCCCGGCGCGCATCCAGAAGGCGGTCGATACCGCCCGCACCATGTTCGGCCAGGCGAGCCTCGAGACCGATCGCGACGGCTATCTGGCCTCGATCGCGGGCCTGACCTTCGGCGACAGCCCGGCGCAGGGCTCGATCGTGGGCCGGCGCTTCATCCACACCGCATCCAAGTTCACTTTCACCGTGCCGGCCGGCTATACGCTGCAGAATTCGCAGAGTGCGGTGGTGGGCGTGGCCGGCGATGGCGAAGCGGTGCGCTTCGACAGCGCCGATGTGCAGGCGAATGTGCCGCTATCCGACTATCTCAAGTCCGGCTGGATTGCCGGGCTCAAGGCCGACAGCGTCACCACGCAGAGCTTTAACGGCATCGACATGGCCTCGGGCCTGGCGCAGACCGACCAGTGGTTCTTCCGGGTTTCGGTCATGCGGCTCGACGGGCAGGTCTATCGCTTCATCTTTGCCGCCAAGTCCGACAGCAGCCGCTTTGCGCAGGGGGCGGAGGAAACGCTCAAGAGCTTCCGCCGCGCCGAGGCGAGCGATCTCAACCAGGTGCGCAAGGTGGCGGTGCGCGTGGTCACGGCCAGGTCCGGCGACAGCGCCGATTCGCTGGCGCGGCAGATGGCCGGGCTCAGCCGCGGCAGCGAACTGTTCTATATCATCAACGACCTCTACCCCGGCGACGCCGTGGTGCCGGGGGAGAAATACAAGGTCGTGGTGCTGCAGTAGTCAGTCGATCTTGGCGGTCTGCGCGGCGATGACATTGCCGGCAGCGCCCGGGCCGGTGGCCATCAGGTTGAACAGGCTATCGCCCAGGGTAACGAAGCTGACAATGACGGCAACGGCGATCAGCCCCGCCAGGAGACCATATTCGATGCCGTGGCGCCGGTCTCGTCGGCGATGAAGGATTTCAGCATGCTTGCCCCCAAGCCCGATCAGAGCAGATCGCAGAGCGCGGCGATCAGCGGTTCGTCGGCCGGGGGCATGGGGTAGTCGCGCAGCTGCTGTGGGCGGACCCATTTGAGGGCCGTATGCTCCCGCGGCTCGGGCATACCCTGCCATTTCCGGCAGGCGTAAAGTGGCATCAACAGGTGAAAATTCTCGTAAGAGTGGCTGGCAAAGGTGACCGGCGCCAGGCACGCCTGCTTGGTCGAGATGCCGAGCTCCTCCTCCAGCTCGCGGATCAGCGCGGCCTCCGGGCTTTCCCCGGGCTCCACCTTGCCGCCGGGAAATTCCCAGAGCCCGGCCAGCGACTTGCCCTCGGGGCGCTGGGCGATCAGCACGCGGCGGTCGACATCGACCAGGGCGCAGGCCACGACCAGCAGGAGTTTTGGCCCGCTCATGCGACCCCCGGAATGCGGTAGGTATAGTCGTATTGGTACTCATAGCCGAGCGAGGCGTAGAGCGCCTGCCCGGCCGGGTTGTCGGCCTGAACATTGAGAGCGGCGACCGTGGCACCCTGCGCGCGGGCCCAATGGAGACCAGTGCGCATCATGGCGGCGCCCAGTCCCTGGCGGCGCCTGAGGGCGTCGGTGACGACATTGCCGGTGATGACGATGCCGCCGGCGACGGCCATCAGTCCGGTGGCGACGGGTTCACCGTCGCGATAGAGCACGATGCCGGTCGATGGCACGACAAAGGCGGCCAGCAGACTGCGCATCTGGTCAATGGTGGCGTCGCTATAGCCCTGCAGGTGCTGCTGCGCCGCGAGGAAAGCGGGGTCGAGCACGGGCAGCAGCCTTGCATCGGGATCAGGCTGCTGCTCGCCGAGTGCCATGGCAAACAGGTGGCTTCGGTCGATGCTCTGCCAGCCGGCCTCATCGAGGGTCTCGATGAGCTCGGGGGCCGCCAGCGGGGTGATCCGGAATACCGGCTTGATGCCGCGGATGACCATCCACGTGCTGGCCGAGATGACGCGCAGATCGGCGTCCTCCCCATCGTCGGGGTCAAAGCACTGGACCGAATTGGCGCGCTTGGTATAGCCGCCCGCGGCGCGACGCACCCAGCTGCCGTCCCATTTGACTTCGATGCCGGGCCAGGCCTCAAGGCCTGCCCGCTCGAAGGCCTCGACCGTGGGCAAGGTCATGTCAGCTCCGGTAGTCGCCGTTGATGGTGATGTAGCCATGCGTCAGGTCGCAGGTATAGACGGTGGCCCTCCCGTCCCCGAGCCCCAGGCTGACGGTGAGTTCCAGGTCCTCGCCCTTCATATAGGCGCTGGTGGCGGCCTCGTCATAGACGGCGGCGCGCTCGCCATCCTTGGCGACCAGCAAGTCGCCGAAGCGGATGGCCAGCCTGTCGCGATCGGCGGGCTCGCCAGCCTTGCCGACGGCCATGACCACGCGGCCCCAATTGGCATCCTCGCCGGCAATGGCGGTCTTGACCAGCGGGCTGTCGGCGATGGACTTGGCGATGCGGAAGGCGCTGGCATCGGAGGTGGCGCCCTCGACATGGATCGAGACCTGCTTGGTAGCGCCTTCGCCATCGCGCACCACCTGGATGGCGAGGTCGAACAACACGTCCTTGAGGGCCTCGCCGAAGATTTCGGCGCGGGGGTCGTCCATGCTCTCGATCGGCTCGACGGCAGCCTTGCCGGTGGCAAAGGCCAGCAGCGTATCGGAGGTCGAGGTGTCACTGTCGACGGTGATGGCGTTGAAGCTCGTTGCCACATGCCTGCTGAGCAGCGCCTGCAGCACCGGGGCGGCAATGGGCATGTCGGTGACGACAAAGCTCAGCATGGTGGCCATGTCGGGCGCGATCATGCCTGATCCCTTGGCAATGCCGTTGATCCTGACCTCGACGCCGTCGACGTCGAGGGTGGCGCCATAGAGCTTTGGGAAAGTGTCGGTGGTCATGATGGCCTTGGCGGGGTCCATCCAGGGTCCGTCGCCCATCCTCGTTGCCATGGTGTCGAGCACGCCGGCAAATTTGGAGGCATCAAGCGGTTCGCCGATGACGCCGGTCGAGGCGAGGAAGATTTCCGATGGGGCACAGGCCAGCGCCTTGGCTGCATAATCAGCGGTGAGCTGGACGCTCTGCTGGCCCTTGCTGCCGGTAAAGGCGTTGGCATTGCCGGAATTGACCACCAGACCCCGCGCGGTGCCGCCGGGCAGGTTGGCCCTGCACCAGTCGACCGCAGCCGAAGAGCACTTGGACTTCGTCAGCACGCCGGCCGCGGTGGTGCCTTCGTCGAAGGCCATGAGCAGGACGTCGGTCCGGTTCTTGTATTTGATGCCCGCTTCGGCGGTGGCGAAGCGCACGCCCGCGATCACCGGCAGGTCCGGATAGGATTTGGGAGCGAGCGGGGAAACCGGGTGGGCCATCTGCCTGTGCCTTGTGGTGGAACCGAATTGCGGCCCCCGGTGTGCCCCAAAGACAAGGCATTCGCAAGACGTGCTAGGTCACGGCTGGCGGCTTGTCCTGTGTATCCACACGTCCCACCCTCTCCCGCAGGGGAGGGGGTGGCCGGGCCTCTGCCGCTACAGAGGCATCAGGCGGCGAGCGGCTTTTTGGTGCCGGCGATGAATGCCCCGAAACGCTTGCCGATGAAGGGGACGATCAGCATGACGATGGTGGTGGCCATGATGGGCACCAGCACCAGGCTTCGCTGCCACATCTCCCAGCCCGGGGTCAGCGGCATCAGGATATAGAGATAGAGCGTCACAACGGGGTAGACGAAAATGGTCATCACGAGGGCCATGCGGAGACGGGAGGCGAGGGAGGGTTGCATTTGCAAACTCCAAACGAAACGGTACGTTGCGTTATGTAACGGAACGACACGTATCGTTCAAGTCCTTTGCGATAAGAAATTTTTCGGCCATAAGAGGGCATGAGCCAAGACAGTCCTGACATCGATGCGCCGCGCCGATCCATTGGGTCGCGCCGCAATCCCGATACGGAAGAAGCGATTCTCGCGGCGGCCGAGGCCATTCTCGATGAATCGGGCCTGGCCGGCTTTTCCATCGAAGCGGTGGCGCGGCGGGCGCGGGCGGGCAAGCCCACCATTTATCGCTGGTGGCCCGACAAGACGGCATTGCTGCTGGCTGTCTACCACCGGCAAAAACCAGCGGTGGTCCATGCGGACAGTGGCTCGACCGAGGAAGATGTGGCGCAGTTCTTCGTGCATCTGATGGGCCACTGGGGTGGCTCGGGCGCCGGCGAAGTGTTCCGCTATCTGGTGGCCGACGCACAGAGCAATCCGCGTACTGCGGAAACGCTGAGCGACTATGCGGCGGCGCGGCGCAAGCAGACCGGTGCGCTGTTCGCGCGGGGGCAGGCACGGGGCGAATTGCGGGACGATATCGATCCGGAGCTGGCTGCGGAGCTGATTTCCGCCCTGGCCTGGCAAAGGCTGCTGACCGGGCGCACCGCGATCACTCTGGACGAGGCCCGCAAGATTGCGCGCCAGGTGGTGCAGGGGCTGCGGCCGGGGGCATCGCGAAGCTGACCCAGGTGTGGGGCGTTTGACCTCTCCTTGGGGGACGCCTCGCGGGCGCCGGGTGAGGGGCCTCACACCGAGTCAGGTAAAGGCCCCTCAGCCGACCCAAGATGGTCGACCTCTCCCCAAGGGGGAGAGGTGAGAAGGGTTACTGTGCCGGGGTTTCGCCGGCAGCTTCGGTTTCGGTCTGGGCGTCGACGGCGGCCTTGAGCTCGGCATCGGGGATGTCGATGGTCACGCCTTCCATCAGCCTGGCGACGGTTTCATCGAACGTGGTCATCAGCCGCTGCTGCTGCAACTGGGCGGCGACCTGCTCGAATGCCGGCGGGGCGGACTGGCGCTTTTCTTCAAGGCGGATGACGTGCCAGCCGAACTGGGATTCCACTGGATCCGAGACCTGGCCGATATCGGTGAGGGCAAAGGCCGCAGCCTCGAAAGGCGCCACCATCATGCCCTTGCCGAAGAAGCCGAGGTCGCCGCCATTGGCAGCACCCGGATCGATCGACTTTTCCTTGGCGACGGTGGCGAAATCGGCGCCGCCATCGAGCTCGGCCTTCACGGCCTTGGCTTCTTCTTCCGTGGGAACCAGGACGTGGCTGGCGCGAATTTCGTCGGCCGGCACGAAGTCGGCGATGAAGGCCTCATAATCGGCCCGCACGGCTTCCTCGGTCACTGCATTGGCAATGGTCTCGGCAAAATAGGCGCGGCGCAGGGCGCGATCCTCGAGATAGTCGAGGCGCTGCTGGAACAGGGGGGTATCGGCCATGCCGGCTTCCTGACCAGCCTTGGCCATCACCTTCATGTCAATTAGCACGCGCAGCAGGAACGGCTTGCGCTGTTCGGGCGGCATCTGGCTGAGTTCCTGGGTCAGGTCCTCGGCGGCAAAGCCCAGATCGGCCTCGGTGATCGGCTCGCCGCCGACGGTCGCAACCACCGTGTCGGGCGAAACGGGCGCGACGGCCTCGGCGGCGGGCGCTTCGGCGGCAGGCGCGGCGTCCTGCGCGACGGCGGGGGCCAGTGCACCCGCAGCAAGGATCAGCGCAAGAACGCTCGTCCGGGCGAGGCGCAACGAGGAAGAAATCATGGATCGGTCTCCTTGGCCGGCGCTTTTGCTGTGCGTCCTGGCTCGTTGATGATCGGCAAGGCGCGCGCTGGCGATGCCTGGCGCGGGTTCCGGCCTGCCCTCACACAGCAACGGGGCCAAAATGTGCCGCGACGCGCAGATGAGCAACCAATGGCCGGAAAACCCGTTTCTGCCGGGGTTTCCGGCAGGGCCACGGAGGTGTGGCCCATTTCGGCGACGTTGACAAGACAAGGACCCGCTCTTACATCTCAGCCGCTTTTTCCGCCGCCTGGCGGGATACCAGAAATTCAAAGCCGGAAAGGCTTTCTCATCGCGTCGACGCGGCCGAACGGGCCAATTGCGCAGCTCCCCGCCGCACCCCGATGAGTCATAAAAGGACCTGACATATGGCACTTGCCTCGCTCGCCCGGCGGATCTTCGGTTCTCCGTCAGATCGGCACGTGAAGCGCTTCCAGGGCAAGGTGGCGGCGATCAATGCCCTCGAGCCGGAGCTGGAAAAACTCAGCGACGACGAGTTGCGCGCCCGCACCGCCGCGTTCAAGGAGCAGCTCGAGAAGGGCGCCGATCTCGATGACCTGATCGTGCCTGCCTTTGCCACCGTGCGTGAAGCCAGCAAGCGCGTGCTGGGCATGCGCCACTTCGATGTGCAGCTCATCGGCGGCATGGTGCTCAACGATCGCGCCATTGCCGAAATGCGCACCGGTGAAGGCAAGACGCTGGTTGCCACGCTCGCCGTCTATCTCAACGCCCTCAAGGGCGAGGGCGTGCATGTGGTGACGGTCAATGACTATCTGGCGCGCCGCGACGCTGCCTGGATGGGCCAGATCTACAATTTCCTCGGCCTCAGCTATGGCATTATCGTACATGGGCTGACCGATGCCGAGCGCAAAGCGGCCTATGGCGCCGATATCACCTACGGCACCAATAACGAATTCGGCTTCGACTATCTGCGCGACAACATGAAATATACGCGCGCCCAGATGGTGCAGCGCGGCCATTCCTATGCCATCGTCGACGAAGTGGACTCGATCCTGATCGATGAGGCGCGCACGCCGCTGATCATTTCGGGTCCGTCGGATGACCGGAGCGAACTCTACCTCAAGCTCGACGAGCTGATGCCGATCATCGAAGAGGGCGATTTCGAGCTCGACGAAAAGCACCGCGCCGCCACGTTCACCGACCAGGGCATCGAAAAGCTCGAAGCCAAGCTGGCCGAGACCGGCATGCTCAAGACCGGTTCGCTCTACGACGTGGAAAATGTCGCGCTGGTGCATCACGCCAATTCGGCCCTGCGGGCGCACAAGCTGTTCCGCAAGGACAAGGACTACATTGTCCGCAATGACGAAGTGGTGATCATCGACGAGTTCTCCGGCCGCATGATGCCGGGCCGCCGCTATTCGGAAGGCCTGCACCAGGCGCTGGAAGCCAAGGAACGCGTCAAGATCCAGCCGGAAAACCAGACCCTGGCCTCGATCACCTTCCAGAACTATTTCCGCCTCTACAAGAAACTGGCCGGCATGACCGGTACGGCGGCGACGGAAGCGGAAGAATTCGCCGATATCTACAAGCTCGACGTGGTCACCGTGCCGACCAATGTGCCGGTGCAACGTATCGATGACGAAGACGCCATCTTCCGCACCGCGGCCGAGAAGTTCGACGCCATTGCAGACCTGATCAAGCAGTGCCAGGATCGTGGCCAGCCGGTGCTGGTGGGCACGACCTCGATCGAGAAGTCGGAAATGCTGGCCGAAATCCTGCGCGGCAAGAATGTCGGGCAGATGAACGTGCTCAACGCCCGCCATCACGAGCAGGAAGCCTTCATCGTCGCTGATGCGGGCCTGCCGGGCGCGATCACCATCGCCACCAATATGGCCGGCCGCGGTACCGATATCCAGCTCGGCGGCAATCTCGAAATGCGCATCCAGCGCGAATGCGAGGGCCTCGAAGGGGAGGCCCGCGAGCAGAAGATCGCCGAGATCAAATCCACCATTGCGGCCGACAAGGCCAAGGCGCTGGCGGCAGGTGGCCTCATGGTCATCGGCACCGAGCGGCATGAGAGCCGCCGCATCGACAACCAGCTGCGCGGCCGGTCCGGTCGCCAGGGCGATCCGGGCCATTCGGCCTTCTTCCTGAGCCTGCAGGACGACCTGATGCGGATCTTCCCGGTCGACAGCATGGATTCCATGCTAGGCAAGCTGGGGCTGGAGCAGGGCGAGAGCATCACCCATCCCTGGGTCACCAAGGCGATCGAACGCGCCCAGGGCAAGGTCGAGGCGCGCAACTTCGACATCCGCAAGAACATCCTCAAATACGACGACGTGATGAATGATCAGCGCAAGGTGATCTTTGAGCAGCGTATCGAGATGATGGATGCCGAGGATGTCAGCGACACGGTCGTGGACATGCGCCATGACGTGGTCGAGAACATCGTCGCCAAGGCGATCCCGCCGCGCTCCTATCCCGAGCAGTGGAATGTGGAACAGCTTCGCGCGGCAGCGCAGACCTATCTCAATATCGACGTGCCGGTGCAGGACTGGGCGGCCGAGGAAGGCATTGATGCCGAAACGGTCACCGAGCGGCTGATCGCGGCGGCCGACGAGCATGCCAGGGCCAAGGAAGAGCGGACCATTGCCGCCATGGCGGCGAATGGCGCGCCGAACCCGGCGATCATGCGGCAGGTGGAAAAGTCCATCCTGCTGCAGTCGATCGACGGCTTGTGGCGCGACCACCTGGTGACGCTGGACCACCTCTCCAAGGTGGTCGGCTGGCGCGGCATCGCCCAGCGCGATCCGCTGACCGAATACAAGCAGGAGGCCTATGAGCTGTTCCAGGGCCTGCTCAACAACCTGCGCGAGCTGGTGACCACCCAGCTCAGCCATGTCGAGCTGCAGCCGCGGCCGATCACGCCACCCGTGCCCGATCTCAGCCGCTTGCAGGAAACCCATATCGACCCGCTGACTGGCGAGAATGATGCCGATGTGGGCGGCGAGACCATTGCCGGGGCGCTGGGCGCCGTGGGCAGCGACCCATCGCTCAAGCCGATCGATCCGCAGCTGCTGGTCGGGGTGTCGCGCAATGCGCCATGCCCCTGCGGCTCAGGCAAGAAGTTCAAGCACTGCCACGGCGCCTTCTAGATTTTGGCGCGATGGAATGAACAAAGGCCCGGAGCGATCCGGGCCTTCTGTTTTGCAGTATCCGAAACGCGGAAATTCAGCAGGTCACCCGGATTTCGGCGAAGCCGGTCATGCCGTCTTCACCGGCCGAAACGACGCCGATCATGCAACTGGTGCCCGGCAGGCCGATATTGCCACCCGAGGCGATGATGGTGCCGTCCGCCAGCGAGAGGAAGCCGTTGTCGACCGCACCGATCTCGACATTGGCGGCAATGCCGCAGACCGGATAGCTGTCGCCGGAGGTGACGAGGAAACGGGTTCCGGTGGGCAGGCAATCGCCCGCCGAAGCGGCAGGTGGTGTGGGGGCCGCGGTGGCCGCGAGCGGCGGATCGGCGGCTGCGCCCTCCGTGCCGCGCCAGCTCTGCTCAAGAATGGCGATCCGGTTGGCCAGATCCACGAGGCCGGCGTCGCCGCCGGCCGTGACATCGCGAGCCTGGTTCATCTGGCCGAAGAGTTCGAGGCTCAGGCGGATCTGCGCGATGTCGGTGGAAATCCGGTCGATGTCGCGCCGGGTTTCGACATAGACCCAGGTCGCCGCGCCAATCGCGGCGATGCCGACGAGGCCCACGACGAAGCTGAGAACATTGGCGAGAGGCAGGCGGCGGCGAGCGGGTTCACGCGGTGTGCCGGCCCTGGGTGGTTCCACAGTGGCCTTGGGTTCGCTCTGGACGGCAGGGGTTTCTTCCAAGGCAAACTCTCCGTTGCGGCACCGGCCGGCGGGCTCACATTGCCCGGGAATGCGGCCCAGATATGGTGCGCGACCGAGGCCATTGCATCCCCGTTGCCGGGCGATGGCAAGGCGGATGATGCGGGGTAGTGCCTAAGGGCGTTCGAGCCGGGGCAGCGGCTTGGGCGCGGGCTTGCCGCTCATTACCGGCACGACATCGTCATCCTTGCCGCCAAACATGCTGCCCAGGCCGCCGAACAGGCCGGACACAGCGCCGTTGATGGCTTCGCCGCGCTCCTTGGCGGCCGCGACGGCGGCGGCCTCGCGCTCGGCTTCGGCGGCGAGGCGGGCCGCCTTCTGGGCCTCGCTCTCGACGGCGCTGGCAAAGGCCATCTCGTCGGCCTGCTGCTTTTCGGCCAGCCCGGCGATCTGTACTACGGCGGGGCAGGGCCCCATCGGGTTGAGCGCGCCGCCACTGCTGGCATTGAAGATATACTGACGCTCGCAGACGTCCCAGGCGGGCGGCGCCTTGGTCAGCTCGAACAGGTCGTGGCCTTCCTTGATGTCCTTCCAGAACGCCAGGTGCTGGCTCGAGGCCTGCTTGGCCAGGTTTGCCGCGGTCATGCGGAAGGGAAAGATCTGCAGCTGGAAGCTGGGATTGCCGCCCTTGAAGGTCTCGCGGGCCAGCGCATAGATTTCCGCAATGCCCTGGTCGGTCATGGCGTAGCAGCCGCGCGAGGAGCAGTCGCCATGCACCATCAGGTCGCTGCCGGTGCGGCCATGGGCGCGGTCGAACTTGTTGGGAAAGCCGGTGTTGAAGGCGAGATAATAGCTCGAGCGAGGATTCATCAGGCCCGGCGTGATCGTATAGAAGCCTTCCGGGCTCTGCCGGTCGCCTTCCTTGATCTTGGGACCAAGATCGCCCGAATAGGCGCAGATTTCGTAGGTCTTGAACAAGCGGAACTGGCCGGCACTGGTCCGCTTCCAGACTTCGAGGGTCTCTTCCTGCTTGAAGATGCGGATGACCATGGCTTCGCCGGGCGAGGAGCCCATGTTGCGCAAGCCGGCCTGGGTGACGCTCGATAGCGGCTGGTTGTGGCGATTGTCATTGCTCTTGGGCATGAAGCCGCCGCAGGCCACCAGGCCAAATGCCACCCAGAGCAGGATCAGGATCGATGAGAGCTTGCGGAGGAACGTGGCGGTCAAGATCGTCGGCCCGGTGCAGAACAATGGAGCGGTGACCCATAGGGCCAGTTGGTTACCGCAGCATGAGAATTGCTGGTGAACGAACCATTACCACGCAGCAAAATCGGCTGGAAGCCGGGTCATATCACGCGAGTGTGTTGGCTTATTACCTCTCCCCGAGGCATGGGCGCGGAGACCCTCAT
This sequence comes from Devosia sp. XGJD_8, assembly GCF_046614475.1. Taxonomy (NCBI): domain Bacteria; kingdom Pseudomonadati; phylum Pseudomonadota; class Alphaproteobacteria; order Hyphomicrobiales; family Devosiaceae; genus Devosia; species Devosia sp. XGJD_8. Next base: position 155,799 of record NZ_JBKJHF010000002.1, read on the forward strand.
CCAGCCTCCCCCGGGAAGGGGGAGGGGATGTTCGGCGCGTTGTGCACGATTGAAGACGTTAGGAGGGGGCACTCAGATCTAGAGTGCGGAACCGATCGCCAGGAACTTCTCGCGGCGGTGCTCGCGGGTCTCGAGGCGCCCTCGGCTGCCAAATTCGGCGAGGAAGCTGGAAATGGCATTGCGTGTGGCGTCCATCACCGCCTCGTGGTGGCGATGGGCACCGCCGGCGGGTTCAGGGATTATGCCGTCGATCACGCCAAAGCCGAGCAGGTCCTGGGCGGTGATCTTCTGGGCGGTGGCCATGTCCTGCGCCTTGGCGGCGTCGCGGAACAGGATGGAGGCACCTGCTTCGGGAGAAATCACCGAGTAGATGGAATTTTCCAGCATCAGCACGCGGTTGGCGACGGCAATGGCAATGGCGCCACCGGAGCCACCCTCGCCGATGACGATGGCAATATTGGCCACGCCGAGCTCGAGGCATTTCTCGGTCGAGCGGGCAATGGCCTCGGCCTGGCCGCGCTCCTCGGCGCCGATGCCAGGATAGGCACCCGCCGTATCGACGAAGGAAATCAATGGAATGTTGAAGCGGTCGGCCATGTCCATGATGCGGACGGCCTTGCGGTAGCCCTCAGGGCTGGCCATGCCGAAATTATGCTTGAGCCGGGTTTCAGTCGAGCTGCCCTTTTCCTGGCCCAGAATGGCGACGGACTGGCCGTTGAAGCGGCCGAAACCGGCCTGCAGGGCGGCGTCTTCGCGATATTTGCGATCGCCGGCCAGGGGCGTCCATTCGGTGATAAGCTTGCCGACATAGTCGGAAAAATGCGGGCGCTGCGGGTGGCGGGCCACCTGGGTCTTCTGCCATGGGGTCAGGCGCTTGTAGATCTCGATCAGCGCCTCGTCGGCGCGGCTGGAGAGCCGATTGACCTCTTCGTCGATGCTCACGGCCTGATCGGTCGCGGCCATAGCCTTGAGCTCGGCGATCTTGCCTTCAAGATCGGCAACCGGCTTTTCAAAATCGAGATAAGACTGCATCCCACCTGCCCGTTAGGGGTCTGTTTTACGGACCCTATCATAAGGCCGCTGCTGTTGCGCCCCAAAGTGGCCGGAAAGTGGCGACGGCGCAACAGTGAGTCAAGGCTCGACCGGGATTGGGACACAGGAAAGGGTGCTCTGACCGCTCCCCCGAAGGGAGAGGTCAGATAGTCAGCCCCCTGCCAAGGGGTGATGCGTCTCCACCAGGGTGCGCAGTTTCTCGTCGAGCACGTGGGTATAAATCTGCGTGGTCGAGATATCGGCGTGGCCGAGCAGCATCTGCACCACGCGCAGATCGGCGCCACCGGCCAGGAGATGGCTGGCAAAGGCGTGGCGGAGCACATGCGGGGCGACCCGCGATGCGGAAATGCCGGCGCGACCGGCGAGGCTCTTCAGGTCGCGGGCAAAGACCTGGCGCGAGAGGTAGCCTTCCGCGCCCGTGGCGGGAAAGAGGAATGGGCCGGCTTCGAGCGTCGCAACATAGGTCTTGATGGCGTCGCGGGCCCGGTCGTTGAGCGGCACGACGCGCTCCTTGTTGCCCTTGCCGGTGACGGTCAAATAGCTGGTGTCGCGCATGACGGCCGAGCGGCGGAGGCTCACCAGCTCGCTGACGCGCAGGCCGGTGGCATAGAGCAGTTCGAGCAGCACATAGAGGCGCAGCGCCGCCGCCTGCTTTTGCGGCGAGGCCTCGGCATTGGCTTCGGCCTCGGCGGTGGTGAGCAGCTTGTCCACCTCGGCGATGGAGAGCACCTTGGGCAAGGCGCGGCGGCTTTTGGGGCTGGCGACGATGCGGGTGGGATCATCGCTGCGCATGCCATCGGCGCAGAGGAAGCGATGAAACTGGCGGATGGCCGAGAGGCGTCGCGCAGACGAGGATGCGGAGAGACCATCAAGGCGGAGGCGATCGAGATAGGCATTGACCGTTTCGCGCCCGACGGCCAGCAGGGTCTGCTGCCGGCCGGCGACATAACCGGCATAGTCGGAGAGATCGCGACGATAGGCGTCGATGGTGTTTTTGGCAGCGCCGCGTTCGGCGCTCATCATCTCGAGAAACGCGCCGATCAGGTGGCTGCTCATGGATTGGCTGGTTCTGCTGCGGGTGCTTCTGCAGGCGGCTGTTCCGTGCCGGGCAGGGCCGGTTGTCCGCCCGAGAGCAGGTCGCGCGTCGGAATGCGAATGGTCACTTCCTTGGGGGTCGGCTCGACAAAGGCAATCAGTGCGACCATGCCGGCATAGACGAGTCCAGCCAGGAAAAGCAGCGTGATGATGAGGCGGATCAGGGTGGGCATGGCGGTCCGGCGGTCAAAACTATGCGCAATCTGACAGAAAAAGGTTTCGTTTCCGTAGGCATAGTGCGTTGTGAGGCGCCGGCCTGCAAGTTCTTGACAGGAGAGGGCGGGACGGCTTGATAGCGGCAACGTTAGGGGAGCGCCATTTGAACCGACCGGACGCGGCATTGCGGCAGGCCCGCGCCGAACAGCTTGCCGAGCGTCTCGCCGGCAAGCCGCTGGTGCTGGTCGGCATGATGGGGGCGGGCAAGACCACGGTCGGCCGCCGGCTGGCCAATCGCCTGGGGCGCCACTTTCTCGATAGCGACGAGGAGATCGAGAAGGCCGCGCAGATGAGCATTCCCGAAATCTTCGAGCAGCGGGGCGAGCCCGAATTCCGCGCCGGAGAAACCAGGGTCATCGCCCGCGTGCTCAAGGAAAGCAATGTCGTGCTGGCGACCGGCGGCGGCGCCTTCGTCAATGGCGAGACGCGCGCGCTGGTCAAGGCCGAAGCGATTTCGATCTGGCTCAAGGCCGAGGTGGACATCCTGTTCGAGCGCGTCTCGCGCCGCTCCAACCGGCCCCTGCTCAAGACGGCCAATCCGCGCGAGACGCTCGAAAAGCTGATCGAGGACCGCTACCCGATCTATGCCGAGGCCGACGTAACGGTCATCTCCCGCGATGTGCCGCAGGATGTGGTGGCGGGTGACGTGATCGATGCAGTGCTCGCCCATCTCCAACGCCGGGACTGACCATGGCCGATATTGCTCACAAGGTTCACGTCGCTCTGGGTGAGCGGGCCTATGACATCCTGATTGGCGACAGGCTGCTGGACGATGCAGGGCCCATCCTGGCCGAGCGCTTTCCAGGGCGCCGCTATGGCATCATCACCGACGACAATGTCGCCAAGGCGCAGTTGCCACGGCTGCTCGCCTCGCTCGATGCTGCAGGGCTCGGCCATACCGAGATCGTGCTGCCGGCAGGCGAAAGCACCAAATCCTGGACCCTGCTTGGCCAGGCGGTCGAGGGCATTCTGGCGGCGCGGCTGGAGCGGGGCGATCTTGTCATCGCACTGGGCGGCGGCGTGATCGGGGACCTGGGCGGTTTTGCCGCCTCGATTGCGCGGCGGGGCATGGATTTCGTGCAGATGCCGACCTCGCTGCTGGCGCAGGTGGATTCCTCGGTCGGCGGCAAGACCGGCATCAATTCGCCGCATGGCAAGAATTTGATCGGCGCCTTCCACCAGCCGCGTCTGGTGCTGGCCGACCTGTCGACCCTCGATACGCTGTCGCCCCGCCAGTTTGCGGCCGGCTATGCCGAAGTGGTCAAGTACGGGCTGATCGACGATGAGGACTTCTTCTTCTGGCTCGAAGCTAACCAGGCCGAGATCTTCGCCGGCGGGCCGGCGCGGGGCGAGGCCATTGCCCGCTGCTGCGCGCACAAGGCGCGGGTGGTGATCGCGGACGAGAAAGAGCTGGGCGTGCGGGCGCTGCTCAATCTGGGCCACACCTTCGGCCATGCGCTGGAAAAGGATACCGGCTATTCCGACCGCCTGCTGCATGGTGAAGGCGTTGCCGTGGGCATGATACTGGCGCATGGCTTTTCGGCGCAGCTGGGCCTGGCGCCGAGCCAGGACACTGGCCGCATCGCCGCGCACTTGCAGAAAGCGGGCCTGCCCACCACCTTGTCTGATATTCCCGGTGCGCTGGGTTCTACCGAATTGCTGATGGCGGCTATCGCCCAGGACAAGAAGGTTTCGCGGGGCGCGCTGACCTTCATTCTGACACGCGGCATCGGCAAGGCCTTCATCGAACGCAATGTCGAGCCCGGCTCGGTGGCAGCGTTTCTCAATCAACAAAGGACGCCATAGCCCATGCTGATCACCGCCCTGGCGATCGTTGCTCTCCTGGCGATGAGCTTTTTCTTCTCCGGTTCGGAAACAGCCCTGACTGCCGCCTCGCGGGCCCGCATCCACCAATTGGCCCGCAATGACGATTCCCGGGCGCTGACCGTCGAGAAGCTGATTGCGGACAAGGAGCGGCTGATCGGGGCGATCCTCCTGGGCAACAATGTCGTCAACATCCTGGCCTCGACGCTGGCGGCAAGCCTGCTGATCCAGATCTTCGGCGAGGCTGGCATTGTCTATGCCACGCTGGCCATGACGGCCGCCGTCGTGGTGTTTTCCGAAGTGATGCCCAAGACGCTGGCGCTGATGCGCCCCGATTCGTTTGCGCTGGCAGTGGCGCCGGCCATCAATATCATCGTCGTGGTGTTCGCGCCGGTGACGCTGGCGGTGCAGTGGCTGGTGACCGCCATGCTGCGCCTGTTCGGCGTCCGGGCCAGCGAGGAAGATGCGCGATCGGGTCATGACGAGCTGCGCGGGACTGTGGACTACCTCCATGCCGAAGGCGGGGTGATCAAGCATGATGCCGACATGCTGGGTGGCATTCTCGACCTGCGCGACCTCAGGGTGTCCGACGTCATGGTGCATCGCACCCAGATGCTGACGCTCGATATCGACCTGCCGGCGGACGAGCTGGTGGAGCAGGTGCTGGACAGCGCCTATACGCGCATCCCCATCTATGAGGGCAGCCCCGACAACATCGTCGGCCTGCTGCATGCCAAGGACGTGCTGCGGGCGCTGGCCAGGGTGAATGGCGAAGCGCGGGCGGTGGACGTCAAGACCATCGTCTACAAGCCCTGGTTCGTGCCGCAATCCACCTCGGTGCATTCCCAGCTCGCCCAGTTCCGCAAGCGCCACGAGCATATGGCGATTGTGCTGGACGAGTATGGCGTCGTCGAAGGGCTGGTGACACTGGAGGACATCATCGAGGAAATCGTCGGCGAGATTTCCGATGAGCATGACGAGCCCGAAGACCAGCTGCTCAACGGCATCCGCCGGCTGCCGGATGGCGGCTATAGTGTCGATGCCAGCCTGCCGGTGCGCGACGTCAACCGTGCCATGGGCTGGAACTTCCCCGACAGCCGCGCTCATACCGTGGCCGGTGTGGTCATCGATGCCGCCAAGGTGATCCCGCGAGAAGGGCAGGAAATCGACGCGCACGGCTTTCACTTCAAGGTGCTCGAGCGCGATCGTCAGCGCGTGGCTCGCGTGCTGGTGCGGCGCATCCAGCCGCAGGACCCGCAGGGCTGAAGGCCACCTAGACCCGGTTGGGCAGCTCGAATGGCCCCTGGGACGGCAGCACTTCGATGGCGAGGGCATGGACGCGGCCCTTGAGTTCGGCGTCCAGAGCGTCCATGACGGCACGATGTTGCGCAACGCGGCTCATCCCGTCAAAATGACGGGTCGCGATTCTGACACGAAAATGGGTTTCACCACCCTCGCGCCACCCGGCGTGGCCATGATGCTGCATCGATTCGTCGATCACATCGAGGAAGGCGGGGGCAAATTTCGCGGTGAGCTTGGCGGTAATAGTGTCACTGGCACTCATGACGTCGGGCCTCTATATGGTTCAGGCATTTAACTAGGCGCAATGAAACTGCAATCCAAGCTCTTCGACACCATTCGCATCAAGCCGCGCCGGGAAGAAAAACCGGCGCCGATCGAGCATGTCTGCGACTGGGAGGGGTGCGAGCTGGCGGGTGAGTACCGCGCGCCCAAGGGTGCCCGCAGCGAAGGGCAGTATCACCACTTCTGCCTCGAGCATGTCCGCCACTACAATACGGCGTTCAATTTCTTCGCCGGCATGGAAAAGGACGAGCTGGAGGAGGCGCTGCATGCGCCGCCCAAGGCCGAAAGCCGCTCGAGCTTTGCCACCGGCAATCCGGGCACGCGGACCTCGCGTTCGGCCCAGACGGCGGGCCTGCGTCCGGGGGACCGGTTTGGCGACCCGTTCGGCGTGTTTGCCAAATATCGTCATCGCCAGTCGCAGAAGCCGGCCACCGAGCGCGTCAAGCCGCTGCATGAGCAGGACCGACGGGCGCTCGAAACGCTGGGCATTATCGGGCAGGCCAAGTCGGACGACATCAAGCGCGCCTACAAGACGCTGGTCAAAATCCACCACCCCGATGCCAATGGTGGTGACAAGGCCTCGGAAGAGCGCCTGCGCACCATCATCGCCGCCTATGCCCATCTCAAGAAAACCGGGTTTGTCGCAAAGTAGCCCTGAGGTTGGGGTGGCTACCGCCTCCGTCACAATGCTGCTATAGAGCCCGCGTCTTTTCTGCCCTTCCCGCCTTGATCCTTCCGCCAAGAGCTTTGCCATGACTGAGTATACCAATCTGCCCGACACCGAATATTCGGCCCGGGAGCTGTTCGGCATCGACACGGACATGAAGGTGATGGGTTACAAGGAAACCAGCAGCCACGTGCCGCCGATCGACCCGGACTATCTGTTCGATCGCAACACCACCCTGGCGATCCTGGCGGGCTTCCAGTTCAATCGCCGCGTCATGGTGCAGGGCTATCACGGCACGGGCAAGTCGACCCATATCGAACAGGTCGCCGCCCGACTCAACTGGCCGCTGGTGCGCGTCAATCTCGACAGCCATGTCAGCCGTATCGATCTCGTCGGCAAGGACGCGATCGTGCTCAAGGACGGCAAGCAGGTCACCGAATTCCGCGACGGCATCCTGCCCTGGGCGGTGCAGAACAATGTGGCGCTGGTGTTCGACGAATATGATGCCGGCCGTCCCGACGTGATGTTCGTGATCCAGCGCGTGCTCGAAGTCGCCGGCCGGCTGACGCTGCTCGACCAGAACCGCGTCATCACGCCCCACCCGGCATTCCGGCTGTTCTCGACCACCAATACGATCGGTCTGGGCGATACGTCGGGCCTCTATCACGGCACCCAGCAGATCAACCAGGGCCAGATGGACCGCTGGAGCCTGGTCGTGACGCTCAACTATCTGCCGCATGACAAGGAAGTGGGCATCGTCCTGGCCAAGAACAAAGCCTATGCCGAGACGGAAAAGGGCAAGAAGCTCGTTTCCAACATGGTGCGGCTGGCCGATCTGACGCGCCAGGCCTTCATCAATGGCGATCTTTCGACCGTGATGTCGCCCCGCTCGGTGATCACCTGGGCCGAGAACGCCCAGATCTTCGGCGGCGATGTGGGCTTTGCCTTCCGGCTGACCTTCCTCAACAAGTGCGACGAACTCGAGCGCCCCGTCGTGGCCGAGTTCTACCAGCGCGTGTTCGGCGAAGACCTGCCGGAAAGCTCGGCCAACCTGGCCATTTCGGCCTAGGCGCCGCACGCACGGTCTCGTGGTTCGACAAGCTCACCACGGGGCCTACTGTGAATTCTGCGATGTTCCGTAGACCTCATGGTGAGCTTGTCGAACCATGGGGTCGCGGGCATTGAAGCGATAGACCCATGGCCACACCGCCGCGCAGCAAAGCCAACAAGCCCGACCAGACCCAGGTGTTCAAATCCGCCATGGGTGCCACGGTGCGCGCCATTGGCGGCAAGGCGGACCTTGACGTCACGTTCACTTCGGACCGGCCGCTGCTGACGTCGGACAAGGCGCGGCTTGCCAACCTGCCGCGGCTGCCTACACGGCGCGACATTGCCATTGCACGCGGGCAGGGCGACGCCATGGCCATGCGGCTGGCCAGCCACGACCCCGATACCCACCGCAAGCGCTCGCCGATGGACCCTACGGCCCGCGCGGCTTTCGATGCGCTGGAACAGGCCCGTGTCGAGGCCCTGGGCTGCGTGCGCATGCCGGGCATGGTCGGCAATATCGGCGAAATGCTGGAAGACCGGCTGTTCCGTGCCAACTTCGCCGAGGTCGACAGCAAGGGCGATGCGCCGATTGCCGAGGCCCTGGGCCTTTTGCTGCGCGAGAAGCTGGCCGGCGTGCCGGTGCCCCCGTCCGGCCATGCTTTGGTCGATCTGTGGCGCAAGGAGATCGAGGACAAGGGTGGCAAGTCGCTCGACGAGCTTCTGACGCGCTACGAAAACCAGGATGAGTTTTCCAAGGCGGCCAAGGCGCTGCTGCGCGACCTCAATCTCGTGCCCGAAAGCGACATGGACGATGCCGATTCCTCCGAGGAGGAAGAGGGCGACGACCAGGAGCCCGAGGGCGGCGACAGCTCGGACAAGTCCCCCGAACAGGGCGAAGGCGAAAACGACAGCCAGGACAGCGAGCAGGACGAGCAGGCCGGCGACAGCGAAGAGACCGGCGATGTCGACGGCATCGAATCGGACATGGCCGACAGCGACGACGATGCCGCCGCCGAGGCCGGCGAAGATGCGCCCATGCCACCACCCGCCAAGGACGGGGGCACGCAGCTCTCCAACCAGTTCAACTACAAGGTCTTCACCACCAAGTTCGACGAGATCGTCAAGGCGGCCGACCTCTGCCCGCCCGACGAGCTCGACCAGCTCCGCAGCCTGCTGGACAAGCAGTTGGAAAACCTGGCCGGCGCGGTGGCGCGACTGGCCAACAAGCTGCAGCGTCGCCTGATGGCCAAGCAGAATCGCAGCTGGCAGTTCGACCTCGAGGAGGGGCTGCTCGATACGGCACGGCTCACCCGCGTGGTGACCGATCCGATGCAGGCGCTGAGCTTCAAGGTCGAGAACGACACCGATTTCCGCGACACGATCGTGACGCTGTTGATCGACAATTCGGGCTCGATGCGCGGGCGGCCGATCACCATCGCGGCGATCTGCGGCGACATTCTTGCCCGCACGCTGGAGCGTTGCGGCGTCAAGGTCGAGATCCTGGGCTTCACCACCCGCGCCTGGAAGGGCGGCAAGTCCCGCGAGGCCTGGCTCGAAGCCGGGCGTCCGGCCAATCCGGGCCGCGTCAACGACGTGCGCCACATCATCTACAAGTCGGCCGACGAGCCGTGGCGCCATGCACGGCGCAATCTCGGCCTGATGATGCGCGAGGGGCTGCTCAAGGAAAATATCGATGGCGAGGCGCTCGAATGGGCGCGCAAGCGCCTGATGGCTCGTCCCGAGGCCCGCCGCATCCTGATGGTGATTTCCGATGGTGCGCCGGTCGATGACAGCACGCAGTCGGTCAATGCGGGCAACTATCTCGAAGCCCATCTGCGGCAGGTGATCGAGGATATCGAAACCCGTTCGCCCATCCAGCTGGTGGCCGTCGGCATCGGGCACGATGTGACGCGTTACTATCGCCGCGCCGTGACCCTGCTCGATGCCGAGGAACTGGCGGGCGCGCTGACCGACGAGTTGGCGGCATTGTTCGACGAAGAAATGCCGGCCCAATCGCGTCGGCGCGGACGCGGATGACCCGGTTCGGCGCCATTGCTGCGGCGCTGCTGGCGGGGACGATGCCCGCCGCCGCTGTCGACGTGACGGTGACGGCAACCCAGATTACCCAGTTCAAGGACAGTGCGGTCGGCCAGGCGGTGGATAGGCTGGTCTTTCGCGGCGGCGTCGCCATGACCAGCCCGGACGATACCTTTGGCGGGCTCTCCGGTCTCGCCGTCACCGGGCCTGACCAGCAGGTGGTCTTCGTCACCGATCGCGGCAATTTCGTTACCGGCCAGCTGGCCTATGACGATGCCAACACGCTGTTCGGCTTTATCGGCGTGACGATCGAGCCGATGCGGAACTCGCGGGGCGAGGTCTTGCCGCGCCAATATGCGCGCGATGCCGAGGGCGTCGATACCGTGTTGCGCGACGGGGTGCCGGTCGCGCTGCGGGTGGGTTTCGAGCACCTGACGCGGGTTGCCGATTTTGCGCTGAACAATGGCGTTCCGGGCGGCCCGGCGCGCGAGGTGGCGATTCCGGACTGGCTGACCGACCGGCGGACCAATGAAACACTTGAATCCGTCTGCATCGCGCCGCCGGCCTCGCCTATTGCGGGCTCGACCCTGCTTCTGGCCGAGGAATATCTCGACGCCGAGGGCAATCACCGCGGCTGGTTGCTGGGGCAGAACGACAAGGGCCCGATCGGCTACCAGAACAGCCCGGTGGTGAACCCCACCGAATGCGCCTTCCTGCCCAACGGGGATCTCCTCGTGCTGGAGCGCGGCGTCTCGATGCTGAGTTTCGTGATGGAACTGCGCCGCGTGCCCGCCGCCGAAGTGCGGCCGGACAATGTGATGGCGGGCGAACTATTGTTGTCAGCCAGCGGCGGCTCGATCGACAACATGGAATCGATGACCGTGCATACGGCGCCCGATGGCGAGCTGCGCATCCTCATTGGGTCGGACAACAATTTCAACGACTGGCAGCGCAGCCTCCTGCTGGAATTCGCGCTGCCAGAATAGACGGTCTCAGGCCGCCACGGCGCTCCAGCCGGCCAACCAGCCGCGGAGCGTCTTGTAGGGTGCAAGCAGCAACACCGCCAGCACCAGCTTGACCAAGAAATCACCCAGCCCCAGCGAGACCCAGAGTTCAACCTCGGGGCCGACGCCCAGCAGCGGCGCGGGGAAGGCCAGCGAGCCGTCCTCGCGGCCGAACATGGTGTCCAGGGCGGCAAAGGGGGCGGCGAAGGCGAGGGAGAAGAACAGGATCGTATCGAGCGCCGAGCTCACCAGCGAGGAGAATATCGGCGCCTGCCACCAGGCGCCGTTGCGCAGGCGGTGGAAGATCGAGATATCGAGGAACTGGGCCAGCAGGAAAGCCGTGCCCGAGGCAATGGCGATGCGGGGCGTGGCCAGCCAGATCGAGAGCACGACCGCGACGGCAAAGCCGGCGATAACGACGAACCGGGCGCGGGCAGGGCCGAAGGCGCGATTGGTGAGATCGGTCACGAGGAAGGCCACCGGATAGGTGAAGGCGCCCCAGGTGAGGATATCACCGACATTGATGTCGCCCAGCTGGAAGGCGACAGGGAACTGAACGAGGAAATTGGACGCGGCAACGACCACGACCATGGCGGCAACAGCCACCAGGAAACGAGCAAGCATCAGAATGCACCTCAATGTAACCGCGGGGCCGGCATCAGACCGGGGCGGAGGTTGTCTTGTAGTCTATTTTGAAGCGGTTTGGCACCATGGTCACGGCGCCCCCAAAACAAAACCGCGCGGGCATTACCCCACGCGGCTGAAATTCCTGTCGGCCGAACGCTTAGGCAGCGAGGGCGGCGCGCACTTCCTTCTTGATGCCCAAAGCGAGAGGGGACAGCGTGTCGTCGCTCTGCTTGAGCAGGAAGGCGTCAAGGCCACCGCGGTGCTCGACCGTGCGCAGGGCAGCAGCCGAGATGCGCAGCTTGACCGGGCGGTCCAGCGCCTCGGACAGCAGGGTCACGTTCACCAGGTTCGGGAGGAACCGGCGACGGGTACGGTTAAGGGCGTGGGAGACGTTGTTGCCAACCATCACACCCTTGCCAGTCAATTCACAGCGACGTGCCATTTGGAAGATATCCTATTTGTGTAAAGGTCCTGCGTGGCGGAGAAGTCCGCGACGGGCCTCGATTGTTGTGAAATCTGGCGGCTCTTTAGAGAAAACGGGCGCTGCAGTCAAGGCAAAGCGGCCTCAAACGCCCGCGAGCGCCTTGCATGGGCCATAAGCGGCAGGCAGTTTTGAAGCAATCATTGATTCGCGCCCGCTCACTGCAGAGACCTTTGTCCCTTGATCAAGTTCCGACATGCCTGCCTGGCCTCGCTGGCCGTTTTCTTCAGCCATAGCGTCAACGCGGCCGAGGTCAACGCGTCGGCCAGCTATGTGCTGACGCTGGGCGGGATCAATATCGCCGCCATGACGGTTGACCTCGAAGACGATGGCAGCCGCTACCGGATGGACCTGTCGGCCAATGTCGCGGGCCTCGGCACCCTGGTGGCGAGCGGCACGGCCAAGGCATCCTCGGTGGGGCGGTCCTCGGGCCAGAACCTGATGGCGGACACGTTCGACCTCGAAACCCGCGCCAATGGCGAGAGCTTCAACGTCGATGTGTCCTTTGCCGGGCGCGACGTCTCCGCCTTCCAGGTCCAGCCGCCGATAATCGACAATTATGATCGCGTCCCGCTCGAGCGCCGGCACCTGACCGGCGTGAGCGACTTTCTCTCCACCTTCGTGCTCAAGGGCAATGGGCTCGACAAGAGCCTCTGCCAGCGCCAGGCGCGGATCTTTACCGGCGTCGAGCGCTTCGACATTGCCATGAGCTATGCTGGCGAAGACGAAGCCACATCGCCCCGCACCGGCTACCAGGGGCCGGTCGTGCTGTGCACGGTCAACTACGACCCCATTTCGGGCCACTTCACCAGCTCGGACATCACCACCTATCTGGCCGAGAGCGACCGGATCATCATCTGGTACGCGCCCCTGCTCGAGACCGGCTATTTCATCCCCTATCGTGTGCTGCTGGGCACCAATATGGGCGATCTCTCCATGGTCCTGACCAAGCTGACCCAGTAGGCTTCGTCCCGCTCTGGGACGGTCAACGGGTTTATCCTCAATTTTGCCCGTCAGAGCGCCCGCATTGCGGGCGCCTTTGCGTTAACGCGCTGCATCTGCGGGTAAAATCGTCGGCAATGCGCCGTTCACAGTCTGGCCAAAACGCCCGATCTTCATCCTTTGGCAATGGAGATGAAGCGGTTTTCGGCCATCTCCCGGCAGCCGGCGGCGAGGCAGCGCGCTCTTGTGTCCGGCATGCCCCTGGCCCCCCAGCGCTTGCGGTGAACAAAGCCGCATTTGCGGGGTTCGCCCGATTCGCTCCCTGTTCGTTCCGGCTTTGGACCAGAGGTGAACGGGAGCGGAACCAAGGGGTCCCCATCGTGCCGGAATGGGACAGGCTAGAGCGTGACGAGGCTGGTGATCTTGTCGCCCGCGATGACGAATTGCTGGCGCAAGGTGGCCGGGCTGCCGGGGAAAGTCCCCGAGACGACAAAGGTCACCACGGTCTGGTCGCCAGCGGTCTTGGCGTCCTTGATCGCGTAGCGCGGCTGGTAGTGGGTTTCGACACGGTCCAGCCAATTGGCGATGGCAACGGTGCCGACATGGTCCTCGCCCTCGTCGCGGACGCGGGCGTCGGGAGCGAAGGTGCCGATGATGGCGCGGCGGTCGCCGGCGGTGAAATAGTCGCCCAGGGGCGCGGGCAGGGCGGCGAGGTCAAACTGGGACATGATTGAATCCGATTGCAGTCAGGGAGGCGGTGGTTCTGGACCCTTGCCCTGTCGGAACCTGTCAGTAGCCCCTGTTCCAGTTCGGCACGGTCAACAGCCGACTTCCTCAATCTGATGTCCCGCGGGCCAGCAATGCCGCCCAGGCATTGATGAACGGCGAAGAATCTTTCAGGTGCAGTCCTTTACCTTTCGGTCACGAAGGGCTCGATTCGGGGGTGAATTAACCGTTTGGCAAGCAAGCTGAACGGATTTGGCGCGTTTTTCGCAATGCAGGTCGCCCTGGCTCGACACTTGTGTCCTCGATGGCTCGGAACCACCAGCCCTAGCCGTGAACGAAGCCGGACTCAGTGAGTCGCGCCGATTCGGTGCTGTTTCGTTCGCCTCATGTTCCCCAGGTAAACCATCATGACAAAACGGTCGTAATGCTGTCCTTTCCTGGGACAATGTCTGGCAGGCCTCGCATCCGGCGATGCAAGCCCCTACATTGGCGACAATGACCTTCGCGCCTCCTCAATCGGTCAAGGCGATTCTTGGCCCGACCAATACCGGCAAGACCTACTTTGCCATCGAGCGAATGCTGGCCCATCCCTCGGGGATGATTGGCCTGCCGCTGCGTCTTTTGGCGCGCGAGGTCTATCAGCGCTGTGTCGAGCGGGTGGGGGAGGGCGCGGTAGCCCTGGTGACGGGCGAGGAGCGCATCGTCCCGGCCAGGCCCCGCTACTGGGTCTGCACCGTCGAGGCCATGCCCACCGACATTCGCGTCGATTGCGTGGCCATCGACGAGATCCAGACCGCCATCGACTTCGATCGAGGCCATGTCTTCACCGATCGCATCCTCAATGCGCGCGGTAGTAGCGAGACCCTGCTGCTGGGCGCCGCCACCATGGCGCCGGTGATCAAGCGGTTGTTGCCCCATTGCGAGATCATCGACCGACCCCGCTTTTCCCAGCTGACCTATGCCGGCTCCAAGAAGATTTCGCGCCAGCCGACCCGCTCGGCCATCGTCGCCTTCTCGGCAAGACAGGTCTATGCCATTGCCGAGTTGATCCGCCGCGAGCGCGGCGGGGCAGCCGTCGTCATGGGCGCCCTGTCGCCCCGCACCCGCAATGCGCAGGTCGAGCTGTACCAGAATGGCGACGTGGATTTCCTCGTCGCCACCGATGCCATCGGCATGGGGCTCAATCTCGATATCCATCATGTGGCCTTCGCCGATGACAGCAAGTTCGATGGCCATACCAGCCGTCCGCTGACCCCGGCCGAGCTTGGCCAGATCGCCGGGCGGGCGGGCCGGCATGCGCGAAACGGCACCTTTGGCGTCACCGGCGGGACCGAGGGATTCGACGAAGAAATGGTCGTGGCGCTCGAAACGCACGATTTCGACCCGATTAAAGTGCTGCAATGGCGCAACAATCAGCTGGATTTTTCGTCGATCAACGCCTTGCGCGACAGTCTCGAGATGACGCCGGAGCATCGCAGCCTGACGCGGGTGCCCATCGCCAAGGACCAGCATGCGCTGGAATTCGTTTCCCGCAATGAAGCCGGGCAGTTGGCACGCGGGCTCGATGGCGCGCGATTGCTCTGGGAATGCTGCCAAATCCCAGACTATCAGGGCATTTCGCCGGCCAATCACGGCGAAATCGTTACCAGGATTTACTCGGACTTAGTCAAACGCGGCAAGGTCAACGAGGACTGGATTGCCGAGCAGGTGCGCTTTTGCGACAATGCGAGCGGCGATATCGATACTTTGAGCAACCGGATCAAGCAGGTCCGCACCTGGACCTTTGTCGCCAACCGCAAAAACTGGCTTGCAGACCCTTCACATTGGCGCGAAAAGACCCGAGACATTGAAGACCGGCTGAGTGATGCGCTGCATGAGCGGCTTACCCAGCGGTTCGTCGACCGGCGCACGAGCGTGCTGCTTCGTCACCTGAAAGACAAACGTATGGCATCTCCCGAGATCAATGAGCGTGGCGAAGTGCGGCTGGAAGGCCATCTCATCGGCACGCTTGAAGGCTTCCGTTTTACCCTGGCCCGCAATGATGGCGACGTTGACATCAAGGGGCTGCGCTCTGCGGCCGACCAGGTGGTGGCGCCTGAAATCCATAATCGTGCCGACCGGCTTGCCGGCGCGCCGAATGAGGAATTCGTGCTGGCCACCGACGGGCGCATGCGCTGGAAGGGCGATATCGTTGCCGAACTGATCGAGGGTGACGCGCTCTACCGGCCGCGCATCCTGATGCTGGCCGACGAAACCCTCACCGGCACCGATCTCGAACGCGTACAGGAGCGGCTCAGCCTCTGGCTGCGCCACCATATCAATACCGTGCTCGAAAGCGTCATGGCGCTCGAGGCCCCGGCCGATCTCGATGGCGCGGCGCGGGGCATCGCCTTCCAGCTGTTCGAACATCTGGGGCTGATCCCGCGCAGCCAGGTGGCTGACGAGGTCAAGAATCTCGACCAGGACGTGCGCGGCAAGATGCGCAAGCTGGGCATCAAGTTCGGCGCCTACCACATCTATCTGCCGCTCTCGCTGAAGCCCGCCCCGCGCGAGCTGGCGTTGATCCTCTTCGCGCTCAAGCATGGCGGCGTGCGTCAGCCCGGCGTCACCGATATTCCCCATATCGTGCTGAGCGGCCGCACCAGCTTCGTGGTCGATCCTGAAGTCGATACGCGGCTCTATGAAATTGCCGGCTTCAAGGTGGCCGGCAAACGCGCCGTGCGCGTCGACATCCTTGAACGCCTCGCCGATATCATCCGGCCGCTGATTGCGCTCGATCCCACCCGCCACCAGGGCGAATTGCCCGCGGGCGCCGCCGAGGGCAATGGCTTCCGGGTCACCGTCGAGATGACTTCACTCCTGGGTTGCTCGGGCGAAGATTTCGCCTCGATCCTCAATTCGCTCGGCTATCGCGTCAAGCGCACCCCCAAGGTTGCGGCACCCGCCGTGGCGTCCGAGGCAACGGCCGAAGCGCCGGCGCTGGAAGAGGTGCTGGCCGAGAACCCGGCCAGTGTCGACGCCGTCGATGAAGCGCCGGTGGAAGCGGTGACGGCCGATGTCGCGCCGTCGGTCGAAGCCGACATCCCGGCCACGACGGTTGTCGAATCGGCGCCGGAAACTGCCGAATCCGTGCCGGCCGCACCTGCTGAGCCGGAATTTGACGAAGTCTGGTCGCCAGCCGGCAAGCGGGTCGATGCCAAGCGGCATGACCATCGCCGCCGTCCCGAGGGCGAAGGGCAGGCCAAGCGTCCCGAGCGCAACCAGCGCCCGACGGCACCGCGCCGTCCCGAAGGCGAGGTGCAGGACCTTACCAAGGCCCGTCACCTCAATCCGAAGCCGAAGTTCGAAGGCAAGGGTCGCAACGACAATCGCCGCCCGGCCGACCAGCAGGGCGACAAGGCGCGCTTCGAGCGGCCACGCGAGGAACGAAAAGAAAAGGCGTTCGATCCGGACAGCCCCTTTGCCAAGCTTGCGGCGCTGCGCGACCGCAAGGCCGAGTAGAGATTGGCAGGGACGAGCGATCCGGTCCGCAAGGAGCGGCTCGACAAGTTCCTGTTCTTTTCGCGCGCGCTCAAGTCGCGCACGCTGGCGCAGAAGGTCATCGAGACGGGCGCCATCCGCGTCAATTCCGAACGCACGTTGCGCAGCGACCTCAAGGTGGGCGCCGGCGACGTGTTGACCATGGCCCTCCACAATCGCATCGTGGTCTGGCGTATTGTCGACTGTGGCGTGCGGCGCGGCCCGGCCAGCGAGGCCCAGGGTCTCTACGAGGATCTATCGCCGCCCGTCTTGCCGAAAGCCGAGCAATCGCCCTATGAGGCAGCCATCGCTCCACTCGGCGACGGGGCTGGCCGCCCCACCAAGAAGGAGCGGCGAGAGACGGACCGGCTGCATGGTGGGGATGATGAGTAGGGCCTTCTCACCTCTCACGGAGCGGCGAGGTAAGGCGGAAACACCATGATCCCAACCCTGACCACCAAGCGCCTCATCCTGCGTCCGCCGGTCTTCGCCGACTTCCCTGCCATGGAAAAGCTGCTCACTTCGGAACGCGCGAAGTATATGGGCGGGCCCTATGACAGCTTCGCGGCCTGGGGGTTGTTCTGCCACGACGTCGCCTGTTGGCACCTGTTCGGCCATGGGGCGCTGATGATCGATCTGCGCCTGACGGGTGAGTGCGTCGGGCAGGTGGGCATCAATCACGGGCCACTCTTTCCAGAAAAGGAATTGGGCTGGTTGTTGTTTGAAGGGCATGAAGGGCACGGCTACGCGGTGGAAGCGGCGGGCGCCTTGCGCGACTGGGCCTTTGCCGAGCGTGGCCTGCCCACCCTGGTCAGTTATATCGGTCCGGCCAACATGGCCTCAATTGCGGCAGCCGAGCGGCTCGGAGCCGTGCGCGATGCCGACGCGCCGCGGCAGGACCCCGAGGATCTGGTCTATCGCCATACCCACCCAGTTCAGGCAAGCAATCCGGACTGAATACCGTCGAGGAGACGCATATGGATTGGCCGACAATGGCTGGGTGCCTATTTGCAGCCGGGATATGCGCCTTCATCATCGGGGGCTACCGGGTCAGTTTGCGCTCCGGCATGCTGGGGCGCTCGATGCTGCAGAATGCCGGCCTCAGCAAACAGGACCGTGCGGTCCTGCGGGATCGCTTCTGGGCGGAGGTGTTTGGTTCCCGGGGTGGACTTGACCGTTGGCTGATTTTTGGTGGGGCGGTCTGCTGCGTTGGTGCCGTCGTGGCTTTGAACGCGCTGGTCGGCCAAGGCTGACGTCGAAAAAGCCCGGGATCGCTCCCGGGCCGATTTGGCTTTATCAGTGATGGTGCTCGGGCATCTTTTCGAGCTGGTCCTTGGTCCACGCGGTAACGGCATGGATGTCGCCGTCCTCGTCGCGCATGAATTCCAGGTCGCTGGCCGGAACTGCCACCGGCTTGGCGCCGAGGCCGAGGAAACCGCCGACATCGACGATGATCTGGCTGGCTGCGCCGCTACCATGCACATGGGAGACATGGCCCACCTTGTGGTCGTCAGCGCCATAGATGGTCGCGCCTTCCAGCAGGGATGGCGTGAGCTCGGTGGACGACAGACGGACGTGATTGGAATGGTCCATTTTTGGTACTCCTGAATGTTCCGGGTTGGACTGAATCAACCCCTCAGGCGCGATTGTGTTCCGACCGGTCTCGGAATTGGGGAGGACCTGTTCGAGACGCTCGAGGGTGAAGCCGACGCGCCGGGCCACCTCGATATCGAAGCTGTGGTCGGGGCTGGTCATTTCATATTCGCGCAGCGCCTCGGGCGAGACGCCGGCCTCCGCCGCGAACTGATCGATATCGAGGCCCATCGACACCCGGCGGTTGTGATCGCCCTTGGGCTGGCGCTGTGACGGATCGGGAAGTGTGTGCATGGCAATGCTCTCCTCATCTGCGAGGACAAGCATCGATGGCGGCAAAAGGTTTCAACGTCGCGTCGTCTCGCGCCAAATGGTGCGCCTTTGCAGCCTTGCAGCGCGTCCGAAAACGGTTTAGCACCGGACGCGTTGAGACCCTGCCGGACTGCCGCCCGATATGACCTATATCGTCACCGACAATTGCATCGCCTGTAAGTACACCGATTGCGTGGAAGTGTGTCCGGTGGACTGTTTCTACGAAGGCGAGAACATGCTCGTGATCCATCCCGACGAGTGCATCGATTGTGGTGTGTGCGAGCCGGAATGCCCCGCCGAAGCCATCAAGCCGGACACCGAGAGCGGGCTGGACGAGTGGCTCGTGCTCAACACCAAGTTTGCCTCGATCTGGCCGAACCTGACCGAACGGCGCGATCCGCTGCCCGACGCCAAGGACAAGGATGGCGAAGAAGGCAAGCTGGCGAAATACTTCTCCGAAGCGCCTGGCGAAGGCGACTGATTGCCGGGCGGCTAAACCCTGCAGCCGACAGCTTCGCGGCGGCTCATCCTGTGCATAGCCGGTGGACAAGCGCGCAAGCGCGTCCCGACCACATGTTTGCCCCATTGCGGCATGGCAAATCTGCACCTGATTCGTAGTTTTTGATTTTGCTGAATTTTTGTGCTATGGTCTCGCCATATGCAGTTGAGCCCGTCACCCAGCCCGTGCCTTAAGGCACGATTTTTTTGACAACATCGCTAGATGTATGGACCTCCGGGGAAAGCGGACCTGGATGGCCATGGGATCTTTGCTGCGCAGCGCCCCGTTAGGGCACTGGTAAAAAGAGTAGGAGTGGACGGACCTTCCCGCAAGGAATTGTCCACTTTGGGGCGTCAACAAGGAGTTCCATGACTATGGTAGCCAAGAAGTCACAGCAGCGGCTTGGGTTCAAGACTGGCGAGTATGTTGTCTATCCGGCGCATGGCGTCGGTGTGATCGTCTCGATCGAGGAACAAGAAGTCGCCGGCCTGACCCTTGAGCTGTTCGTGCTGAGTTTCGAACAGGACAAGCTGACCCTACGCGTGCCTGTCGCCAAGATCAAATCCGTCGGCATGCGCAAGCTGGCCGAAGAGGACATGGTCGCCCAGGCGCTGACCACCGTGACCGGCCGTGCCCGCGTCAAGCGCACCATGTGGTCGCGTCGCGCCCAGGAATATGAAGCCAAGATCAATTCGGGCGATCTGATCGCGATCTCCGAAGTCGTGCGCGATCTCTATCGCTCCGAAGAGCAGCCCGAGCAGTCCTATTCGGAACGCCAGCTGTTCGAGCAGGCCATGGACCGCATGAGCCGCGAAATCGGCGCCGTCAACAAGCTGACGCTGACCGAAGCCGTTCAGCTGATTGAAAAGAACCTGGCCAAGTCGCCCAAGCGCGTCAAAACCGACGCTGCCGAGAGCGACGAGGAAGCTGCCGCGTAAAGCGAGCGTTTTCATACAAAAAATGCGAAAAGGGCTGGTGGAAACACCGGCCCTTTTTTTCATGGCGCGGCGGGCGATCAGAGCCGGAAGCGGCCGCTGTCCAGCGCGGCGATGACTGCGTCCAGCGTCTGCTGGCGGTCCAGCCCATCCGTCGGCAGGACATGGCGCTCGTGGGTCCCCAGTTCGGAGAACTGGTCGTGCAGGTCAGCGACCACCGCCGGGTCGGTCAGGGAATCGCCGCCACGCGCCTGGCAGCGGGCTACCGCCTCGTCGCGTGTCGGCCGCAGCACCACATAGTGCAGCGGCACGTCCAGCGGGGCAAAGGCCGGCAGCCACCAGGGCCGCACCACGCCGTCGAGCACCACGAAATAGCCGTGCCGCGCATATTGCGCCGCCACGCTGGCCGCGATCTGGCTGATCATGACATTCTGCGCGTGCGATTGGGGCAGCCAGGGCGCGATCAGCCCATGCTTGATATAGCCCCAGAAATCGTCGGAATGCAGATGCACCTTGGGCACGCCCGGCAGGTGCGCCAGCGTCGCGGCCGTCGTCGTCTTGCCCGAACCCGGCGGGCCGGACAGGATCAGGATGTGGCCGGCAAGCTGGTCCATCGTCAGGCCTTGCCCAAGACATCACCCAGCCGCGTCGTGGCGCTGCCGGGTTTGAGCGGCTTCTGCTGGCTCTCATGCGGGGCCCAGCCGGACAGCCAGATGATTTCCAGCGTCGCCCGGATGCGGCCGTCCGGGTCCCCGTCACGCGCCATATAGGCATTGGCTGCGGCGGTCAGGAGGGCCGGCGTGGCCAGCCGCTTGGGTCGATCAACGAGCGGATTGGCGGCCCCCAGGGCCTTGAGCTCGGCCATCAGCGCGAAGGGCGAGGCATAGCGCACGACATGGGTTTCCACGTCGGCAACGGGCAGGGCCAGGCCCACCCGCTGCAGCAGCGCGCCGGCGTCGCGGACCTGGATCATGGGCGCGACGCGCGCCGAGGCGCCGCCATAGACCAGGGAATCGGCCGCCAGGAAGGCCTCGCGCAGTTCGGTGAGGGTCTCCCCGCCGAGTGCCGCAATCATCAGAAGGCCATCGGGCGCGAGGCGGGCGCGCAGCCGGGCCAGATAACCCGGCACGTCGTTGACGGCCTGCAGATGCAACAGCGAGACGATGAGGTTGAAGTCCTCGCCTTCGATCGGGGGCAGGTCATCACTGCCTGCGAAAGCGGCATGGCGCTCGAAACGGATTTCGGCGCTGGCGGAGCGCGCCGTTTCGGGGAGGCGCGCCGAGTCGGGTCCGATGATCAGGGCCTTGGGAAAATCCCGGATCAGCGTGGCAAGCCGGTCTTGGAGATCGGCCAACACCAGATCGGTCACGAAGTCACCCTGGCCGGGGCGCCGGGCCAGGTTGGCTCGGATCAGTGGCGTATCGAAAATCGCTGGCGGCTGGCTCATGATGGACTTGCGGCCGTTCCTGGACGTGGCACTATTGGCCTTATGGAGAGCGCCGAAGGGGTTGTCAAAAGCCAGGGGTGGCACCGGCGCGTCGGCGGTGGCGTGCGGCGGCTGGGCAGCCTGCTGCTCGATCTGGCCTATCCTCCGGTCTGCCTCACTTGCGACGCGCCCACGGCGACGCCCGATACGCTCTGTCCAAACTGCTTTGCGGCCCTGCGCCCGATCACCGCTCCGCTCTGCCCGCGCCTGGGCCTGCCCTTTGCAGTCTCGCTGGGGTCCGAGGCCCTATCGGCCGAGGGGCTGGCCGATCCGCCGCCCTTCGGACGGGCGCGGGCTGCCGTGATCTATGGCGAGGTGGCGCGAACCGTGGTCTCGCGGCTCAAATATGGCGACCGGCCGGAGCTGGCGCGCTTCTGCGCCCGGCTGATGGCGGGGGCCGGTCACGAGCTTTGGGCCGGTGCGCCGTTGCTGGTGCCGGTGCCGCTGCATCCGTCCCGGCAGCGGGAGCGGCGCTACAATCAATCCGCCGAACTCGCCCGGGCGCTGGGCCGATCGACCGGCCTCAGGGTGGACAGCGATCTGGTGCGGCGGACGCGCAAGACCAGGCAGCAGGTGGGGCTGAGCGGCGATGGCCGGCAGCGCAACGTCGCCGGCGCCTTCGCCGCCCATCCCGATATCCTGCTGCGGGCGCAGGGAAAGCGCGTCGTGCTGGTCGACGATGTCTATACAACGGGGGCCACCGTCAAGGCCGTGACGCGGACGCTGCTCAAAGCGGGGGTGGAGGCTGTCGATGTCGTGACCTTTGCCCGCGTTGTCATCGGCGCGGACTTGCCCATATAAGAACAAATGCCCGTCTCCACTGGAGAAATGCCCATGGCCAAAATCGAGATCTACACCACGCCGACCTGCCCCTATTGCCATGCCGCCAAGTCGCTGCTGGCCGAGAAGGGGGCCGACTATACCGAGATCACCGTGCTCGATCCTGCGCTGCGCGAGGTGATGACGCAGCGGGCGCATGGCCGTCGCACCGTGCCGCAGATCTTCATCGATGATGCCCATGTCGGCGGCTATGACGACATGGCGGCGCTGGATCGTCGCGGTGGTCTCGATCCGCTGCTGCAGGCCTGACGGGAAGTCATACCCATATGAAAATCGCCGCCATCCAGATGCGCTCCGGGCTCGACCCGGATGCCAATCTTGCCGCGCTCGAGCCCATGCTGGCCGAGGCGGCGGCCGCTGGCGCGCACTATGTGCTCACGCCGGAAGTCACCATGATCTTTCCGGAAAACCGCGAGCAGCTCAAAAGCGTGGCCTCGCCCTTCGAGGGCCATCCGCAACTGCGGCGGGTCGGCGAACTGGCGGGGCAGCATGGCATGCATATCCATATCGGCTCGCTGGCGGTGCCGCTGGCGGATGGGCGCTTTGCCAATCGCTCGGTGCTGTTCGCCCCGGACGGGGCGATGCTGGCGACCTATGACAAGATCCACCTGTTCGACGCGACGATTGCCGGGCTCAATGCCTATCGCGAAAGCGCCACCTATGCCGGTGGCGAAGAAGCGGTGACAGCGCCGATGGGTGAATTCACCCTGGGCATGAGCATCTGCTACGACATGCGCTTCCCCAGGCTCTACAATAGCCTTGCCAATGCCGGGGCAAACCTGATCGCGGTGCCCGCGGCCTTCACCGTGCCCACGGGCCAGGCGCACTGGCATGTGCTGTTGCGCGCCCGGGCCATCGAAACCGGCTCCTATGTCATCGCGGCGGCGCAGGGCGGGCAGCATGCCAACGGCCGGGCAACCTATGGCCACTCCCTGATTATCGACCCCTGGGGGCGCATTGTCGCCGAACTCGAGCATGACGAGCCGGGCATTCTGCTGGCGGATATCGATCCCGATTTGGTCGCCGATGCGCGCGAGCGCATCCCTGCGCTCGCCAATGCACGAAACTTTGCAGCGCCCGGCCCGTTGCAGGCTTAAGTCCGCGCCCTATATCATCAATCAGCAGAGCCATCCGGCTCATGAGACGTTGCCGTGATTCAATATTCGCTCCATTGCTCCAAGGGCCACCGATACGACGCCTGGTTCAAGAATGCCGCCGCATTCGATGAACAGCAGGCGCGCGGCATCGTGACCTGCGCAGTGTGCGGCGACGCGGCAATCGAGAAGGCGCCGATGGCGCCGGCGGTGGCGCGTACCGATCACGACAGGGTTGCGCTGAGCTCGACCCAGCCCGACGCGGCCCAGCTCCGCGCCCTGTTGCGGGCCTATCGGCAGAAGGTGGTCAGCGAAGCCGACTATGTCGGCGACCGGTTTGCCGAGGAAGCCCGCAAGATCCATTTCGAGGAGGTCGAGGCGCGCGGCATCTATGGCGAAGCCACGCGCGACGATGTCGTCGCCTTGCTGGACGAGGGCATCGACTTCATGCCGCTCCCGGATCTGCCCGAAGAGCACAACTGACCCAGTTCTGAGCCGGCAAGCCGGTTCCGATTCCGAGGCGCCATCCCGGCGCGATCAACGGAGAATCCTTCATGACCACACTCGACGCAGCCCTTTCGGGCACGTTTTCCATTGGCGGCGACCTCACGGTCAACCGCCTCGGCTTTGGCGCCATGCGCATTACCGGCAAGGGCATCTGGGGTCCGCCAGAGGATCCCGACGAAGCCAGGGCCACGCTGCGCCGCCTGCCCGAGCTCAATGTGAACTTCATCGACACGGCCGAGAGCTACGGACCCCATATCAGCGAAGAGCTGATCGGGGAGGTGCTGGCGCCCTATTCCAAGGGCACGATCGTTGCCACCAAGGGCGGCCTCACCCGCACCGGGCCCGATGTCTGGCCGCAGCTGGGCCGGCCCGAATTCCTGCGGCAGGGCGCGATCCTCAGCCTGCGCCGGCTCAAGCTCGATGTGATCGATCTCTGGCAGCTGCATCGGATCGACGCCAAGGTGCCCGCACGCGAACAGTTCGAGACCATCGCGCAGTTGCAGAAGGATGGCATTATCCGTCATGCGGGCCTCAGCCAGGTCAGCGTCGCCGAGATCAAGGAAGCGCAGAAATTCTTCCCCGTCACCACGGTGCAGAACCTCTACAACTTCGCCAATCGCGAGAGCGAGGACGTGCTGGACTATTGTGAAGCAAACGGAATCGGCTTCATCCCGTGGTTCCCCTTGGCCGGCGGCGACCTCGTCAAGGGGCACGCGGATGCGCAAGCCATCGTTGCCAAGCACAATGCCTCGCCCAGCCAGATCGCGCTGGCCTGGCTGCTGAAGCGCTCGCCTGTCATGCTGCCCATTCCGGGCACCGGCAAGGTCAAGCATCTGGAAGACAATGTCGCGGCGGCTGCCATCAAGCTCAGCGATGAGGACTTCGCCACGCTGGACAAGATCGGCAAGAAGGGCTGAGGCCTTTATCTCTCCCTCGGGATTTCAGGGCCGGCGGCGCAAAGCGTTGCCGGCCTTCGCTTTTGAGCGCCGGGCGAAATATCTGCGATGTCGGGGGATTAGGGTCGGTTCGATGGGGAGGGTGGAATCCCCGCCATCGAACCTGACCAGAAGACAGCCTTGGCAGGCCGTCAGGTGGCTGAGGGCCATTTAGCACCCGGTGCGGTGCTTGTCACGTGTTTGTCGTGGATGAATCGGTGGGGGCATGTGTGGCCCACCGCTCCCAACCTCCCCCTTGATGGGGGAGGCAGGAGGGGTGATGGTTGACCCCTATCAGGAGACCAGCCCGCCTCAGTGCCAGAGCTTGTCGATGGCCTGGGTATCGCGCACGGCGCCCTTGGCGGCCGAGGTGGCAAAGGCGGCATAGGCCTTGAGGGCCGTCGTGACGTTGCGCTTGCGCGGATGGGCCGGCTTCCAGCCCAGCTTGTCCTGATCGTGCCGACGCTGCACCAGTTCGTCATCGGAGACGAGCAGGGTGATGGAGCGGTTGGGGATGTCGATCTCGATCGTATCGCCTTCCCGCACGAGGCCGATCGTGCCGCCTTCGGCAGCTTCCGGCGAGACATGTCCGATGGACAGTCCGGATGTGCCGCCCGAGAAGCGGCCGTCGGTCAGAAGGGCGCAGGCCTTGCCGAGGCCCTTGGATTTCAGATAGCTCGTCGGATAGAGCATTTCCTGCATGCCGGGGCCGCCGCGCGGGCCCTCATAGCGGATGACGAGCACGTCGCCTTCCTTGATTTCATTTGAGAGAATGGCCTTGACGGTATCGTCCTGGCTCTCGAAGACGCGGGCCTTGCCGGTGAACTTGAGGATGGATTCGTCGACGCCCGCCGTCTTCACGATGCAGCCGTCAATGGCGATATTGCCCTTGAGGACGGCCAGGCCCCCGTCCTTGGAAAAGGCATTCTCGGCCGAGCGGATGGCGCCGTTCTGGCGGTCGAGATCGAGCTCGGCCCAGCGGTTGGACTGGGAAAAGGCCTGGGTGGTGCGCACGCCGCCGGGGGCGGCCATGAAGAAGTTGCGCACGCTTTCCGAATTGGTGCGGGAGATGTCCCACTTGTCGAGGGCGTCGCCCATGGTGGGCGCGTGGATGGTCGGTTCCTTGCGGTTGATCAGGCCCGCGCGGTCGAGCTGACCCAGGATGGCCATGATCCCGCCGGCCCGGTGCACGTCTTCCATATGCACGTCGGCCTTGGCGGGCGCGACCTTGGAAAGCACGGGGACTTTGCGGCTCAGCGCGTCGATATCGTCCATGGTGAAGTCGATGCCGCCTTCATAGGCCGCAGCGAGAATGTGCAGCACGGTATTGGTCGAGCCGCCCATGGCGATGTCGAGCGTCATGGCATTCTCAAAGGCCGCCTTGGTGGCGATGGTGCGGGGCAGCGCGGTCGCATCGTCCTGCTCGTACCAGCGACGCGCCAGGTCGACGATCAGATGGCCGGCTTCCTGGAACAGGCGCTTGCGGTCGGAGTGGGTGGCGAGCGTCGAGCCATTGCCCGGCAGGCTGAGGCCGAGTGCCTCGGTGAGGCAATTCATCGAATTGGCGGTGAACATGCCCGAGCAGGAGCCGCAGGTGGGGCAGGCGGCTTCCTCGACGGCCTGGACTTCGGCGTCCGAATAGCTGTCGTCGGCAGCCATCACCATGGCGTCCACCAGGTCGAGCGCCTGCAGCTTGCCCTTGAGCATGGCCTTGCCGGCTTCCATCGGGCCGCCCGACACGAAGACCACCGGGATGTTGATGCGCATGGCGGCATTGAGCATGCCGGGCGTGATCTTGTCACAGTTGGAAATGCAGACCATGGCGTCGGCGCAATGGGCGTTGACCATGTATTCGACGCTGTCGGCGATGATGTCGCGGCTGGGCAGGGAATAGAGCATGCCGTCATGGCCCATGGCGATGCCGTCATCGACCGCGATGGTGTTGAATTCCTTGGCCACGCCGCCGGCCGCCTCGATCTCGCGGGCGACGAGCTGGCCCAGATCCTTGAGGTGGACATGGCCGGGCACGAACTGGGTGAAGCTGTTGACCACGGCAATGATGGGTTTGCCGAAATCGCCATCCTTCATGCCCGTGGCGCGCCAAAGGCCGCGCGCGCCGGCCATGTTGCGGCCATGGGTGGTGGTGCGTGAACGGTAAGCAGGCATGACAGATGTCCTTGAAACTCGGTGCGCCGATCCAGGTGGCGCGGTCGTTCCTTACTAGACCCATTCCGGGTCTGGATCAATCGAAAACCGTACCGTACCGTACGGTACGATTGACGTCCTGAGGCTGGATGTCGGTCAGTCGGTGGGGCTAGGCTGTGCCGGCTGACTGGCAGCGACCGTGCTGGAGAAAGAGCTCGCCATGGCAGTGCATCGCTCTGCCGTGCGGAGCGTTGATGGGAGAGTGGAGGAGGACGCTATGAATGCTGCGAACCTGCAGATCGAGGGCCTGCTGATGGCCGTGGCCGCCGTCAACCGGTGCCTTGTGACCAAGGATATCCTCTTGCGCGATGAAATCGAGCGGGCGCTGGCCCAGGCCGAGGCGGCGATAACCGGCGATGACCGGGCGATCGAGGATCTTACCCCGGCCAATCGCGATGCGGTGGCCTTTCCCATTCGCCTGCTGCGCGCTGCCAATGCGCGCGACGCGGCCGCCGATTTTGCAGCGCTGACGCGCAGCGTCGGCCAGAACAAGGGACGCTATAATGACCAGCAATGACCTGCCGAAGCGCCGTCAGGATGACAAGTCGAAGCCACTCGACAAGCCCCGCGAGACGGAGCGCAGTCACGAACCGCTGGGCGACGTCAGCAAGACGGACCTCTCGGACGCCGAGACCGAGGAACTAGCGCGCGATATCGAAGCCGAGCGCGACGCCTAGTTGTTGATGCGGATGATGCCCCAATAGGTCTCGGCGCAGCTGTCGTCGGTGCAGATACTGCTCATCCACAGCACGCCATTGCCAAAGCCAACGCCTTCGCTGGTGACGATCAGGTCGTCGAAATCCTGGCTGGACAGGGCATCGATCGTGTCCTGGGTCAGCAGGGTGTCGATATTGTCGATCAGGTCCTGCGGCTCGAAGATGTCGTAAAGTTCGCCATTGGCGGCCACTTCGAACGGATAGGCGCCAAGATCGGCGATGGTCGTCGGATCGCCAAACAGAAACGCGTCCTGCAATAGGCCGAAGGCCTCGCCAAAGCCGACGGAGTCGCCATGAATGGCCTCGATCTGAGCCATGACGTCCTCCTCGCTCTGGGCATAGCCTGGAAGCGCCGAAACGGTGGCGGCAAGAATGGCGATCACGATGGCGTTGAGATGCATGTCAGCTCCGCTGGCGGTCTGCAGCAAGTCATAGCGCTTCCAGCGGTGAATCGGCAGTCGAAATGTTCGTCGATCCGGGCCGTTCGAACAGGAACGGAGCACCGTCCTCACACGTTATTACGGGAACCGCAGGAGGATATGATGGAAGCCATTCCCAACAGCATTCACGCCGGTATGAAGGTGTTTGACCGCTCGATGCACGAGATCGGGACGGTCGAGACGTTCCGTATCGGCGACGAGGACCCGGATCGGCCGGGCCCCGAAACCGCAGGGGTCAGCCCGCTCCTCCAAGAAGAGCGTAACAGCTTTGCCGCCGCGCTGGCCGATATATTCGCCCCGGATGAGCGATTGCCGCGCGAGATGCAGGAAAAGGCATTGCGCGAGGGCTTTGTCCGGCTCGATGCCGACGGGCTGTTCGCCGCTGACCGCTACATTTTCCCTGAACATATCGACCGGATCGACGGTGACCGGCTGGTTCTCGGCGTTCACAAGCAGGACCTGATGAAGGCCTGAGCGCTACAGCCGGGCCGGGCGTTCCGCCATCACCATGTAGTTGATCGACATGTCGCGCGACCGGCGCCACTCATCGGCGAGCGGGTGGAACACCACGCCCGTCTCACCGGTCACGACCAGGCCATTGCGGGTCAGCAGGGTCTTGATCTCGTCGGGGGTGAGGAACTTGTTCCAGTCATGCGTGCCCTTGGGCAGCCAGCGCAGGATGTGCTCGGCCCCGACAATGGCCAGGGCCCAGGCGCGCGCTGTCCGGTTGAGCGTGGCGGTCAGCATCAGGCCGCCCGGCTTTACCAGATCGGCGCAGCTTTTCATGTAGAGCGGCACATTGTCGACATGCTCGACCACTTCCATGTTGAGCACCATGTCGAAGGTCTTGCCCTCCGCTGCCAGGGCCTCGCCGGTGGTGGCGCGATAGTCGATGTCGAGGCCCGACTGTTCGGCATGCAGGCGCGCAATGGCGATGTTGCGCTCGGCGGCGTCAATGCCGGTGACGGTGGCGCCCAGGCGTGCCAGCGGCTCGCAGAGCAGGCCCCCGCCGCAGCCCACGTCGAGAATGGTCAGCCCATCGAAGGGGCGCATGGCATTGCCGTCCCGCCCGAAATGCAGCAGCAGGTTGTCGCGGATATAGGACAGGCGCACCGGATTGAACTTGTGCAGCGGCTTGAACTTGCCCTTGGGATCCCACCATTGCTCGGCCATCGCGGTGAATTTGGCGATTTCGGCATCATTGATGGTGCTGGCGGTCATGGGGCGGCTCCGTTTGGCGCCATATGATCCCGCCAGCGTGGCCGAGGCAAGGCGCGGGTGGTCGCAGGGCGCGCTTCCCCTGTTGCCTGTGCCCCGCCTTTGTGGCATGGCAGCGCGCGAGATCAAGCGTACCGCCGGGTTCGGCAGGAGTTCGGGGAATAAATTGGCCCGTATCGTCGTCAAGTTCGGTGGCACTTCGGTCGCGACCGTCGAACGCATTCGCCAGGCTGCCCGCCATGTGAAGCGCGAGGTCGATGCCGGGCACGAAGTGGCCGTGGTCGTTTCGGCCATGAGTGGCAAGACCAATGAGCTGGTCGGCTGGGTCAATGAGGCCAGCCCGCTGCATGATGCGCGCGAATATGACGCCGTGGTCGCCTCGGGCGAACAGGTGACCGCCGGGCTGATGGCCATCGTGCTCAGCGAGATGGGCATCCAGTCGCGGAGCTTTGCCGGCTGGCAGGTGCCGATCCATACCGACGACGCGCATGGCGCGGCGCGCATTACCGAGATCGATCCGACCGAGCTCGACAAGCGGATGAAGGATGGCTGGGTGCCGGTCATCACCGGTTTTCAGGGCATCTCCCCGCATGGCCGGATCACGACGCTGGGCCGCGGCGGCTCGGATACGTCGGCGGTGGCCGTGGCTGCAGCGGTCAAGGCCGACCGCTGCGACATCTATACCGATGTCGACGGGGTCTATACGACCGATCCGCGCATTGTGCCCAAGGCGCAGCGGCTGGCCCGCATTTCCTTTGAGGAAATGCTGGAAATGGCCTCGCTCGGCGCCAAGGTGCTGATGATCCGTTCGGTCGAGATGGCGATGGCCTACAAGGTACGACTGGTCGTACGATCGACCTTCGACGACCCCGATGCGCCCCAGGTGGCGCCGGACGGTTCCGATACGGGCGTGCCCGGTACACTGGTTTGCGATGAGGATGAGATCGTGGAAAAGCAGATCGTTTCGGGTGTGACGCTCGCCAAGGCCGAGGCCAAGATCACCCTGCGCGACGTCAAGGACAATCCGGGCGTGGCCGCGGCCATTTTCGGCACGCTGGCCGATCAGGGCATCATCGTCGACATGATCGTGCAGAATATTGCCGATGACGGGGCGACCACCGACATCACCTTCACCGTGCCCGACAGCGAATATGACAAGGCCATCAAGACGCTCAAGGATGCCGGCGATCGCATCGAATATGCGCGGATTTCCGGCTCAAAGGGTGGGGCAAAGGTCTCGGTCGTGGGCGTGGGCATGCGCAGCCACGCGGGCGTTGCATCCTCGATGTTCAAGGCCCTGGCCGACAAGGGCATCAACATCCAGCTGATCACCACTTCGGAAATCAAGACCTCGGTTCTGATCGACGAGCAATATGCCGAGCTTGCGGTTCGCGCCCTCCATACTTATTACGGGTTGGACAAGAAGGACGTCTGAACTCCCTCGGGTGGGATTGAGCCGCGTCCGACACAGGGGGGCGGCTTTGCGGGCCGTCTAATGGGGTAGATGGTCACGACCATAGGCGGCCCACGGGTGCTGCTGCGGCAGTTGCGCGAGACGATGGCGGAGCCGCTGGCTTCGCAGGCGCGGCTCGACAAGATCGTGGGCCTGATCGCCGACAATATGCGCGCCGATGTGTGCTCCTTCTATGTGCTGCGCGATGACGGCGCTCTGGAGCTGTTTGCCTCCAAGGGCCTGGCCGCCGAATCGGTTCACATGACGACGCTGCGGCTGGGCGAGGGCCTGGTCGGGCTCATCGCGGCGGAAGCCGAGCCGCTCAGCCTTGACGACGCCCCCAGCCATCCCGCCTTTGCCTATCGTCCCGAGACCGGCGAGGAGCGCTACAATGCCTTCCTTGGCGTGCCTGTGCTGCGGGCCGGCCAGACCCTGGGCGTGCTCGTGGTGCAGAATGCCGAGCGCCGCCATTATGGCGATGACGAGATCGAGGCGATGCTGACTACGGCCACAATCCTGGCCGAGATGATCGCGACCTCGGATTTCGACAATCTGATCAAGCCGGGGTCCGACATCGATCTCAGGCGTCCCCGCATGTTCACCGGCGTGAGTTTTACCGATGGCATCGCGCTGGGCACCGTCGTGCTGCACGATCCGCGCGTCGTGGTGTCCAATTTCATCGCCGAGGATACCGAGGCCGAAAAGGTGCGGCTCGAGGCGGCGCTCGAAAAGATGCGCCTCTCCATCGACGCGATGCTCGAGCATGGCGACATGGCCGGTGGCAGCGATCATCGCGAGATCCTCGAAACCTATCGCATGTTCGCCAATGATCGCGGCTGGGTGCACCGTCTGACCGAGGCGATCGACAACGGCCTTTCAGCTGAAGCCGCGGTCGAGCGGGTGCAGAACGATACCCGCGCCCGCATGCTGCGCCAGACCGATCCCTATATCCGCGACCGGCTGCATGATCTGGACGATCTGGCCAATCGCCTGCTGCGCGTGCTGACCGGGGACGGCCAGGCACTGGCGCGCAAGGCGCTGCCGGACAATGCGATCCTGGTGGCCCGCAATATGGGGCCGGCGGAACTGCTGGAATATGACCGCAAGAAGCTGCGCGGCATCGTCTTGGAAGAGGGCGGCACCACGGCGCATGTGGCGATCGTGGCGCGCTCGCTCGGCATGGTGGCGGTGGGCCAGGCGCAGTCGATCGTCTCGATGTGCGAGAGCGGCGACGACATCATCCTCGATGGTGCCGCTGGCATCGTGCATTTGCGGCCCACGCCCGATATCGAGCAGGCCTATATCGACAAGGTCAAGGTCACGGCCAAGCGCCGGGCGCATTATGCCGCGCTCAAGGACAAGCCCAGCATCACCAAGGATGGCGTGCAGATCACCCTGCTGCACAATTCGGGGCTGGTGGCCGACCTGCCCATGCTTGACGATACCGGCGCGGCCGGGGTCGGGCTGTTCCGCACCGAATTGCAGTTCATGATCGCCAGCAAGCTGCCACGGCTGCAGGAGCAGCAGGAGCTCTATGCCGAGGCCATGGCCATTGCGGGCGAGCGGCCGGTGGTGTTCCGCCTGCTCGATATCGGCGGCGACAAGGTGCTGCCCTATCAGCGCTCGATGGCCGAAGAGAACCCGGCCATGGGCTTCCGCTCGATCCGGCTGGGGCTGGAGCGCCCGGGGCTGCTGCGCACGCAGATCCGCGCGCTGCTGCTGGCCGCCGACGGCCGGCCGCTCAAGATCCTCGTGCCCATGGTCACCGAGACGTTCGAATTCCTGCAGACCAAACTGGTGGTGCAGAAGGAAATCGAGCGGCTGCGCCGGCAGGGCAAGACCCTGCCAAGCCGGCTGGAACTGGGCGTCATGGTGGAAGTGCCATCCCTGCTGTTCGAGCTCGACCAGCTATTGCCCGAAGCGGATTTCGTCTCCATCGGCTCCAATGACCTGGTGCAGTTCCTCACTGCGTCGGACCGGGCCAATCCGCGGGTTGCCAAGAATTACGATCCCATCGGCATGCCGCGGCTGCGCGCCATTCGCATGGTGGTGGATGCCGCCCGGCGCTACAATATTCCCATCACCATGTGCGGCGAGCTGGCTGGAAAGCCGCTGGAGGCCCTCGCCCTCATGGCCGTCGGGATGACCCGGCTTTCCATGGGTCCGGCCTCGATCGGTCCTATCAAGGAACTGGTGCTCAACCTCGACCTCAAGCCCATTCAGCTGTCGGTCGGCGCCGCGCTGAGCGACGGTGCCGAGGGCGTGACCATCCGGCAATTGCTGCAGGAATGGATCGAAAAGCAGAACCTGCCGGTCTGAGGTCGGCTCGTTGCCTCCCGAGCTCGATCGCCACCTTTGGGCTTGCCCCGAAGGCTCCTCACTTGTGGTGCGTTCGACTGGCGCAGTGCCCTCCCGTCACCCCCTCCCAACCTCCCCCATCAAGGGGGAGGTGCCGCGCAGTGGATGGGACACAATAGTGCCTACGAGTGGAGCGAAACCTCCCCCTTGATGGGGGAGGTAGGAGGGGGTGTCGGTTGGCCCCGGATATGCGGGCCAAACACCACCTTGATCCTTCTTACCCGGAGCGATTTGGCCTGCGGCCGGCCCGAAGCCCACAAAGGCGGTGGGCGTCGACTGCAACATCATCCCCACTTATCCCCGCCCCCAAAACCTGTGGCACACTCATCCCCATCACCCCGCATGGGCGGCCTGCAGGCGAACAGTGGCGGGGTGAGCGGGGCGCGGGCTTTGCCTCTCGCGCAGGTTCGAGATCCGGCCGCAGCATGGCGAGCGATCATGCTGCGCGATAACCGGGACTGTTCCAAAAACCGGCGCCCCGAGGCGAATGTCGTCTCGTTTTTAAATTACCAGAGGCGGCATCCGCCTCGGGGTCCGTCTCTCTCCGAATAACCGCAGGCGCCGGCGCCGTGCGGCACTTCAGGCTGCGCCATACTTGCAGTTCGAGGGCGTTATCCCTAAAGCGAGACGCTCGCAGACTTGAAAGACCCAAGGCCATGGCATCTCTTCCCCAGGACAAGCTCGACGCGCTCGAGACGCGCTTCCAATATGTCGAGGCGGCGCTGTCGGGCGGCGCGGGGCCGGACGAGTTCGTCAAGTTCTCCAAGGAACATGCCGAGCTGGCCCCGATCGTCGGCGAGATCCGCGCCTATAACAAGGCGTTGAGCGACCGGGCCGAGGCCGAAGCGCTGCTCAAGGGCGGTGACAAGGACATGGCCGAAATGGCCGAGGCCGAGATCGCCGAGCTCGACGAGAAGATTGAAACCCTGTTCCAGTCGATCCGCATCCTGCTGCTGCCCAAGGACGAGGCCGACGAGAAGTCGATCATCCTCGAAATCCGCGGTGGCACGGGTGGCGATGAAGCAGCACTCTTTGCGGGCGACCTGTTCCGCATGTATGAGCGCTATGCGGCCGGCCATGGCTGGAAGGTCACGGTGATGGAGGAAAGCCCCGGCGAAATGGGGGGATTTAAGGAAATCATCGCCAATGTGAGCGGCAAGGGCGTCTATGCCCGCATGAAGTTCGAGAGCGGCGTGCACCGGGTGCAGCGCGTGCCTGCGACGGAAGGCTCGGGCCGCATCCACACCTCGGCCGCCACGGTGGCCGTGCTGCCGGAGGTGGAGGACATCGATATCGAAATCCGCAACGAGGATATCCGCATCGATACGATGCGTGCCTCGGGCGCCGGCGGCCAGCACGTTAACACCACCGATTCGGCGGTGCGTATCACCCATATCCCGTCCGGGCTCGTCGTGACCTCGGCCATGAAGAGCCAGCACCAGAACCGGGCGCAGGCCATGCTCGTGCTGCGCTCGCGGCTCTACGAGATGCAGCGCGAAGAGCGCGACAGCGCCCGCTCGGCCGAGCGCAAGGGCCAGGTTGGCTCGGGCGATCGTTCCGAACGCATCCGCACCTATAATTTTCCGCAGGGCCGCGTCACCGACCACCGCATCAACCTGACGCTCTACAAGCTCGATAAGGTGATGACCGGCGAAGCGCTGGACGAGTTGATCGAGGCATTGATCACCACCAGCCAGGCCGAACAGCTGGCGGCGATGGAGACCGTCAACTGAGCCAGGAGCCCAGCATCGGCGCGCTGTGGCGTGGCTGGCGCGATGTGCTGGGCCGGCTGGGATTTGCCAGCGCCGCGCTCGACGCCAAATTGCTGACCGGTCATGCGCTGGGGCTGAGCACGCTGGAACTGGCGACGCGGGAGAACGAGCCGGCCGATAGTGCCGGCGTCGCGCGCGTGGCGGATCTGCTGCAGCGCCGGATGAGCGGCGAGTCGGTAGCGCGGATCATCGGCGCGCGTGCATTCTACGGGCTCGATTTCTTGCTCAACGAGGCCACGCTCGAGCCGCGGCCCGAGACCGAGCTGCTGGTGGATCTGGCGCTCGGCGCCTTGCCCGCGGCCGGGCGCCTGCTCGATCTGGGCACCGGCACGGGCTGCATCCCCATCGCGGTTCTGGCCAATCAGCCTGACGCGGTTGCAGTCGCAGTGGACCTGAGCGGACGGGCTCTCGAAGCGGCGCGGGACAATGCCGCGCGGCATGGCATGGCTGGGCGGATCGATTTCCTTAAGGGCAGCTGGTTTGAGCCACTGACCACCTCTCCCTTTGGGGGAGAGGTCGACCCGACTTCGGGTCGGGTGAGGGGGCCTTTGCTGGGCGTGCGTGGGGAAGGCCCCCTCACCCGGCCTTCGGCCGA
This sequence comes from Devosia sp. XGJD_8, assembly GCF_046614475.1. Classification (NCBI taxonomy): domain Bacteria; kingdom Pseudomonadati; phylum Pseudomonadota; class Alphaproteobacteria; order Hyphomicrobiales; family Devosiaceae; genus Devosia; species Devosia sp. XGJD_8. The sequence continues at coordinate 191,582 of NZ_JBKJHF010000002.1, forward strand.
CCTCTACTCCAAAGGGAGAGAGATATTCGACCTCATCGTCTCCAATCCGCCCTATATCAGCTCGGCCGTGGTCGAGACGCTGGCGCCCGAGGTCAAGGATTTCGATCCGCGCCTGGCACTGGACGGTGGACCCGACGGGCTGGCGCCGTACCGGATCATTGCCAGGGAAGCTTCCGACTGGCTGGCGCCGGACGGCTGGGTGCTGGTCGAAATCGGCTTCGACCAGGGCGCGGCGGTCAGCGCGCTGTTTCTGGAGGCCGGCTACGACGATGTGACAGTCCACACCGATCTCAACGGGCTTGATCGGGTGGTCGCCGCACGCCATATCTGAGGCGGCGCAGGGCAGGGGGAGTGGTGCTGCGCAATTAATGCTGGCAAAGATGCTGCGAACGTTATAGTTTGTTCCCAGCTGTCAACGGCGCTTCATGAGCGCCACGGCGACTAGCCACCCGACAAATCCTACTTGCTGCAAAGCGCAGCGCGGTTCCGGCAGAGGCTGGAACGACGCGGGATGGGTTCGGAGCGCCGTCCGACGGTTTCGGTCTTCATGAAGCCAGATAGAGCCGGTTTGAGAAGCGCGAGAGCTTTTTTCCGGATTGGCCAGACCAGGCAAGATGCCGGTCCGCCAACAGTGTGACGCTTATTTTTCTAGAGTTAGATAAAGCGACCAGATGAGACCCAATAATCAGAATAACAAGAACCGGCAGCGTGGCCGGAACGGCGGACGCAAACACGTCAATCCGTTATCCCGCAATTTCGAGAGCAACGGTCCGGACGTGAAGGTGCGCGGCAATGCCGCCCATGTCGCCGAGAAATATCTGCAGCTGGCGCGCGATGCGCAGTCCAGCGGCGATTCGGTGATGGCGGAGAATTATCTCCAGCATGCCGAGCACTATTTCCGCATCGTCTCCAGCGCCCAGCAGGCGCAGAGCGGCCAGCGCCCCGACGGGCAGGATGATGCCGACTTTGATGATGATATGCCGGAGATGAACTCCCGCTTCTCGTCGCCACAGCCGCAGCCGCAGCAGCAATATGTACAGTCCGAGGGCGATGATCAGCCCGAGGGCGAGCAGCCGCGCCAGCAGCAGGGCGAGCAACGCCCGCGCAGCGAGCGCCCCGAAGGTGAACGCCAGCAGCGCCATGAGCGCGGCGAACGTCGCGAGCGCCAGCCTCGCCCCGAGCGCGCCGAAGGCGATATTGCTACCAGCCAGCCGGCCGTGGCCGGCGAAGAAGCCGCGCCTGCAGAGGCCGCAGGTGCTGAAGGCGAGGCCCGCAAGCCGCGTGAACGCCGTCCGCGCCGCCGCCGTCCGGCGGGTGGCGATGGCGGGGCCGATCTGGCCGGTGCCGAGCAGCCCGATGTCGGCGAGTTGCCGGCATTCCTCACCGCAGGCACCACCAACGCCGCAGAATAGACGATACAGAAATTGAAAAGGCCGGGCAGCGATGTCCGGCCTTTTCGTTTGCCAAAACGCTCCCATATATCTCTCGTGATGAAGCAGCGCCGAATGTCGGGCGTTTCATTGCACGACGCTTCCGCCGCGTCTTCCGGTGCCTTCGGGGCCGGGTCGCGGGCGAGACAAGGAGAGTTGCATGAATATCGAGAAATATACCGAACGGGCCCGCGGCTTCATCCAGAGCGCCCAGACCATTGCCCTCGGCAAGGGTCACCAGCAGTTCACCCCGCTGCATCTGCTCAAGGTGCTGCTGGACGATGACCAGGGCATGGCCAATGGCCTGATCGAGCGCGCCGGGGGCAACCCCAAGCTGGCGCGCGCGGAGCTTGAGGCTGCGCTTGGCAAGATCCCCAGCGTGTCCGGCGACGGATCGCAACTCTATCTGAGCCGTGAGCTGGCCCGGGTTTTCGACACCGCTGAAAGCGCGGCGCAGAAGGCCGGTGATTCCTATGTCACGGTCGAACGGCTGCTGCTGGCGCTGGTCGTCGAGAAGGACACTGATGCCGGCAAGATCCTGAGTTCGGCCGGCGTGACGCCGCAGGGCCTCAATACGGCCATCGAGGCGATCCGCAAGGGTCGCACCGCCGACTCCGCTTCGGCCGAAAACAGCTATGACGCGCTCAAGAAGTATGCGCGTGACCTGACCGCCGATGTGCGCGAGGGCAAGCTTGACCCGGTGATCGGCCGCGACGAGGAAATCCGCCGTACCATCCAGGTGCTCAGCCGCCGCACCAAGAACAATCCGGTGCTGATCGGCGAGCCCGGCGTGGGCAAGACGGCCATCGCCGAAGGCCTGGCTATCCGCATCGTCAATGGCGACGTGCCCGAATCGCTCAAGAACAAGAGCCTGCTGTCGCTCGACATGGGTGCCCTCATTGCCGGCGCTAAATATCGCGGCGAGTTCGAGGAGCGGCTCAAGGCCGTGCTCAGTGAAGTGACCTCGGCAGAGGGGCAGATCATCCTCTTCATCGACGAAATGCATACCCTGGTCGGGGCCGGCAAGGCCGACGGGGCGATGGATGCGTCGAACCTGCTCAAGCCGGCTCTGGCCCGCGGCGAACTGCATTGCGTCGGTGCGACCACGCTCGACGAATATCGCAAGCATGTGGAAAAGGATGCGGCCCTGGCCCGTCGCTTCCAGCCGGTCTTTGTCGACGAACCGACCGTGGAAGACACGATCTCGATTCTGCGCGGCCTCAAGGAGAAGTACGAGCTGCACCACGGTATCCGGATCTCGGATTCGGCGCTGGTGAGCGCGGCGACCCTGTCGAACCGCTACATCACTGACCGCTTCCTGCCTGACAAGGCTATCGACCTGATGGACGAAGCCGCGGCGCGCCTGCGCATGGCTGTCGATTCCAAGCCGGAGGCGCTGGACGAACTCGACCGGCGCATCATGCAGCTCAAAATCGAGCGCGAGGCCTTGCGCAAGGAAGAGGACGAGGGTTCCAAGACCCGCCTTGGCCGGCTGGAATCCGAACTGGCGGATCTTGAGGAGCAGGCACAGAGCCTGTCGACCAAGTGGCATGCCGAAAAGGAACGCCTGCAGGGCGGCCAGAAGCTCAAGGAAGAGCTGGACGCGGCACGCAGCCAGCTTGAGATCGCGCAACGGCAGGGCGACCTCGCCAAGGCCGGGGAGCTCGCCTATGGCGTGATCCCCGAACTCGAAAAGAAAATCAAGACGGCCGAGGATCCCAATGGGGATGGCAAGGTTGATCCGCTGATGGCCGAGGAAGTGGTGACGCCCAGCCACATTGCGCAGGTCGTTTCCCGCTGGACCGGCATTCCGGTCGACCGGATGCTGGAAGGCGAGCGCGACAAGCTGCTCAAGATGGAAGATGCCCTGGGAGCCAGGGTGATCGGCCAAGCCGAAGCAGTGGCAGCCGTGGCGAAAGCCGTGCGCCGGTCGCGCGCCGGGCTGCAGGATCCGAACCGGCCCATCGGCTCGTTCATGTTCCTAGGGCCAACGGGCGTCGGCAAGACGGAACTGACCAAGACGCTGGCGCAGTTCCTGTTCGACGACGAGACGGCCATGGTCCGGCTCGACATGAGCGAGTTCATGGAAAAGCACTCGGTCGCTCGGCTGATCGGCGCCCCTCCGGGCTATGTCGGCTATGACGAAGGCGGCGTGCTGACCGAGGCGGTGCGGCGCCGACCCTACCAGGTTGTGCTGTTCGACGAGATCGAGAAGGCGCATCCGGACGTGTTCAATGTTCTGCTGCAGGTGCTCGATGACGGGCGGCTGACGGACGGGCAGGGGCGCACGGTGGACTTCCGCAATACGGTGATCATCCTCACCTCCAACCTGGGTGCCGAATACCTCGTCGAACTCAAGGACGGGGAATCGGTGGAACTGGTGCGGGGCAAGGTGCTCGACATGGTCAAGGCGGCGTTCCGGCCGGAATTCCTCAACCGGGTCGACGAGATCCTGCTGTTCCACCGGCTGGGTCGCGAGCATATGGGTGCCATTGTCGATATCCAGTTCGGGCGGCTGCAGCAGCTGCTCAAGGATCGCGACATTGTCCTCGAACTGACCCCGCGGGCGCGGGAGTGGCTGGCCAATGAGGGTTACGACCCTGCCTATGGCGCGCGGCCGCTGAAGCGGGTGATCCAGCGGGCGGTGCAGGACGAGCTGGCCGAGGAAATCCTTGGCGGGCGGGTCACCGATGGCTCCAGTGTGCTGGTCGACGCCAATGACGAGGGCGTCGTGCTGCGGCCGGGTGGCCCGGGCGCGGCGGACGCTGCGGCATAATCAGGAAAAGGCCGGTCGCGAGACCGGCCTTTTTGTCAGTCGGTGACGCCAAGCCGGGCCAGCGCCTCCTCCGCGTCGACGCTGCCTTCGGTGGCGGCCTGACGATAGAGTTCGATGGCGCGATCGCGATCGATGGCGACGCCATTGCCGTTTTCATGCAGCTCGCCCAGCAGAAAGAGACCGAAGCTGTTACCGTCCTCGGCTGCCTTGCTGATCCATTTGCGGGCAATGTCGTAGTCGAGCGGGACGCCCAGCCCGCGCAGATAGAGATTGCCGATATTGGCCCGGGCGACGATTGAGCCGGCTGCGGCGGCCTTGCGGTACCAGTCCATGGCGAGGTTTAGGTCGACATCGATTCCCTCGCCGATCTCGTAGCTGACGCCCAGGCTGTTCATGCCGCCGGCATCGCCTTTTTCGGCTGCGCTCATGAAGAGCTTGGTCGCACGTTCGTCGTCTTCGACAACACCATTGCCTTCGGCATAGAGCACGCCGAGATTGACCTCGGCGACGGGCAGGCCCTGCTTGGCGGCGGCGGCGTAGAATTGGGCGGCGCGGCTGACATCCTGCTCCACGCCCTGGCCGCGCTCATAGCTGACACCCAGACTGTTCTGCGCAGGAGCGAAGCCGGCGGCGGCGGAAGCTTCGAGCAGGGTGATGGCCCGGGTCTCGTCGACCGGGGTGTCGCCCAGGCCATCGATCAGGATATCGGCGAGAAGTTGCTGGGCGAGGGGATTGTCGGCGCTGGCAGCCGCTTCCAGCAGCGGAAGGGCGGCGTCATATTCGCCATAGTAGAAATGGATGCGTGCGAGCCATGCCTTGGCCTGATCGGAGGCGGGGCTGGCTGCTATGGCCGCGGCGCAGACTTCCTCGGCCCGGACCAGGTTGGCATCGGCCGGAACGACACCAGTCGTCTCGTAGCCCTTCTCATAGGGGCTAGCGATCAGGGTGCCGCAATCGGCTACCTCGTCGGCGGTTGTGGGTGCGGCAAAGGCCACGCCCAGCAGCGCTGCAAGCAGCACTACAAGCGGGCCAGGCAAAGGCAAGTTCATGCAGTCTCTCCCCTCATCATCAGTCGGCCAATTTGGTGGCGCGCCATGCCGCGGAGGCAGATTACGTCGACTGCCGGGGACTTGCACCTGGGAAGTGGTCGAAGTAGAACAAACAAGGAACTCAGGGAGTCAAACAGATGCGTGACAGGATCGACTATATCGAATTCCCCTCGAGCAACCGGGCGGGAACCAGTGCCTTCTTTCAGGCCGCCTTTGGCTGGGGCATTACCAGCTACGGCCCGGACTATGACGGCCTGGAGCAGGCGGGCATCGATGGCGGCGTGGACCAGGCTCCCGGTAAAGTGGCGGCCACGATGGCAATTGTCAGGACCGACGATCTCGATGCCGCCGAGCGGCGGGTAGTGGCGGCCGGTGGCACGATCACGCGGGCGCAGTTCGACTTCCCGGGCGGCAGGCGCTTCCACTTCCGCGAGCCGGGTGGAAACGAGATGGCGGTCTGGATCGCGCGGGAATAGATTGCCCGGCATTACACGCGCGCCGGACCCAGCATGGACCAGGATATTGCCGCCCCGCAAAGCCGCCGCTTCGTGCTGGTGGCGGCCATCCTGGCCTCCAGCATGGGCTTTATCGATGGATCGGTCATCTCGATCGCCATTCCCGCCATCAGGGCGGATCTGGGCGCAACGCTGGCCGAAGCGCAATGGGTGAGCAATGGCTATCTGCTGTTCCTTTCGGCACTGATGCTGCTGGGCGGCGCGGCGGGTGATCGCTTCGGCCTCCGAACAGTGTTCGGGCTGGGCATCGTGATCTTTGTCGGCGCCTCCATCCTCTGCGCCCTCGCGCCGACGCCGCTGGTGCTGGTGGTGGCGCGGGCGATCCAGGGGAGCGGCGCGGCCGTCATGGTTCCGGGGAGTCTGGCCATCATTGCCAAGGCCTATCCCCGCGAAGAGCGGGGCCGGGCCATCGGCATCTGGGCTGCAGCTTCGTCGCTGACCTCGATTGCCGGACCGATTCTTGGTGGTTTCCTGCTGACCGCGCTGGGCGACTGGAGCTGGCGGCTGGTCTTTGCCGTCAACCTGCCGCTGGGCGTGGTGGCGCTGGCGCTGCTCTGGTTCAAGGTGGCGCCGGATCGGCCAGGGGATGGGCGGCGGCTCGATGTGACGGGCGCCGTGCTGGCGACGCTATCGTTGATGTGCATCGCCTACGGCCTCACCGGAGACGGCAGCGAGAGCGTGCCGCCGCTGTCGCATACCATTGCCTGGTGCGGCGCGGGACTGGTGCTGGGAGCTGCGTTTCTGGCTTGGGAAAAACGCAGCAAGGCGCCGATGCTGCCGCTGCGGCTGTTTGCCAATATCGGCTTTTCCGGCGCAAACGGGCTGACTTTCGCCCTGTACTTTGCCTTGGGTGGCACCATGTTCTTTCTGCCCATGACCATGATCGGCGGGTGGGGTGAGAGCCCGGCCACAGTATCGCTCGCTTTGCTGCCCCTGGGGATAACTCTGACGGCGCTGTCGTCGTTCAGCGGCAAGTGGGCCGATCAGGTGGGTCCGGCGCCGCTGATTACGCTGGGGTCGCTGATCGTGGCGTTGGCCTTTGCCGGCCTGGGGGTGACTGCGCCACTGCATGCGGTGTGGCTGGCGGTGGCGCCCTGCATTGGGCTGCTCGGGCTGGGCATGGGGCTGGTGGTCTCGCCGCTGTCGACGGCGGTGATGACCTCGGTGGATGACAGCGATACGGGTGTCGCTTCGGGGGTCAACAATGCGGTGGCGCGCGTGGCCGGGCTTGTTGCGGTGGCGCTGCTGGGAGCGATCGTCGCCATGGTGTTCGAGCGCGGGCTGGGCGAGGCAGCCGAGCTGCCGATCTTTTTCGGCCTCGCCGCCCAAGGGCTGTCACCAGAGCAGGAGGCGCTTCGAACGGGGGCGACCGACGCGGCGTTTGCGGCGGTTTGCTATATCACCGCGGCGCTGAGCCCGGTTTCAGCGGTGGTCGGCTGGCTGACGCTGGAGCGCAAGGGGCGGTTTGCCCCTCGCCCTACTGGCTCGCCTGGGCCACGGTGACCGGAGCGGGCTCGCGGGTCATCAGATCGTTGATCTGAGCCATGGTCTGGGCGAACTCGGCTTCATACTGCTGGGGCAGGATATTGTCCTTGGGCAGCTTGACGCTGAGCGGATCGACCAGATTGCCGTTGATCTTGATCTCGAAATGCAGGTGCGGGCCGGTCGACTGGCCGGTGGAGCCGACATAGCCGATGATCTGGCCCTGGCGCACGCGGCTGCCGGCGCTGAGACCGTCGACATAGCGCGACATGTGGCCATAGGCCGTCTCGTAGCCGTTCACGTGCTGGATCTCGACCTTGTTGCCGTAGCCGGACTGCCACTTGTAATACTGGATGACGCCATCGCCGGCGGCATAGATCGGGGTGCCGGTGCGGGCGGCCAGGTCGACGCCGGTATGCAGGCGGCGGCTCTTGAAGATGGGGTGGATGCGGTAGCCGAAGCGCGAGCGCAGCGTGCCGCCGCCTTCCAGCGGCCGGCGGGTGAGGAAGCGCTTTCCGGTTTCGCCATCGGGATCATAGAAGTCGATGACGCCATCATCGGTGCCAAAGCGGTAGAGCTGGCGGGTGGTATTGCCCAGGGTCAGGCCGACATAGAGCAGCTCGGAGCGGCCTTCGGCATCGGGGACCGATTTCAGAATCTCGATCGTATCGCCGGCGGCGATCTTCTTGGTCATGTCCACGTCATAGGCATACATGCCGATGATGCGCTCGATGGTGGCATCGTCGAGATCGTGCTTGCGGCCGGTTTCCCAGATAGAGCGATAGACGCTGGGAAGATTGGCGACGTTGACCTCTTCGGTATCCTCCTCGGGGAACTCGATCTCGGCCGGGGCCAGACCAAGCACATACTGACCCTTGTCGGTGATGGCCACCGTCGCGCGATGCACGTCGGTGTCGTTGGCATCATCATGCAGATAGATGCTCAGCCGATAGGGAATGAGCGTGTTGGAGGTGCGCGAGGGTCCGAACAGGATGCGCAGGCGCGCGCCGGCCGGCAGCTCGGTGGAGGGGAAGACGTTCTGCAGCGTCGCGTCGATGGCCGCGATCATCACATCGGTGAAGCCGTTGCGGCGCATCACGTCATTGAGCGGGGTGCGCTCCTTGACGGTGAGAATGCGCTCCGAGCGGCCGAGTGCGGCATCGGCCG
>NZ_JBKJHF010000002.1:205000-663830 GCF_046614475.1 Devosia sp. XGJD_8
TAGTAGTGGCGAGCGAACGCGGACCAGGCCAGTGGCCTCTTTGTAAGAACGGGAACAACATGGAAATGTTGGCCATAGTGGGTGATAGCCCCGTACCGGTAGAAAGCATTGAGGTCCTCGAGTAAGGCGGAACACGTGAAATTCTGTCTGAACATGGGTAGACCACTATCCAAGCCTAAGTACTCGTGCACGACCGATAGCGAACAAGTACCGTGAGGGAAAGGTGAAAAGCACCCCGACGAGGGGAGTGAAATAGTTCCTGAAACTGGATGCATACAAACAGTCGGAGCCCGAAAGGGTGACGGCGTACCTCTTGTATAATGGGTCATCGACTTAGTCTAACTAGCAAGCTTAAGCCGTTAGGTGTAGGCGCAGCGAAAGCGAGTCTGAATAGGGCGTTAAGTTAGTTGGATTAGACCCGAAACCAAGTGATCTAGGTATGAGCAGGCTGAAGGTAAGGTAACACTTACTGGAGGGCCGAACCCACGTAAGTTGAAAATTACGGGGATGACTTGTTCCTAGGGGTGAAAGGCCAATCAAACTTGGAAATAGCTGGTTCTCCGCGAAAGATATTTAGGTATCGCCTCGGACGAATACTGTGGGGGGTAGAGCACTGGATGGGCTAGGGGGTCTCACCGACTTACCAAACCTAACCAAACTCCGAATACCCACAAGTAATATCCGGGAGACAGACGGCGGGTGCTAAGGTCCGTCGTCAAAAGGGAAACAGCCCTAACCTACAGCTAAGGTCCCCAAGTCATAGTTAAGTGGGAAAGCATGTGGGAATGCTTAGACAACCAGGAGGTTGGCTTAGAAGCAGCCATCCTTTAAAGATAGCGTAACAGCTCACTGGTCAAGCGTTCCTGCGGCGAAGATGTACCGGGTCTAAAACTATGCACCGAAGCTTAGGGTTTGCACGTTTACGTGCAAGCGGTAGCGGAGCGTTCCGTAAGCCTGTGAAGCGGTACCTGTGAGGGGCCGTGGAGGTATCGGAAGTGCGAATGATGACATGAGTAGCGATAAAAAGTGTGAGAGACACTTTCGCCGAAAGTCCAAGGGTTCCTGCGCAATGCTAATCAGCGCAGGGTTAGTCGGCCCCTAAGTCGAGGCAGAAATGCGTAGACGATGGGAATCACGTTAATATTCGTGAACCAGGTGGTAGTGACGGATCGCGCAGGTTCGTATCCCCTTATTGGATTGGGGGTGCGATGAGCCGGTTCCTGGAAATAGCTCCACCAACATTGACCGTACCCTAAACCGACACAGGTGGACTGGTAGAGTATACCAAGGCGCTTGAGAGAACTATACTGAAGGAACTCGGCAAATTGCATGCGTAACTTCGGGATAAGCATGACTTCTATCGGGGCAACCCTTTAGGAGTGGCACAAAAGAGGGGGTGGCGACTGTTTACTAAAAACACAGGGCTCTGCGAAGTAGCAATACGACGTATAGGGTCTGACGCCTGCCCGGTGCCGGAAGGTTAAAAGGAGAGGTGAAAGCCTTGAATTGAAGCCCCGGTAAACGGCGGCCGTAACTATAACGGTCCTAAGGTAGCGAAATTCCTTGTCGGGTAAGTTCCGACCTGCACGAATGGCGTAACGACTTCCCCACTGTCTCCAGTATAGACTCAGCGAAATTGAATTCCCCGTGAAGATGCGGGGTTCCTGCGGTCAGACGGAAAGACCCCATGCACCTTTACTATAGCTTTACGCTGGCATTTGTGTCGGCATGTGCAGGATAGGTGGTAGGCTTTGAAGCAGGGACGCTAGTTTCTGTGGAGCCGCAAGATGAGATACCACCCTTATCGTCATAGATGTCTAACCGCGGCATAACAGTGTCCGGGACAGCGTATGGTGGGTAGTTTGACTGGGGCGGTCGCCTCCCAAAGAGTAACGGAGGCGCGCGATGGTGGGCTCAGGACGGTCGGAAATCGTCCGCTGAGTGCAATGGCATAAGCCTGCCTGACTGCGAGACTGACAAGTCGAGCAGAGACGAAAGTCGGTCATAGTGATCCGGTGGTCCCGCGTGGAAGGGCCATCGCTCAACGAATAAAAGGTACGCTGGGGATAACAGGCTGATAATGCCCAAGAGTCCATATCGACGGCATTGTTTGGCACCTCGATGTCGGCTCATCACATCCTGGGGCTGGAGCAGGTCCCAAGGGTATGGCTGTTCGCCATTTAAAGTGGTACGTGAGCTGGGTTTAGAACGTCGTGAGACAGTTCGGTCCCTATCTGCCGTGGGTGTAGGAATATTGAGAAGAGCTGACCCTAGTACGAGAGGACCGGGTTGGACGAACCTCTGGTGGACCTGTTGTGGCGCCAGCCGCATTGCAGGGTAGCTAAGTTCGGACGGGATAACTGCTGAAAGCATCTAAGCAGGAAGCCTCCTTCAAAACTAGTATTCCCTTGAGAGCCGTGGAAGACCACCACGTCGATAGGCCGGGTGTGGAAGCGTAGCAATATGTGAAGCTTACCGGTACTAATAGCTCGATTGGCTTGATCGTTCTCATTAATCTATGTCCGCATAGATTGTGATTTTCGATCGGTTCAGAAATACACCAGACAACGCTTCTTGCATGGGAAAGCGTTGTCCTAAAAAACATAACCAGAATTCACTCATACGTTTTTCGCTGACCTTGTGGTTTTTGCGAGGAGCCCAAGACCCGATCCCATCCCGAACTCGACCGTCAAATTCCTCTGCGCCAATGGTACTAAGTCTTAAGGCTTGGGAGAGTAGGTCGCTGCAAGGTCTGCCAAAAACGTATGATCTCGTTACAATGTCGAAAGAAAACTTTCAAAAACCCCTCACCGGAAACGGTGAGGGGTTTTTGCGTTTGGCGTGTTCGCATTTCGCCTGGTTCAACGTGCCAACCGGGGCGAGAGCCCCGGTGTTGACAGCCGGATCTGCCCGGATTCTGCCTTTCAGGGCATCGGACGAAGGGCATCGGACGAAGGGCATCGGACGAAGGGCATCGGACGAAGGGCATCGGACGAAGGGCATCGGACGAAGGGCATCGGACGAAGGGCATCGGGAGAGGCAATCCGCTGGCTTACCTCTGCTCTCTTGTGCTGCTGTCGATAGTCGCTCCGTTCGCTATCCTGTCCGATGCGCAGCCATGCAGAGCTTGGGATCTGCGCGTCTTGCCCAGCCAGGCTGCGAAGACCTGCTTCAAGGACATGCAGTGAAATAGTCGACGCGCCTTGTCGAAATGCCGTTCTGCCAGTCGTCGCCAGGGTGACGGCGGAGCCTGTGCTCGGCCGATTGTGCACAGGAGGATGCCATGACGCAGTTTCTGGTTGCGATCTATCACCCCGATGACTACGACGCGGCCGCGGTCGAGGATGCGGAAATGGTGCGCGATATCGACGCGCTCAACGACGAGATGGTGGCCGCCGGGTGTCGGGTCTTCGTTGGCGGGCTGCAGCAGGCGAGCCGCGCGCGATCGGTGCGGGGCAGGGGCGGCGAGCTGCTCATCACTGACGGCCCCTATACCGAGGCCAAGGAGCATGTGGGTGGCTTCTGGGTGCTGGAGCTTGCTGACATGGACGAGGCGCTGGCCTGGGGGCGCAAGGCGGCGATTGCCTGCCGCGCCCCGGTGGAGGTTCGTCCGTTTCACTGAGATCTGCGCGCCGGGCGGAGCACAGGGGTGGGACAGGCTGTCGACAGCGGGTATGATGCCTGATGAAGATGCTGTTGATCGTGGCCGTGCTCAGTGTTGTCGGGCTTGTCGTTGCGCACTTCGCCCTCGCGGCGCGGTTCGCGGCAGGGACCGACGCGGCCATCAGACGGCTGATTGCCGCGCAGAACTCGGCTCCGCCCGACCAGGCGGCGATCCCGTCGCTGGTTCTCGCCTTCGCCGCCCGCAATGGTGGGCAACCAGGTGGCCCGGCCACAATGACGATCACGCAAGAAGCGGAGATGAAGCTGGCGCCCGGGCAGGACTGGCTTCCCATCGAGGCAACCCAGATTTCGGGGACGCGCGATCCGGGTTTTGTCTGGCAGGCACGGGGGCGCATGGCTGCGATCATCCCCGTGGTCGTGGTGGATGGCTATGTGGCGGGTGAGGGGTGGCTGGAGGCCAGACTTGCCGGCTCGGTGCCGGTTGCCAATGCCAGGGGTGCCGATGTGAGCCGCGGCGAGGCCATGCGGTTCCTGGCGGAGCTGGCGTGGAATCCCGACGCCATCGTCAATGCAGCAGGTCTCGCGTGGCGGCAGGTCGACGAGCGGACCGTCGAGGTTGCGCTACAGACCGAAGGTGGCCCGGCGCGCGTGCGGCTGGGTTTTGACGCCGATGGCGATGTGGTGAGCATGGAAGCCGACGACCGGCCGCGTGCGGTGGGGGACCAGAACATCGCCACGCGCTGGATCGGCCGCTTCAGCGGCTATGCGCGCTTTGGCAATTATCGCCTGCCGCGGTTCGGCGAGGTGGCGTGGGTCCTGCCCGAAGGCGAGTTCCTCTATTGGCGGGGCGAAATCGTCACCGCCGAGCCGGCCCGCCGATAGCGTGGGGGTGGCGCCGCCGAGGAAAGCGGGCTGGGCGGTTGAACCTTAAGGCTGTCCCGGCGTATCCACCTGGGTAGTATGCCGACCCGTCGCCCTTCCTGCCGAAACTGACCTGCTGGATATATTGATGCGCATTCTCGCCCTGCTGATCCTTCTGCTACTCGCCCCCGCACAAGCCATGGCCCAGTTCCTGCCGGAAGAGCCAGCGCCAGTGGCTGGCGATGCGGGAATCGACGAGCTGATCCGCATCATCGAGAATGATGAAACCCGTGCGGCCCTGCTGGAGCGGTTGCGCCAGACCGAAGAAGCGGGCGTACCGGCCGAGGCGCCGCCTGATCTCAGCATCGTGCGCCAGCTCGCCGAATATACGCGGGCGGCAGCCGAGGGCACCTCGACGACGCTGCGCTCACTGGGCGGGGTATTTATCGAGCTGCAGCAGGGGCTGAGCGGCACGCTGAGCGCCGATCTCGACGGTTTCCGTGACGTGGCCATCGGCGTCGTGCTGGTGGGAGCCGGACTGTTCGGCAGTTTCCTGGCATTGCGGATCATCGTGCTCTGGGCCCAGGGGCTGATTGCGCGCCGGGTGACGGGGCGCGGCTGGCCCTCGCGGATCCTGGGCATGCTCGGAGCGCTGGTGGTGGACCTGGGCTCGGTGCTGCTGGCCTGGGCGATCGGCTATGTGGTGGCCCTGATGCTGGTCGGTGGTGCCACGGGCCGCATGGGCATCAACCAGTCGCTGCTGCTCAATGCCTTCCTTCTCGTCGAGACCAGCAAGCTGGTGGCCCGCGCCATCCTGCAGCCGCGCTACGAGTCGCTGCGGCTGATCGGCGTGACCGACGACAATGCGGCCTATTGGTCATTCTGGCTGGGGCGGATCATTTCGCTCCTGGGCTATACCTTCCTGTTCATAACGCCGCTGCTGGCGGCCAACCTGTCGGTGGGCGCGGCATCGGCGGTGCAGGTATTGGTGATGGCCACGGCTGTTACCATCGGCATTATCGTCGTGCTGCAGAACAAGGACGACGTGCGGACCTGGCTGACCGGCATTGCGGCCCGGCGGGGCAATGACGGCACCGGTCAATTGCTGATCCTGCTGGGGCAATACTGGCATGTGGTGGCGATCGTCTACCTCGTGACGCTGCTGGTCGTGTGGTTTGCCAATCCGGAACAGGCGCTGCCCTTCATGCTGGGCGCCACCGTGCAATCGGCCATAGCCATCCTGGTCGGCGTGGTCATCGTCGGCTTCATCGCGCGCTTTGTCAGCGCGGGTCTGAGTCTGCCCGAGGATATCAAGCGGCGCCTGCCGCTGCTCGAGACGCGGCTGCATGCCTTCGTGCCACATGTGATGCTGGTGGTGCGCTGGGTGGTGATTGCCGGCGTGCTGCTGGCCATTGCCCAGGCCTGGGCGCTGTTCGACTTTGTCGGCTGGATCGGCAGCGATGGCGGCCAGCAGGTGGCAGGGTCGGTGATTTCGGCGGCGCTGATCATCCTGGTCTGCATCGTGCTGCATGTGGTGGTGGCGTCCTGGGTGGAGTACCGGCTCAATACCAGCATCGGCAAGACGCCGACGGCGCGCGAGAAAACGCTGCTGGGCCTGTTCAAGAACGCCTTCACAATCGCGCTGGTGGTGTTCGGGCTGATGCTGGCGCTGGCCCAGATCGGGGTGAACATCGCTCCGCTCCTGGCGGGCGCCGGGGTGATTGGCCTCGCCATCGGTTTCGGATCGCAAAAGCTGGTGCAGGACATCATCACCGGCATCTTCATCCAGTTCGAGAATGTGATGAATGAGGGCGACGTGGTGGAGGCGGGGGGCAAGTCGGGCGTGGTGGAAAAGCTCACCATCCGCTCGGTGACCATTCGCGACCTGGGCGGCACGGTGCATTTGATCCCGTTCTCCTCGGTCGACCAGGTCTCCAACATGGTGCGCGGTTTCTCCTTCCATGTGGCGGAGATCGGCGTGGCCTATGACAGCGACATTGCGGAGGTGAAGCAGGCCATGCATGACGCCTTCGACCAGCTGATGCAGACCGAGCATGGCGAGAACATCATCGACGAACTGGACATGCAGGGCATCATCGCCTTTGCCGATTCCGCCGTCACGGTACGGGCCCGCATCAAGACGCTGCCGGGCAAGCACTGGGCGGCGGGTCGTGCCTATAGCGAGCTGGTCAAGACCATCTTCGCCGAGCGCGGCATCGAGATTCCCTATCCGCACGTGACCTATGTCGCCAGCGCGCCAGCTCGCCGGCCGGCTTTGCCGGTGATCGATGGGGAAAGCCGGGAGGGCGGCACGCCCGAGCTGCCGGGCGAGCCAAGCCGGGGCTGACCGTTTCGTGATCGGGCCGCGGTCGTTGCCTTAAGGCGATCTTAATTTGGTGGGTTAAAATAGTGATACGCGCCCGTTGCGGCACAGCCGGCGCAGCCGTGTTTTTCGTATTCGCGTATCACGAGGCCCCAAATGTTCCGTTCGAACAGCAAGACCGTCATCCTTTTCCGTGGGTTTTCGGCCCTGGCGCTGGCTGCCGCGCTCAGCGTGGCCGCCGTGGCGCCGAGCCTGGCCAACAGCGCCGATTTCGTGCGCGGGCTCTGGCCGCAGGCGGAGGCGCGCGGGGTGAGCCGGGCGGCGTTCGAATCCGCCTTTTCCGGCTATAACTACATTCCCAAGGTCATGGAGCTGACCAAGAAGCAGCCCGAATTTTCCCAGACCGTGCAGCAATATATCGACAAGCGGGTCACCGCCGGCCAGGCGCAGAAGGGCCAGGCCATGCGGGTGGAGTGGAACCAGACGCTGACCGGGTCGGAGCAGCGCTGGGGCGTGCAGCCTGAAATCGTGCTGGCCATCTGGGGCATGGAAACCAATTTTGGTGGCTTCATGGGTGGCGAAAACACCATCCATGCGCTGGCCACGCTGACCGAGGGCGGCTATCGCACGGACTTCTTCCGCGATGAGTTGCTGACGGCGCTGCGCATCGTCTCCGACGGCCATGTAAGCCCCCGCAACATGGTGGGCTCCTGGGCGGGCGCCATGGGCCACACCCAGTTCATGCCCTCGAGCTTCATGCGCTATGCCGTCGACTATAATGGCGACGGCAAGAAGGACATCTGGAACTCGGTGCAGGATGCGCTGGGCTCGACGGCCAATTATCTCAACAATTTCGGCTGGCGGCCGGGCGAGACCTGGGGCTACGAGGTCAAGCTGCCGAGCGGCTTCGATTTTGCCGGGGCGCGCCAGCTCGAGCGGGCGCCGCTCAGCCAGTGGCAGGCCATGGGCATCCAGCGCGTTTCGGGCCGGCCGTTTCCGCGCCCCAGCGATGTCGGCCGGCTCTATATGCCGGCTGGCGCGGCCGGACCGACCTTCCTGCTGCTGCCCAATTTCGATGTGATCAAGCGCTACAACAATTCGGACAGCTATGCCCTGGCGGTCGGCCACCTGGCGGATCGCATCATCGGCACGGGGGGCTTTGCGACGCCCTGGCCGGCGGGTGACTATGCACTGACCAAGGCGCAGCGGGCGGAATTGCAGACCCTGCTGGGTCGTGCCGGATTTGACGCCGGCTCGCCCGATGGGGTGGTCGGCCCCAAGACGCGGGCGGCCGTGATGGCCTATCAGAGCCGGGTAGGATTGCCGGCGGATGGTCACATCTCCGGGAGGCTGCTCGACCGGCTCAAACGTTAACCCTCTGTTAACGGATTGGGAGCAATTTTATCGCGCTTAAGTAGAGGGCAGGTCAGTTTCCATCCATTGGAGGCGCCTGCCCTCGCCCATTTCCGCCCCTGCATCCGACGACATGCCCAGGCAGGCCCGTGCCACAAAATGCCCGGCTTTGACTGCTAGCCAGTGGCTCTCCCAAATCATGTAGTGACCAATGCCCCGCTCCTATTCCTTGTCGCGCCGTGCCTTCATCGGCGCCCTGATGGCCAGTGTCGTGCTTCCCGGCAAGGCCTTTGCCCTCTCGATCATGGATCCGTTCAACCTGCCGGCTGCCATGGATGCCGGCACGGTCAAGGTCGGCGCTGACATTGCCTATGCCGATGGCGCGCGCCACAAGCTCGACGTCTATGCGCCCGAGGCGCGCGGCACGCTGGCGCCCGTGGTGTTCTTCATCTATGGCGGTGGCTGGAGCCGGGGCGAGAAGTACGAATACCAGTTCGTCGGCCAGGCCCTGGCCTCGCGCGGCTTTGTCGTGGTGATCGCCGATTACCGGGTGTTCCCGGATGTCACCTATCCCGATTTTCTCTATGACAGTGCCAGCGCCCTCAGCTGGGTGCAGACCAATATTGCCAACTATGGCGGCGACCCCAACCGGCTGTTTCTCGCCGGGCATTCGGCCGGAGCCTATAATGCGGTGATGCTGGCGCTGGACCCGTCCTTCCTGCGTGAATTCGATGTCAGCATGTCCATCCAGGCGGTGGCAGCGCTGTCGGGGCCGTTCGACTTCTATCCCTTCGAATATAACGAGGTGCGCGACGTGTTTGGCGGCGCGCCCAACCCGCAGGGGACCCAGCCGATCAACCTGGTGACCAGCGAGGCGCCGCCGATGTACCTGGCCACCGGCACGACCGATCCCATCGTGCGCATGCAGAATACCGAGCGCTTTGCCCAGAAGCTCAAGGATAGCGGCGTGTGGGTCACCACCCGCTATTACGAGGGCTATGGCCATATGGAGCCGGTGCTGGCGCTGGGGGCGCTGTGGCGCTGGCGCATGCCGGTGCTGGACGACATGGTGGCCTTCTTCCAGATGTTCGGGGCCTTCCCCAGCGGCGTGCCCTATGTCGCGGTGGCGCCCGATGCGCCCGAGCAGCTGCCCGAAGCCATCGCGCCGATGGAGCAGATCGTCGAGCAGATGAATGCGATGTTCCAGCCGATCGAGAACTAGCGGATGCGCTGATCTTCCGGTGATGCCGGCCTGCGAGGGGTGATTTTCTGCGCTTCCGGTGCTCACGTACTGATGTACGCTGCGCTCCGGTTCTCGAAAACCATCCCTCTCGACTCGGCCTGACCGGAAGCTCAGCACATCCATGCCTTCAACTGACCACCTTAGATTCGCCGGGGCCGAACCGGCCGTGCAGCGCCAAGTACTGGAAGGCATCGTCCGGGGTGAGCCGGTGCTCATGACGGTGCTGGAGGGACTGCGCGAGCTTGATCTGCCCGATCCGTTGCTGGGGTCGGGCGCGATCTACAATACGGTATGGAATGTGCTGACCGGGCGGCCTGCGCTGACGGGCATCAAGGATGCCGATGTTGTCTATTTCGATGGCCGCGATCTCAGCTATGAGGCCGAAGATGCGGTGATCCAGCGTGCAGCGGCCCGGTTTGAGGGGCTGCCCATTCCGGTCGAAGTGCGCAATCAGGCGCGCGTCCATATCTGGTTTCCGCAGAAGTTCGGCACGCCCTATCCGCAGTTGCGCAGCAGCGCCGAGATGATGCTCTACTTCGCCTCAAAGACCCATGCGGTTGCAGCGCGGCTGGAGGCGGATGACAGCATCAGCATCTTCAGCCCGTTCGGGCTCGACGACATATTCGCGTTCCGGGTGACCCCGAACCCTGCTCTCGACAACCGTCTCACCCACCACGCAAAGGCCGAGCGCAACAAGGCGATCTGGCCGGAATTGACAATCGTGCCGTGGCCTGAGGACGACGCTAGGCCGGGTTGAGTTCGACCGAGGCGGCGGAGCGCTGCACCGGGCCGTGGAAGACGGCCTCGATATTGTTGCCATCAGGATCGAGCACGAAGGCGGCGTAATAGCCCGGGTGGTAGTGCCGCTCGCCCGGGGCGCCGTTGTCCTTGCCGCCGGCGGCAAGGGCGGTCTTGTAGAAGGCGTCGACCATGGCCCGGTCGCGGGCCTGGAGGGCCAAGTGGATATGGGTGGGGATGGTGCGGGCGTCGGCCGCATCGACGAAGAGCTCATCGACCTGGAACCAGCCTTCGCCGGACTGGTCGATCCTGAGCCCCAGCACGCCCAGCACAGCGGTATAGAAATGCCGCGTCGCGACGAAGTTCCTTGCCCGCAGATGCACATGGTCGATCAGGCGTCCGGTATGCCAGGTCATGGGTTTCTCCGACAGCGGGCAAAACAAAACCGCCCGGAACAGGTTCCGGGCGGTGGCAGAGCGATCTGGTTTATTCGGCTTCGTCGGCCGAAGCGGAATTGAGCTGGCCGTATTTCTCGACGCCGATCTTGTCGAGGAGCTCGAGCTGGGTCTCGAGGAAGTCGATATGGCCTTCCTCGTCGGTCAGCAGGGCCTCGAACAGGTTCTTGGAAACATAGTCGCCAAGCTGTTCGCAGAGTTCGCGGCTGGCCTTGTAGGCCGCGCGCGCGTCATACTCGCCGGCGAGATCGGCCTCGAGCACTTCCTTGATGGTCTGGCCGATTCGCAAAGGCGCAACGCGCTGCAGATTGGGGTGACCTTCGAGGAAGATAATGCGCTCGATCAGCCGGTCGGCGTGATGCATTTCTTCAATGGATTCAGCGCGCTCCTTGGAAGCGAGCTTCTTGTAGCCCCAGTCGTCCAACAGACGATAGTGGACCCAATACTGGTTGACCGCACCGAGTTCCAGAAAAAGGGCTTCATTAAGCCGCTCGATGACCTGTGCTTCGCCTTTCACGACGTACTCCACTCCGTTGCTGCTTGAGCTTTTCGAGCCCAGTCGGGAGCGATACGACGTCGCCGGACTGTTGGGCTTGCTGCGCGTGGTAGTTTTCGGTGACCCGAACGATAATGTCCACCACATTCGGCACGCAGCCGCTGCATTTGGCCCTGCGATTGAGCTCACCATAGACCTTGGCGGGCACGACCAGCTGCCATGGATCGGCCTTGAGCAGATCGAGGACGATATCCTCAATCTCCTTGCTGGTGATCATGTTGCATTGGCAGACGAGCATGGGCGCGACGGGGTCAGGTGGAGCTTGCTGGCGGCATAAAGCGACTCCATTAGGTGATTGTCAAGGTCATGTAATGTCGCGTCCCTGGCGGGACACGTCATTCCATGGCCACGCTGCGGCTGCGCCGCTGCCGAGTTCATATGTCGACGAAACCATCCGGGCTAATGGTGCGTAGCTTGTGGGTAAGAAGAGGCAGAAATGGCAATTTCACTGCTCGGCATCGTCAATGCGCTTAGTCCCAAGGATGCGGGGTCGCGCCGTGTGGCGCATGCTGTGCCCTATGGGCGGCTGCCGCGACAGGCACTGGATATCTATGCGCCCCGCCAGGCCAGCGGGCCGCTGCCGGTGGTGTTCTTCGTCTATGGCGGCTCATGGATGGATGGCGACCGCCGCCACTATGAATTTGCCGGGCGCGCCCTGGCGGCCCTGGGCTATGTGACGGTGATCGCCGACTACCGGCTGGTTCCGGAGGTGGAATATCCCGGCTTTCTCGACGACTGCACCGAGGCGCTGTCGTGGGTCGCGGCCCGGATCGGGGCGCATGGCGGGGACGGGCGGCGCATCGCCCTGATGGGCCATTCGGCGGGCGCCTATAATGCGGCCATGCTGGCGCTTCATCCGGCCTATCTGGCCGAGGCGGGGCTGCGGGACCGCGTGCGGTGCCTGGTGGGTCTGTCGGGACCTTATGATTTCTTTCCGTTCGACGGCCCGATCAGCCTGCGGACCTTTGGCGCTGTGCGCGATCCGGCGACAACGCAGCCGGTCAACCATGTCAGCGCCGACGCGCCGCCGGTCCTGCTGGGTCATGGCGGCAAGGACCGCCTGGTGCTGCCGCGCAACAGCATCGCGCTGGCCGCGCGTCTGCGGGCCGTGGGCGTGACTGCCGAGGAGCGCCACTATCCGGCGCTCGGGCACCCGGCGACGCTGCTAGCGCTAGGCCGGCCGGCCCGGGCTATCGCGCCGGTGCTCAAGGACGTAGCGGCATTTCTGGAACGTCACCTGGCACCAGCTGTTCCCGAGGCTAGAGCTTCAGCTTTTCCTGCTGACGCCGCGCCGCGATGACCGCGGCCGAGGCCGCGGTGCGGTGGGCCGAGGAAAAGAACTCGCGATGCGCCAGGATCATCACGGTGAGGATGCAGGCGACGATCGGCAGCCATTCTGAGATGAACCAGGCAACCGAGGCGACCGAGAAGTAATAGGCGCGGATGCCGCTGTTGAAGTTCTTGGCGCCCAGCGCATTCATGCGGGTGATGGCGTCGATCTCTTCGTCGGTCGTGCCGCCGACATGGTCGATGGCGCCCAGCATGATGCAGAAATGGTTGAACTGTCGCAGCGACAGGGTGAAGGCAAAAAAGGCCAGCACGAACATGGCCAGCATGACCACCAGGTGCAGCTGGACATCGACGAGGGTATAGACGCGGTCGAGCGAGAGGGAATTGAGTGTCTCCATCAGCGCCGGGATCTGGCCGAACACCGCAAAGATGGCGAGGATCAGCAGCACCGCCGTCGAGGCGAGGAAGCTGACCGAGCCCATGATATTGCCCGAGAGAATGGCATCGAAGGGCGATTCCCGCAGCGTCGCATTGGCCACCCAGCGGCGGCGCTGCATGTTCATGATCACCGACAGCGAGGGCCGCAGCTTTTCCACCTGCGGCACGATGATGTTGTAGGCGAGATAGCAGATCAGCGGAAACAGGGTGGAAATCAGCGTCGACAAGGGCGTCCCCGAATTGGCTTTGCCTGCCTGTTATAGCGTGATCGCGGCAAAAGACGACGGGCCGCCGCTAGACCGTGCGGGGATAGCGGCGGTGGATGGCGTCGATCTCGGCAATGAGCTCGGGCGACAGCGTAACCTTGTGGGCGCCGATGGCATTGGCCAGCTGTGCGGTGCTGGTCGCGCCAATGATGACCGAGGTCATGAAGGGGCGGGTCAGCGCGAAGGCGATGGCCATCTGCGAGACATCAAGGCCATGGCGTTCGGCCAAGGCGAGATATTGCTTGCCGGCGGCCTCGGACTGCTCGTTGAGGCGCCAGAAGCTCTTCTGATAGTCGCCCCGGCTGCCCTTGGGCATCTGCCCGTCGAAATACTTGCCGGTGATCAGCCCGCCGGCGAGTGGGGAATAGGCGAGCAGGCCGACATCCTCGTGGTGGCTGAGTTCGGCCAGGTCGAGGTCGAAATGGCGGCGCAGCAGGTTGTATTCGTTCTGCACCGAAACGATCCGGGGCAGGCCGCGCGCCTCGGCGATGCGCAGCCATTGCGCCATGCCCCAGGTGGTCTCGTTGGAGACGCCGACATGGCCCAGCTTGCCCTCCTTGACCAGGGCGCCCAGTGTTTCCAGCATGTCCTCGATATTGGCGAGGGCGTCGGCCGTGTCCTGCTTGTGCGGCTGGTAGGTCCAGGAGCCGTCGAAATTGTAGCTGCCACGGCCGGCCCAGTGGATCTGGTAGAGATCGATATAGTCGGTCTGCAGGCGCCTGAGGCTGGCTTCGAAGGCCTCGCGCAGCGTCTTGCCGCTGGTGCGCGTGCCATTGCGGATGAAATCCACCGGGCCGCCGGCGACCTTGGAGGCCAGGATCCACTGGTCGCGCTTGCCGGTCTTCTTGAACCAGTTGCCGATGATTTCCTCGGTGCGGCCCGAGGTCTCGGGGCTGCGCGGAACCGCGTAGATCTCGGCCGTGTCCATGAAATTGATGCCGGCATCGAGCGCCATGTCGATCTGGGCGTGGCCTTCGGCCTCGGTATTCTGGCTGCCCCAGGTCATGGTGCCCAGGCAGATTTCGGTCACCCGCAGATCGGTGCGGCCAAGCGGCTTCAATTTCATGAGGGTATCCCGGCAAGTGGTATGGAAGCCTGCCTACCCTAGCCGAAGCTGACGAAAATGACAGGCATGCTGCCAGAAAAAACGCGGCGTCAAAAAAGCGTCACGCGAGGCCGCTTTTGGGGTTGAGCTATCGGCTTCGACCCCCTATATACCCCTCACGTCGCGAGCAAGCCTCGCACGATGACGGCCCCACCGGCACTGTTATCGACTAATTGACGCGGGATGGAGCAGCCCGGTAGCTCGTCAGGCTCATAACCTGAAGGTCGCAGGTTCAAATCCTGCTCCCGCAACCAAAGCAAGCCGTGACGTAAGGAAGCGCTCGAAAGAGCGCTTCCTTTTTTCTGTTTGGGCATTCATTTCCTCCACGAAACGGCGGTGGTCCTTGACGGCGAGGAGCTGGCCTCGCGCGCGCAGCGCCGTGTCGCCATCTCTCGGAGACCTCAGTAGTTTACCAGTTCTGCAATATATTGACTTGGCGTTTCCAGTAAGCTGCGCATAATGACTGGCAGGAGGGGAATATGCAGCCACAAGTCGCAGAGCGTCCAGTCAGTCTTGCTTTCGTCGACGACCATCCCGCCGTACTCGCGGGAATGACCTCGATATTTTCTGCCGAGGACGATTTCATGGTTGTCGGTCAGGGTGCATCCGCCGAGGACGCGATCGCCCTGGCAGCCATGCACCGGCCGGATGTGATGTTCCTCGATCTCAGCATGCCGGGCGATGTCGTGGGGGCAATTCGCGTTATCACCAACACTTTCCGGCCGACCAAGGTCGTCATACTCACCGCATATTCCAGCGTGCAATCGGCCATCAAGGTGCTGGATGCTGGAGCGATGGGCTTCGTGCTCAAGGGCAATAGCTTCGACGATCTGTTTGAAGCAGTTCAGTCCGTCCTGCGTGACGAGGTGTATGTAACGCGGAAGTACTTTGCCGAAGTGATGGCGCTGCTGCGCAACAAGTCTGAGACCCCTGAATCTCCCAGGCTCAATGTGCGCGAGATTCAGATCATCAAGCACCTGGCCAACGCCAGGACCAACCGGGAAATTGCGCAGGCGCTGTCGGTCAACGAGCAGACGGTCAAGAATTACATGTCCGGGCTGATGACCAAGCTGAAGGCCCGCAACCGCGTTGAAGTGGTCATCGCGGCGGAAAAATACATCAACTGATCACGGCCAGTTGGTGGCCTCGGCGCCGACAAGAGGAATGGTTGCCCGGATCAAGGTGCCGCCTCCATCGGGCGCCTTGATCTCCAGTGTGCCACCCACGGCGTTGATGCGGTTGGACATGCCCAGCAGGCCCAGACCCCGCCGATCCTCACTCTCGAGCCTGGTCTGATCGATACCCGGTCCGGTGTCGGACACTTCCAGTTCGATCGCCTCACTGGTGGCTCGCGCTGAAACCAGCTGGTCGGCCCCTGCGGCATATCGGGCAGAGTTGTTCAGCGCCTCCTGCACCACGCGATAGAGACAGGTCTTGATCAGGTGGGAGGTGTGTGCCGGCAGGGCGTGATGTCGATAGACCACGCTGCATCCGGTCAGCGCTTCGTGGCGGGAAATGGCCAGCTCGAGCGTGCTCTCGAGCGTCAAATCGACCAGTTCGGGCAGCACGAGGCCCGCCGATATGCTGCGGAGCTCTTCCAGTGCTTCCGTATTGAGGGCAACCAGGCCCTCGAGGCTGTTGCGCAGCTTGGCTTCGACCTGTGCGGGGTCCTTCCACTCATCCTTGCGGGCCCGCGTCTTGTTCGACAGCAGGTGTGTCAGCTTGAAGTTGAGCACGCTCAGCAATTGAATGGGCCCGTCGTGCAGATCTGCGCCGACACGGCCGAGCAGTTGCTCGTTGACCTCGGCCGCCTGAAGGCGGGTCTTGTCCGAGGCAATGCGCAGTTGTTCGTTCTGGCGGGCCGACTCCTCGGCGTGGTGCGCGGCGCGCTGCAGGGCGGTCTGCTGCTGGGTGATGGTCTTGCTGCCACGCAGCACGACCGCATAAAGCGCCCCCATCATGGCCAGCGCCACAACACCCACAACCGTCCAGGACCAGACATAGGCTGCCGAAACCGCCTCCTGCAGGCGTGAAGCTTCCTGGTGAAACTCACCCACGGCAGCAACCTCATTGGAGCCGATGGGATAGAGGGGCACATAGATCTCGATAAAGGGCGTGCTGAGATCGGGGTGGTTGTAGCCGTCTTCGAAGTTGACCACGATCTCACCAGCCGCGGCGCGGGCAATGCGGCCGGGACCGACGTCCTCGGGGATCAACACTTCGCCGGAGACATAGATGATCGTCCCGTCAGGCTTCCAAAGCTTGACGGAGCGCATGCCGGCCTCGAACAGGGTGTCAGTGTAGAGGCGGTTGAGCACCGCAATCTGTTCGGGACTGATCTCGCCGGTTTCGGCAATGGCCGTGACGTAGGGCGCGAAGAAGCTGTCCATGAGGATGGCGCTGGCGAAACCCGAACTGCGCAGCATTCCCGAGCGGATGTTTTCGGCGACCCAAAGGCCCAGCAGGCTCATGGCCGTGATGGTGACGATCGCGCCGACGATGGTGAATTGCCGGGCCAGGCTCATCTTCTTGATGCCCGACCCGTCGGCAATGGACCTTAGTACTGATGCTGATTGCTCCAAAGTACTCAGACCCCTTCCCTCAAAGTACCGAATGATCAAAGTACCTTCCGATATATGAAATCACCCTTTTCTCCGCCGTAGTAGGTGCCATCACTCGGACCCCCGCGATTTTGGGTTGTTCGAGCAGTCAGGCAACCAGGGGGAAAAGGCAAATGGTCAATCTGATCAAGAACGATCTGGAGTTTATTCTCAAGCAGATCAAGATCGCTGAAGCGCATACCGATGCCATCAATGCAGGCGCCGATCCCCGGACGGCCCTCGAGGCCCTGGTATCGAGCCCGCTGCTGCCCCTGGGCCTACGCACGGTTGACGGTACGCTGAACAATTTCCAGACGAACTACGTGACCTCGGGTGCGTCGGACGTGGCCATGACCCGTCTGCTGGACCCGATCTACAAGACGGCAGAACTGGCAACGGCCCGTCCGGGAATGCCGCAGCCGACCGTACCAACCAGCTACAATCAGACCTCCGGCAGCGTCTACGACAGCCAGCCGCGCGTTATATCGAACCTGGTCGCCGACCAGTCGCTCAACAATCCCGCCGCCATTGCCGGTGCGCTGGCATCGCTGGGCATTACCGGCGCAGACGCACTCGCCATCGTCAATGAAGTCATGACCCTGCAGGCGCAGGTTCGCGCCGCCGAGGCCGCCGTGGCCAGCGCCGCGCAGACGGCGACCGATGCCCGCGACGCAGCCCAGGCCGATCTGGACGCCGCAGAGGCGGCGCTGCTCGACAGCCAGGCTGATATTGCCGGCCTCGTGCAGGACCAGGTGGAGGCCAGCGACGTCCTTGCCGCAGCGGTGGCTACACTCGACGCGGCAATCGTGGCACGCGGCGACAACGCCGTGGAACTGGCAGCTGCCCAGGCGGAGGTGGCGGCCAAACTCATCGTGGTGCAGCAGGCGCAGGCTACTGCCGACCAGGCCCAGAGCGCAGAGAATGTCGCCCTCGCCAACCTGACCCTTACGGAAATCGCCCGGAACAATGCGATTGCCAACTATTCCAGCAATCCAAGCCAGGCCAATGCCGATGCCCTTGCGGTGGCTGTGCAGAACTACAACGTTTCCCAAACGGCTCATGAAGCCGCCATGCAGGCAGACGACGCGGCCGACGCCGCTCTGGTCGTGGCGCAGGCCGCCCATGTCGCGGCCGTCGACAGCCGGCAGGCTGAATTCAACCAGCAGGTGCAGCTGGATGCCGACGTGGAAGCGGCCGAGCTCGACGTCGCCGCGGCGCAGGACGACCTGACGACCGCCGACGCGGCACTGGCCGCCGCCCAATCGACAGTCACGGCGGCCCTGCAGGATGTCGCCGCGGCACAGGCGGTGCTCGACGGCCTGCCGGCGAATGACGCCGCCGCGATCGCTGCGGCTAACGCCGTTGTCGACGCGGCCAAGGCCGCGGTCCTGGCCGAGGTCACTTCGCATGGCATCGAGATGGACGGCAGCAATGTGTTCATCAAGAACATCGCTGCCGACCTTGGCGATACCGCCTCGTTCAATGGCTTCATGACCATTTTCGGCCAGTTCTTCGACCATGGCCTCGACCTGACCGCCAAGGGCGGGTCGGGCAGCGTCTATATCCCGCTCAAGGTCGACGATCCGCTCTATGTCGCAGGTTCACATACCAATTTCATGGTGCTGACGCGGGCCACCAACGAGCCCGGTGCCGACGGCATCCTCGGCACGGCCGATGACGTCCGCGAGCATCGCAACGAAACCACGCCCTGGACCGATCTCAACCAGGTCTACACCTCCAACGCTTCCCACCAGGTCTTCCTGCGCGAATATGTGCTGGTGGAAGGCCGGCCCGTTGCGACCGGCCATATGCTGGAAGGCAGTGCCGGTGGTCCCCCGACCTGGGCCGACATCAAGAACCAGGCGGCCAATGTCCTCGGCATTCGCCTCGACGATCTCAATGTACATTCCGTCCCGGCTATCTTGACGGACCTCTATGGTGAGTTCGTGCGCAGCGGCACCGGCTTCCCGCAGCTTGTCGCTCCCGAGGCCCCTGGCGGGGTGCTGGTGGGCAATATCGGTGCTCCGGTGGATGCCATGCAGGCAGCGCCTGCGGGGCGCGCCTTCCTCAACGACATCGCCCACAATGCGGCGCCCGGCAGCTTCACCGTCAGCCAGGGCGCTGGCGGCACGGTCACCGGCGTCAAGACGGCCGACAGCGACAGTGCTACCGGCAATGACCAGGCAACGCCCAACATGTTCGGCGGCGTATCCACCTACGACAATGAGCTGCTGGATCGCCACTTCATCGTCGGCGACGGTCGCGGCAACGAAAACATCGTCCTGACCGCAGTGCACACCATCTTCCATGGCGAGCACAATCGCCAGGTCGATGAGATCATGCATACATTGATCGAGCAGGGCGACCTGGCCTTCCTCAATGAGTGGCTGCTGGTCGATGTGACAGCGATGCCGACCAGCCCCCAGGGCCTGGTATGGGACGGCGAACGCCTGTTCCAGGCCGCGCGCTTTTCGACCGAGATGGTGTACCAGCACCTGGTGTTCGAGGAATTCGTTCGCGCCATCACCCCGCAGATCGACCCCTTCGTATTTTCGAACTCCGTCGAGATCGACGCGGCCATCTTCGAGGAATTCGCCCAAGTGGTGTACCGCTTCGGCCATTCTATGCTGAACGAGACGGTCGAGACGCTGCATCTGCTGCCCAATGGAACGGCAAGCGCTGCCGAGCAGGACCTGATGGCGGCCTTCCTCAATCCCGTCATGTTCGATCAGCAGGGGCAGACGACCTCCGGGTATGATGCCCAGGTCGCCGCCGGCGCCATCCTGCGCGGCATGACACGCCAGGCCGGCAACGAAATCGACGAGTTCATGACCGGTGCGCTGCGCAACAATCTGGTGGGGCTGCCGCTCGACCTGGCCGCACTCAACATGGCCCGCGCCCGCGAAACCGGCATCCCGTCGCTCAATGAAGCGCGCCGGCAGATTTTCCAGCAGACGAACGACACCTATCTCAAGCCCTATTCGAGCTGGACCGATTTCGCGCAGAACATCAAGAACCCGCTTTCGGTCGTCAATTTCATCGCCGCCTATGGCCTGCATTCCACCATCCTGGCGGCAGACACGGCAGCGGAAAAGCGCGATGCGGCCTGGGCGCTGGTCTTTGGGGGCCTGGGCGCTCCCGCCGATCGCCTCGACTTCCTCAACGCGACCGGCAAGTGGGCTGCGGGCTATGCCGGGCCGGACGATCCGGATGCGAACGGCCTGCTCGGCGGTCTCGAGAATGTCGACTTCTGGATCGGTGGCCTGGCCGAGGCGCTGATGCCGTTCGGCGGCATGCTGGGCTCGACCTTTACCTTCGTGTTCGAACTGCAGATCGAAAAGCTGCAGAACGGCGACCGCTTCTACTATCTCAGCCGCACGCAGGGCATGAACCTGCTGACCGAGCTGGAAAGCGACAGCTTTGCCGATGTCATCCACCGCAACACCGACACCGGTGAAACGGGGCTACATATCAACGGCGCGGCGTTCCAGACGGCTGACTACATCATCGAGATGGACAAGGCCCGCCAGTATAACCAGGGCCTGGGCAATCAGGATCCGACGCGCGAAGCCGACGTGATCTCCGCCATCACCGGCAATGACTCCCTGGTGATCCGGCGCGACCTCGATAATGACGGCGATGCCGACTACCTGCAGTATCTGGGCGGCGAGCACGTCGTGCTGGGCGGCACCGACGAGGACGACGTCATCGTTGGCGGCGCGGGCGATGACACGCTCTGGGGCGATGGCGGCAATGACACGCTCGAAGGCGGGCTCGGCGTCGATCACATCCATGGCGGCGAGGGCGACGACATCATCACCGACAGCGGCACCGATATCGGTGCGGCAGACGTGCTCAAGGGTGAAGCCGGCGACGACGTGATCAATGGCGGCATGGGCCTCGACCTGGTGTTCGGCGGCTCCGGCAAGGACGTGCTGTCGGGTGGATCGGAGGCCAAGAGCATCTTCGGCGGCACCGGCGACGATTTCATCCGCTCGCCATCGGGCGGTGGCGGCGTGGTCTATGGCAATGAAGGCAACGACTGGATGGAAGGCCAGGGCAACATGAACACGTTGTCCGGCGACAACTCCGAGCTGTTCTTCAATTCCCGGATCATCGGCCACGACATCATGCTGTCGGGCGAAAATGACACCGATTTCGATGCCGAATCCGGCGACGACATCATGGTGCAGGGCATCGGCATCAATCGAAACAACGGCATGGCCGGGTTCGACTGGGTCAGCTACCAGGGCAATAACTACGCTGCCGATGCCGACATGAATGTCAGCATCTTCACGAACCAGCAGAACAATATCCTGCGCGACCGCTACGACCTGGTGGAGGGGCTGTCCGGTTGGGATCACAACGACACGCTGACCGGCCGTGAATTCGTCATTGGTGCCTATGACGCCAACGGCAATGCAACGCAGATCGACGCCGATGCGCCGGTGGAGAGCTTCTCCAATGCGCTGCTGGTCAAGAATATCGCGCTGATCGAGGGTCTGGGCGAACTGGTGGCCCACCTGCAGACCATCACCGTCTACAACCCGAACGACCTCAATGCGGACGGCACGCCCAAGGCGGGCGCTGTCGGGCTAGAGGCCAAGATGGACACGTCGGACGGCTCGGACATCCTGCTGGGTGGCGGTGGTTCCGATCTGATCCGCGGCATGGCGGGGAACGACATCATCGATGGCGACAAGCACCTGGAGGTCCACATCGCGATCAATGACAGCAATGGCAATGTGATCGGCACCGCCCTGCGGTTGACCGCACCGGTGATCGATGCCCAGGGCAACCTGCTCTATGGCGGCCGCTCGCTGGAATCGCTGCTGTTTTCCCGCGATATCCGTCCCAGCCAGCTGGAGGCCGTGCGCGAGATCGTTGACGGGGGCAAGGCGGGCGACGTCGATACCGCGGTCTACTGGGACGTGCGGGAGAATTATGCCGTCACCCGCAATGCCGATGGCAGCGTGACGGTGGAGCATGTCACCGAGACCGCCGGGGCGATCAACCCCGCGTCCGGCCAGAACTACGAGAATGAGGGCATCGATCGGCTGTTCAATATCGAGCGGCTTCGCTTTGCCGATGGCGACGTTGTGCTTTCGCCGCCCGAGCTGTACCTGCAGCAGACCAGCGGCCAGTATGCCGATGATTTCGACAACAGCGACAATACTGGAAACTCCGATGGTCCGACCGCCTGGCCGACCTCGTGGATCGAAGCGGGCGACAGCGGCGGCGCAACAACCGGACAGATACAGATCGATGCCGGCAATTTTGGTGGGTCAAACCAGCTGCGCCTCGGCGGGACCGGTACCGGCTTTGGCGGCAATAACGGTGCAATGATTACCCGGGCGATGGATCTGTCCGGGGCATCGACCGCGACCATCAGCTACTCGGCCAACCCCGACAATGTGGAAGCAGGGGAATGGGTGCGGGTCTCCTTCGCCGCCGACGGGGTCAATTTTGTCGAACTGAATATGATTTCAGGAGACGGCACCAACACGACGTACACGCATAATCTGACCGGTCCTTTCGAGGCCGATGCGGCTATCCGCTTCGAGGTCAGTGCGATGTCAGCCGCCGACGACATCGTTACCATCGACAATCTTTCGATCACCTTCACCGGTGCGCCGCTGAACGACTTCGAAACAACATTCACCGAGGGCGAGCTTGGCAGGAGCATCGCGTCCAACCCTCTCATCATCGAAGACAGCAACCAGATTTCTTCGGCACGGATCGTTCTGATCGATGCCCAGGCCGGCGATAACCTCAACGTACCCAATAACCTGCCCGGGAACATCGACAGCCAGATCGACCGGTCCGTCCCGGGTCAGATCACGGTCATCCTGACTGGCGAGGAATCGCTGGCGAATTACCAGAGTGCGATCCAGGCGATCACCTTCACCAACAGCTCGCAGGACCCGAGCACGGCTGACCGGACGATCCAGATCACGGTGAGCGACGGTCTGACCGACAGTGCCGTGGCAACGACAACAGTCAATGTTGTTGCGGTAGAAGACCCGACCAACGCCCTGAATGACAACGTCATTACCAACGTGGCGCGCGGCACGGCGATCATCATCCCCCAATGGGCATTCCTGTCCAACGACAGCGACCCCGATGATACGCTCGACATCACGGCGGTGAACAACCAGAGCGGCCTTGCCAGCCTTTCGCTCACCACCAATCCTGGCTCGATAACCTTCAACGATCCGACAAACGGCGCGTCCGGCGGCTCGTTCACCTACACGGCGACTGGTAGCAATGCCGACACAGCCTCTGTCAACGTCATCAACGATACGTTTGGCGCGGTCAGCGGAACCAGTGGCGACGACATCCTCGTCGGCAATGCCGCCGACAGCACGTTCGACGCTGGCGGTGGCAATGACATCATCTTTGCCGGGGCGGGTAACGACACCATTGTGTGGGATGTTGGCGATGGCCGGGACTTCGTTGATGGCGGCACCAACACCGCCACAGGGGATACGTTCCAGGTCAACGGCAGCAATCAGGCGGAAAATTTTGTTGTCTACGCCAGGTTGAATGCCGAACAGGCCGGCATAACCGGGCTGAAGGCCGCCACCCAGATCGTGGTGACCCGTGAAGGCGTGGTCATCGCCGAACTGGCCGGTATCGAGGAACTCATTATCGATACCAATGGCGGCAACGACAACGTGACTGTCGTGGGCAACCTCGCGCCGACAGACCTGTTCGAGGAGACCATCACAGTCAATGGCTCGGCAGGCAACGACACGGTTGACATCACTTCCCTGACCTCAGCGCACCGTATCCTGTTCCGGACCAATGGCGGCAACGACACCATTGTCGGCACACTGCGCCCGCAGGACGTCGTGGAACTGCCGCAAGGCATGTCCCAGGGTGACTACGACATCCAGACCGATGACGACGGCATGACCACGATGAGCCATGGCGACCATACGATCAGCTTTGTGGCTCCCGATGGCCTGCCGCAGTTCAGCGATGCGCATGGTGACCACAGCGATCACGACGATGACGACGAGGACGAGGATCAGGACGGCGACGACGATCATGGCCAGGACGACGATGATGATGGCTGCGACGACGACGCGCCCAATGCGCCAGCCACGTCCGGGGCAATCCTCGGCACCGACATCGGCGACCTGCTGACAGGGACGTCCGGGGTTGACCTCATCTTCGGCCTGGCGGGGACCGACTACATCCTCGCTGGCGCGGCAGCCGACATCATCCGTGCGGGTGAGGGCGACGACTTCGTCCATGGCGAGGCGGGTCGAGACGTCATCTTTGCCGGGGAGGGGGACGACGACATCTTCGGTGGCGACGGCGCCGACATGATCTATGGCGAAGCCGGGAACGACCGCCTGTTCGGCGACAACGGCAATGACCTGCTGGATGCGGGCCTTGGCCATGACACGGTCCATGGCGGGCTGGGCGATGACCTGATGGTCGCGCAGATCGGCGATGGCAACGACATCTATGATGGTGGCGCCGGCATCGACACGCTCGACTACGGCGCGCTGACCGAAGGGGTCGACGTCAACCTGGGCACCGGCGTCGGTGGCCGGGGCAGCGTGACCGGCAGCCAGTCCGGGACCGACACGCTCTACGGCATCGAGAACATCACGACCGGTTCGGGAAATGACGTGATCGAGGCCAGCAATGCGGTCAACGTGATCGATGGTGGCGATGGCAACGACGTCTTCGTCTTCGGCTCGGCGACTGCCGCGCATGGCGACACGATTGTCGGCTTCGAAGCCGGCGACAAGATCGACCTGTCGGGCATCGACGCAGACACCGGCGTGGCCGGCGTTCAGAGCTTTACGCTCGTAACCGGTCAGACGGCGACCGCGCCGGCCCAGATCGTGGTGACCCATGAGGTGCGCGAGGATGGCGAATATACCGTCATCTCCGGCAACACGGCCGGCGGCGACGCGCCCGAGTTCCGCATCAGCCTGACGGGCAATCACACCCTGACGGGCAGCGACTTCAACCTCTAGCACAACCTGGCCCGGCCGGAATCAATCCCGGCCGGGCAGCATTCATTCGTTCTCGGGGGCGCGCATCATGTCTACAGCCAGCACAGCCAAGAGCCTTGCCGAGCATCGCGGCGACGCCATGCTCAAACGCGAGTTCAAGGGGATCGGCGTCTACCTGTTCTGGATTTCCGGCATCATCAATGTGCTGGCCCTGACCGGCTCGTTCTACATGCTGCAGATCTACGATCGGGCACTGACCAGCGGCTCGATCCCCACGCTCGCGGCGCTGTCGGTGCTGGCCGTCGGCCTTTATCTCTTTCAGGGCGCCTTTGACGTCGTGCGCAGCCAGCTGCTGGTTCGCATCGGGGCGCGGCTCGACCGGTTGCTGGCGCCGATTGCCCACCGGGTCAGCGTCGACATGCCCAGATTCGGCTTTTCCACTGCCGAGGCGCTGGAACGCGGGCGGGACGTCGATACCCTGCGCACCTTCATGGGCAGCCAGGGCCCGGTGGCCCTGTTCGATCTGCCCTGGGTGCCGCTCTACATCCTCTTTGTCTATTTCCTCCATCCGATGCTGGGCGCAGTCACCCTTGGCGGCGCGGTGGTCCTGACGCTGTTGACGGTCTGGACCGAGATCAAGTCGCGCAAGCTTTCCAGCGCCGCCCAGCAGGCCGGCGTGGCGCGCAACGCGATTGCGGATTCCAATGCCCGAAATGCCGACGTTCTCAAGGCGATGGGTTTTGCCGGTCGTGCCGTGGCGCGGTTCAACAGCGCCAATCAGGAACACCTCAAACTGCAGACGCAGGCCAGCGACATCGTGGGAACGTACAGCGCGTTTTCGCGTGTCCTGCGGATGTTGCTGCAATCGGCGCTACTGGGACTTGGCGCCTATTTCACCATCCAAGGGCAGATGTCGGCCGGCGCCATCATCGCGGTCTCGGTGGCCTCGGCCCGCGCGCTGGCCCCCATCGACATGGCCATCGCCAACTGGAAGGGCGTGATCGCCGCCCGGCAAGCCTTCAAGCGGCTGCGCGAGACCATGGTGGCCCTGTCGGGCATGACCAAGCCGCTCGACCTGCCCGCGCCCACCAAGTCGCTGAAGATCGAGAAGATCACGGTCGCGGCACCCGCTACCGGCCAGGTGCTGCTGTCCGAGGTCGGCTTCGAGCTGCATGCCGGCCAGGCACTGGGTGTCATCGGACCCAGCGGTGGCGGCAAGACCACGCTGATCCGGGCGCTCACCGGGATATGGCCCGTGCTACGGGGCGGCGTGCGCCTCGACGATGCCGAGCTCAGCCAGTGGGACGAGGAGGTGATCGGGCGCTATATCGGCTACCTCCCCCAGGAAGTGGCGCTGCTGGACGGCACCATCATCGAAAATATCAGCCGGCTTGACCCGACGCGCGATGGCAAGGCCATCGTGGCAGCCACACAGGCCGCCGGTGTGCACGAGATGATCGTCCGGCTGCCCGATGGATACGACACCCAGCTTGGCCCGATGGGCACGGCGCTCTCCGCGGGCCAACGCCAGCGCATCGGCCTGGCACGAGCGCTCTACAAGGATCCGTTTGTCGTCGTCATGGACGAACCCAATGCCTTCCTCGATGCCGAGGGAGAACTGGCGCTCAACCGCGCCATTGCGCAGATCCGACGCCGCGGCGGCATCGCGATCGTCGTGGCGCATCGCCCCAGCGTCCTGTCCGAAGTCGACATGGTCGCCGTGATCCAGAACGGGCGCCTCACCAGTTTCGGACCCAAGGACAAGGTCATCGCCCAGCAGAAGGATGGACCTGCCGCTGACAATGAGAGCCGGCCAAAGCGACCCAAACCTGTTCTGGCGGAGCAAGCGGGATGATTATCGAAGCCAAAAGCACGCGCGAGTCGTCCACGCCGCAGGATGGACGCAAGCGGTTCGAGTTCATGACACCGGAGCGGCTGTCGCGACTGCCGCTCTATGTCGCCGGCATAGCCGTCATGGTCGCCGCCTATCTCAAGAGCGCGATGGAGGGCCGCGCCTTGTCGCTGGCGCCGCAATCGACGCCCGAGGAAATGCCGCAGACCCTGCCGCCACCCGTGAACTGGTGCGTCCCCGGCGAGAGTGTGCTCGCAGCGGCCCTCGACGACCAGGGCGTCGATCCGACCGTGACCGGCAGCACTGATGGCGGCGGAGCAGGACCACGCAACCAGATTGGTGTCGGGCTTCCCTGGCCGGGCCGCTACATCCCCATGGATGCGCCCATCATACAATTTACCCGGCCGTTCGAGCCGATTACCCCATCGGTTCAGCCCTACTTTCCCGCGGCGTTCGGGCTGTTTTCGTCAAACGACAATCCGGTGACCGTCCCACAGAGCCTTGCCGAAAAGGCGGGCAGCTCTGATACCGGTCCGGGGAAGGAGAGCCTGCCCGACCTGGACGACGAGGATACGAACGAGCCCGATGACGGGGATGACGTTCGCCTCAACCGGGCACCGAACGTTGCCGGACCGGTGCGGCTCAACGACGTGTTCGCGGGTCAGGTTGTGCTTATCGGCCTCAGCCAGTTGCTGTTTGGCGCCCACGACCCCGACGGCGACCCGCTGACGATCATGAGCATGAGTGCCAGCGGAGTCGCCCTGGTGCGCAGCACCGACGGCTGGACCGTCAGTACGCAGCCGGGCATGCTTGGGGGCGTCACGCTGACCTATGCCATCAGCGATGGCGAAGCCGCCATATGGCAGACTGCCCATTTCGACATTGTCCGCAACACGCAGACCCTGACCGAGGGCGACGACCTGCATGTCGGAACGCCCTTTGACGACGATATCGATGCGCTCGGCGGCGATGACATCGTCGATGCACGGGGCGGCAACGATCTGGTTGTCGGCGGCGATGGCGACGATCACATCAATGGTGGTGACGGCGATGATCACCTGTTCGGCGGGGCCGGCGACGACGTGATCTTTGGCGGCCGTGGCGACGACATCATCCATGGTGGCGATGGCGACGACCGTCTGTTCGGCGATGAGGGCAATGACACCATCCATGGCGAGGCGGGTGACGACGTTCTGTCCGGCGGCGATGGCGACGACCTGCTGCTGGGCGGCGAGGGCGACGATGAACTCGATGGTGGCGCGGGCAACGATGTGCTGCTGGGAGACGCCGGCAATGACCATATCTATGGCGGCGCGGGCGATGATGCGCTGATCGGCGGCGCCGGCAATGACACCTTGATGGGTGGCCAGGGCAATGACGTGCTCACCGGCGGGGATGGCTGCGACGTTATCGAGGGCGGGGAAGGCGATGACCGGATCGCCGGCGATGCCGGAAACGACCGCATCGATGGCGGCGCCGGCGACGATCTGCTGGACCTGTCGGCGGCCTGCGACGATCTCATTGTGGATTTCACCGGCGGAGAAAGTTTCAGCCAGGAGTTCGGCAACGACAGCTTCACCGGCATCGAGCGCGTGTTTGGCGGGGCCGGCGACGACATCTTCCTCATCGGTGCCAATGCCACGGTCACGATGGGTGGTCGCGGCCGGGACACCTTCATCTTCGAGATGACGGACGAAGACCCGTCGCTCAGCGAGGATGTCATGCATGACATCCTGGACTTCGTCGTGGGCGACCGCATCCGTGTCCTCGACTACGAGGTCGATCGCGAGGCCAGGAAGCTGGAGAAAGACCTGTTCAAGTCGGTCTACCAGGACGACGACGATGACGACTGGCTGCGATCCGACCTGCCGATCATCGTGCGCCACGAGCGCAGCGACGGCGTCGATCGCACCACGATCATGGCCGATGTGGACCATGACGATGTCTACGAAATCACCATCAACATTCACGGCATTCACCTGCCGGTCTCTTTTGAACCCGTCACTGCCTAGGGCAGTGCTGCAGTGGAGCTGATATGACCATGGATATTGCGGCCCCTTATGGACAGGCGATACCGACTTTCCAGCCTCGGAAGGGCCATGATGACCCCTTCTCGATGCGCGGGCGTGTGGTGTGGGGTGCCCTGTTCGGCCTTCTCCTGATCGGTGGCCTCGGCGGATGGGCGGCTACTGCCAAGCTGTCCGGGGCCGTCATCGGCGTGGGTACAGTGCTGGTGGATGAGGACCTGAAGGTCGTTCAGCACATCGATGGTGGCGTGCTGCGCGAGATCGCCGTCAAGGAAGGGGATGTCGTGGCCGCCGGCCAGGTGCTGTTGCGGCTCGATGATGTGCAGATCCGCGCGGAGCGCTCGATCATCATGGGACAACTCATGGAGCTGACGGCGCGGCAGGCCCGGCTCATCGCGGAACGTGACGGCGCGGCGTCGCTCGTCTTTCCTGACGGCTTCTTGGATCAGCACCCGGATGCGCCGCTGATCGCAGGCGGTGAGGAGCAGCTTTTCGAGGGGAACCTGCGCAATGTGCAGTCCCAGAAGGAGCAGTTGCTGCTCCAGGTGGGCCAGCTGCGCCAGGAGATCAACGGACTGCAGTTCCAGCACACCGCAGTTCTCGCCGAACTCGTTCTGGTGCTCGACGAGCGTGACCGGATGCGATCGCTGGCCCAAGACCGACTGGTCGAGGCCTCACGCGTCAGCACCATCGAGCGGGACGTGGCTCGCATGCAGGGCCAGCAGGGGGAGATTGAAGCCAACCTGGCGCGCGCCGAGTCGCGGATCAGCGAGATCGAGCTGCAGATACTGGAACTGGATGGCACCGTGCGTACGGAGGCATTGCGCGAATTGCGCAATGTCGAAGCACAGATTTCCGAGCTGGGTGAGCGCCTGGGCGCGGTCGTGGAGCGATTTGCCCGCACGGAGATTCGCTCTCCCGTCAGTGGGACCATCAACGAGCTGAACGTCACGACGCTCGGCGGGGTCATCTCTCCGGCGGAACGCCTGATGACAATCGTGCCGACCGATGCCGATCTTTCGATCGAGTTCCGGGTGGCCATCAGCGATATCGACCAGATTGCGGTTGGGCACGAAGCCACCCTGCGGTTCAGCGCCTTCAACCAGCGGCTGACGCCAGAAATGGAAGGGGTCATTACCCGCGTTTCTGCGGCAGCCCAGCACGACGCCCAGAGCGGAGAGAGCTATTACCTCGCCCAGGTGATGGCGAATGGGGACACCGACAGCCTGGGCGTCCGCGGACTGGTGCCCGGCATGCCGGTCGAAGTCTTCGTGCAGACCGAGGAGCAGGTGGCGCTGGCCTATTTCATGAAGCCCTTCACCGACCAGGTCACCCGCGCCTTCCGGGAGGAATGAGAGGGAATCGGTAGACGCGAAGCGTTTCGGCATCGAGACGACACTGCAAGGGATGTCCAGGGCCTAGTGACCGCTGCCCTCCAGGCGGCCGTTCAGGCCGTCCCGTTACCACTTCGCCAGTCAGATCGACCTGGCTCGGTCCATTAGCAGAGCATTCCACTGCCGCGCGGCGCCTTAGTGGGGTTTTCCATGAAAGGTTTGAACTTTGGCGCGCCATACGTCGCAAGCTGGGCCGCTTCAATCTAGAATCGTCCATCACTGTCAGGAGTTTACGTAATGCGTTTCGCACCGCTTCTCGCCGCTGCCGCCATGGTTGTCGCAGCCCCTGTCTTTGCCGTTGCGCAGGACATCACGCCGCTGGTGACCGCCGAGTGGCTCAAGGCGCATGCCGGTGACGAGAACCTCAAGATCATCGATATCCGCGACGACATCGAGGGCACCGACCTGGGCGAGCTGCCCTATATCGCCAATGC
Organism: Devosia sp. XGJD_8; assembly: GCF_046614475.1. NCBI lineage: Bacteria > Pseudomonadati > Pseudomonadota > Alphaproteobacteria > Hyphomicrobiales > Devosiaceae > Devosia > Devosia sp. XGJD_8. The sequence goes on from NZ_JBKJHF010000002.1 coordinate 235,539, forward strand.
GGCAGTGGCGCCCTATGCCTCGGCCGGATGGCGCGTCGAGGTGGAAGGCGTTCCGGCACAGATCCCCGCGCCCGAGCAGATCGCCGAGCTGATCGGTGGCCTCGGCATCGATGGCGACGATCATGTCGTGATCGTTCCCTGGGGCACCGATTCCTCCGAATTCGGCGGCGCCACGCGCGTCTATTGGACCTTCAAGTATCTCGGCCATGACGCCGTCTCCATCCTCGACGGCGGCTGGCGCCAGTATGATGCCCTCGGCGGCGAGCGCGTCGCGACGCCACCCACGCCGGTGGCAGCCGAGTTCCCGGTGACGCTGCGTCCCGAACTGCGCGCCACCACGGCCGATGTCGAGGCCGCGCTGACGGCCGGCGTCGCGCTGGTCGATGGCCGTCCCGAAGAGCAGTATCTGGGCCAGTCCAAGAGCCCCGTCGTGCGTATCGAGGGCACCATTCCGGGCGCCGTCAACCTGCCCCATTCCAAGCTCTACAGCGGCGAATATGCCAGCTTCGCGCAGCCCGAGACCGTGTCGGCCCTGACCGAGGCGCTGGGCATTGCGGCAGATGAAAAGAACATCGTGTTCTGCAATACCGGTCACTGGGCATCGATCGCCTGGTTTGCCCTCTATGAGGTCGGTGGCAACAAGAACACCACCATGTATGACGGCTCGATGGCCGAATGGACGGCCGATCCTGCCCGCCCGGTCCAGTAAGCCGACCCCACGAATCCTTTGAAACAGCTCCGGCTCTCGCGTTAACTGGCGCGACAGCCGGAGTTTCCCATTTGAGCCGCAGCGATCCATGACCGATATTTCCACAGCCGCCCCACCCACCTATCTGCCGCCGGCCATTGCCGACCGGGCGCCCCTGCTGGTGACTGCCGCCTTCCTGGTGCTGGGCTTTTTCGCCATCACCTGGCTGGTCGACCTTCGCCAGGGCGGGCTGTTCCTGATCGGCGGCGCGCTGGGCGCCACGCTCTATCACGGCTCGTTCGGCTTCACCGGCGGCTGGAAACGGATGGTGGTGGACAAGCGCGGCCGCGGCATGCGGGCGCAGATGCTGACCATCGGCGTCGCCGCGCTGGCGATGATCCCGTTGGTGGCCGCCGGTACGATCGGCGGGCAGTCCATGGTGGCGGCAGCCGGCCCGGTCGGCGTCTCGGTGCTGCTGGGCGCCGCCATGTTCGGGCTGGGCATGCAACTGGGCGGCGGCTGCGGCTCGGGCACGCTCTTCACCGTCGGTGGCGGCTCGGCCCGGATGCTGGTGACTCTGGCCTTTTTCATCATCGGCGCGTTGGTCGGCACGGCGCACCTGCCGTTCTGGCTGCTGCAGCCCAATATCGGCATCATCAGCATCGGCGCCGAACTGGGCGTGGGCTTTGCCATTGCGGTGACCATTGCCGGGCTGGCGCTGGTGGCGCTGGTGACGGCACTGATCGAAAAGCGCGTGCATGGCAATATCGAGCCTGAACCGGCCCCGGCGCGGCCGGGCTGGAGCTGGATCCTGCGCGGACCCTGGCCGCTGGTCGGGGCCGGGCTCATGCTGGCTCTGCTCAATGTCGCCACACTCCTGCTGGCCGGGCACCCGTGGTCGATCACCTATGGATTCGGGCTATGGGGCGCCAAGATCGCCCAGGCGGTCGGCATCGACGTCGCCAGCTGGGAATTCTGGACCTGGCCGGCCCAGGCCCAGGCGCTCAATTCGAGCGTCCTGGCCGATACGGTATCGGTCATGGATTTCGGCCTCGTGCTTGGTGCCGCGCTGGCGGCGGCGGTGGCTGGAAAGTTCGCGCCCAAGGCCAAGCTGCCGCTCGGCTCGCTGCTGGCGGCGGCGGTCGGCGGGCTGCTGATGGGCTATGGTGCGCGGCTGTCCTTTGGCTGCAATATCGGCGCGCTGTTTTCGGGCATTGCCACGGGCAGCCTGCATGGCTGGCTGTGGTTTGCAGCGGCCTTTGTCGGCTCGTTCGGCGGCATCGCGCTGCGCCCGCTCTTCGGTCTGGACGGGTTCAAGAAATGAGCCAGCGCAACACGCTCCTGTTCGGCGCGGCTCTGGCGGTGACCACCGCCGCCATCGCCTATGATACCGTGACCAATCCGGTGCCGCCACGGCCCGCCGCCCAGACCCAGGCTGCGGCAGGGGGTGGGGCCCCCTGCGCAGCCGGTGCCCCGTGTGCGGCCGGCGCGCCCTGCGCCGCCGGAGCGCCAACCCTGGCAGCCCCACCGCCGCCTCCCGCTGTCGCGCCCTGCGCGGCTGGCGCACCGCAATTGGCGGCGCCACCGCCGCCTCCGGCGCAGCCGCCAGCGGCGTCAGGGCTGCGCGCCCCGCCACCACCTCCGGCCCAGCCGCCGGCAGTCGAGACCGCAGCTCCCGCGCTGCGGGCCCCGCCACCGCCGCCGGCCAGCAAGCCTGCGGGTCAGGAAGCGCCCGAGCTGGTGGTCGACAACTGATGCGCGATGAGGCCAGGGACCGGGCGCTGGCGGAAAAAGCCTTCTGCGAGGCGGTGCTGGCCAAGGGCGGCTTGAGCGTGCTCAGCGAAACGCTGCGGGGCGCCGAGACGATCGACGCCTGGGCGCATTATCCGGCCGGCGACGTGTTCGATCCGGCCAGCAATGCGCAATGGTACTATCACTGCCACCCGGCCGAGGATGGCAGCGCCGAGCACGGTCATTTCCACTGCTTCCAGCGCCCGCAGGGTCCCTCGGGGCCGATCCATCACCTGGCCGCGCTCGGCGTCGACGCCACCGGACGACTGCTGCGGATCTTTACCGTCAATCAATGGGTGGTCGGCGACGACTGGGCCGATGCCGAGACGACGATTGCCGCGCTGGCCCGCTTCGACATGCAGATGCCGCAGCCATCCTACCTGGTAAATCGCTGGCTGACTGCGGTGCTCGTCGCCCATGAAGCCGAGATTGTGGAACTGATCCGCGAACGCGATCGTGTCCTGGCTGCCCACACCCCACCGGCGGGAGTGTCAACACGCGAGGATCGAGCGATCGAGGTGACGTCGGAATTGCGCCTCGCCTAGCCAAGATGAGAGGGGATGGATCCGCGCCGGAACGAGGCGTCGCGGCGCGAGGCTCCTTCCTTGCCGGTCCATTTGTCCAACCAGCCGGCCTCCTTTCCTTGAAGCATCGCGAGGAAGATGTGCAACGTCAGCGCGCCGGAGCCGTTGGACAGGCATCATGGAAGGGGATTGCGATGACTGACGACAATGCAAAAGCGCCAGGCCTGCAGGATGTCGAAGCCGGCAGCGATGCCGACGCTAATCCGGCGCCGCCAAAAGATCCCAATAAGACCACGCCTGCTCCGCTCGAAACCGACGATGGTGAACAGGCCGACGACAACATCGATGACAACGGAAACAAATCCGGCGGTGGCAAGATGGACCAGCCAACGTAGCGAAGCCTGACGAAAGATGCTTCGAAGCTGGACGCAACTCCCGGCAGCATCAGGCTCCCGCAACCAAAAGGCCCAGTGAACCCAGCCGGTTCACTGGGCCTGTCCTTTTGGGCGATGGCCCTTTTCCTGCCAGCACGGCTCTGACACTATCGCGGGCACGACAGGGAGGACTGTCCGGCCAGTGAAGAGTCTTGTGATCAAGCGCGTGCACCTTGCCGCGGCGGGTATTCTCGCCGTTGCGGGCCTGCTGTCGGTTGCCGTCTGGTGGGCGGCGCTGGAGGGTGGCAAGGCCCGCGTTGCCGCGCAACTGCAGGACCGGCTGACCATTACGCTGCGCTCGGTGGAGAGCGAGGTCGAGCGCTTCCGCTATCTGGCCGGGGTGGTCGGCGAAGACGCCCGTATCGCCGCGATGCTGACGGGTTCCGGGGCCGAGACCGAGCGGCGCACCAACCTCTATCTGCAATCGGTGCGCGAACGCTCGGGCGCCGACGAGGTCTACCTGCTCGACCTGTCGGGCACGACGCTGGCGGCGAGCAACTGGAACGAGCCGGGCAGCTTTGTCGGCATCAACTACAGTTTCAGGCCCTATTTCAGCGATGCCATCGCCAGTGGCGAGGGGCGCTATTATGCGGTGGGCGTGACCACGGGCAAGCCGGGCTATTTCCTCTCCGCGCTTGTCGAGGGCAGTGCCGGTCCGCTCGGCGTGGTGGTGGTGAAGGTGGATATGTCGCCGCTCGAGGCGGCATGGATGCAGACCGCCGAATTGACGGGCCTGGCCGACCAAGCGGGCATCATCTTTCTCACCGGCCGCCCGGACTGGAAATACCGGCCGCTGCGCGCGCTGTCGCCCGAGGCGGCGGCGGCCATCATTGCCGAGCGGCGCTACGACAATATCGATGTCACCCAGCTCGACCCGCTGGTGCCGGCCGATACGCCGGCCATCGAGACGGCGGAGGGCCAGGTGGTGCTGGGGAGCGCTGCGGTGGAGCCGGATGGCTGGCAATTGTTCACCGGCCTGCCGATGCAGCCGGTGCATGACGAGGCGCGGCTGGTGGCGGGGCTGGCGGCGATGGCGTTCCTGCTGGCTTCGGCAGTTACCCTGTTTTTCTGGCAGCGCCGGCAGATCGTGCGGCTCAAGCTCGAGCAGAACGCAGTGCTGGAGCGGCGCGTGGCCGAGCGCACCGAGGCGCTGGCACGCGAGATCGATGAGCACAAGCGCACCGAGGTGGAACTGCGCCATACCCATGAAAGCCTCATCCATGCCGCCAAGCTGGCGGCGCTGGGGCGCATGTCCGCAGCCATCGTGCATGAGGTCAGCCAGCCGCTATCGGCGCTGGACAATACGCTCGCCGCGGCCGGCATGCATGCCGAGCGCGACGCCAAGGCGCAGGTGAGCAAGAGCCTGGCCTCGGCGCGCGACCTGCTGCGCCGCATGCAGCGCACGGTCAAGCATCTCAAGACGTTTTCGTCGCGCCAGGATGCCAGTGCGCCCGAGCCGATCGATATCGCCTCGGTGGTCGAGGCGGCGCTGGAGATTGTCGAGCCGCGCGCCCGGGAATCCGCTGTGATCGTGAGCAATGACGTGCCGGCGGGACTACCCATGGTGTCGGGCAGCCAGCTGCGGCTCGAGCAGGTGCTGATCAACCTGCTGCTCAACGCCATCGACGCCACCGCCGCGGCCGGCAACAGCGAAATCAGCCTGCGCGCTGCGCAGGTTGCCGACCGCATCGAGCTCCGCATTGCCGATACGGGCGGCGGCATTCCCGATGACATCATGCGGCGCATGTTCGAGCCGTTCTTCACCACCAAGACGACCGGGGAGGGGCTGGGCCTGGGCCTGTCGATCAGCCGCACCATTCTCGAAGAGTTCGGTGGTGGCGTCAGCTTCGCGCCGGGCGCGGGGGGCGGGACGGTGACGCTGGTGCAATTGCCGCTGCACATCGCCGGCCGGATGCGGGTGTCGGCGTGACAAGGGGCCGGATCGCCTTCATCGACGATGAGAAACAGCTCTGCGAGGCCGCCGAGGACTGGCTCAGCGTGTCCGGCTTTACCGTGGCGACCTATCAAAATCCGGCACAGGCCATGCGCGAGATCGATCCGCACGCGTTTGACTGCGTGGTGTCGGACCTGCGCATGCCGGGCGCGAGCGGCTTTGACGTGCTGACCCATTTCCGGGCCGCCGACCGCGACCTGCCGGTCATCCTGCTGACCGGGCATGGCGACGTGCCGGTGGCCGTCCGGGCGATCCAGACCGGGGCCTATGATTTCATCGAGAAGCCCTATGATGCCGACATGCTGGTGACGGTGCTCGACCGGGCGGTGGAGCGCCGCCGGCTCAGGATCGAGATCGACCGGCTGCATGACGGGGCCGGAGCGCCGAGCATCGAGGACCGGCTGATCGGCATATCGCCGGCCATTGTTGCCCTGCGCAGCTCGGTGGCCCAGCTGGCCAGCATCAATGTCGATATCCTCATCACCGGGCAGACCGGCACGGGCAAGGAGGTGCTGGCGCGCGCACTGCACGAATTCGGCGCCCGGTCGGCGGGCAATTTCGTTGCCATCAACTGCGCGGCGGTGCCGGAGTCGATCTTCGAGAGCGAGATTTTCGGGCACGAGAAGGGCGCGTTCAGCGGCGCCGTGGCCGAGCGGGCGGGCAAATTCGAATATGGCCAGGGCGGCACGGTGTTTCTCGACGAGATCGAGTCCATGCCGCTGGCGCTGCAGGCCAAGGTGTTGCGGGCCATCCAGGAGCGCACGGTGGTGCGGCTGGGGTCCAATCGCGAGCGGCCGATCGATGTGCGTTTCATTGCCGCCACCAAGACCGACCTGCGGCGCGAAAGCGAGGCGGGCCGGTTCCGTTCCGACCTCTACTACCGCCTTGCCACGGTGGAGCTGGCCCTTCCGCCGCTGGCCGAGCGGCGGGAGGATATTCCGCTGCTCTATGGGGTATTCGCCCGGGCGGCGGCCGAACGGTTCGGCATGGCGCTGCCCCAGGATATGGACCTGACAGGCCTCGGCGATCAGCCCTGGCCGGGAAATGTGCGCGAGCTCAAGTCCGCAGCCGAACGCGCCGTGCTCGGCCTCGCCAGCCCGGCATCGCCCCGCAGGTCTCGCGGGCAGGCAGGGACGTTGCCGGATCGTGTGGCGCGGTTTGAGGCGGAGGCGATCGCGCAGACCCTGCGCATGACCAATGGCTCGACGGCAGAGGCGGCCGAGCAGCTCGGCCTGCCGCGCCGCACGCTCAACGAGAAGATCGCGCGCTATGGCCTGCGGGGCGCCGACAGCGAGGCGGTGGAGGGCTGAGCGCTGGCGGAAATCCGCCCGGATCGCCTTGCGCTGGCGGATTTCCGCCAGGTTTTCCCGGGTGGGACTTACCAGTGGGCAGCATTGCCGGGGACGAGCCGGACAAACCTGCGCTGGCACGGCGCTTGCAAAGCGTCAGGCGTGCTGCCGTGGAGAAGGCGACAGCGCAACCATAATCATGCCAGGGAGGAAATCTGCATGACCATTCGTACCGCAAGCAAGCTTGCCGGTGTTGCCGTTGCCATTGCTGCGCTCAGCGCGCCAGCCGCGACGGGCCAGGAATTCATCAACATCCTGACCGGCGGAACCTCGGGTGTCTATTACCCGCTCGGCGTCGCGCTTTCGGAAATCTATGCCGAGGAAATCGACGGCGCGCGCACCCAGGTGCAGGCAACCAAGGCCTCGGTGGAAAATCTCAACCTGCTGCAGCAGGGCAAGGGCGAACTGGCCTTTGCGCTGGGCGACTCGGTGAAGGCCGGCTGGGACGGGGTCGAGGAGGCGGGCTTCCCGCAGCCGCTGACCGAGCTGCGCGCCATTGCCGCGATCTATCCGAACTATGTGCAGATCGTCGCCACCGCCGAATCCGGCATCGAGACGCTGGAAGACCTCAAGGGCAAGTCGATCTCGGTCGGCGCACCGGCATCGGGCACCGAACTCAATGCCCGCGCCATCTTTGCCGCGGCCGGGATGAGCTACGAGGATCTGGGCAAGGTCGAATTCCTGCCCTATGCGGAATCCGCCGAGCTCATCAAGAACCGCCAGCTCGACGCCACCCTGCAGTCGTCCGGCCTGGGCGTGGCCTTCATCAAGGATCTGGGCGCCACGATGGATATCAACATCGTCTCGGTGCCCACGACCGTGGTCGAGACGGTGGGTGCGCCCTATGTGCCATCCTTCATTCCCGCCGGCACCTATGACGGCCAGGACGAGGATGTGACCACGGCGGCCATCGGCAATATCCTGGTGACCCATGCCGGGGTGAGCGATGAAACCGCCTACCAGATGACCAAGCTGATGTTCGAGAATCTCGAGCGCCTCAAGGCGTCCCACTCGGCAGCGGCCGGCATCAATCCGGAAGCGGCCGTATTGGGCCTGACCATCCCGCTGCATCCGGGCGCGGAGCGCTACTATCGCGAGGCCGGCCTGCTCTAGGTCGTCCGGTCCGGGGCGGGCGACCGCTCCGGACCGCTTCTGCCGGATTCTGGGAGGAAATCCATGACTACCATCACTGCGGCGCCTAGCGCCGAAGAGGCCGTCGAAGGCCTGCCCCCCGGCTTTGGCGCGGGCATTATGGGCCGCGTCGCCTTCGGGATCGCCATCGCCTTTGCCCTGTTCCAGCTGTGGAGCGCCGCCTATGGCACGCTGCCCAGCCAGGTGGTGCGGGCCATGCATGTGGCCTTCCTGCTGCTGCTGGGCTTCGGGCTGGTCGGCAACCTTGTCGCCAAGACCATGTGGGGCAAGGCGTTCTTCTGGGGCCTGGGCGTGCTGGGCTTTCTCACCGGCGTCTATAACTGGGTGTTCTACGCCGACCTGCTCAAGCGCAGCAGCTTCCTCACGCCATTCGACCTGACGGTGGGCACGGTGACGATCGTGCTGGTCTTCGAGGCGGCCCGCCGGCTGATGGGCCTGCCGCTTGCCGTCATATCGGGTCTCTTCCTCGCCTACTGTTTCTTCGGCCAGTACATGCCCGGCCCCTTCGTGCATCGTGGCTATGACTTCGCCCAGATCGTCGAGCATTTCGGCTTTGGCACCGAGGGCATCTACGGCACGCCGGTCTATGTCTCCTCGGCCTATATCTTCATCTTCGTGGTCTTCGCCGCCTTCCTCGAACGGGCGGGCATGCTGATCCTGTTCAACGACTTTGCCCTGGGGCTGGTCGGGCATTGGCGCGGCGGTCCGGCCCAGGTCTGCACGGTCTCGTCCGCGCTGATGGGCACGATTTCGGGCTCTGGCGTCGCCAATGTGGTGGCCAGCGGCCAGTTCACCATTCCGCTGATGAAACGGTTCGGCTTCCGTTCGGAATTTGCCGGTGGCGTCGAGGCGACGTCATCGATGGGCGGGCAGATCATGCCACCCATTATGGGGGCGGTCGCCTTCATCATGGCCGAGACGCTGGACGTGCCCTATAGCGCCATCGTCATGGCCGCGATCATTCCGGCGGCGCTGTATTTCGCCACCTGCCTCTGGGTCGTGCATCTGGAATCGGGCAAGGCGGGGCTCAGCGGCATGAGCAAGGCCGAGCTGCCCAATCCCTGGCATGCCGTGCGCGACCACTGGCCGCTGGTGCTGCCGCTGGCAGCGCTGATCTACCTGCTGTTCGCCGGCTATACGCCGATCTTTGCCGGCACGATGGGGCTGGCGCTGGTTGTCGTGCTGATCCTGGGAACGCCGCTGGCGGCGGCCATCGGGCCGCGGGCATTCCGCTATGCGTTCTGGATCGCGCTGGGACTGGCTTCGGCCGCCTTCCTGCAGTTCGGCGTCAACCTGCTGATGCTGGTGATCGGCGCGCTGGTGGCAGCCTGCATCTTCGTCAAGGGCGGCATGCAGACGCTGGTCATCGTCCGTGATTCCCTCGCCGAGGGAGCGCGCAATGCGCTGCCCGTGGGCATTGCCTGCGCTGTGGTCGGCATCGTCATCGGCACGCTGACGCTGACCGGCATTGCCTCCACCTTTATCGGGGCCATCATCCAGATCGGCGAGAACAACCTGTTCCTCTCGCTCGTGCTGACCATGCTGACCTGCCTCGTCCTGGGCATGGGCATTCCCACCATCCCCAACTATATCATCACCTCGTCGCTGGCCGGTCCGGCTTTGCTGGAGCTGGGCGTGCCGCTGCTGGTCAGCCACATGTTCGTCTTCTATTTCGGCATCATGGCCGACCTGACCCCACCAGTGGCTTTGGCCTGTTTTGCGGCCGCGCCCATGGCCAAGACGTCGGGGCTCAAGATCTCGCTGCAGGCCACCAAGCTGGCTGCTGCCGGCTTTATCGTGCCCTTCATGGCCGTCTATACGCCCTCCCTGATGCTGCAGGATGGCGGCGCCATCGCGGCCAGCTTCGGCTATCCGGTGGAGGTCGTCTATATCGTGCTCAAGACGTCCCTCGCCATCGGGCTGTGGGGCGTCGCGGTGGTGGGCTATCTCTTCGCGCCGGCCAATGTGTTCGAGCGCCTTGCCTGTTTCGGGGTCGGGGTGCTGCTGATGCTGGCGCTGCCATGGACGGATGAAGCGGGCTTCCTGCTGGCTGCCCTGCTGATCGGCCAGCACTGGTGGCGCGCACGCCAGCCACGGCTGGACGCGGTGTCCTGATGCTGTGCATCGCCGCGGCAGGTCTGGTCACGGCGATGGCTACCACCAGCTTCACGCTGGGCTGGACGCATTCGGTCGAGCAGACGCAGTGGGAAGAGCGCTGGCGCATCGAGAATGGCCGGCTCACCATCGTCTCGGCCAGTGTCGAGGGATCGGGCGCGGGGATCGCCATTCCCGAGGATGCGGTGTGGGCGGATGGGGTCTGGACCTATAGGCCCGTCCTGCCGCCACTGCGCAGTCTCAACCTGGCGGCCTCCGGGGCGACGGGCGCGGGCTGGCGCCTCTGCGGCGGGGACGGGACGTGCCGCGAGCTTGGCGGCGAGGCCGGCATGCCGGTGCGGCTGTGGGTGGCTCCGGTCTGCGAGGCCCCGGCGGAGTAAGGGCCTAGATCGCGCCGGGCGGGTCCTGCCGATGGTATGAGGCGGAGAACCAGGCGACCAGTTCGGCGGTGTTGCGCACGCCGATGCTGCGCATCATGCGCAGGCGGTGCGCCTCGATGGTCCGCTTGCTGAGGCCGATTTCGGCGGCTATGGCGGCATTGGTCTTGCCCTGCGCCACCAGGGTCAGGATCTGCCGCTGCCGGCCGGTCACTGTCGCTTCGGTCACCGGGCGGTTCATCGGCTCGAAGCAGTAGAGCGCTTCGGCAAAGGGGTCGACGCCATGGCGCGAGCGGCCATTGACCCGGCACCAGAAGCGGCGGCCGCCGGCACCCTCCATGATGCGCTCGTCATAATAGACCTGGCCGCCCGGCAGGTGGCTGCGCCACATCTGGCCGGTGCGCACGAAATCGGCGAGCGCGGGATAGAGGCGGGAGAAGCTCTGGTCGATCAGTTCCGCGCGCACGAAGCCGAACAGGGCGGCAAATTCCCCATTGCAGTCGCGGATGATGCGATGGGTGGCAAACACCATGGGGACCGGAATGTCGGCCAGCGCGAAGCGCATGGCGGGGGCTTCCGTGCTTGGGGAGAGGGGTGTCGGCATAGCGTATAAATACGACTAACGGGCCGCTTCGGACAAGGCCTAACCTTGCCTGCAACGGGGTGCCGCGGGGAGCGGCATGGCCGATATCAAACAAGACAGGCGAGGAGGACGGGCTTTGCAAAAGGTCTATGCGGACGCAACGGCGGCCATGGCCGGCGTGCTGGCGGATGGAATGGTGATCATGTCGGGCGGCTTCGGGCTGTGCGGCATTCCCGAGGCGCTGATCGCGGCGATCAGGCAGTCGGGCGCCAAGGACCTGACGGTCATTTCCAACAATGCGGGCGTCGATGGCGTCGGTCTGGGCACGCTCCTGGAGACGCGGCAGATCCGCAAGATGATCTCGTCCTATGTGGGTGAGAACAAGCTCTTCGCCCAGCAGTTCCTGTCGGGCGAGCTGGAACTCGAATTCACCCCGCAAGGCACGCTGGCCGAGCGCATCCGGGCCGGCGGCGCGGGCATTCCGGCCTTTTTCACCAAGACGGGCGTGGGCACGATCATTGCCGATGGCAAGGAAGTGCGCAGCTTTGACGGCGAGGATTTTGTGATGGAGCGTGGGCTGGTGGCCGATGTCGCCATCGTCCATGCCTGGAAGGGCGATGCCGAAGGCAATCTCGTCTATCGCAAGACGGCGCGAAACTTCAATCCGATGATGGCGACGGCCGGCAAGGTGACCATTGCCGAGGTCGAGCACCTGGTCGAGGTGGGCGAGATCGAGCCCGACCAGATCCACACGCCAGGCATTTTCGTGTCGCGGCTGGTGCATGTGCCCAACCCGGTCAGGCATATCGAACAGCGCACGGTACGGCCCCGCGCCACGGCGGAGGTGAACTGATGGCCTGGACCCGCGAACAGATGGCCGAACGCGCGGCTCGCGAACTGCAGGACGGCTTTTACGTCAATCTCGGCATCGGCATTCCAACGCTGGTGGCCAATTACATTCCCACCGGCATCGATGTGCGGCTGCAGAGCGAGAACGGCATGCTGGGCATGGGGCCGTTTCCCTTCGAGGGCGAAGAGGATGCGGATCTGATCAATGCCGGCAAGCAGACCATCACCGAACTGCCGATGACCAGCTTCTTTTCCAGCGCCGACAGCTTCGGCATGATCCGGGGCGGGCATATCGACCTCTCGATCCTCGGCGCCATGCAGGTGGCCGAGAATGGGGATCTCGCCAACTGGATGATCCCGGGCAAGATGGTCAAGGGCATGGGCGGGGCGATGGATCTGGTGGCCGGCGTCAAGCGCGTCGTGGTGGTGATGGAGCATGAGGCCAAGGGCGAGCCCAAGCTGCTCAAGGCCTGCACCTTGCCACTGACCGGGCGGCGCGTCGCCGATATGGTGATCACCGATCTGGGTGTCTTCACGCTGGAGCGGCGGGGCGAACCGAGCATGGTGCTGATCGAACTGGCCGACGGGGTGAGCGTGGACGAAATCACCGCCAAGACAGAGGCGCATTTCACAGTTGGGCAGAGCCTGAAGGTGCCGGCATGAGCGACATCGTCATTGTCGGCGCGGCGCGGACGGCGGTTGGGGCCTTCATGGGCGGTCTCTCGACTGTGCCCGGACACGAATTGGGTGCCACGGCGATCGCCGCGGCGCTGCAGCGCGCCGGGGTGGAGGCCAGCGAGGTCGATGAGGTGATCCTCGGGCAGGTGCTGACGGCGGGGGCGGGGCAGAACCCGGCCCGGCAGGCGGCGATGCGGGCGGGCGTGCCGCAGGGCGCCACCGCCTGGAGCCTCAACCAGGTCTGCGGCTCGGGCCTGCGCGCGGTGGCGCTGGGCATGCAGCAGATTGCGGCCGGGGATGCGCGGATCATCGTCGCGGGCGGGCAGGAATCCATGTCGCTGGCGCCGCATTGCCAGCACTTGCGGGCACCGGCAAAGATGGGGCCGGTCACGCTGGTCGATACCATGATGGTCGATGGGCTGATCGACGCCTTTGGCGGCTACCATATGGGCATCACGGCCGAGAATGTGGCCCGGCAGTTCGGCATCGACCGGGCGACGCAGGACGGTTTTGCCCTCGCCTCGCAACAGAAGGCGGCCGCGGCGCAGCAAGGCGGGCGGTTCAAGGCCGAGATCGCGCCGGTGACGGTGAAGGCGCGCAAGGGCGATGTGGTTGTCGACAACGACGAATATATCCGCGCCGATACCAGTGCGGAGGCACTGGCCAAGCTCCGCCCGGCCTTCGACAAGGAGGGGACGGTCACGGCCGGCAATGCCTCGGGCATCAATGACGGGGCGGCTGCCCTGGTGCTGATGCATGCCGACGAGGCGGCGCGGCGCGGGCTGGCGCCACTGGCGCGCATTGCCGGCTGGGCGACGGCGGGCGTCGATCCGGCGGTTATGGGGACCGGGCCGATTCCGGCTTCGACCAGGGCACTGGCCAAGGCTGGCTGGAGCGTTGCCGATCTCGACCTGATCGAGGCCAATGAGGCTTTTGCCGCGCAGGCCTGCGCGGTCAACCAGGCGATGGGCTGGGACCCCGACAAGGTCAATGTCAATGGCGGCGCCATCGCCATCGGCCATCCGATCGGGGCCTCGGGCGCGCGGGTGCTGGTGACGCTGCTGCATGAACTGGCCCGGCGCGGCGGCAACAAGGGGCTGGCGACGCTTTGCATTGGCGGGGGCATGGGCGTTGCGCTCTGCGTCGAGCGGGTGTGATGCCGTTGCCCCGGCCATGAGCGGGGACTAGACTCGCCCATCCGAGCAAGGGAAACGAGACCGGCCATGGCGCCCATACCGACAACCGAACGCTGGCCGGCGGCCAATGGGCTGGCCAGCATCGAAGAGGCGGTGGGTGCCTTCAGCCTGCTGCGGGACTTCTTCGAAGGCGCCATCATCGTCGACGCGCAGACGCGCATCACCTGGATGGACAAGCGCTATCGCGAATTGCTCAAACTGGCGCCCGATTTCGATCCGATCGGCCTGCCGGTGGAAGACATCCTGCCCCATTCGCTGCTGCGCCGCGTGGTGGAGACAGGGCGGCCGATCCTGCTTGACATCATGAATTTCGACGATCGCCAGTTCGTCGTCTGCCGCATTCCGCTCAAGGATGAAGCGGGGGCGGTGGAAGGGGCGATCGGCTTCGTCTTCTATGACAATGTCGACTATCTCGCGCCGATCCTCGACAAGTTCGAGGCGCTGCAGAAGCAGCTCACCCGGGCACAGGCGGCGCTGACGCGGGAGCGGCAGACCAAATATTCGCTGTCGAGCTTTGTCGGCCAGAGCGAGGCGGTCAAGGAACTCAAGGCCATGGTTCGGCGCTTCGCCCTCAGAGATGGGGCGGCGCTCATCCTGGGGGAGACCGGCACCGGCAAGGAACTGCTGGCCCATGCCATCCACCAGCAGTCGGACCGGGCCGATGGGCCGTTCGTGGCCGTCAACATGGCAGCCGTGCCCGAGGCCCTGCTGGAGGCCGAGTTCTTCGGCGTGTCGCCCGGCGCCTATACCGGCGCCGACAAGAAGGCGCGCCAGGGCAGGTTCGAGCTGGCGCATGGCGGCACGCTGTTTCTCGACGAAATCGGCGACATGCCGCTGGGCATCCAGGCCAAGTTCCTGCGCGTGCTGCAGGAGGGCGAGATCGAGGCGCTGGGCTCCAACACGGTCAAGAAGATCGACGTCCGCATCATCGCGGCGACCTCGCAGGACCTCGAAGCCAAGATCGCCGACAAGAGCTTTCGCGCCGATCTCTATTATCGTGTCGCGGTGCTGACCGTGCATGTGCCGCCGCTGCGGGAGCGGCGCGAGGACATGGCGCTGCTCTGCGAAACACTGTTGGAGCAGACCATGCGGGCAGGGGACCAGCGCGGCTGGGAGATCACGCCCGAGGCGGTGGCCCTGCTGCAGGCCCATGCCTGGCCGGGCAATGTGCGTGAATTGCGCAATGTGCTGGAGCGGGCTGCCGCCCTGGCACCGAGTGAAGTCATGGATGCCGGGGTCATCAGCCGGGCGCTGCCGCCGGGCGTGGTGCGGTCGGGCGCGCCGCGGCAGGGGCTGGCCAATGCCGTGGCGGATACCGAGCGGCAGGCAATCCTTGATGCGCTCGAGGCCACCGGCGGCCAGAAATCGGCCGCGGCCCTGCGGCTCGGCGTGTCGCGCTCGCAATTCTACGAAAAGCTCAAGCGCCACAATATCACCCTCTGATTTGTCCGGACTTCCGGACAGTGTCGTGTCCGCCGTACATGTCCTGCCGTCTGCTCTGCCGGAAAACGCCCGGATTGCGGGCATTCCGCGCTTGGCACGGAACTTGATAGGTAACTGGCAAAAGACCGGGCCCATTGAAGGCCCGCTGCAGGGTGGAGCATGACGACAAAGCGCGTGGCACTGGTCACAGGCTCGACGAGCGGCATTGGCCTCTCGATCGCCAGCAAGTTTGCGGCGATGGGTTATGACGTAGCGATCAACAGCTTCGAGGCGGAAGCCGAGGTCGTGGACGCATTGCGTTCGGTGGCCGGCAATGGCGCCAATGTGCGCTACTTCCAGTCCGACCTCGCCGCCAATGGCGGTGGTTATGACCTGGTCGGCGAGGTGGTCTCCGCCTTCGGGCAGCTCGATGTACTGGTCAACAATGCCGGCGTGCAGAAGGTGGCGCCGATCGAGGACCTGCCGCCCGCCGATTGGGACCGCATCGTCGCGGTGAGCCTCGATTCAGCGTTTCACACCATCCGCGCCGCGCTGCCGGGCATGACCGGCCGCGGCTGGGGCCGCATCATCAATATCGCCTCGGCGCATGGCCTGCGCGCCTCCCCGTTCAAGTCGGCCTATGTGGCAACCAAGCATGCCGTGGTCGGGTTGACCAAGGCGGTGGCGCTGGAAACGGCGGAGAAGGGCATTACCGTCAATGCCATCTGCCCGGGCTATGTCTGGACGCCGCTGGTCGCCGCCCAGGTGGCCGACCAGGCGCGGGTGCATGCCATGAGCGAGGAGCAGGTGATGCGCGAGGTGATCCTGGCGCCGCAGCCGACGCGGCAATTCGTGCAGCCCGAGGAAATCGCCGAACTGGCTGCCTATCTCTGCGGCGACCTGGCCCGCTCGATCACCGGCTCGGCCATTTCCATAGATGGCGGATGGACAGCCCGATGAGCGTAGCCATGACACAACAGAATGCACCGAAAGCCGACGTGATCCTTTCCGCGCGCGGCCTGACCAAACGCTTTGCCGGCTTCGTTGCAGTCAACGATGTCGATCTCGATGTGCAGCGTGGCTCGATCCATGCGCTGATCGGGCCCAATGGCGCGGGCAAGACCACGTGCTTCAATCTCCTGACCAAGTTCCTGCAGCCCAGCGCCGGCACCATCACACTGAATGGCCGGGACATTACCCGCATGCCCTCCGCCGATATTGCGCGGCTGGGCCTTGTGCGCTCGTTCCAGATTTCGGCAGTGTTTCCCAAGCTCAGCGTGCTGGAAAATGTGCGCATCGCGCTGCAGCGGCGGCGCGGCGACAGCTTCGACTTCTGGCGCTCCCAGAAGGTGCTGCATGAGCTCGATGCCGAGGCGATGGAGCGCGTCGACGAGGTGGGGCTGTCGAGCTTTACCCATGAGACGGCGGGCGAATTGAGCTATGGCCGCAAGCGGGCGCTGGAGATCGCGACCACGCTGGCGCTGGAGCCGGAAATGCTGCTTCTGGACGAGCCTATGGCCGGCATGGCGCAGGAAGACGTGGCGCGGATCTCGGCGCTGATCCGCAAGATCGCGGCCAATCGCACCATCCTGATGGTGGAGCACAATCTTTCGGTCGTGGCCGACCTCTCCGACCGCATCACCGTGCTGGCCCGGGGGCAGGTGCTGGCCGAGGGGCCCTATGAGGCGGTCTCGAAGGACCCGCGCGTCATCGACGCCTATATCGGAGCGGGCCATGAGTGAGGCACTGGCGATGACCGACGCGATCACCGACAGCCTGCTCGCCGTGCGCGACCTGAACGGCTGGTACGACGAGAGCCATGTGCTGCATGGCATCAATTTCGATGTGCGCCCCGGCGAAGTGGTGACCCTGCTCGGCCGCAATGGCGCGGGCAAGACCACGACGCTGCGCGCCATCATGGGCATACTCGGCAAGCGGCAGGGCTCGGTGCGCTTCGAGGGCCGCGAGCTGATCGGCCTTGATCCGCGCCATATCGCCAAGGCCGGCATCGCCTTCTGCCCGGAAGAACGCGGCATTTTCTCGAGCCTCTCGGTCGACGAGAACCTCATGCTGCCGCCGCAGGTCAAGCCGGGTGGGCTGACGCGCGAGGCGGTGCTCGAGATGTTCCCCAATCTGCGCGATCGGCTCGGCAGCCAGGGCACCAAGCTGTCGGGGGGCGAGCAGCAGATGCTGGCCATCGCCCGCATCCTGCGCACCGGCGCCAAATTCCTGCTGCTGGACGAACCCACCGAGGGCTTGGCCCCGGTGATCGTGCAGCAGATCGGCCGCACGCTGAGCCAGCTCAAGAGCCAGGGCTTCACCATCGTGCTGGTCGAACAGAACTTCCGCTTCGCGGCCTCGGTCGCGGACCGGCACTACGTGGTCGAACAGGGGCGGGTGATCGACACCATCCCCAATTCCGACCTCGCCGCCAACATGAACAAGCTGCACGCCTATCTGGGCGTCTAGCACCAAGCCGAAAATCGGCACCACTCGGAGGAGACGCAATAATGAACTTCAAGACCTTCATCCTGGCCACGGCCACCAGCCTGTTGCTGGCGGGCACGGCCATGGCCCAGACCGCCGTCAAGATCGGCGTGCTCAACGACCGCTCCGGCGTCTATGCCGACCTTTCGGGCGAAGGCTCGGTGATCGCGGCCCGCATGGCCGTCGAGGATTTCGACGCTGCCGGCAAGGGCATCACCGTCGAGATCGTTTCGGCCGACCACCAGAACAAGCCTGACGTCGCTTCCAACATTGCCCGCCAGTGGTATGACCAGGACGGCGTCGATCTGATCGTGGACGTGCCGACCTCGTCGGCGGCCTTTGCGGTCAACGAGATCACCCGCGAGAAGAACAAGATCTTCATGAATTCGGGTGCCGGCTCGGCCGACCTGACCGGCGCGCAGTGCTCGCCCAATACCGTCCACTGGACCTATGACACCTGGGCACTCGCCAAGGGCACCGGCACCGCCATGGTGGAGCAGGGCAATGACAAGTGGTTCTTCATCACCGCCGACTATGCCTTCGGCCATGCGCTTGAGCGTGACACCATGGCCATTGTCGAGGCCTCGGGCGGCGAAGTGGTGGGCACCGTCCGCCATCCGTTCCCCGGCACCGACTTCTCGTCCTACCTGCTGCAGGCCCAGGCTTCGGGCGCCCAGGTGATCGGCCTCGCCAATGCCGGTGGCGACACCGTCAACACCATCAAGCAGGCATCCGAGTTCGGCATCACCCAGGCCGGTCAGGCCCTGGCCGGGCTGCTGATCTTCATCACCGACATCCATGCGCTCGGCCTTGAAACCGCGCAGGGCCTGGTGCTGACCGAGAGCTTCTACTGGGATCTCAATGACGAGACCCGCGCCTGGTCCGAGCGCTTTGCTGCCGAGAATGACGGCAAGAAGCCGACCATGGTGCATGCCGGCGTCTATGCCAGCGTGCTGCATTACCTCAAGGCGGTGGAAGCCACCGGCGGCAAGGAAACCGAAGCCCTGATGGCCGAGATGAAGTCGACCCCGACCAGCGATCCGCTGTTTGGTGAAGGCATGGTGCGTGAAGACGGTCGCAAGATCCACGACATGTACCTGTTCAAGGTCAAGGCTCCGGCCGACTCGACCGGTGCCTGGGACTATTACGAACTGCTGGCCACCATTCCGGCCGACCAGGCCTTCCGTCCGATCGAAGACGGCGGCTGCGCCTTCCTCGCCGAGTAATTCGTCCAGGGCGCTCCGGCCCGGCCGGGGCGCCTCCCTTTCTTTCCACCAGGATTGCTTGTCATGTTCGAGCTTTTGGGCATTCCGCCACAGGCGCTTTTCGGCCAGTTGCTGCTGGGGCTGATCAACGGCTCGTTCTATGCGCTGCTGAGCCTGGGGCTGGCAGTCATCTTCGGCCTGCTCAACATCATCAATTTCAGCCATGGCGCGCAGTATATGATGGGCGCCTTCGTCGCCTGGATGCTGCTGACCTATACCGGCATCAACTATTGGTGGGCCCTGCTCATCGTGCCGCTGGTGGTGGGCGCCTCAGGCGTGGTCATCGAGCGGCTGATGATATCCCGGCTCTACCATCTCGACCACCTCTATGGCCTGCTGCTGACCTTCGGGCTGGCGCTGATCATCCAGGGCCTGTTCCGCAACCAGTATGGCGTGTCGGGACTGCCCTATTCCATTCCCGCCGAACTCTCGGGCGGCACCAATCTGGGCTTCATGTTCCTGCCCAATTATCGCGGCTGGGTGATCGTCGCCTCGGTTGTGGTGTGCTTTGCCACCTGGTTCGCCATCGAGAAGACCAGGCTGGGCGCCTATCTGCGCGCCGCCACGGAAAACCCCACGCTGGTGGGTGCCTTCGGCATCAATGTGCCGCGCATGATCACGCTGACCTATGGCTTTGGCGTGGCGCTGGCAGCGCTAGCCGGCGTGCTGGCCGCACCGATCTATTCGGTCAATCCCAATATGGGCGCCGACCTGATCATCGTGGTGTTTGCCGTCGTCGTCATCGGCGGCATGGGCTCGATCCTGGGCGCCATTCTCACCGGCTTCGGCCTCGGCATCGTCGAGGGGCTGACGCGGGTGTTCTATCCTGAAGGCTCGGCCGTGGTGATCTTCGTGATCATGGCCATCGTGCTGCTGGTCAAGCCTGCCGGGCTGTTTGGAAGGACGCAGTGATGACGACCCAATCGGAAACCGGCTATCGTTCCGAGGCCGCGGCCCTGCCGATCGGTACGCCGCGCCATCACATGGTGATCTTCGCCGTGCTGTTCGGCCTGCTGCTGGTGGCGCCCAGCGTGCTCTATCCCGTCTTCCTGATGAAGGTGCTGTGCTTTGCGCTGTTCGCCAGCGCGCTCAACCTGCTGCTCGGCTTTGGCGGGCTGCTGTCCTTCGGCCATGCCGCGTTCTTCGGCTCCTCGAGCTATGTCGCGGCCTATGCGGCCAAGGCCTGGGGTTTCAATCCCGAATTCGCCATCCTGCTCGGCGTGCTGGCCGCGGCGGTGCTGGGGCTGGGTATCGGGGCGCTGGCGATCCGCCGTCAGGGCATCTATTTCGCCATGGTCACGCTGGCCTTTGCGCAGATGGTGTTCTTCTTTGCCCTGCAGGCGCCGTTTACCGGCGGCGAGGACGGCATCCAGGCCGTGCCGCGCGGCAGGCTGTTCGGCCTGATCGATCTGAGCTCCGACCTCACGCTCTATTTCGTGGTGCTGGCCATCGTGTTCGGGGCGCTGCTGCTGATCTACCGCATCATCCACTCGCCCTTCGGCCAGGTGCTCAAGGCGATCCGCGACAACGAGCCCCGCTCGGTCTCGCTGGGCTACAAGGTCAACCGCTACAAGCTCGCCGTCTTCGTCATGTCGGCGGCGCTGGCGGGGCTTGCCGGTGCCACCAAGGCCATCGTGTTCCAGCTCGCCTCGCTCACCGACGTCTATTGGACCATGTCGGGCGAGGTGGTGCTGATGACGCTGCTGGGCGGCATGGGCACGGTGTTCGGCCCGCTGATCGGCGCGGCGGTGATCGTCACTATGCAGAACTACTTCGCCGGCTTCGGCGCCTGGGTGACGGTGCTGCAGGGCGCGATCTTCGTGGTCAGTGTGCTGCTGTTCCGCGAGGGCATTGTCGGCGTGCTGGCCAAGTGGTTGAAAAAGCCGCTGTAGCATCGGCGCCTGCACGAGATCCGCGAAACTCCAGGCCGGCAGCCAGTCTGCCGGCCTGACCTATTGAACCATGGTCGCAAGCCGGCTCGGCTTGAAAAATGTATACAACTAGTATTTCATAAGGGAGAGATTGATCGCAGGGAGAGGAGCCCGGTGATGAGCACCCAAACATTTCCGATGAATGCCTGGTACGCCGCCGCCTGGGATACCGAGGTCAAGCGCGCGCTGCTGCCGCGCAAGATCTGCGGAAAACCGGTGGTTATGTACCGAAAACAGGATGGAACGCCGGTGGCGCTGGCCGATGCCTGCTGGCACAGGCTGCTGCCGCTCTCGATGGGCGAGCTCTATGGCGACAATGTCATTTGCGGCTATCACGGGCTGGAATTCGACGATAGCGGCCGTTGTGTATACATGCCCTCGCAGGACACGATCAATCCGTCGGCCTGCGTCGTGTCCTATCCGCTAGTCGAGCGGCACCGCTTCATCTGGCTGTGGATGGGCGATCCGGCCCTGGCCGACCCCGCCAGGATCCCCGACCTGCACTGGAATGACGATCCCGCCTGGGCGGCGGATGGCAAGCTGATCCATGCCAAATGCGACTATCGCCTGGTGATCGACAACCTGATGGACCTGACGCACGAGACCTATGTGCATGGCTCGTCCATCGGCAATCGTGCCGTCGCCGAGGCGCCGTTCACCGCGACCCATTCGGACAAGACCGCCACCATCACGCGGTGGATGAAGGATATCGATGCGCCGCCCTTCTGGCGCGGCCAGCTGGGCAAGCCAGGCAATGTCGACCGCTGGCAGATCATCAATTTCGAGGCGCCGGCCACCATCGCCATCGATGTGGGCGTAGCCCCGGCCGGCACCGGCGCGCCCGAAGGCGACCGCAGCCAGGGCGTCAATGGCTTCGTGCTCAACACGATCACGCCCGAGACCGACAAGACCTGCCACTATTTCTGGGCCTTTGCCCGCAACTACAAGATTTCCGAGCAGCGCCGCACGCATGAATTGCGCGAAGGCGTGGCCGGGATTTTCCGCGAAGATGAGCGGATCCTCGAAGCCCAGCAGCAGGCGATCGACGCCAATCCCGACCATGTCATCTACAATCTCAATATCGATGCCGGCTCGATGTGGGCGCGCAAGCTGATCGACGCGATGATTGCCGAAGAGCAGCGACCCGCCATGGCGGCGGAATAGTCCATGGCCGTCGCTCCCCAGACGCGGCAGCAGCCGCAATCGCTCAAGGCGCTGATGGGCGTGCGCGACCTGATCCTGGGCGGCAGCGTCCGTCCGGGCGAGCGCCTCTCGGAAGTGGCCATTGCCGAACGGCTGGGCATTTCGCGCACGCCGATCCGCGCCGCTCTGGCGCGGCTGGAGCAGGAGGGCCTGCTCGAGCTCATTCCCTCGGGCGGCTATGCGGTGCGCAGCTTTGCCCGTGAGGAGGTGGTCGACGCCATCGAGTTGCGCGGGGTGCTCGAAGGCACCGCGGCGCGGCTGGCGGCGGAACGCGGCGTGCCGCCGGGTCGCCTGCGCGCCATCAAGGAGCTGTTGCGCGCGCTGGACGAGACGGTGCGCGACCGGCCCGAGGAGATGGCATTCGACCGCTATGTCGAGCTCAATGCCGCCTTCCACGAGGCGCTGGCCGGGCTCTCCGGCAGCGAGACGATCCGGCGCGAGATCGAGCGGGTGACGCGGCTGCCCTTTGCCTCGCCCAGCGCCTTTCTCGACCAGCAGGCCGATGTGCCCGCCTTCCGGCAGTCGCTGCTGGTGGGGCAGGCGCAGCACAGGGCCATCGTCAATGCGATCGAGATGCGCGAGGGCGGCCGGGCCGAGGCCCTGGCACGCGAACATGCGCGGCTGGCGCGGCAGAATCTCGAATATGTCATCGAGCAAGACCGCAGCCTGCTGCGTCGCGTGCCGGCGCTGGCCCTGGTCGGCGAATAGGAGGACGCCATGCGCAACAGACTGGAATGGCGCCGGGGCGTCGTTACCCGCGCCGAAACGATTGCCGCCGATGTCCGGCTGCTCGACTTCGCCGTCGATGGCGCGCTGCCGCGTTTCGATCCGGGCTCGCATAGCAATTTCAAGGTCAGCCTTGGCGATGGGCAGGCCATCCGCACCTATAGCTGCCTGCCGGCACCGGCGGGCCATATCCGCGTGGCGGTCAAGCAGCACGAGCACAGCCGGGGCGGCTCGCGCTTCATGTGGGGCCTCGAATCCGGCACGGCGATCGAGCTCAGCGTCCCGGAAAACCGCTTCGAGCTGGCCTGGCGTGCGCCCTATTACCTGCTGATGGCGGGGGGCATCGGCATCACGCCGATCTATGGCATGGCTCTGGCGCTGCAGCGGCGCGGCATCCCGTTCCGCCTCGTCTATGGCGGTCGCAGCCGTGCGGTGATGGCCTTTTCCGATACGCTGGAAGCCGAACTGGGCGACCGGGTTGCCGTTCACGCCGGCGATGCCGGTGGGCGCATCGATGTGGCAGGTGAGATTGCGGCGCTGCCCGACAATGGCGAGCTCTATGTCTGCGGCCCCATCGACATGCTCAATGCGGTCAAGGCGGCCTGGGCCGCCGCCGGACGCCCCATGGGACGGCTGCGTTACGAGGTGTTCGGCGATAGCGGGCTGTTTGCCGAGGGCCCGTTCAGCGTCGAGGTCAAGGGGCTGGGGCGTTCGGTCGCCGTGCGGCCCGACCAGACCCTGCTCGAAGCCTTGCTCGGGGCCGGTGTCGACATGATCTACGATTGCCAGCGCGGTGAATGCGGGCTGTGCGCCGTTGACATCATCGAGCATGATGGCCCGATCGATCATCGCGACGTGTTTTTCAGCGATGAGGAAAAGCATGAGGGGACGCGCATGTGTGCCTGCGTGTCGCGGCTGGCCAGCGGCCGGGCGGTGATCGACGTCGGCTATCGCGGCTGATTGAGCACAAAAAGAAGGGCGCCGCGGCGCCCTTCAAGTCTTCGGGAGATCGGTGCGGCTACTGGGCCGCCTCGGCGGCCACGAGCGCGGTGGCCTCTTCGTAGAGCGCCTTGCCGTCAACGCCGAGCGCTTCCATGTCGGTGAACCACTGGTCGATGGTGGGCTGGGCCGCGGCCTTCCAGCGCGCGGTTTCGGCCTCGTCGAGCGTGACGATATTGTTGCCCAGATCGGTCGCGATCTTGAGGCCGCCAACATCGCCGGCATCCATGGCCTGGCCGAAGGCGCGGGCCACCTCGACGCCGGAATTGGCATCGATCACCGCCTTGAGGTCGTCGGGCAGGGCGTCGTAGCTCGCCTGGTTCATCACGAAGGCGAAGGTCTGGGTATAGAGGCCGTTGGCGCCGGTGAAGCCGGTATGGTTCTTAACCAGCTCGGCCACCTTGAGCGAGGGCGTGACTTCCCATGGGATGGTGGTGCCGTTGATGACGCCCTTGGACAGGGCCTCGGTCACCTGCGGCACCGGCATGCCGATCGGTTCGGCGCCGAGGCGGCCGAGCATGTCCGAAATCACGCGCGAGCCGCCGCGGATCTTCATGCCGGCCAGGTCTTCCAGCTTGGTGACAGGGTTCTGGGTGTGGAACAGGCCCGGGCCGTGGGTGTGCACGGCGATCAGGTGCACGCCTTCGAACTCATCCATGGCATTGGCTTCGACATATTTCTGGAATGCCACCGAGGTTGCCTCGGCAGAGGTGACCAGAAAGGGCATTTCGAACACTTCCGACTTGGGGAAGCGGCCGGGCGTATAGCCGAGCACGGTCCAGATCACGTCGACCACGCCATCCTTGGCCTGGTCGAACAGGGCCGCCGGTGCGCCACCCAGCTGCATGGCGGGGTAGAGTTCGAACTTGATGCGCCCGCCCGATTGCTCCTCGACGGCCTTGGCCCAGGGCTCGATGGCCGAGGCCGGAATGGTGGCCTGGGCCGGCAGCATCTGGTGGATGCGCATGGTCACGTCCTGGGCCAGCGCGCTGCCACACATCAATGTCGCGGCGATAGCGCCGGTCACGACAGTCTTCAGCATGTTCATGATGTTCACTCCCTTGTTGCGCCTTGAGGCGCGTTTCAGTTTCACGATTGCCCACGCCCGCCTCCACGGGTGTGGGCGGCAGCTTCAGTAGAGCAATCGCACCAGCGACAGCGTGATGACCGGGAATGCGGCCAGGATGGCTGTTCGGACGAGATCGCTCGCGACGAAGGGCAGGACGCCCTTGTAGGTCTGGCCAAGCGAGGTGGTCTTGGCCATGGAATTGATGACGAAGAGGTTCATGCCCACCGGCGGCGTGATGAGGCCCACCTCCACCACGATCAGGATGAGAATGCCGAACCAGATGGCGAATTCTTCGGGCGACAGGCCGAAATCGAGCGCGCTCATCATGGGGAAGACGATCGGCACCGTGAGCAGGATCATGGACAGCGAATCCATAACGCAGCCCAGCACCAAATAGAGGACGAGCACGGCCACCAGCACGATCCAGGGGTTGAAGCCCTGGGCGGTGACCCATTCGGCCGAGACCTGGGGGAGCTGGGACATGGCCAGGAACCCGTTGAGCGCGGCGGCGCCCAGCACGATCAGGAAGATCATCGCGGTAGACGATGCTGTCGCCAGGATCGCCTCGATGAAGTTCTTGCCGTTGAGACTGCGGTTGAACAGCGAGATCAGCGCCGTGCCGGCGGCGCCGATCGCTGCCGCTTCGGTGGGGGTGAAGAGGCCGCTATAGATGCCGCCGATGACGACGATGAAGACGAGCAGTACCGGCCAGACCCCGGCCAGCGCCGCAAAGCGCTCGCGATAGGGCGCCCGTTCGGCCGAGCCGGCCGCTTCGGGATTGACGCGGACATAGATGGCGATGGTGATGATATAGCCGAGCGCGGCCAGGATGCCCGGCACGAAGGCGGCCATGAAGAGCTTGGAAATATTCTGCTCGGTCAGGATGGCATAGATGACCAGGATGACAGAGGGCGGAATGAGGATGCCCAGCGTGCCGCCAGCGGCCAGTGTGCCGGTCGCCAGCGCGCCGGAATAGCCGTATTTCTTGAGTTCGGGCAGGGCGACCTGGCCCATGGTGGCAGCGGTGGCCAGCGAGGAGCCGCAGATGGCGCCGAAGCCGGCACAGGCACCGATGGCGGCCATCGCGACGCCGCCCTTACGATGACCCAGCCAAGTCGCAGCGGCCTTGAACAGCGCAGCCGACATGCCCCCGAGCGTCGCGAACTGGCCCATCAACAGGAAAAGCGGCACGACCGACAGCGAATAGCTCGAAAAAGTGCTGTGGGTCAGGCTTTTGAACTGGGCCATGACCGGGTTGAAGGAGCCGGTGATGAGATAGGAGCCGCCCACGCCCACGGCCAGCATGGCCAGGCCGATCGGAATGCGCAGGAAGATGAGCAGCAGGATGACCGGAAAGGACCAGAGCCCGAGTTCGACATTGCTCAATGGGCCGCTCCCTGGCTGGCGGTTGGGGCCCTGCCGGTCGCGGCATCGGAAAGGCTGCGGATCAGGAGATAGGCTGCCACGACGATGAGCACGCAGGCGCCGAACAGGCCCGCGGCATAGGACCACCAGAGCGGCATGCGCAGCAGCAGGGTGGTTTCGCCATAGTTGAACTTGTCGATGGTGCCCAGGGCATGGCGCCAGGCGAGAAAGGCGGCCAGCACCAGCATCAGGGCGTCGCAGACGACCAGCAGCCAGGCGTTGAAACGCGGCCCGGCGAGATCGGTGAAGATCGCCACGACGGCGTGTCCGCGCGTCAGATGCGCCCAGGGCATGAAGGCAAAGATGGCAAAGCCGACCCCGGCCTCGACCAGCTCGTAATCGCCCAGGATGGGGCCGAGGCCAGCCCAGATCATGGCCCGGCCGATGACGCTGGCCACGATCAGCACGACGAGGGCGGTGAGCACCAGCCCGCCGGCAATCGCTGTCAGTCGGGCGAGCCCGGCCACACCGCGACCGATGAGTGTTTCATCCATTTCCAAAGGCTCCTCCCTTCGTCAATGATTGCCGCCATCCTGCGTGGGGCAAAGCGATTTTCTGCGTAGTTTGTATAACCCCGAAATTATATCCCCGTCGGCGCGCGGCCTCTGGTCAGGCGAAGTTTGGCTTCCGCTTCTCCAGGAAAGCGCGCAGCCCCTCATCCGCGTCGGCGCCGGTCTGGCTGAGCGCGGCGGCGAGGCTTTCTGCATAGAGCCCGTCCTCCGCCGACATCTTGGCGATGCGCGCGATGGACTGGATGATCAGATAATTGATGGTCGCCGAATTCTGGGCGATCTGTCCGGCCAGTTCCTGCGCCCTGGCGAGCCCGCCGCCGGCCGGCGCCAGGTAATGGGCCAGGCCGATGCGCTCACCCTCCTCGGCCGAATAGGTGCGGCCGGTGAGCATCATTTCGGTCAGCCGGTCGGCGCCGATAATGGCGGCCAGCCTTACCGTGGCGCCGCCGCCGACAAAGATGCCGCGCTGGCCCTCTGGCATGCGGAACAGCGTACCGGGTTCGGCGACGCGAACATGGCATGCGGCCGCGATCTCGAGACCGCCCCCCATCACCGCGCCCGACATGGCGGCAACCACCGGCACGCCGCTGAACTGCACCAGTCCCATCACCGCATGCCAGTTGCGGGAGTGGCGCATCACCTCCTGCGGATCGCGCCTGATCTGTTCGCTGAGGTCGAGTCCGGCGGAAAAATGCCCGCCCGCGCCCGACAGCACGACGGCGCGCACGCCCTTGGGGATGGCGCCAAAAAAGCCCTGCAGCTCGGAAATGGTCTGGTCGTTGACCGCATTGCGCTTGGCCGGCCGGTTGAACTGCACATGGGCTATGTTGCCCTCGATCCGCACGTCCACAACGGACTTTTCCTCGATCATGCTCGACCCCGACGTGATGCTGCAGGCGACCGGTTGGCCCGGTATGACTGCCTTGATAATTGTTCTACTATATAACAATTCGGAGTACCAGTAGGTGATGAGGCGGGCGGCAATTTTTGGTGGCGAGGTCTCTTGCCCGGCGCCGTCGCCTTGCCGATAAGGAACCAGCGGCCGAGCCGCCAATGGGGATAGTGGATGGACGAACAGCACCCAGCGCCGCGCACCAAGCCGGCCCGCCGCCGGTTCCACACCGATGTCGTGACCGACATTGTCGGCTATCGGCTGCGCCGGGCCCAGATCCAGGTGTTCCAGCAGTTCATCGCCCGCTTCGCCACGCATGACCTGCGGCCGGCCGACTATTCGACGCTGGCGCTGATCGAGGCCAATCCGGGCAGCAAGCAGATCGAGATCGCCAGGGCGCTGGGCATCAAGCGCGCCAATTTCGTGGCGCTGATCAATGGCCTCGAGGGCCGGGGCCTGGTCGAGCGGCGCCAGCCGGCCAATGACCGGCGCTCGCAGGCGCTCTATCTGACGCCGCATGGCATCGAGCAGATCGCGGTGTTCAACAAGGTGCAGGCCGATTTCGAGGCCCATTGCATCGAGCGGCTGGGCGGACCGGCGGCGCGTGACCAGCTGATGGAATTGCTGGGGCGGCTGCTCGACGAAGAGTAGGCGGCTAGCGCGACAGCGCCTCGACCACTTCGGGCGGCAGCGCCCGCGACTTGATGCGATCTGGATTGTCCGGGTCCTTGCCGGCCCAGACCCGGATTTCGTGGGCTTCCACGGCAAGCGCATCGCCATTGAAAAGCTGGTGGCCGACCACGAAGCTCGAGCGGCGCAATTCGGTGACCGTTGTTTGGATGCGGACCACGTCGCCAAAGGCCGAGGGCCGCAGGAACCTGGCGCCGGTATCGACCATGGGGATGCCGACAATGCCGAAATGGCGGATCCAGGCGATCTTCTTCATGCCCAAGGCTGCCTCGAAGAGGTGGGCGGTCGAGGCGTCGAACATGCGGAAATAGTTGGGGTAGTAGACGATGCCGGCCGGGTCGCAATCGCCGAATTCGATCTCGACGCTGCGGGTGTTCACAAGCATGGCTGGCTCCTATTTCGGCTGCATGCGCAGGGCGCCATCGAGCCGGACGATCTCGCCATTGAGATAGTCGTTCTCGACCATGGCGGTGACGAGCTGGGCAAATTCGGCCGGTTCGCCGAGGCGCGCGGGATAGGGGATCGCCGCGCCCAGAGCATCCTGGGCTTCCTGCGGCAGCTCGGCCAGCAGGGGCGTCTTGAACAGGCCAGGCGCAATGGTCAGCACGCGAATGCCGAAGCGCGCCAGTTCGCGCGCCACCGGCAGGGTCAGCGCCGCGATGCCACCCTTGGAGGCGGCATAGGCTGCCTGGCCGATCTGGCCCTCGAAGGCGGCGACCGAAGCGGTCGAGATGATCACGCCACGCGAGCCGTCCACCGGCTCGGCCACCGACATGTCCGCCGCGGCCAGCCGCATCATGTTGAAGGTGCCGATGAGATTGACGCGGATGATCCGCTCAAAGGCATCGAGCGGCAGCGGGCCATGCCGGCCGACGACGCGGCCGGCGCCGCCAATGCCGGCGCAGTTGACGAGAATACGCGGCACGCCGAGCGCCGCCCGGCTGGCGGCGAGGGCTGCCGTCGCGCTTGCGGCATCAGCCACATCACATGGAGCGAAGAAGCCGCCAATCTCGGCAGCCACGGCGGTGCCGGCCTCGGCATTGCGGTCAAGTATGGTGACACGCGCGCCCCGGGCCGCCAGTGCCCGGGCCGTGGCAGCGCCGAGGCCCGAGCCGCCGCCGGTGACGAGGGCCGTTGCGCCTTCGATCCTCATGATGCCGCCCCCACATTCTCGATCAGCATGGCAATGCCCTGGCCGCCGCCGATGCAGGCCGAGGCAATGCCATAGCGCAACCCGCTGCGCTGCAGTTCGCGCGCCAGGGTCAGCGTGATGCGCACGCCGGTGGCGCCCAGCGGATGGCCGATGGCGATGGCGCCGCCATTGACGTTGACCTTGTCCTCATCCAGCCCGAGCTCGGCAATGCAGGCCAGGATCTGCGCGCCGAAGGCCTCGTTGATCTCGATGCGGTCGATCTGGTCGAGGCTCAGGCCGCTGGCATCGAGCAGGGCGCGAATGGCCGGGGCCGGGCCGATGCCCATGATATGGGGTGGTACGCCGACGGCAGCGCTGGCGAGGATGCGCGCTAGCGGCTTGAGGCCCTTGGCCGAAATATAGTCCGACGATCCCACCAGCGCCGCCGCTGCGCCATCGACGATGGCCGAGGAATTGCCGCCGGTCTGCACGCCGCCAAAGGCGGGTCGCAGGCGCGACAGCACGTCATAGGGCGAGGGGCGGATATGGCTATCGACCGCGACGCTGTCGACGCCCTTGCCCAGCCTGATGCCGCGGGTTTCGAGACCTTCAATCGTGAAGTCCTCGGTGACGACCGGCGCGATCTCGCCGGCGAGGAAGCCACTGTCGCGGGCGGCAATGGCCCGCTCGAAGCTGCGGGCCGCGAAGCGGTCGACGGTTTCGCGGGAAATGCCATATTGCCTGGCCAGGTTCTCGGCGGTGTCGCCCATATTGCAGAGCACGGAAGGGTCCATTAGCGCTTCCCAGAGGAAGTCCTTGAACTCGACCTGCCCCATGGCAAAGCCGTTGCGGTGGGTATAGGCGGCGATGGGGTTGCGGCTCATCGACTCGGTGCCCACGCCCAGCGCCAGGTCGACACGGCCCAGGGAAACGGCATCGGCCGCCTGGCTCAGCACTTCGATGCCGGTGCCGCAGATGCGCTGCACCAGATGGGCCGGCCGTTCGACCGGAGCGCCGGCATAAAGGCCGATATGGCGCGGCGTCACATAGGCGTCGAACGAGGCCTGCGCCATCGAGCCGGCAATGGTGGTGCCGATATCGGCCGGGTCCACGCCCGCCTTGGCAATGGCGGCACGGGCCGCCTTGATGCCGAGATCAATGGGCGAAATGGCCGAGAGGGCGCCCCGATAGTCGACGAAGGGGGTGCGCATGCCGTCGATCAGATAGGCATCGGCGAAAGTGGCCGCGAGGCCGGCTGGCTTGCTCATTTCATCAGGCCTTTCGGGCGAAGGTCAGCACATGGCTCGGGGCAGGCTCGGCGTAGAGGTCGGCGAAATCTTGCGCCCGCGCGGCGATCACCGCCCGCTGGTTGATCGAGCCTTTGTCGGTGATTTCCCCGGCATCGACCGAGGGCGGGGTGGCCAGGAGAATGGCGCGGGCAATATGGCTGGCGCTGCCGGTTGCCTTGGCGGCGAGGGCATCGAAGCGCGCCTGGAAGGCGGCGCGCACCGCGGGGTGGGCGACGATTTCCGCATGGGTCGCGGCGCGATCCAGATCAGCCAATTGCCGGCAGGCTTCAAAATCGGGGAAGATCAGCGCGGCGATGAAGTTGCGGTCGAGCCCGGTCAGCGCCAGGTCGCGCAGCAGGGGCGCGCCGGCCGCGATGGCTCCGAGGCGCACTCCGCCCATATTCACCCAGGTGCCGGTTGCCAGCTTGAAATCCTCGGTGACGCGGCCGTCAAAGGCGAAGCCCTTGCTCAGGTCATTGGCATCGGCGAATCTGAGGGCATCGCCGATCTTGTAATAGCCCTCTTCGTCGAAGGCTTCCGCGGTCTTCTCTGGCTGTTTCCAGTAGCCGGGCGTGACATTGGGGCCGCGCAGGCGCAGTTCGAGCTTGGCCTCGTTCGGCACCAGCTTGATTTCCATGCCCGCGGCCGGCAGGCCGACCAGGCCGGCGCTTTCGACCGTCCAGGTGGTGGTGAAGGCAAAGGGCGCGGTCTCGGTCGAGCCGTAGCCGGTGATGATGCGGATGCGCTGGCCGGTCGCCGTATAGGCGGCGTGGTCGAGGCCGTCCCAGACATGCTGGGCGAGGCTGGCGCCCGCATATTGCATGACCAGCAGGCGCTTGAAAAAGCCCTCGCGCAGGGCCGCGTCGACGGCCAGATGCTCGACCAGGAATTCATAGCCCTTGGGCACGTTGAAATAGAGCGTCGGGGAGATTTCGGTGAGGTTGCGCACCGTGCGCTTCATGCCCTCGGGCGTGGCCGCGCCGTCGTCGACATAGAAGCTGCCGCCATTGTAGAGCGCGATGCCTAGGTTGTGGCTGCCGCCGGCGACGTGGTTCCAGGGCATCCAGTCGACCAGCACGGGCGGCTCATCGGCGAGGAAGGCCAGCGCGGTGCGGATCATCTCCTGGTTGCAGGTCAGCATGCGCTGCGTGGTAATCACCGCCTTGGGCATGCCCGTCGAGCCCGAGGTGAACAGCAGCTTGGCCACGGTGTCGGGTGTGACCCGGGCCGCCGCTTCGGCGACGGCGGGGGTCACGGGTGTCTGCGCCAGATCATCCCAGAGCAGGGCCGGGCGGCCCGGCACGGGATTGGCGCGCACCACAACGGGAATGCTGGCATCCAGCGCGGCGGCGATGGCGGGTGCGAAGCGCTCCCCGTCGCTGGCATAGACCATGCCGGGCGCGATCAGGCCGACAATGTGCCTGAGCTTGGCGAAATCCCTGGAGACCAGCGAATAGGCCGGGGAAAGCGGCGCATGCGGAATGCCGACCAGCATGGCGGCATAGCCGAGCAGCGCGTGTTCGATCTCGTTGCCCGACAGGATCAGCAGTGGTTTTTCGGCATGAAGGCCGGCATCCAGCAGCGCCTGGGCCAGCGACTGCACGGTGCGCCAGGCTTCTGCATAGCTCACCTTGCGCCAGTCGCCGTCCGGTCCCCGATCGGCGAGAAAGACATGGTCGGGCCGTTCGGCAGCCCAGCGGGCCAGCAGGTCGGTCATGGCGCGCGGATAGGGGCCGAGCGTTTCGCTCGAGCGGACATAGACAATGCCGTCCGCACCCTCCGTCAGTGTGGCGCGCATCTCTCCCATACGCACCGGTCGATACACAGCCTCGCCCTGCATGACTGAGCCTCTCTCCCTTATTGTTATATTACATAACAATATAGCGGAGCCGGATTCAAGTGCCTCCTGTCGGGCCTTCCGCCCGTTGCCAGGTGGCCAGTCAGGTAGGTCTGAGCGACTAGTGTCGCGAAAAGAATTTCATTCACTCGGGAAAATAGTGACTTATTTCCGCTAGGAAATTGCCATCCTCGGGTGACTCTGCAATGAAAGTGTTTCATCAAAAGCGAGGCGCGCGACCAGCGCGACGGAAGTTATGAGCCCCTTTCCTGCCATTGACGTGCTGCTGACCGAACTGGGCAAGCGCATTTTTACGCCGTCCGGTGTGACGGTGCCACTGCGGTTTCGCCCGGCGCACCACAATGACCGGGCCCAGGTCGTGGCGGAGAATCGCGAGGGGTGGACGCCAGTCGACCGCGATCTGATCTGGGGCGAGCCGGATGGCTATTACTGGTTTGCCGGCGATGTGACCATTCCCGAAGCGCTCGACGGCGCGGCGGTGCATCTCAGGGTCGATGCCCAGTTCGGCAGCGTCATGGGGCGGTCCGATCCGCAATGCCTGGTGCGGATCAATGGCCGTATTGCTCAAGGGGTCGATGGCAATCACCGGACGGTGCTGCTGACCGAGAGGGCACGGGCCGGCGAAAACTTCGAAATTCTCTTTGAGGTCGGCACAATCGAAGACCGGCGGCAGCTGGGCTTTGCCTGCGAACTGGTGGTGCATGATGGGCTGGCCGAGACGGTCTATTATGACCTCAAGGTGCCCGGCGAAGTCGCGCGCCTCCTGCCCGAGGATGATGGGCGGCGCCACGCCATTGTCGGCCACATCGAGGCCGGGCTTGCCGTGCTCGACCTGCGGCCGGGTAATGCGGAGCGGTTCCGACAGAGCCTGCTTGCCGCCCAGGGCCATGCCGACGCGATCTATGCGCTGGCCGACGCTGCATCCATGCCCAGGATCGTCGCGACGGGGCACACCCATATCGACGTCGCCTGGCTCTGGCGGGTGCGCGAGACGCGCCAGAAGATGGCGCGGTCGATGGCGACGGCGCTGGCCCTGATGGAGGCCTATCCGGACTACCGCTTCATGTACAACCAGTGCGTGCTGCTGGATTATCTGGCCGAGGATTATCCCGAGCTGTTCGAGCGCATCGGACAGAAGGTCGAAAGCGGCCAGTTCGAAATCGAAGGCGCACTCTGGCTCGAGCCGGACGTCAATGTCTCGAGCGGGGAGTCGCTGGTCCGCCATATCCTCTATGGCGTGCGCTACCACGAAAAGACCTATGGCGTGCGGCCGCGCATGCTGTGGCTGCCCGATACGTTCGGCTATTCGGCGGCGCTGCCGCAGCTGATGGATCGGTCGGGCCTCGATACATTCGTCACCCACAAGCTGAGCTGGAACGACACCAACCGCATGCCCTACGAGACCTTCCGCTGGCAGGGCATCGACGGCACCAAGGTGGCGGCCTACTTCCTCACCACCCAGCCCTATACCTCGACCAGTATCGGCACCACCTACTGCCCCGATCTGAAACCCACTCATGTGATGGGCGCCTGGAAGCGGTATGGGCAGAAGCCGGTGAATGATGAGCTGTTTCTGGTCTATGGGCATGGGGATGGGGGTGGGGGGCCGACGCGGGAGATGCTGGAGAATGTGCGGCGCATGGAGCGCGGCATTCCCGGCTGTCCCAAGGTCAGCCACGAGCCGATGCGGCCGTTTTTCGAGCGTTTGCTGGACAAGATGGCGGCGGAGCCCGAGCGGTTTCCGACCTGGGTGGGCGAACTCTATCTCGAATTCCACCGCGGCACGCTGACCTCGGTCGCCAAGAACAAGGCCAATAATCGCAAGGCTGAGAACGCCTTACGCGAGATCGAGGCGCTGGCGGCCATGGCCTCGATGGCCGGCCATGCCTATCCGCGGGCGGAACTGTGGGACCTCTGGCAGATCGTCATGCTCAACCAGTTCCACGATATCCTGCCGGGCTCCTCGATCGGTGCGGTGTTCGATGACAGCGACGCGGATTATGCGCGGTTCTTCACCCAGGCCGAGGCAATCAAGCGGCAGCTTGCCGGCGTTTTGCTGCCAGCAAACTTGCAGTTTGCCTGCAATGTCTTGGGGCGGAGCCGGGGCGGGCTGGTCGAGACCGACCGGGTCGCCGGCCAGGCCATCGAGCGGGCCGATGGACGGCTGACCTCGGTGGTCAGGATCGATGCCGTGCCGGCGCTCGGCATGGCGCCGATCGCGGCTTCAGCGCCGGAGGGGACGCTGTCGGTGTCGACCGGACATCTGGCCAATGAGCGGATCGAGGTGCGCTTCGATGCCGTGGGGCGGATGACCTCGATCCTAGACCGGGTGACCGGACGGCAGGTCCTGACCGAGGGCGGGCTGGGCAATCGCCTCCAGGCCTATCGCGACCGGCCAGCGCAATATGACGCCTGGGATATCGATCGCTCCTTCGAGGACCAGGTCTGGGAGATCGATGCGCTGGAATCGGTGCGGGTGACCGAGACCGGGCCGCTGCGGGCCGCTATCCGCTTTGAATGGCGCTATGAAAGCTCGCGCATCGTGCAGGTCGTGTCGCTGGAGGCCGATGCGCGGCAGGTGGAGGTGGAGACCTTCATCGACTGGCATGAGCACAATACGCTGCTCAAGGCGGCCTTCCCAATCGCGGTCAATGCCAGCGCGGTGCGCGCCGAGATCCAGTTCGGACATGTGCAGCGGGCGACCCACGCCAATACGAGCTGGGACGAGGCGCGCTACGAATGCTCGATGCAGCGCTGGGTCGATGTGTCCGAGCCCGATTTCGGCGTCGCCCTGCTCAATGACTGCAAATATGGCTATGACGCCAAGGGCACGACGATCCGGCTGACCCTGTTGCGCTCGCCCACCTATCCCTGGCCCGAGGCCGACCAGGGCGAGCACCGCATGCGCTATTCATTGATGGTTCATAGTGGTGACGTTTCTGTGGTCAACCAGGCCGCCGAAGACTTCAACATGCCCCTCCTGCTGCTCGAAGGCGGCAGTGCCACGGCCGCTCCAGTCGCCCGCCTGCTGCGGCTGGACGGCAAGGGGATAACTCTCGAAACCCTCAAGCTGGCCGAGGACAGCGATGACCTCATCCTGCGCCTATGGGAGACGGGCGGCATGCGCCAGACCGCGCAGCTGACCCTGCCGGCGGGCTTTGCCGTGGCGGCGGAAACCGACCTGATGGAGCGCCAGCCGGCGGCATTGCCGGTGGCCGATGGAGTGGTCGAGCTTGCCTTCAAGCCCTTTGAAATCAAGACCATAAGCCTGGGGAGGGCGCCATGAGCAGCCACCAGATCTCAGCCACCATCATAGATTTTCCCGGTGGCGAAAAGTCCTTTGTCGAGGTGCCATTCCAGGCCGGTCCCAATACCGACCGCATTGAGGTCAGCTACCTGTTTCCGGCCGGCAGCGGGGGCAGCGTCATCGATCTGGGCGTGGCGCATGAAGGCCGCATGCGCGGCTGGAGCGGCGCCGAGCGGGCCCATATCACCATCGAAGCCGACCGCGCCACGCCCAGCTATGATGCGGGTCCCCTGGCCGGCAACTGGGCCGTGGTGCTGGGCATCGTCACCATCGGCCCCAACTGCCGCGTCGACGTCACCATAAGGGTGGTGGAAAAGCAGGCGCGCTGGCTGGTGGGGGACATCCACAGCCATACCGAGCATTCCGATGGCGGGGTGACTGTGGTCGACGCCATCCAGCGCGCCCGGGCCTCGCGGCTCGACTTCGTGGCGCTGACCGACCACAACACCATTTCGCAGAACTTCATCCGGCCCGACGATCCGGGCATCCTGGTCATGCCCGGCATGGAGCTGACCAGCTATTACGGGCACACGAATTTTTTGGGCGTGCACAAGCCAGTGGAAGACTGGCGCTGCACCAGCCCCGGGGACGTGGCCGACAAGATGGCGGAAGCGCGGGCCAATGGCGCGACCATCGTCATCAACCATCCCTTCCAGCGCTCGGCGGGCGGCAAGTGGCAGTCCGGCTATGACGTGGCCTTCGATGCCATGGAGATCTGGAACGGCCACTGGTCGCCGCTCAATGCGGACGCGCTGGCCTTCTGGCAGGAGCGGCTGGTGGCAGGGCATGTCGCGCCGGTGACGGGGGGTAGCGACTTTCACCTCAAGAACCGGCGGCGCCACGGGCGGCCCTCCAACCGGGTGCATGCGGCGGGCCATTCGATCGCCGATATCCTGGCGGCAATCCGGGCCGGGCGGAACGTAGTGTGCTTTTCACCGGAGGACACAATGGCCCGCCCGGTTGACGGCGCGCCCATGTTCGGAGACACGATTGTGGCGGGCTCGCCCATTGAGGTGGAGTTCACCGCGCTGCTGGCCGGCGACGAGCTGCGGGTGGTCGATGAAACCGGCACCAGCGGGGTCGTTGCTGCCGATGGCGATCGCCTCACCTGGGGTGGCAGGCTGGATGGCCGCTTCCTGCGGTTCGAGATCTGGCATGGAGATGAGCCGCGGCTCTTCACCAATCCCTTCTACGCCGGCTAGCGGGGCGGCGGGGGCATGGTGACGGGCAGGCAGAGACTACGGGGACTGGGCATGGCCAAGGACACCGCCGGAGACAAGCGCGATCGCAAGGTCGGCATCAAGGACGTCTCCCGCGAGGCCGATGTCTCGATCTCGACCGTCTCGCATGTACTCAATGGCACAGCATCGATCTCCCCGGCAGTGCGGTCGCGCGTGCTCGATGCGGCGCGGCGCCTGGGCTACCTGGCCCAGCGGCAGGCCAAGGCGACGATTTCGTCGCTGGAGACAGTGCTGCTGGCCGTGCCGCCTGATACGCTGGCCCAGAGCAATATCAACCTGGTGTCCTGGACGGTGCTGGGGGCGCTGGGGCGGGAATGCGAGCGGCGGGGCATCAAGCTCGTGCCGCTGCGGCTCGAGGGCGAGACCAATTCGGCACGGGCCATTGTCGATGCGGCGCGTTCGGCGGGTGCCGATGGCATATTGCTGCTCAATGTAGACCGGCCCGAGCTGATCCAGGGCATTGCCGGATCGGGCCTGGCGGCGGTGCTGATCAATGGCGAGGACAGCTCGATGCGCCTCGACAGCGTGACGCCGGGCAACCGGTTCGCCTCGGCGCTGGCGACCAACTGGCTGATCAGCCAGGGCCACCGCAATATCCTGCATGTGACCTGGAAGGGACGCGCGACGATCCGCCGCCGCGGCGACGGCTTTCTTGATGCCTTTGCCGAGAACAACCTGCCCACGGAAGGTGCCCGCTTCTGCTTTGCCGAAGGCTGGGAGCCGCATCTGGGCGAGAAGGCCATCGGCGCGTGGCTGACCCAGCATGACGGGCTTGACGGCGTCACGGCGATCTTCTGCGCGGCGGACAACCTGGCGCTGGGCGTGATGCGGGGGCTCGAAGCCAGGGGCTTCCAGATACCCCGGGATATATCGGTGATGGGGTTCGACGGCGTGGCGCCGGGCGAGTTTACCTCGCCAAGCCTGACCACCATCAACGTGCCCCTCGACCAGATGGGGCCAGATGCCCTGCACCTGCTGGAGCAGCGTGTCTCCAGCGACCAGCCGGCGCGCGCCTCCCACCGGCTCGAGCTGGGTTGCCAGCTGATCATCCGCGACAGCGTCGCCTCGCTGATCGCCGCCAAGCGGTCTGTCTGACCGACCATCCCCCGCCTTTACGACTTTTTTCATCGCCCTTTGTCGCGATCCGGTGGATCGCGCTAAGGCGCTGCAAACATTCCATTTTAATCGCGTTTCGGCACGTTCATTCCATCCTGCTATGTAACCAACTGGTGAAAAAACGCATCGTGAAAGAATTTTCTGATTGATTTGGAGATTTTTTGGCGCAATTGTTCTGTTGCTATGACCGGCACAGGCAGGAAAAATAGGCACTATTCGCCAGAAGGCCCCAGTGTCGCTCAACCAGAATGTAACACAGTCATGAAAGTATTTTCATGATGGTTTTTCAGAGGTTTGCTCACATCCCGTGCGGGGTGGGCGGATAACGGAACCGGGGAGGGTTCAAACCATGCTCAGCAAACGCCTACTCACGTCTATTGCGGCCGGCCTTGTCGCATCCACCTGCCTCGCCACGGCGGCCTGGGCCTTCCAGGAATCGCCGATCCTGGCCGAACAGGTTGCTGCCGGTGCGCTGCCGCCGGTCGAAGAGCGCCTGCCGGTCAAGCCCGCCGTCATCAATGCGGTCGAGGTCGGCCAGTATGGCGGCACCTGGCAGCGCGGCTACAAGGGTCCGGGCGACCGCTGGGGCCCGACCAAGCTTATGGAAGAGCGCGTGCTCAAGTGGACGCCCAGCGCTGACGGCTCCATGGAGCTGACGCCGGGCTATATCGAGTCCTACAGCGTCAACGAGACCTCTACCGAGTTCACCTTTACCCTGCTCGAGGGCCTCAAGTGGTCCGACGGCCACCCGGTGACGACCGAGGATGTGAAGTTCTGGTATGAGGACATCTTCCTCAACCCCGCCATCACGCCCACCATCGATCCGACCTTCTCGCCCGGCGGCAAGCCGCTGACGCTCGAAGTGGTGGATGAGCGCACCTTCATCATCAAGTTCGAGCAGCCCTATGTGTATTTCCTGACCATCCTGGCCAAGGACTCGACGGGCGAGCCGAGCCTTGACCGCCCGAGCTTCCTGTTCCCCAAGCATTATCTCAGCCAGTTCAACGACAAGTATGCCACGCCCGAAGAGCTGGCAGCCCATGTGGCCAAGTATAACCTCGAGAAGTGGCAGGACCTGTGGGGCTCCTCGAGCCCGGTGACCGGCTGGTGGGCCAATCCGGACCTGCCGGTGATCACCGCCTGGAAGATCGAGAGCCCGGCTCCGGCCGATGTCGTCTCGATGGTGCGCAATCCCTACTATTATGCCGTCGACCAGGAGGGCAACCAGCTGCCCTATATCGACCGCATCGAGCACAAGCTTTTCGAGCAGCAGGAAACCTTCAACCTGATGATCGTGCAGGGCCAGATCGACATGCAGAGCCGCTATGTCAGCCTCGCCGACTACACGTTCTACAAGGAGAACGAGGCGCGCGGCGACTACTCGGTGGTCAACTGGATCGGCGCCACCACCTGGTCGCTGCTGCCCAACTACAATACGACCGACGAGGTGCTCCGCACCCTGTTAGAGACGGCGGACTTCCGCCAGGCCCTCAGCATTGCGATCGACCGTGAACTGGTCAACGAGCTGGCCTTTTCCGGCCTTGCCGAAGGGCGCCAGGCGTCCCCGATCACCGGTTCGCCCTACTACAATGCCGACCTGGAAATGCACTGGGCCGAATACGACCCCGATACGGCCAATGAACTGCTCGACAGCGTCGGGCTGACCGAGATGGATGCCGATGGCTATCGCCTGCGTCCGGATGGCCAGCGGCTGTCGCTGGTCGTCGAGGCCAATGACGCAGCGCACGGCCCCAAGCTGGAGCTGCTGGCCGACAACCTGGCCGATGTGGGCATCGAGGTGCTGCCGCGCATCATCGACCGCACCCAGTGGGACGACAATCGCGACAACAACAACTTCCAGGTGCAGTGGTATCCGTTCGACCGCATGTCGGTCGTGCCGGCCGATCCGCGCAATATCATGGGCAATGACAGCTACGCGGCCCAGTATTACGTCTGGTACAGCACCGATGGCGAATCCGGCACCGAACCGCCGGCCGACCACCCGATCCGCTCGATCTGGGCGGCGTGGGACAAGGCCTCCACTGCCAGCGATATCGCCACGGCCGATGCGGCGGTCAACGAGATGATCGAGACCTTCGTGACCAGCGGCTTTGTCATCGGCGTGGTCGGCGAGGAGACCGTGCCGACCATCGTCAGCAACAATTTCCACAACCTGCGCTCTGGCCTGGTGATGGACGACGTCGCCCGCGGCATCGGCCTTGGCCAGACCCAGCAGATGTGGATGTCGGAGTAAAGTTCTCCCGAGCGGCGGCAAGGTGGGCACACGCACTCACCTTGCCCGTATCGCCCACTGGTGTTGGGACCGGACTGCCCCGGCAGTGCCGACTGTCCGGTTCCAACACCTTTTTCGGGCCAATTGCTCCGCCTTGCGGCGGCTAAGGAGACGCCATGGTCGGCTTCATCTTGCACAGGGCATTCTGGGCAATCCCCACGCTCATCTTCGTCTCCCTGATCTCGTTCTTCATCATCCAGCTGCCGCCCGGCGACTATGTCACGGCCTATGTGGCGCAGCTGCGCAATGGCGGCGAGTATGTGACGCTGGCCCAGGAAGAGGCTCTGCGCCAGAGCATGGGGCTCAACGACCCGATCATCGTGCAATACTGGCGCTGGATTTCCGACATCGTGTGCCGTGGCGATTTCGGCCAGTCGCTGGAATGGAATGCGCCGGTGGGCACGCTGATCTGGGACCGGCTCGGGCTGACGCTGGCCATTTCCACCCTCAGCATGCTGTTCACCTGGGCCATCGCCATTCCGGTGGGGGTCTATTCGGCGACGCGGCAATATTCGGTCTTCGACTACCTCTTCACTGTCTTCGGCTTTCTGGGCAAGGGCATCCCCGATTTCCTGCTCGCCCTGGTGCTGATGTGGATCGGCTTTGCCTATATGCAGATCGATGTCGGCGGGCTGTTTTCGCCCGAGTACCAGACGGCGCCATGGAGCTTTGACAAGGTCATCAACCTCTTGTCGCATCTGTGGATTCCCATCGTCGTGCTGGCCACGGGCGGCGCGGCGGGGCTGATCCGCGTGATGCGCGCCAATATGCTGGACGAGCTGGGCAAGCCCTATGTCGAGACGGCCTATGCGCAGGGGCTGAGCGAGCGGCAGGTGGTGTGGAACTACCCGGTGCGCGTGGCGCTCAACCCGTTCATTTCCACGGTTGGCTGGGCGCTACCGGCGCTGTTTTCGGGCGATGTCATCACTGCCGTGGTGCTCAACCTGCCGACCACCGGGCCGCTGCTGCTCAAGGCGCTGCAGATGCAGGACATGTATCTGGCCGGCAGCTTCATCCTCATCCTGAGCGTGTTCACCGTCATCGGCACGCTGGTCTCCGACGTGCTGCTGGCATGGTCGGACCCCCGTATCCGTTACGCCTAGGAGGGACCGGCCATGACCGATCAGGCAATCAATGCTCCCGCAGCGGCGGCGCCCGCCGCCAAGGAAAACCTCTATACCGCCAAGCCCTGGACACTGATCTGGTGGCGCTTCCGCAAG
Organism: Devosia sp. XGJD_8; assembly: GCF_046614475.1. Classification (NCBI taxonomy): domain Bacteria; kingdom Pseudomonadati; phylum Pseudomonadota; class Alphaproteobacteria; order Hyphomicrobiales; family Devosiaceae; genus Devosia; species Devosia sp. XGJD_8. Next base: position 277,306 of record NZ_JBKJHF010000002.1, read on the forward strand.
CATGTGCTGGCCATGGTGTCGCTGTGGTTCCTGGCCATCCTGTCGCTGATGGCGGTGTTTGCCGAAACCGTGGCACCCTATGACCCGTTCGGCATCGAGCGGCTCCTGACCTTCTCGCCGCCCACGGCGGTGCGCATCATCCATGACGGGCAGCTGCACTGGCCCTTCGTCTATGGCCTGGCGCGCGAGCGGGACCCGGAGACGGCGCGGGTCACCTATGTCGACGACTATGACAAGGTGCTGCCGATCAAGCTCTTCATCTCGGGCGACGACTATTCGTTCTTCGGCCTGTTCAAGACCGATATCCACCTGTTCGGCGTCGACAGCCGGCGCGACAAGATCAACCTGCTGGGTACCGACTCGCTGGGGCGCGACGTGTTCTCGCGGCTGGTGCATGGAGCCAGGGTGACGCTGTCGGCGGGGCTGATCGGGGTGGCCTTCGCCTTCGTGCTCGGGCTGACGCTGGGCTCGATCTCGGGCTATTTCGGCGGCTGGATCGATGCCTCAATCCAGCGGCTGATGGAGTTCATCCGCTCGGTGCCGACCATTCCGCTGTGGATGGGGCTGGCGGCGGCGCTGCCGGTGGCCTGGGACCCGATCTTTGTCTATGTGCTGATCACGCTGATCCTGGCCCTGATCGGCTGGACGCATCTGGCGCGCGTGGTGCGCGGGCAGTTCTTTGCCATCCGCAACGAGGATTTCGTGCTGGCGGCGCGGCTGGCGGGGGCGTCGGAATTCCGCATCATCACCAAGCATATGCTGCCCTCGATGACCTCCTATATCATCGCGGCACTGACCCTGGCCGTGCCCGAGATGATCCTGGGGGAGACGGCGCTGAGCTTCCTCGGCCTCGGGCTGCGGCCGCCGGTGGTGAGCTGGGGCGTGCTGCTGCAGGATGCACAGAACCTGCGGTCGATCTCGCTGGCGCCGTGGCTGCTGTCGCCGGGCCTGGCGGTGGTGTTCACCGTGCTGGCCTTCAACTTCCTCGGCGATGGCCTGCGCGACGCCGCCGATCCATATGGACAGTGACCATGCTCAAGATGAACCCACAGCTGTCCATGCCGGCCGAGCGCCTGCTCGATCTCGACGACGTCAAGGTGCATTTCCCCACCCGCGAAGGCGTGGTCAAGGCGGTGAACGGGGTGTCCTACCATGTCGATCGCGGCGAGGTGCTCGGCATTGTCGGGGAGAGCGGCTCGGGCAAATCCATCACCGCCCGCGCCATCATGCGCCTCTTGCCGCGCAATGCGCGGGAGGAGGGCGGCCACATCCAGTTCCGTCCGCGCACGGGAGAGCTGCATGACCTTTCGGCGCTGGGCCGCGACAGCCGCGCCGTGCGGCAGATCCGTGGCCAGCATATCGGCATGATCTTCCAGGAGCCGATGACCGCGCTCTCGCCGGTGCATTCGATCGGCGACCAGATCATCCGCACCATCCAGCTGCATATGCGGCTCGACCGGCATGCTGCCCGCAGGCGGGCCGCGGACCAGTTGAGCAAGGTCGGCATGCCGCGGCCCGAGCAGATGCTGGACAATTATCCGCATCAGCTGTCGGGCGGCATGCGGCAGCGCGCCATGATCGCGCTGGCCATCTCCTGCGATCCGAGCCTCTTGATCGCCGACGAGCCGACCACGGCGCTGGACGTGACCACCGAGGCGCAGATCCTCGAACTGCTCAAGCACCTGCAGGCCGAGCTGGGCATGGCCATCGTGTTCATTACCCACAATTTCGGCGTGGTGGCCGATATCGCCGACCGGGTGGCGGTGATGTATCTGGGGCGGATCGTCGAGACCGCCTCGGTCGACGACATCTTCTATGCGCCCAAGCATCCCTATACGAGGGCATTGCTCAACTCGATCCCGCGGCTGGGTGTCGATCAGGGGCGGCGGCTACCCACCATTCCGGGCATGGTGCCCGACCCCTATAGCGTGCCGACTGGCTGCTCGTTCCATCCGCGCTGCGGCTACAGCGTGGCCGGCACCTGCGACGTGCGGGCGCCAGAGCAGCACATATTCCCCAATGGCCAGGCAGCCCGCTGCCACTTCGCCGAACAGCTCGCGGAGGCTGATGCCCATGTCTGACGTAAACCTGTCTGGCGCAGACCTGGCCACGGCCATGCCCGATGACGTGCTGATCTCGGTCCGCAATCTCAAGAAATACTTTCCGATCACGGCCGGCTGGCTGCGCAAGGAGGTGGGGACCGTCAAGGCCATCGACGATGTGTCGCTCGATATCCGCAAGGGCGAAACCTTCGGGCTGGTGGGCGAAAGCGGCTCGGGCAAATCCACCGTCGCCCGGCTGATGCTGCGTGCCTATACCCTGACCGATGGCTCGATCCTGTTCCGCCGCGACAGTGGCGAGGTGGTCGACATCTCCAGCCTCAACGAGCGGCAGATGCGCGAGATGCGGCGCGAGATGCAGATGATCTTCCAGGATCCCTATTCCTCGCTCAATCCGCGCATGAACCTGCTCGAACTGGTGGGCGAACCGCTGGTGATCCATGGCGTCGGCAGCCAGAGCGAAATTCGCGACCGCGTGGCCGACCTGCTCAAGGTGGTGGGCCTGCGCCCCGAATTCCTGCTGCGCTATCCGCATGCCTTTTCGGGCGGCCAGCGCCAGCGTATCGGCATCGCAAGGGCCCTGGCGCTCAATCCCAGCTTCATTGCCGCCGACGAGGCTGTCTCGGCGCTCGACGTGTCGGTGGCAGCGCAGAATATCAACCTGCTGCAGGATCTGCAGGAGCAGTTCGGGCTGACCTATCTGTTCATCACGCATGACCTGGGCATGGTCGAGCATATCGCCGATCGCATCGGGGTGATGTATCTCGGCCGGCTGATGGAAATCGCCAATACGGATGATCTCTTTGCCCGGCCGCTCCACCCCTATACCGAGGCGCTGATGGCCTCGGTGCCGCAGCCCGATCCACGCGGCAACCGCACCCGCAAGCGCGTGCCGCTCAAGGGCGAGATTGCCAATCCGGCCAATCCGCCGACAGGCTGCACCTTTCATCCACGCTGCCCCTATGCGCAGGAACGCTGCCGCACCGATGTTCCGGCCCTGCGCGAAGTGGCGGCCGGCCGGCAGGTGCGCTGCCACTTTGCCGGGGAGCTTGACCTGACCGGAGTGGCGGCATGAGCGGTCTGGCGACCATAGCTGATCGTGACCTCGCGGACCGGCACCGTCCTGTTTTGCAGTTCGACCGGCGCGAACCCTATTTGCCGGTGCGTATCGGCTATACGGTGTTCCGTGCGCCGGGCCAGTCGCCGTCGAGCAAGTTCGCCATTGCGCCCCGCGGCGGCGCGACGATCGAATATGCCATCTACTACGATTGGGACATCGGCCACCTCTATGACCTCGAGCATGTCTGGGTGCATGTGGACGGGAGCGGCGCGGTAGTGGAAGTGGAGGCCTCGGCGCATGGCCGGCGCGAGCCGATGGTGCGCGATGCCGGGCTGCCGCTGATGGACGGGGTGCGCCCGGTACTCTTTGCCGAGCCGGGCAAGCATGCGCATTGGGCCGATCCCGATGCCATGCGCGCCGAGGCGGGCGAGCGGCTGCGGCTGTGTTGCGATGCGCTTGCCGGGCACGAGGCCGTGCATCGCGGCAATTTCTTCTACGAGGCCGGCGCCTATGGGGTGCAGCCGCAGCAGGACAGGCTGGCGCGGCTCAAGATGCAGGGCGACCGGTTCGAGCCGAGTTTCGAGTTTTCGACACTGAAGGGCGAGGCGCCGCTCGTGCCGTGGGACGATCTCGAACGGTTCGTGCCACAGCGCGTCGCGGCCGTCATGGCGGGGCTGGAGGCCGAGGTCCCGCATTTGAGGGCCATCTTTCTCGACTGTGGCGATACGCTGGTCGATGAAGGCACCGAGATCAAGCGGCCGGGCACAGACGTGGTCCTGACGGCGGAGCTGATCGAGGGCGCGACGGCAACCCTGGCCGCCCTGCGTGACGCAGGGCACCGGTTGATCCTCGTGGCAGACGGTCCGCGCGAAACCTTCAGCAATATCCTGGTCCAGCACGGGCTGTGGGACCAGTTCGACGCCCATGTGATCTCCGAGGATGTCGGCGCGCTGAAGCCTTCGGCACTGATGTTCGACACGGCCCTGCGGCAGGCGGGGCTGACACGCGACGACGCGCGCCACGTGGTCATGGTCGGCAACAATCTCGAGCGCGACATTGCCGGCGCCAATGGCGTGGGCATAGGCTCGATCTTCTTTTCTTGGTCCGACCGGCGCAGCAGGGTGCCCGCCTCGCCGCTGCAACAGCCCGACCATGTGATTACCGCGCTGTCGCAACTGCCGGGCCTGCTCGAGAGCATCGAGCTGGCCCTGCCGCCCCTGACGCAAGCGGGCCAGGCCCGACAAGAGGCATGATGAAACAGGATTCCCCGATGCTGGATGGCGCCACCTTTGCCGTCGCCCGTGGCGACAGCATTACGGCCTGGGCGCTGTCGCCCGTCAGCGAGCGCTATTATCCCGGCGAGCCATCCCTGGCCGAGGACCGGGTCAACTATCGCTTCATCAACGGTTTCGTCGATGTCGGCACGCTGCCCTGCCGGGTGGCGCTGTTCCGCGAACTGGCGACCCGCCGGCCGGTGCTGGAGAGCGACTGGCCGGTCGAGAGCCTGCACCTGCCCGGCGCCAACCGGCGCGTCGCCTTCAGCCGGTTCCGGCACCGGCCGACGCGCCTCGCGCGCTGGTGCCGCACCATCCTGGTGCCGCAGGCCGATGGCGACTACCGCTTCGATATCGTGACCTGTGGCGGCGTGCATGTCTGGGTGGACGGGCAATTGCTGGCGGCGTTCGAGCCCTATACCCGCAATGTCGAGCAGCGCCGCGAGATCTCGCTGCCGCTGCGCGAGGCGGGGAGCGAAGTCATCATCCTGACAGAGGAAATGGCCGAGCGGGACACCAACTGGTATTTCGAGCTGAGCCTGGTGAGCGCGGTTACACTGCAGGTGATGCTGCCGGGCGCTGTCGCGCCCGCCGACGGCGCAGCGCTCAAGACCCTCGCCGACAGTGTCCGCCCGGCCGGCGAGTTTGTCGGTGCCGAGGGGCTTACGCTGGTGTTTGACCGGCCGGTCGCCGAACCCGTAGCGGTGCGCGTCACCGTGCAGCCGACCTCGCATGCCGAGGGGGCCATTCTGCAAAGCACGCTGGAGCTGCCGGCGGGCGCCACCAAACTGCCCGTCTGCGCCGGCGGCGTGTTGCCCGATGGCTATCATCAGGTCGACCTGGTCTTTTCGGCCGGTGCTGCCCGGGTAACGCGGAAGATCGGTTGCGCCGTACTGGCGCAAACCACGCCGACAGTGCTGGGCGCCGATCTCGACCAGCGCAAGCGGCTGGCGCTGGACCATGTGGCCAGCCATGGCGAGATGCGCATGGGTACGGCGCTGGCCCTGCTCGCGACCGGGCAGCAGGATGAGGCGCGGCTGCGCCCGATCATCGAGTTGACGCTCGATGCCATCGAGGAGCGGCGCGACTGCTCGGATTTCGTCATGGTACCGCTGCTCTGGGCGCTGATGCGCCATGGTGAGCAGATGCCGGCTGACCTGGCCGCGCGGGCGCGCCGCGCCGTGCTCGACTATCGCTACTGGGTCGACGAGCCGGGCAATGACGTCATGTGGTTCTGGAGCGAGAACCATGTGCTGTGTTTCCATGTGTCCCAGCTGCTGGCCGGGCAATGGCTGGGCGCGGAGCGCTTCTCGACCTCGGGACGGCTGGGCGCCGAACAGGCCGAGTTGGCCAAGATGCGCCTCGGCAAATGGTTCGATGCCGTCGAGCGTGATGGCCTCGCCGAATGGAATTCAGCGGCCTATTACCCGATCGACTTCATCGGGCTGCTGGCGCTGGCCGAACTGAGCGATGGCGCGGTGGCGGATCGCGCCCGTGCCCTGCTCGACCGGCTCTTCACCATGATTGCCCTGCATACGCTGGGCGGCGTGCCTGCCGGCAGCATGGGCCGTGCCTATGACAAGGAATTGCGGGCCGGGCCGCTGACGGAACTGGCGCCCTTTGCCGCCGTGGCCTTTGGCCGGGGATGGCTCAATGCCGGCGTCGCCGCGCTGCCGCAGTTCCTGCTGGCGACCTATGCCCCACCCGCCGATCTCTTGCGCTATGCCGAGCCGGCTGGCGACGCGGCCTTCGAGGCGCATTACGTGCAGGGCCATGACGAGGCGGCGCGGCTGGCGCTCTACAAGAGCGCCCATGTGCAGCTGTCGGCCACCGTCGATGGACGGCCGGGCGCCAGCGGGCACCAGCAGCACATCATGGATGTGCGCTTTGCCAGCCACCCCTTTGCCCGGGCCTGGATCAACCATCCCGGCGAAGACGATCCATGGGGACAGAACCGGCCGTCCTACTGGGCGGGCAATGGTGTGCTGCCGCGGGTCGGGCAGGCGGGCAATGCGACGCTGATGCTCTACGATCTGGGCGAGACGGCGCGGATTCCGTTCACCCATGCCTACCTGTCGAGCGAAGGCATCGACGAGACGCTGGTCGATGGACACTGGCTGATTGCCCGGTCGGGCGAGGGACTGGTGGCGCTGGGCGCGTCGGGGCCGATTGCGGCGGTGACGCAGGGGCCGGGGGCGGGTCGCGAATATCGGGTGACGGGGACGCGCAGTGCCTGGGTCGCGATCGTGGCAGATGGTACGGGGCCGGACGCCTTCGCAGCGTTCCGGCGCTATCTGGCGGGGGTCGAGCTCGGTTTCGATGCGGCGGCGATGGCGGTCACGCTGCGGCGTCCGGACCAGCCGGTGCTGGCGCTGGACTGGCACAATGGTCTCGCCGTGGACGGGGTTGTTGCCGAATTCCCCAACAGGACAGTGGTGCCCAGGGTGGTGGGGACCAGGCCGTTCCGCATCTAACCGCGGTCTAGTCGAGGACGATCCAGGTCGGGGCGTGATCGCTGGCGCCGGGCTGGCCGCGGACATCCCGGTCGACGCCGCCGGATGCCAGCTGCTTTGACAGGTCCTGGCTCAACAGCAGATGGTCGAGCCGCAGGCCGGCATTGCGGGGCCAGCGGTTCCGCATGTAGTCCCAGAAGGTGTAGACCGTCTCGGTCGGATAGAGGGTTCGGATGGCGTCGGTCCAGCCCTGCTCCAGCAACTGGCCGAACAGGGCGCGGCTGGCCGGCTGGACCAGGGCATTGTCGCGATAGGATGTGGTTTCATACATGTCACGCGGCTCGGGCACGATGTTGTAGTCCCCCGCCAGCACCACGGGCAGGCCGGTCTCGAACAGTTCGGCAGCATGGCCGAGCAGGCGCTCGGTCCAGGCGAGCTTGTAGGCAAATTTCGGCCCCGGCTGCGGATTGCCATTGGGCGCATAGAGCGAGGCGACCAGTACGCCATTGACGGCCGCCTCGATGTAGCGGGCCTGCTTGTCGGCGCTGTCGCCCGGCAGTTCATTGCGCGTCAGCACCGGCTCGGCGCCCCGCGCCAGGATGGCCACGCCATTCCAGCTCGATTCACCCAGCCAGACCGCGCCATAGCCGGCATCGGCGAGGGCGGTGGCGGGAAACTGCTTCTGGGTGGCCTTGAGTTCCTGCAGGCACACCACGTCGGGCGCGGCATCGGCCAGCCAATCCATCAGGTTGGGCAGGCGGCGGTTGATGCCATTGATATTGTAGGTGGCAATCTTCACGGCGCGATGCGCTTGACCCAGGCATCGATGCTGCTGGCCACGGTCTTGAGATGGTCGGCCGTGGAGAAACCCGAGACCGACTTGCGCGGCTTGAGATCATGGTCGCCATCTTCGAGCCACAGCACCTCTATGGCGTCGGAGAGCCCGAATTCGCCAACCTCGTAGTGATCGCCGAATTCGTCGCGCGTGCCTTGGCAGATCAGGGTCGGTGTCCGAAGGTTGATGAGATGGGCGGTGCGCAACTGCTGTGGCCGCCCCGGCGGATGAAAGGGATAGCCGAGGCAGACCAGTCCGGCGATCCGGCCGGCATCGAACAGGGCATCGGCCACCATGCTGGCGACGCGGCCGCCCATCGACTTGCCGCCGATGAGCAAAGGCCCATTGGTCGGCCCCAGATCGTCAATGGCGGCGACATATTCCGGCATCACGGTTTCGGCCTTAGGCGGCGGCTTCTTGCCGGCTGCGGTGCGGCGGCTGGCCATATAGGCGAATTCAAAGCGCGCGACGCGGAAGCCCTGCTCGGCCAAGGCCTTGGCGACGGCGTTCATCGAGGCCGAATCCATCGGCGCGCCGGCGCCGTGGGCCAGGAGGATGGTGATACGGGCGTCTTCGGGGCCGTCGAAGAGAAAGTCGGTTGTCATCAGCTGGCTGTCCTGCGCGAGACTTGGTCGGCCAGCCTTATGCCGGCGCGGGCACGTCGCGCCCAGTCCGAACTGTCATCGAGGCCGAGATACTGCGTCCACCAGTGGCGCGCGGCGCCGAGGTCGCCGGCATCATATTCGAGCGCGCCGAGGTTATAGATGGCGTCGGCAAAGCCGGGGTCGAGCTCGGCTGCGCGCGCCAGGTGCTGCCGGGCGGCGGCGATGCGGCCCATGTCGCGCAGCAGGCCGCCATAGTTGAACCAGGCCTCGATGAAGTGCGGGTCGCGCTTGAGGGCGGTGGCATAGGCCAGGGCCGCGCCATCGAGATCGTCCAGCTTGCGCAGGCAATTGCCGAGGTTGAAGGGCGCGGTGGCGTCGCTGCCGTCGATGGCGGCGCAATGGGCGTAGTGCGTGGCGGCTTCGGCGAAGAGCTCGGCCGCCTCGGCACTTTCGGCCAGGCCGAAATAATCCTCGGCCTCGTCCGCGGTGTCGAGCAGCGGCAGCAGGCGCTGGCCGTCGAGTTCGGCGAGCGAATGGGCGTCGCTGGTGAGGATCTTGTCGGCCCCGGTCTGCAGCGTCAGCGCGGTCAGCGAACCCACCGGCCCGATCTGGTGGATGGAGCGGGCTATGGCGCTCCAGCTGGCGCCGGTGGCGACAAGGCCGGCATATTTTCTGGCGAGGAGAATGTCGCGAAAGGAATAGGGCGGGCCGTGATGCTCGAAGGCGTCGAACAGGGTCAGCAGGTCGAGCGTGTCGCCGCTGAGGCCGGACTGGTCGAGCATGGATTGCCGGCCGAGATCGGCGGGCGGGCTGGCGGGGAGGCTGCCCAAAGTGCGCAGGAAGGCGTTCTCGCTGAGCAAGGGCGCGCCGCTGTCGCGCGCGGCCGCGATACGCTGCTCGATCTCGCCTTCGCCCAGGCGCGACAGCAGGGTGCGGCCGATGACGATGCGCGTGGTGCCGCGGGTGATGCTGCGGTGCAGCCGGCCGCCACGCGAGGCGACCAGCTTGGCGGCAAGGCGGAGCGGGAAGGCCTTGAGCGCCCCCACGACGCCATAGCTTTGCCCGCTTGCCGGCATGCGATCAGGCCTTCTTCTTGGACGCCGCTTTCGGTGCCGTTGCCTTGCTGGCTTCGAGCGCTGCCTTCAGCGAGACCTTGGCAGCCGATTCCTTGGCGGGCGCAGGCGCCTTGGCCTTGCTCCTGGCGGCGGGCTTGGCCTCGCCGAGGCTGGCCTTGAGCGCATCCATCAGGTTGATGACATTGCCGCGTTCCGGGGCCGCCGCGATGATCGGATTGTGGCCCTTGAGCTTCTCGCGGATCATGGCCATCAGCGCCAGCTCGTAGCGGTCCTCGTAGTCCTTGGGATTGAAGGTTGTGACCTTCTGCTCGATGAGCTTCTGGGCGAGGTCCAGCATTTCCTGCTCCGGCTTGCCCACCGGGATATTGTCGAAATACTCGGCCGTGCCGCGCACCTCGTTGGGGTTGCGCAAGGTGGTGACGAACATGCCGTTTTCGCGCGCGCCGATGGTGACGACGCGTTCGCGATTGGTCAGCACCAGGCGGGCAATGGCGACCTTGCCGCTCTTGCGCAGGGCTTCGCGCAGCACGACGAAGGTCTCTTCGGCCATGGCGCCGTCGGGCGCCAGGTAATAGGGCGCGTCCTGGTAGAGCACGTCGACTTCGCCGGCATCGACGAAGGCTTCGATATTCATCGTGTGGTTGGATTCGATGCGCACGGCTTCGAGATCGGCATCATCGATGATGATATATTGCTTGGGCTCGTATTCGTAGCCGCGCACCAGATCGCTGCGCTCGACCAGGCCCAGTTCGGGATCGACCGCCTTCATGTTGATGCGGTTATGCGTGTCCTTGTGCAGCTGATTGAAGCTGATGCGCTCCGAGGCGCTGGTCGCCGGAAACAGTTTGACCGGACAGCTGACCAGGCTCAGCCTCAGTTGACCCTTCCAGCTTGCTCTTGGAGCCATCGCCGCCTCCTACGCGTACGCAGTTCACCACAGTAATTCATGGCGCCAAATCCCGTGCTGACTCGTTAATGTCGGCCCAGGGGTCGCCCGATGTGGTTAACAAACCCGGAAGCGAAGAGTAATTCAGGTCCGTGGGAGAGTCGATGGACTCAAGATCGCGCCAATCGATTGGCGTCGATGCCGGCAGGTGCGGGCGGGCGCGCAGCGAATAGGCCGCGACTGCTGTCGCGCTGCGCGCATTGCGGTGGTAGTCGATGAAGATGCGGCCCTTGCGGTTCTGCTCGCCCATGGTGGTGGTGAAGGTGTCCCGGCCAGTGGCGGCCAGCCTCGTCGCGATACTGGCGCAGGTCGCGTGCGTCTGTTTCCAGGTCAGCTTCGGGGTGGTCGGCACCACGATATGGATGCCCTTGCCCCCAGAGGTCTTGACGAAGGGCACGAGGTTCATGGCCTCGAGCTCGCCGCGCAGGTGTACCGCCGCATTGACCACGTCGCGCCAGGCAACGCCCTCGCCGGGGTCGAGGTCGAAGATCACCCGGTCGGGTTTGTCGAGATGGCTCTGATGCGTGCCCCAGGCATGGAATTCGACCACGCCGAACTGCGCCAGGGCCAGATAGGCCTTGGCGTCCTCGACCGCGATATAGGTCTGTTTCTCGCCATCGGAATTCTCGGTGACGAAGCTCTTGATCGTCCCCGGCATGCCGGTGAAGGGGTGGCGCTGGAAGAAGCAGTCCTGCGGCTTGCCGGTCGGGCAGCGGAACAGCGAGACCGGGCGGTCGAACAGATGGGGCAGCATGTAGTCGCCCACCGCCGCGTAATAGACGGCGATCTCCAGCTTGGTCGGGCCGGACTTGCCGAACAGGCGGCGGGTGGGATTGGTCACCCAGATGCCGGCGAGGTCCGCATCGGAGACGATGCGCTTGCGCGGCGCCGTCACGGCGGTGGTCAATTCCGCTTCGCGCAGGCCCTTGAACACCGCGTGGCGCAGCATGCCGTCGCTGGTGATGGTGGCATATTGCACCCGCGCCTTGAGCGTCGGCCTGACCGGGAGGATGTCCTTGGGCGCGCCGTCCAGCCTGTCGTCGATGCGCAGGGCTTCGAGGCGGCGCACCAGGTCCTTCATGGTGGCGGCATCAAAGCCGGTGCCGACCTTGCCGCGATAGACCAGGTCCTCGCCGACCCATTCGGCCATGGCCAGGGCGCCGATGCCGCCATTGGCCTCGCTCACGCTATAGCCGCCGATGACAAAGTCGCCGGTCTTGAGCGCCTTGATCTTGAGCCAGGTACTGCCGCGGCCGCCGATATATCTGCCATCGGAGCGCTTGGAGACGATTCCCTCCAGCCCCAGCTCGGAGGCATGGTCATAAAGCGGCCGGCCGTCGCCTTCGACATGGTCACTGAACTGGATGGCCGAGCGCCCGCTGACATGGCCGGCCAACAGTTGCGCCAATAGCGCCTTGCGCTTTATGAGCGGCACAGCTCGCAGGTCCCAGCCGTCGAGATGCAGCAGGTCGAAGGCATAGAAGACCAGTCTGTTGCCGGCGCCGGTCGAGAGCGCATCCTGCAGCTTGCCAAAGCGGCTGATACCCTTGTCGTCGAGCACGACAATCTCGCCATCGATCACCGCCTCCCGGCAGTTGAGCGCGGCGAAGGCCGCGGGCAGGTCGCCATAGCGCCTGGTCCAGTCGAGCCCGCCGCGGGTGATGAGCCGCGCCGTGCCGCCATCGAGGAAGGCCAGGGTGCGATAGCCGTCGAACTTGATCTCGTGCAGCCAGGGGCCTTCCCTGGGCGGCGCCGCGGCGGGGCTGGCCAGCTGCATTTCGGCTGTCGCGGGCATTGGCGTCTTCGCCGCCCCGACGAGCTTGCCGGGCTGCGGCTTGCTGCGCTTGACCGGGGCAGGGGGAGGCGCCACCAGTTCCTCGATCCGCCTGCCGGATTTGACGCTTTCGGGGCGCTCGAGGAGAATGTCGATCTCGGTGCTCATGGCCGGGTCGCGTTCCTTGAACAGTAGCCAGGCCTCCTTGCCCTTGTCTTCCGGCTTGCCTTTGAGCCGGGTCAGCATCCAGCCGCCGCGCAGCTTCTGCCCCACGAGGCGGAACTTGAAGGCCCCCTTTGCCAGATCGGCTACAGGGTCGCCCATCGGCGCCCAGGTGCCGGTATCCCAGACGATCATGGGGCCGCCGCCATATTCGCCTTCCGGGATCACTCCCTCAAAGTCGATATACTCGATCGGGTGATCCTCGGTCGCCGCGGCGAAGCGCTTGTCGGCGGGATTAAGCGAGGGGCCCTTGGGCACGGCCCAGCTTTTCAGCACGCCGCCCAGTTCGAGCCGCAGGTCGTAATGGTCGGCACTGGCCGAATGCTTGTGCACGACAAAGCGGCTCTCCCCGTCGGCTACCGTGCCGACAGGTTCGGTTGTCCTCGTGAAATTGCGCTTGCCCCGATAGTTCTCGAGCTTCTTGTCGACCATGGGCGAAATCTACATGGGATTTGCCCGGGAGCCAGCGACTTGTGCGGCAATTCCCCCGCGCCGGTTCACACCGCCAGGGAATGCCGCGCTGCCCCGGTCGCCAGATAGGTGTCGAACCTGGCCGCGATGGCGCGCACGAAGGGGCGGCCGCGTTCGGTGACGCTGAAGCAGTCGGCGCCGGCGCGGGTCAGGCCGTCGGGATCGGTTGCGGCGATGATGCCGGCAGCGTCGAACAGGGTCTCGCCCGCGGCGCCGAACTGGCGCAATTCGTCGCGCCGCAGCGCGAAGCGGCAGAGCAGGGCCTCGATGGCAAAGCCATGCAGCCGGTCCGCCGGGGTCAGGGCAAAGCCGCGCGTCGTCGCGCCGCCACCAGCCAATACGGATTTCTGATAGTCGCCGGTGGGCGTGATGTTCTGCACATAGCCCTGCGGCAATTGCCCGATGGCCGAGGCACCCAGGCCGATCAGCATATCGGCGCGATCATCGGTATAGCCCTGGAAATTGCGGCGCAGGCGGCCGGCGGCAGCAGCGAGGGCCAGGCTGTCGGTTGGGCGGGCGAAATGGTCGAAGCCGATCGATTGCAGGCCGCCGGCATTGAGCAGGCCGGCCGCCAGCTGGGACTGGGCGAAGCGCGCATGAATGTCGGGCAGGGCTTCATCGGGGATCATCTGCTGGTGCTTTTTCATCCAGGGCACATGGGCATATCCAAACAGCGCGGTGCGGTCCGGCGCCAGCGACAGCACCTGGGCGATGGTGGCCTCGATGCTGTCCAGCGTCTGATAGGGCAGGCCATAGAGAACATCGACATTGACCGAATGGACGCCGCGCGCCCGCACGGAATCGATGACATGCCTGGTCTGTTCGAAACTCTGCAGCCGGTTGATGGCGCGCTGCACGCGCTCGTCGAAATCCTGCACGCCGACGCTGGCGCGGGTCAGCCCGAAGGCCGCCATGGCGTCGAAGCGGTCTTCGCCCAGATCGTTGGGGTCGATCTCGATGCTGATCTCGGCATGGGGAGCGATGGTGAAGCGCGCGGCGAGCCGGGCCTTGAGGATCGCCATATCGTCCGCTGTCAGCATGGTGGGCGAGCCGCCGCCAAGATGGATCGCGGTCACCACGCCCCGGCCGCCCAGCTGGTCGGCGACCCAGTCGATCTCGGCATGGAGTGCTTCGAGATAATGGGCGATGGGTTCATAGCGCAGCGTGTGCTTGGTGTGGCAGCCGCAGAACCAGCAGAGGCGATCGCAATAGGGAATGTGAAGGTAGAGCGAGATCGTCGCGTCATCGGCTACCTCCCCCAGCCAGCGCGCATAGGTCTGGGCGCTGATGCCGGCGTGGAAATGCGGCGCGGTGGGGTAGCTGGTATAGCGCGGCACCGGCGCCGAATAGCGTTCGATCAGGTCGAATTGCATGGGGAACTCCATCTAGGCGGCGGCCAGCGCCAGCGGATCGGCGCCGAACAGCAGTGTATGCCCGCCCAGCAGCAGCCAGGCGGTCAGGGCGGCGCTGGTCAACAGGCCGATGATGATCGATCCATCCACCCGCAGCCGCGTCCTGCCCGCCAGCGCGGCGGCAAAGGGCAGAATTGAGGTGCTGTGGGCGATGGGCGGCCACTGCGCAGCCAGGCGGCGCCCGGCGCGGCGGTCGGTGATGACCATGCCCAGAAGGGCAAAGGCAAAGAGCGATCCGAACAGCAGGAGGCTGCGCATGTCGCCATTGGGCACGAGGTGGCTGCCGGCCCAGAGGGCAAAGCCCCACAGCACCGGATGGCGCGTCACGGTGGTGATGGCGCCGGGCGCCAGACCGGGCCGGCGCAGGGTGATCGAGGCGGGGTTGGGGCTCAGCAGCCCTGCCACGAGGAAGACCAGCCCGATGGGGGTCAGCACCAGCGGTATCCAGGCCTGCCAGGCCGCTGCATCCCAGAGCGGCACGAAATCGAGGCGCATGGTGGCGTGGAACAGCCAGGCCAAGGCGAGGAGGGACACCAGCGAATAGGTGATCAGGTAGGGGCGGCGACCGAGGGCTCCGACCAGCCCGGCGCGCAGCGGGGGAATGGCCGGCACCATGTGCAAGGCGAGAAAGACGACAAGCGCCGCGACAAACTGGGTCAACTGATGGGCCCCTCGCTGCGGCCGGGCACAAAGAGCTGGATCAGCTCGAGCTCGCCATAGACGTGCCGCCGCATGCTGTCGAAAAACGAGCGCAGCAGGTAACCCACCGCATCGGGAGACAGGGGCGAGCTGCTGCTCGCAACCCCGCGCAGGGCGTCGGTGACTTCGCCGGCCGTGGCCATGTCGGAGAGATGCTCCCGGCGCAGCCGCGCCACGGTCTGGTTCAGTTCGGGCCGGCTGGATGCGGCCAGGATGGGGAAGAGCACGTCTTCTTCCTGCCTGTGCGTTAGCTCGACCAGCGGTTCGAGCGCATCGGCCGTGGAGAGGCAAAGGCCGGCATCGGGGTGGGGCAGGCTGTCGGCGATGGCCTCGAGCACGTCGCAGAGGTCGAGCAGTTGCTGATAGCTTTTCTCTAGCGGCTCCGTCCGGCGATTTGGCGACATTTCGAGCACCCCCCGGGAGGTCCCGTTGTGGCTTGCAGCATAGCAAGGGCAAAGTGCCGGGCGTTTGACCGGGATCAAGCTGACCCGCATTTGATCGGCCTAGATTGCGCGCGTCCCCGAACGCAGGTTGCCATGCCGTTTCCACCCTTTGCGCCCTCGGTGTTTTTCGACGAGGCGGATATCGATACGCTGGCTGCCGAGTTCAGCGAGCGGGTGCGTCGCAGCCCCTTGCTGCGTCCGGCCATGGACGGGCTGGTCGGCAATCGCTGGGAGGATGCCGAGGCGGCCATGGGCGGCTTCCTGCGTTCCACCCTATTCCTGCAAGAGCGCCCGGCGGTCGATGGCGACTGGCTGGCGCGGGCCGTTCGCATGCTGGATGACACGGCGATCGACCTGCTGGCCGACATCCTGCTCGATTGCGCGCTGGTGGCTCTGCCGCTGCATAGCGCGGCGGTGGTCGCCGAGATCAGCGAACAGCTGGCCCGCCTGCTCAAGAGCGTCGCGGCCGAGGATGGGGTGGCACAGCAGCGCTTGCTGCTCAGGGCCCGCGCACGGCTATCGACCGGGGCGCTGATGAACCGGTTCTAGTCCGGGTCGGGGCGTGGCTTGTCCTCTTCGTAGAGGATGCGCTGGGAGGCGCCGTCGAGGTCGTCATACTGCCCGTCGCGCAGCGTCCAGAGAAAGATCGCCAGCCCCGCCGCGCCCAGGATGACCGAGATCGGGATCAGGTAGAAAAAGTCGCTCATGGGCGTACCGGCACGGTTCGGGGCGTGGCGCGCAGCGGCCAGCGATAGCCCCGATAGCCGCCCCAGCCCAGGCGCAGCGCGTTCAGCACCACGACAAGCGAGGACAGCGACATGGCGATGGCCGCCATGAACGGATTGACGTAGCCGGCAATGGCGATGGGCAGCGCGATGGCGTTGTAGAGCACGGAGAGCGCCAGGTTCTGCCGGACCAGCCGGCCGGCGTCGCGCGCCACCGCCAGCGCCAGCGGCACGGCCGTCAGATCGTCGTGCAGGAACACGAAATCGGCGGCACTGCGCCCGACATCGGCGGCGCCGGAGGGCGCCATCGAGACATGGGCGGCCATGAGAGCCGGCGCGTCGTTGAGCCCGTCGCCGACCATGAGGGTCTTGTGGCCCGCGCTGCGCAAAGCGGCGATGCGATCGGCCTTGCCGCCCGGCAGGACGCTGCCCGAGCGGGCTGCAATCTGCAGGTCGTCCGCAATGGTGGCGACGGCGTCGCTGGTGTCGCCCGAGACGATCTCGACATCCAATCCGGCGGCCTTGAGGGCCTTGACCGCGCCATGCGCGCCGGGCCGCAGCCTGTCGTGGAAGGCAAAGCGCAGCAGTTCGGTGCCGTTGCGACTCAAGACCGTGCCGCTCGCAACATCATTGGCAGACAGCGCCCAGTCGGCGCGGCCAAGCCGATAGCGGTCGCCATCCAGCATGGCCTCGACGCCAAAGCCGGGCAGTTCGCTGGCGATGGTGAAGGTCGGCGCATCGGGCAGGCCGGCGCCGGCCGTGGTGATGGCCCGCGAATAGGGATGCCGGGAATAGGCGGCGAGCGCGGCGGCCAGCGCGAGGAGCCGCGGTTCGACATCGCCCTGGTCCAGCAGCTGCGGCGTGCCCAGCGTCAGCGTGCCGGTCTTGTCGAAGACCACGCTGTCGATCTCGGCCAGCCGCTCCAGCGCTGAGCCGTCCTTGACCATGATGCCGGCGTCGAACAAGCGCCGCGCCGCGACCACCTGCACCATGGGCACGGCGAGGCCCAGCGCGCAGGGGCAGGTGATGATGAGGACGGCAATGGCCACGGTGACGGCATTGTGCAGGTCGCCGTTGAGGAGCATCCAGCCGGCGAAGGCGGCAAAGGCGGCCAGGTGCACGATGGGCGAATAGAGTTCGGCGGCGCGGTCGGCGATGCGGCGGTAGCGGTTGCGTCCGCTCTCGGCCACTTCCATCAGCCGCACCATCTGGGCCAGGGTGGAATCCTGCTCGCCCGCTTCGGCGCGA
Organism: Devosia sp. XGJD_8; assembly: GCF_046614475.1. Classification (NCBI taxonomy): domain Bacteria; kingdom Pseudomonadati; phylum Pseudomonadota; class Alphaproteobacteria; order Hyphomicrobiales; family Devosiaceae; genus Devosia; species Devosia sp. XGJD_8. The sequence goes on from NZ_JBKJHF010000002.1 coordinate 294,609, forward strand.
ATGGTCAGCGGGCCGGTGAGGTTGAGCGTACCGGCCTCGAGCCGGGTGCCCGGCCCCGCGGCGACCGGCATGCTTTCGCCGCTGATGAGGCTGCGGTCGAGGTCCGATGCGCCGGTCAGTACCCTGGCGTCGACCGGCACACGCTCGCCGGCGGCCAGCAGGATGGTCATGCCCGGCACGATCTCGCGCAAAGGCAGATATTCCGGGCTCCCATCGGCATGCAGCACCAGCGCGCCACGCGGCGCCAGCCGGGCCAGGCTCTTGACGGCGGTGCGGGCGCGCTCGCGCATGACGTGATCGAGCGTGCGCCCGATCAAAAGGAAGAAGATCAGGGAGACCGTAGCGTCGTAATAGACCTGCTCGCCCGAATGGATGGTGTCGTAAAGGCTCAGCGCGAAGGCGAGAGCAATGCCGATGGTGATCGGCACATCCATATTGGTGCGGCGATGGCGAATGGCATTCCAGGCCGAGAGGTAGAAGACCCGGCCGGAATAGAGCAGAGCCGGCAGGGTCAGCCCGGCGCAGATCCAATGCAGGATGTCGCGGGTCGCGCCATCGGCGCCGGACCAGACCGAGCCCGACAGCATCATGATGTTCATCGAGGCAAAGGCCGCCACGGCCAGGGCGCGGATCAGGGCGGGCAGCGTCCTGTCCTGCTGGCTGTCCTCGGTCTCATAAAGATGGGGCTCATAGCCCAGCCCGGTCAGCGTCTCTACCATGGCGGGCGGCGCACCGGTGTCGCGCCAGCGCACGGCGACGCGCCTGGTCGAGAGGTTGACCCGGGCCGATTGCACGCCTTCGAGCTTGCCCAGGGCCTTTTCGATGGTCTGGATGCAGCCGCCGCAATGGATGGCAGGCACGGACAGATCGGTCTGGCGAAGGCCATTGCCGATGTCCCGGCTGGCCAGCCGCACTTCGTCGGCAGCCGGCCCGCGCTGGATCGGGCCGGCAACGGCCTCGACGAATTCGGGCGGGGGCAGGCAGCAGCTCATGGTCTATGGCCGGACCGCGGCATAGGCGTGCCAGGTGGCATGGCCGAGCAGCGGGAAAATCAGGATGAGACCGATGAGCGCGGTGCCCAGGCTGAAGACGGTCAGTGCCAAGACGATGGCGCCCCAGAGCAGGGCGGCGGGCAGGTTGTTCCACACCAGCGACATGGACAGGCCCATGGCCGAAAAGGCATCGAGCCTCCGGTCGAGCATCATGGGAATGGAGAAAGCGCTGATGGCGAAGGCAAAGGCGGCAAACAGCCCGCCGACCGCCGTGCCCACCGCCAGCATGAGCAGGCCCGTGGGGGTGGTGAACAGCATGTTGACCACGGAGTCGAAGCCAGGAAACGGCCGCCAGCCGAGAAAGAGCGCGTAGAGCAAGACGGCGGCACGCATCCAGACCAGCATCAGCGTCAGCAGGACAGCGCCGACAAAGAACAGGTGGGCTCCGCCGCCGCGGCGCGGAAAGATCATGTGCCACAGGGTGACGGGCTCGCCCGCCTCCAGCCGCCGGCTCTTTTCGTAAAGCCCGGTCGCCAGCAGTGGCCCGACCACAAGGAAACCCGCCAGTGCCGGAAACAGGATCTGGGCCCAGCCGAAGGCGACCATGGCCGCGATGACCAGCAAGGACAGGAGTGCAATGCCCAGCCCGTAGAGCAGGCTCGGCATCGGCCGGTTCCACAGGTCGCGCCACCCCAGGGCCAGCCACTGGAAGGCGGCGGTCGCAGGCAGGTGGCGGTTATGGTCGATCGCCTTGGGCAAAGCGGGGACGGTATCGGGGATGATATCGGCGGTGGGATGCAGCGTCTTGGCCATGGGGGCGATCCGTTGGGTTGGTGGTCAGCAGGCCGATTTGGCGGCGCGGAACGTGCCGGGCTCGCCCCCGCCCTTGAGGTGGGTGACGCAGTCAGGCTGCGAGGAAAAGGCGACATAGACCAGGTGGGCATTGGCGACGAGCAGCACGCCCACGATCACCACGGCGGCGCCAATCAGCAGCCGGCGCGTGCCGGACTGCCGCATGGTGCTGTCATGGGTGACCGAGGGCGCGCTCATTGGCTGGCCCGCAGGTCGAGGACGTAGAGCGTCAGAAGCTTGATGTCGGTGGGGGTCAGGCGCCCTTCCCAGGAGGGCATGGTGCCGATGCGCCCATTATAGACCGAGCTGCGGATGCTGGAATGGTCGCCACCATAGATCCAGTGCTCGTCGGTCAGGTTCGGCGAGCCGGTCTCGATCATGCCCTGGGCATTCTCGCCGTGGCAGGCTGCGCAATTGGCGGCAAAGAGCTCGGCGCCGGTCGCCAGCATTGCCGGGTCGGCGGTGGCGACCAGATCGGGCTGCGACAGGGTTTCGACATAGGCCACGACAGCGTCGATATCGGCGCGCTCGAGCATCTGGTCGCGGCCAAAGGCCAGCATCTGGGCAAAGCGTGTTTCGGGGCTCGTGCCGTTGATGCCCACGCGAATGGTCTCGGCCACGATTTCCGGATCGTCGCCCCACATGATCGGCGCGGCGGCAAGGTTGGGGAAGCCGGGTCCGCCCTGGGCATTGGTGCCGTGGCAGGCGGCGCAATTGTCGCCGAACAGGGCGGCGCCGGTCTGGCGCACGATGGTCATCAGCTCTTCATCGGCCTGGATGGCGGCAAAGTCTTCGCTGTCGATGCGACTGGTCCAGCTGGCGCGCTCGACCTGCGCCTGCTCGACGCTCTGGATGACGGCGGCATGCTGGTCCGCGCCCAACAGGCCGCGGAAATAGCCGTTGATCCCGGGCCAGCTGGGCATCAGCACCGTCCAAAGAATGGCGAAGCCGCCCATGGCGATGAGGAAGAAATAGACGATGCGCGGGACGGGCGTGTTGAGTTCCTTGATGCCGTTCCACTCATGCCCGGTCGTCATCTGCCCGGTAATCTTGTCGCGTTCGCCTAGCGCCATGGCCGGTCCTCCTCTTCACGCACGGGAAGCCTGGCGGCCTCGTCAAAGCCCTTCTTGTTGGAGGGCCAATAGGTCCAGGCCAGCGCGATGACGCTGAGGGTAACGAGGTAGAACAGGCCGAACGACTTGGAGAAGCCAACGACGGTATCGTGGTCGAAGGGCATCTATTCTGCCTCCGGCTGATTGGGTTGATGGGCGGCGTCGGTCAGGTTGCCGAGCACCTGCAGATAGGCAACCAGCGCGTCCATGTCGGTCAGGCGGGTCGAAACGCCGTCGAACATGCGGATATTGGTTGCGCTGCCATAGCGCTCGGCGACACCGTCGGCTGCTGCGGTTTCCGGATTGGCCTGCCCATAGGCATCGAGCGCGGCATTGGCGACCTGCTCATCGGTATAGGGCACGCCGACCGCCCGCAGGGCCGATAGGTGATTGCCCAGATCGTCGGTGCGCAGCGGATCGCGCAGCAGCCAGCGATAGGCCGGCATCTTGGATTCGGGCACCACGTCGCGCGGATTGAACAGGTGCACCGTGTGCCAGGCATCCGAATATTTGTTGCCCAGCCGGGCCAGGTCCGGCCCGGTGCGCTTGGAGCCCCAGAGCTGGGGATGGTCGTAGCTGCTTTCCACGGCCAGCGAATAGGGGCCATAGCGCTCCACTTCGTCGCGCAGGGTGCGGATCATCTGGCTGTGGCAGGCGTAGCAGCCTTCGCGGATATAGATGTTGCGCCCGGCCACTTCGAGCGGGGTATAGACGCGCATGTCGGGCGCCTGTTCCACGGTCTCGTCGATGGTGAAGAGCGGCGCGATCTCGATGAGGCCGCCGATCGAAGCGACCAGCACAATGAAGGTGACGAGGCCGATCGCGCTGCGCTCGATTTTGTAGTGTAGGCCGAACATAGTTCTTTATTCTCCGGCTTGCAGGGCGGGCTGAACGGGAATGTCGAGCGTGGCGTCTTCCGTCGCCGGGGCAGCCATGCGGATGGTCATGACGACATTGTAGAGGGCTACGAGCGCGCCGAGCAGGAACAGCAGGCCGCCGAAGGCGCGCGCGATATAGTAGGGATGCATGGCCACGAGGCTGTCGATGAACGAGTAGCTGAGGGTGCCGCTCTCGGTATAGGTGCGCCACATCAGGCCCTGGATGACGCCCGAATTCCACATGGCGAAGACGTAGACGACGGTCCCCGACAGGGCGAGCCAGAAGTGGACTTCCACCAGCTTGGCCGAGTAGAGGCTCGGGCGTTTCCACATCGACGGCACGATCGAATAGAGCGAGCCGAAGGTGATCATGGCGACCCAGCCCAGGGCGCCGGCATGGACGTGGCCGATGGTCCAGTCGGTATAGTGGCTGAGCGAGTTCACGGCGCGGATGGCCATGAACGAGCCTTCAAAGGTGGTGATGCCGTAAAAGATCGCGGCCAGGGCCATGAAGCGCAGCACGGCATCGTCGCGCACCTTGTGCCAGGCGCCGTTCAGCGTCAGCAGGGCATTGCCGGCCGAAGCCCAGCTGGGCACCAGCAGCACGACCGAGAAGGCCATGCCCAGCGTCTGCACCCAATGGGGCAGGGCGGTGTAGTGCAGGTGGTGCGAACCGGCCCACATATACATGAAGGTGATGCCCCAGAAGCTGATGATCGACATCCGGTAGGAGAAGATCGGCCGGCCGGCGCGCTTGGGCAGGTAATAGTACATCATGCCGAGGAAGCCGGCAGTGAGGAAGAAGGCCACGGCGTTGTGGCCATACCACCACTGGGTCATGGCATCCTGGACGCCCGAGAACAGCGAATAGGATTTGGCGCTGCCGAAGGAGACGGGCACGGCCAGGTTGTTGACGATATGGAGGATCGCCACGACCAGGATGAAGGCCATGTAGTACCAGTTGGCCACGTAGATATGGGGTTCCTTGCGGCGGGCCAGGGTGCGCATGTAGATGGCGAAATAGACCACCCACACCACGACCAGCCAGATGTCAGCATACCATTCGGGCTCGGCATATTCCTTCGACTGGGTCAGGCCCATCAGATAGCCGCTGGCGGCGATGACGCAGAACAGGTTGTAGCCCAGCAGCACGAACCAGGGGCTGATCTGGTCGGGCAGGCGGGCGCGAGTCGTGCGCTGCAGCACATGAAATGAGGTGGCGATCAGCGCATTGCCGCCAAAGCCGAAGATGACGCCGCTGGTATGGACCGGGCGCAGGCGCCCGAAGCTGGCCCAGGCCGCGTCGAAGGTCAGTTCCGGCCACGCCAGGAGCGACGCGACCCAGAGACCGGCGCTCATGCCGACCACGCCCCAGAGCAGGGTGAGGATGATGCCCAGCCGGGTGGGCGCATCATAATATTCGTTGAGCCGGTCATCGCTGGGCTCGGGGGCATCCTTGCCGCGCATGAAGACGATGAACCCGCCGAGCCCTGCCGCCAGCACGATCCAGCCGTGGATGCCCAGCAGGTCGTTGCGGCCGGCAACCGCCATGGCCAGTCCGACAATGCCCAGCGCCCCCAGGATCATCATGGCCCATTGCCGTTCGGCCCGCGTCAGGTCTGCAATCATGTTGGTCGTCCCGTTTCAGCCCGCGGGTGCAAGCCCGCTTCCCCGTGAGCCGTAGCGCAAAAAGCCACCCGGTCTTTGATCCAGCGCAAAGACGTGCCGCTATGGCGATCGCCTGTGCACAGGGGGCTGCAATCTGGGTGCGGATTTGTTTGTCAGGCGACAAAGTGGCGCGGCTGGCCATAGCCTAGGTTTGGTTCGATCTCGCCTACTTCGAGGAAAGCGCCATGAACGATCTTGAACTCGATATCCGTCCGATCCTGCGCAATGGCGGCGAGCCGTTCGGTGCGATCATGGGAGCTGTGGACCAACTGGCCCGGGGCCAGCGGCTCAGGCTCTATGCCACCTTCAGGCCCGAACCGCTATTTCAGGTCATGGCCAATCGCGGCTTTGCCAGTGACGCCAGCCGACTCGAGGACGGCGACTGGATGGTCGTTTTCACGCCGGCTGCCGCACCCATCGACATGGTCGAATCCCGTGCCGAAGCGCCCGAGACCTGGGCCGACCCCGCCTATTATCTCGATTGTTCCGAACTTGTGCCCCCCGAGCCCATGACGCGTATTCTGGGCCGGCTGGACACCATGGCGGAGGGCGAGGTGCTGTTTGCCTTGCTGGGCCGCGAGCCGGTATTCCTCTATCCAGAACTCCAGGCGCGCGGCCATGCCTTTGTAGGCGATCATGATGAGACCGGAACGGCCTATCGCCTGATGATCAGGGCCGGGCGAAAAGCATAGGCCTTTTCGGTCAGTCGCCCCGCTCGCGGCGGCGCTGCACCAGCACCGGGCCATATTCGATGACATAGAGCGCGAAAGCCAGGATCCAGCAGAGGCCCGTGGCTGACAGCAGTTCGGTGGCACGGTCCGGCCAGACGCTGGCCAGCGGGCGCAACAGGGCGGCGGCGATCAGTGCGGCATAGCTGGCCGTCGTCATGGCGGAGGCGGCGAGCGGCAGGCCGGTATGGCCACGGGTGGCCCGGCTCATGATCGCCAGGGTCATCACCCCGATCGTGCCGACGGTAAAGACATGGAGCGCAGCGACCGGCTCGACCCAGCCCAACTGGACCAGGGCTATCGCCAGAAAACCCGCTGGCACGAAGGCATAGCCAAGATGCAGCACCAGGACCAGCTTCTCGTCCCAGGTCTGCCCGCCGCGCCAGCGCCAGAGCCGCCCCAGGTGCAGGCCTGCGGCCACGAGGCAGGCCAGCGCTGTGAGGATTGTGTCCGGCAGGATGACCCAAAGGAGCAGCGCCGCCAGTCCGGTCAGCAGGGCGATGGTGTCGAAGCGGTCAAAGGGCGCCGGCAGGGCGCTGCTGTGGCGCCGCGCCAGCCAGTTGCGGGTGAAGCTGGGCACGACGCGCCCGCCCATGATGGTGACCAGCATGACGAAGGCGCCTACGCCCAGCCGGTTGGCCAGCGCCGCATCCCCGCCTCCCGTGACCAGCAGGTGAAAACCGATATTGGCGAGAGCCAAAGCGAGGATGCCGGCCAGGACCTTGAGGTCCTTCCATTTGCGGCCGGCGATGATCTCCCGGGCGCAGATGGCCAGAAGTGCCGGCAGGAAGGCTGCGTCTATGGCGATGGCCAGGGGCAGGCCGACGCTGTCGGGCGCCAGCAGGACCAGCCGTCCCGCGCACCACAGCGCAAAGAGTGCAATCAATGGCGTGCCCGATACGGGCAGGCGCCCGGTCCAGTTTGGCACGGCGGTCAACAGGAACCCGGCCAGGGCGGCGGAACTATAGCCGAACAGCATTTCATGGGCGTGCCAATAGGCCCCGCCATAGCTGCCGCCGATCTCCCAGCCGGCGGCCAGGGCCCCGACCCACAGGGCCATTGCCGCAATGGCCCACAGTCCGGCCGCCAGGAAGAAGGGCCGGAATCCATAGGAAAAGAGCACCGGCCCGCTGCGCGCAATGCCGCGTGGCACGGGCTGTCGCTTGGTGGCGGCGGGTGGGGCTTGGGTCATTGGGGCTCCGGCCGAGCGGCTTTGCTCAGCGGGCGGTCTATCCCCGGACAGGGTGAGGGTCTTTGTCCTGGCGCAACGAATGCGCCAGTCTAGTCGGCCTGGCCTTCCGCCAGGATCTGCAGGCCCGCCGTGTCGCGCACCAGCAGTTTCTGCCGTCCGCCCTCGACCAGGCCCTTGGCCTCCCACGCGCTCAGGATGCGCGAGACGGTGTGCAGCGTGGTCCCCGTCATCTCGGCAATGTCCTGGCGGGAGATCTGGAAGTCGATGCGGATGCCGGTGCCTTCGGTCTTGCCGGCCTGCTCGACCAGACGCAGCACGGCATGGGCCACGCGGCGCTCAACCTCCTCGGTGGCCATTTCGCGGATGCGGGTATGGGCTTCCTGCAGGCGCTGGCCGATGGTCTGCATGGCGTTGACGGCGAGATGGGGATTCTGCTCGACGAAGAGGCCCCAGACTTCGGTGGGCCAGCAGATGACGACGCTTTCGGCCGAGGCGGTGGGCGTGCCGGGATAGTCGTCCCGCTGCAGCGCCTTGGCGAAGCCGAATATGTCGCCGGGATGAACCATGCGGACGATGATCTGCTGGCCGTCGGACGTGACCTGGGTCACCTTGAGCCGCCCATGCAGCAGCAGGAAGAAGCGGTCGGCCTTCTGCCCCTGCTCGAACACCGCTTCACCCATGGCCACCCGGCGCATGGTGGCGCTGGCCAGCAGGCGATCCAGCTCGGCGTCGCTCAGCTTGTTGAACAGCGGCAAGGCGCGCACAAGGCTGCGGTCGATGTCTGCCAAAGGAGCTGTCCTATCGTGTTGTCGGCTGTGCCTTACACGATAGTCCCGCATTCCGGTATTCGGCAATCGGCCGCAGCGTTCACCGGCCGATCAGGGCGAACAGGCGCTCATGCCATGCCGGCTGCCGCACCAGGCGGAAGCCGAGATTGTTGGGCGGGACGCCCACCGAGCAGCCGCCGCTTCTTGCGTCGCGAATGAAAAAGCTCATCGGCGTGCGGTGCTGTCCCTCGAGGATCTTGATGGTGCAGGCCGGGGTCTCGCTCAGCACGGCGCCGGCGGCATCGACATGGACGCGGCGATGGCAGGTCTGCGTCCATTCCCAGACATTGCCGCCCATGTCGGCAATGCCGTTTTCATTGCTGCCGAAGCTGCCCAAAGGCAGGGGAACGCGGCCGCCATCGCTTTCGCGCGCGGCTTCCTTTTCGTAATTGGCCAGCCAGCGGGCCGCCGGATTGGCATTGTCCTCGGCCAGACCCAGGGCATCGTCGACAAAGCCCGCACCGGCCGCGAAGGCCCATTGCCGGTCGGTCGGCAAGGCCCAGTCCTGGCCCGTGCGGTCCGACAGCCAGGCCGCATAGTCGATGGCATCGTCGAAATTGACGCCCGTGACCGGCACATTGCCCTGTCCGATATTGCGTGGCTCGGCTGGTGCGCAGGCGCCTTCGGCAGTGCAGGCGGCGTAGTCGGCGACGCTGACCTGATATTTCATCATCACGAGGGGGGCATCGAGCCGCCGCTGGACCATTGGTGCATCAACCGGATTGCCGTCGCGCAGGAAGTGGCCCTCGACGCGATAGGTGAAATCGGCGGGGATGAGGGTAACCGTCTCGGGTCCGGCAATGCCGCCCATGCCCAGGCTGAGATTGGGCAGGCCCAGTTGCAGTGCAATCAGTGCGGTGCCGACAACCAGCAGGGCCCCGGGCAGGGCCAGCGAAGTCAGGACGTCGTGCACGGGGCGGGCCAGGGTGGTCATTTTGCATCTCTGCTGGAGCTATGCGCGGCGCCGGAGGGCGCCGCGCATGAAGGTCGTTGCCGTCAGATCGGGCTGGGGGCCAGCACGCTGGTCATCAGGTCGTCATTCCAGTCCCCGCTCACCACGAAATGGCCGGCGGCACCCAGTTCGAAGGCCTCGATCAGGTTGTGGTTCACATAGGCGTAGACGCCCGGCTGCAGGAAGGTGTAGAGCGCCGCGCCTGCGGCACCGCCGGGGATGAACCAGGTCTCGAGATCCACCTCGGGAGCGTTGTGGAACTTGCCGCTCTGCCAGACATAGTCGCCATGGCCGCCGATCAGGTGGGGCCGCGTATCGCGGTTCGCCTGCGAATGGACGACCAGCACGCGCTCGCCGACGGCCGCAGTCAGGGCATTCTCGCCGGTCAGGGCGCCCACCTTGCCGTTGAACACGACATGGCTCGGCAGCAGCGTGCGCATCACCTCGAGCGCATCGGCATAACCGTCGCCGATGCTCTCATAGGCCATGTAGTTGCCCTCGGCATCCTTGGGCACGTAGAAGTCCTGCTCGCCGACATAGTAGACGCGGTCATAGGCCAGGGCATTGCCCTTGCCGTCGGTCAGGCCGTCGCGCGGCAGCACCATGATGGCGCCATTCATGCCGGCGGTGACATGCCAGGGGACCATGCCTTCAGGCGCGCAGTGATAGACGAACACGCCGGCCTTGGTGGCCTTGAAGCGCAGGATCGCCTTCTCGCCCGGATTGACGATGGTGAGGCCCGCGCCGCCCAGGGCGCCGGTGGCCGAGTGGAAGTCGATATTGTGCTGCATCAGGTTGGTGTCGGGGTTGATCAGCGTCAGTTCGACATAGTCGCCTTCATGCACCACCATCAGCGGGCCCGGCACCGAACCATTGAAGGTCATGGCCCAGACGGTCGTGCCTTCGGCGTCCACTTCATGCAGCTTTTCCTCGATGGTCAGCGTGAACTCGACGATCTTGGGCGCGCCGGTCGCGACCTGCTCATGCGCATGCACGAAGGGGGGCGGCACCAGTTCGACCTTGACGCGTTCCAGCGTGCTCAGGTCGACGGCGGCGGTTGCGGCAGCTTCCTGAGCGGCAGCGGGCAATACTGCTGCCAACTGTGCCGCTGCTCCAATTGCCGTGGCGCCGGCAAGCAATGCGCGACGCGAAATTCCTGGAAGATTTGCCATTTCAGTATCCTGTTTTTGGGCTCGACTTCTTCTTTGCCCGTATGATCTTGAGTATTGGCTCTTCAGTCCATTTTCTTTGATCAAGCGCAAATATCCGCCCGAATTCAGGGCGTTCGAAATGCGAGAAAAATTTGATGCCGGTCAAAGAGCGCGGTGCCCGCAATGCGTAGAGAGAGGCGAACGGGCCCGCTACAGGACCCCACTTTAAGGAGATCCACCATGCGCAACGCCCTCAAGACTGCGATCGCCGCAATTGCCCTTGCCGGGTTTGCCGTCGCCCCCGCGTTTGCCGCTGATTACGAAGTTCACATGCTCAACAAGGGCGTGGCCGGCACCATGGTGTTCGAGCCGGCCTTCGTGCAGGCGCAGCCCGGCGACACGGTGACGTTCATTCCCACCGACAAGGGCCACAATGTCGAGGCGATCAAGGACATGCTGCCCGAAGGCGTCGAGATTTTCAAAAGCAAGATCAACGAGACCTATGTGCTCACCGTCGACGTCCCCGGCGTCTATGGCGTCAAGTGCACTCCGCATTTTGCCATGGGCATGGTTGGCCTGATCGTGGTCGGCGAAGACACCAGCAATCTCGAGGCCATCAAGGCCATCAAGGTTCCCAAGAAGGTCGGCGAGCGCTTCGAGGCCATCTATACCGAACTGGCCCTCTGAGGTTTCAGCAGTCCGACAAGACCCCGCAGGCTTGCCTGCGGGGTTTTTGTTTGTGCCGGCCCGCGCGGCTCGTTACGATTCACCGAGCATAGCAAGAGAGCGAGCCGCCCGGTGACGGACCAAGACGAACCCAATTCCTCGCTGCTGGGCCAGGCCCGCAAGCTCCAGGCCATCCTGGAATCCGCCGTCGACGCGATCATCACCATCGATGGGCAGGGGACCATCACCACGGTCAATCCCGCAGCGGCGCGTCTGTTTGGCTATGATCAGGCCGAGTTCCTGGGGCGCAACGTGCACTTTCTCATGCCCGAGCCCTACCATTCCGAGCATGACGGCTACATTCACAACTACCGCTCCACCGGACGGCGCAAGATCATCGGCATCGGCCGCGAGGTCACCGGCCGCCGGCGCGACGGCTCGCTGTTTCCCATGCATCTGGCGGTCAGTGAATTCGAGACGGATGGGCGGACGCACTTTACCGGCATCATCCACGACCTGTCGGATCGCAAGGCCACCGAACTGGCCCTGCGCCAGGCCCAGAAGATGGAAGCCATGGGCCAGCTCACCGGCGGCATTGCGCATGATTTCAACAATCTGCTGACCGTCATCATCGGCAATCTGGAAATGCTGGAGGGCAAGCTGACGACGCCGCTGCAGCGCGAGCTAACCAACGAGGCACTGGAGGCAGCCGATCTGGGCGCCCGCCTGACCGCGCGGTTGCTGGCCTTCGCCCGCCGGTCGCATCTCGAGCCGGAAACCGTCAATCTCAACAGCTTCGTCGTCGGCCTCACCGATATGCTGCACCGCACGCTGGGGGCCACCATCTATCTGTCCAACGCGCTCACCCCGCATCTGTGGTCGGCCCGGGTCGACGCGTCTCAGGTGGAGAGCGCCATCGTCAATCTTGCCGTCAACGCGCGGGATGCCATGCCCGATGGCGGGCGCCTGCTGATCGAAACCGGCAATGCCGCGGTCGATGCCGACATGTCGAGCCGGCTCGATGGCCTGTCGCCCGGGGACTATGTGCGCCTCTCGGTCTCCGATACCGGCGCGGGCATGAGCCAGGCGGTGCGCGAGCGCGCCTTCGAGCCATTTTTCACCACCAAGGAGCAGGGGCGTGGCACGGGGCTCGGCCTCTCCATGATCTATGGTTTTGCCAAGCAGTCGGGCGGGCTTGTCACCATTGACAGCACGGTCGGCAAGGGCACTACGGTGACCATCTATCTCCCCAGGCATCGCGTCGAGCCGTTGCAGGCGACCGCGATCGGCGACGCTGACGCCCCCGCATCGGGCACGGGGCAGGTTATCCTGGCCGTGGAGGATGATGACCGCCTGCGCAAGCTCACCGTCTCGCGCCTGACGCAGCTGGGCTATGTGGTGCTGGCGGCCGCCAGCGGCGCCGAGGCGCTGGAGCTGCTTGCGAGCAATCCGGGGATCGATCTGCTGTTCACCGACGTGGTGATGCCGGGCGGCATGTCGGGCTATCAGCTGCGCCAGCAGGCGCGCGCGCTCTATCCGCATATGCCGGTCCTGCTGACATCGGGCTATGCCGAGGAACTGGCCGGCAACCGCACGGCCGAAGAGGATATCAGGATCCTGCGCAAGCCCTATCGCATGGCCGACCTGGCCGCCGCCATCGAGGACGCCATCAAGGCATAGTCTCAGGCGCTGAGCTCTTTCGGGGTGAAGCTGTAGCCGGCGCCGCGCACGGTCTTGAGCAGTCGCGGCTGCTGGCTATCGGCCTCGATGAGCTTGCGGATCCGGGCGATCTGGTTGTCGATGCTGCGGTCGTTGGGTGCCCAGTCGTGCCCCTTGAGCATGTCCATGATCTGGTCGCGACTCAGCACGCGATGGGGATGCTGCGCGAACAGGGCCAGGAGATCGAATTCTCCGCTGGTGATGCGGACGTCCTGCCCATCGGGGCCGCGCAATTCGCGCCGGCCCAGGTCGAGCACGAAGCCGTCAAAGCCGATCTGCGCCTTGGCAGGCGGACGGGCGGGGGCGACGGGCTGGGCGGTCGACCCGGCGCGGCGCAGCACCGAGCGGACGCGGGCCAGCACTTCGCGCAGGTGAAACGGCTTGGCGATATAGTCATCGGCGCCGATTTCGAGGCCCACGATGCGGTCGATCATGTCGCCCTTGCCGGTGATCATGATGATGGGCAGGTCCCAGTTCTGCCGCACTGTCCGCGCGATGGAAAGCCCGTCGGTGCCGCCCAGGTTGAGGTCGAGCGTGATGAGGTCGAGGCCGGTCGCCAGGGCCGCTTCCACGCCGGTCTGGTCGGTGGCCTCGCTGACGCGGTAGCCTTCATCCTCGAAGCATCGCCGCAGCATGCGCCGCACCTGATCGTCGTCGTCCACGACGAGAATGTGATGCTGCCCCCCTGCCATCAGTGCGATCCGCTCCTGCTTTGTCCCCGGGCGCCGCCGCCCGATACATTGCGTTACAATTCAGTACGTAGCGCCGGAACGCCGCTTACATAGGCGATCTATGTTTTCCCCAGACGACAACACTTTACTCGGTCCGGGGACGTATCATGCAGCTATCCACTATCGCATCGACGGTTGATACTCAAACGCCCTGGATGGGCGGCGCGGTCAGCACCAGCGGCGTCCGTCTGCTGGGCGCCTACGATGCGCTGTTCCGTGAGGGCGATGAAACCACGGGCTTCTACGAGATCCTGAGCGGCGCCGTGCGCGCCTACAAGATTTTCCCCGATGGCCGCCGCCAGATTGTCGCCTTTGGCTTTGCCGGCGACATTGTCGGCTTCGGCCATGGTGAAACCTATCGCTTCGACTGCGATGCGCTGACCATGACCCGTGTCCGCGCCATCCACAAATCCTCGCTGCTGCGCGCCATGCGCGAGCGGCCCGAACTGGCCGAGAAGCTGCTCAAGGTGGCCGGCGACGAAGTGGCCAACATGCAGGATCTGTCAATCCTGCTCTGCCGCAAGACTGCGATCGAACGCATGGCCAGCTTCCTGCTCTCCATGGCCGGCCGGACCACGAGTGACATGGTGCCGCTGCCCATGTGCCGCGCCGACATTGCCGATTATCTCGGCCTCACCATCGAGACAGTCAGCCGCAACATGACCCGGCTGCGGGCCATGCGGGTGATCGACCTGCCCAATCGCGGCAATTTCGTCGTGCGCGACATGGACCGGCTGCGGCTGCTCGCGCAGTGCGACGGCAACATGCACTGATCGGGTGGAGACCGCCATGGCCCCAATCCGTCGGCGAATGGCCATTGGTATCTTTGCCAGCGTCAAGGATGCCCAAAACGCCATTTCGCGGCTCGATGCGCTCGGCATTCGACGCCATGAGTGCTTTGCCCTGCCGGCCGATCAGGCACCGGCGGGCCTCGTGCCGCATGGCCCCGATCAGGAACCCGTCGACCTGAGGAACCCTGACCTGCCTGCCGCGGGACACATCATGCTGCGCGTCTATCTCGAGACGGTGCGGGACGAACAGCTCGTCGCCGGCGCCCTGCTGGAAAGCCCCGCCGAGAGCGTTCAGCTGCACGATGTCAATCCGCCCAGGACCGCGCTGCACTGAGCGTGCCGTTCAGCAGGCCACCACGTTGACAGCCAGCCCCGCCAGGCTGGTTTCCTTGTATTTTTCGCTCATGTCCAAGCCCGTCTGGCGCATCGTCTCGATGCAGGCATCGAGCGGCACGGCGTGGGTGCCGTCGCCCTTGAGCGCGAGCGAGGCCGCGGTAACGGCCTTGACGGCGCCAAAGGCATTGCGCTCGATGCACGGGATCTGCACCAGCCCGCCCACCGGATCGCAGGTCATGCCGAGATGGTGTTCCAGCGCGATTTCCGCGGCGTTTTCCACCTGGGCCGGCGTGCCGCCCATGATGGCGCAGAGGCCGGCCGCAGCCATGGCCGAGGCGGAGCCGACTTCACCCTGGCAGCCCACTTCAGCGCCCGAGATCGAGGCATTGTGCTTGACGATGCCGCCGATCGCGGCCGCGGTCAGCAGGTAGTCGCGAATGTCCTGCGGACCGGCCGCGGCATTGAACTTGAGATAATAGCGCATCACCGCCGGAATGACGCCGGCCGCACCATTGGTGGGCGCTGTGACGACGCGGCCGCCGCCGGCATTCTCCTCGTTGACCGCCATGGCGTAGAGGCTCAGCCAGTCATTGGCCATCAGTGGCGTCAGCTCGTTGCGCTGCCACTGCGCATCGAGCTGCAGGAAGATTCCGCGCGCGCGGCGCTTGACGTTGAGACCGCCGGGCATGATGCCTTCCTGGGCGATGCCGCGGTCGATGCAGGTGCTCATCACCGACCAGATTTCGTCGATGCCGCGGTCGAGCGCGATACGGCTGCGCGTGGCCTCTTCATTGGCGCGCTTCATGCCGGCAATGGACAGGCCCGAGGCGGCAGCCATGTCCAGCATGTCGCGGGCATGGGCAAAGGGATAGGGCACGTCAGCCTGGGCTGGTGAGGCGTGCTTGAGGGCCTCGAGCTCCTCGGCGCTGACCACGAAGCCACCGCCGATCGAATAATAGGCGCGCCGCAACAGCAGCTGGCCATCGGTATCGAAGGCGGAAAACTGCAGGCCATTGGGATGGAGCGGCAGGGGATTGCGCTTGTCGAGGACCAGGTCCACCGCCGGTCGGAAGCGATAGGCCGCGTGGCCGGGGGGATGGACGATGCCCTTCGCCTCGACCGCGGCAACCAGGCCATCCATGGCATCGGGGTCGACGGTTCTTGGATCCTCGCCGCAGAGGCCGAGGATGACGGCGCGGCCGCTGCCATGGCCGATGCCGGTGAAAGCCAGTGAGCCGTGCAGGCTGGCCGTCAGCGCCGCGGGGCGGGCGCTGGCGGCACGCGGCCAGTTGCCGTCGGCCAGTTCGTCGAGAAAGCGCCTGGCAGCGGTCATCGGCCCCATCGTGTGGGAGCTGGATGGCCCGATGCCGATCTTGAAGACGTCGAAGATGGAAAGGAACATGGGCGGCATTGTGCATGAATGCGGGCGGCCAGCAATCGAGTGCACGCGATTGTTCCGCAAATGGCAACAGTGCGTGGTCGCCGGCGATGGTTGCCCGAAAGGCCGAGCCGGCCGATATATCGGTTCAATATCAGTTCAGGAGACGGACCATGGCCGACTACCACTATCGCGAAGGCAAGGGTGCCGACGCCGTCGCGCCGCTCTTTGTGGTCTTTCACGGCACGGGGGGTGACGAAAACCAGTTCTTCGATCTGGCCGGTGAGCTGCTGCCCGGAGCGCGGATCATCGCGCCGCGCGGCGATGTCAGCGAGGGCGGGGCGCTGCGCTACTTCCGCCGCACCGGCGAGGGCGTCTATGACATGGACGACCTGGCGCTGCGCACGCAGCAGATGATCGCCTTTGTCAAAGCGCGGCAAGCCGAGGGCGCACCGCGCCAGGTGATCGGGCTGGGCTATTCGAACGGCGCCAATATCCTGGCATCGATGCAGTTCGCAGCGCCCAGCCTGTTCGACGCGACCGTGCTCATGCATCCGCTGATCCCGTTTGCGCCGCCCAGCGCCGACTTTGCCGGCCGGCGCGTGCTGATCACTGCCGGCCAGCGCGACCCCATCGGGCCCGCCGCCATGACGCAGGCGCTGAGCGATTATTTCGCCGGCAATGGCGCCAGCGCGTCGCTGTTCTGGCATCCGGGCGGCCACGAGTTGCGGCCCGAGGAACTGCGCGAGGCGCAGGCCTTCCTCGCCCACGGCTAGACCTTCGCACTCGCTAGACCAGACCGTGCTCCTGCATGGCCTGGTCCTCGTCCGGCGTCATATAGGCAAAGATCCTGGGCGTGCCGCCGGCAATGGTGACGCAGTAGAAATTGGTGAAGGTCACCTGGCCCGCCTTGCCGGCCTTGTTCACATAGTCGAACTGCCAGTCGACATCGGCGACCGCATGCAGGCGATCGAGTTCGATCACCCGGATCCCCTTGATGGTCATGTGCTTGCCGCCGAACCGGCGGTAGCGGGCAAAGCCGGTCGGGATGACCTGGCGGAACCTGTCGTCATTGGCGCCGCCGATCACCCCCTTGGGGCTGGATTCGACGAAAAAGGACGCAAAGGAAGCGATCATGCCCTCGACATCCTCGCGGGGCGGGTTCTGCAATGCGTCGTCGCTGCGCTTGCCATAGGCGTCGAACAAAGCGCGGACCTTGGTTTCGAGCGGGCTCATGGCTGTCTCCTCAGTTGCCACAGGGATAACGTATCGCGGGCACGGGGGTTCAGGCGAGCGCAAAGGCTTAACGGACTCTAAACGCCTGCTGCCTAGATTGATGAAGTGGCCGGAACGGCCGCAATCCCAGAGCGGGCGAGGGCGTCCAAATCTTCGGACTTCGAGACAGCATTGCCGGCAGCCTGCGTATCCGACTGTTGATCCTGGTCCTGGTCGGCATCCTGGTCGTTGCCGTCCCAGCCTATGTCGCCTTCAACTGGGTGGTGGCGTCCACGGTCATCCAGCTGGGTACGCTGTTTGCCGAAAAACAGGTGCTCTACGATCGGCATCGCGGGCTCGATGCCTTGATGCGCGAAGTCTCGCTGGCCGACACGCTGGCCGGATCGCAGTCGATCCGCGACTGGGCCAATGACGAGAGCAACGAAACGCTCAAGCGCCGCGGCATTGCCGAGCTCGAGCATTTCCGCCAGTCCTTCTCGGACAAAAGCTACTTCTTCGTCGTCAATTCCTCCGGCAACTACTATTTCAACGACGCGTCGAATTCCTATGCCGGCGACCAGTACCGCTATACCGTCAACCGCGACAACCCGCGCGACGCCTGGTATTTCGCCACATCGGCCCTGGGCGAGGGCTGTCATCTCAATGTCGACAACGATGCCAATCTGCGGGTCACCAAGGTCTGGATGAACTGCGTCATCCGCGAGGGAAGGCGGGTGCTGGGCGTATTGGGCACGGGCATCGACCTCACCAGCTTCATCCAGGAAGTGGTCAATATCCCCCAGGTCGGCGTCAGTTCGATGTTTGTCGACCGGTGGGGCGCAGTTCAGGCGCATCGCGACGAGAACATGGTCGACCTGCGCAGCCTCACGGCCGAGATGAGCGCCAAGCGCACGGTGTTTTCCTTGCTCGACAAGCCGGAAGACCAGGTTGCGCTGCGCGCGCTGATGGACCAGGTCGCGGCCGGCGATGCTGGTGTCAGCTCGCGCTTCATGACGGTCGGCGGCAAGGAAACGCTGGTGGGCATCGGCTATCTGGATCGGCTGGGCTGGTTCAATGTCACGCTGATGGATATCGACGCCATCATCGACAAGCGGCTGTTCCTGCCCATCGGCCTACTGCTGGCGGCGGTGGCGGGACTGGTGGCTGCCATGCTGCTGCTGCTGTTCAAGCGGCAGGTGCTGGATCGTCTCAAGCGCCTCGAAGGGGCTGTCTGGGCAGCGCGCGCCGGCGATTACGCACCGGCGCTCGCCATGGGTACGGATTCGCAGGACGAGGTGGGCCGCCTGTCGACGGCCTTTGCCGATATGGCGCTGGCGGTCAGCGACAATACGCGACAGCTGGAAGCGCGGATTCGCGAGCGCACCGAGGAGCTGGAAGTGCTGGCCTTCCGGGACGGTCAGACGGGCCTGGCCAACCGGCGCAGCTTCATCGCGCGATTTGCCGATGCGGCGGCAAGCGGCCAGCGCGGGCTGCTGCTGATCGATATCGATCACTTCAAGACCATCAACGATACCTATGGCCATGCCGCCGGCGACGCGGTGATCCTGGCGATGGCACAGCGCATTTCCGACAGTATCGGGGCGGGCGGCGATTGTGCGCGCTGGGGTGGCGACGAGTTCATCGTCCTGCTGCAGGACAGTGCGCCGCACCTGCTGCGGGCGGCCACCTATGGCCTGATGGCGGCCATCGTCGATCAGCCCATTGCGCTGCCCGATGGCCGCTCGGTCAGCGTCACCGTCAGCGTCGGCGCGTGTCTCATCATGCCCGGCGACAGCATGGACGACGTTATCGAAATGGCCGATGCCGCGCTTTACGTGGCCAAGAATGAGGGGCGCAACCGCGCCAGCATCATGGAGCCAGACGCGACGGATGGCCGTCACGCTCCGACGACGGGCGCGCTTTAGCGCGCATGGCGGTTGACGCAATGGCGGTCGCCTGCCAGCGTCATGCCATCGAGCCGAGGGGCGTCACCCTTGGTGACCAAGTGGCGGCCGCCAGGGCCGCCGTATCACAGGGCGGCGCTACGGTTTCCGATGCAGTTCAAGGTCACCTATGCACGCTACTGGCCCAAGCGGCGACGGCTTGAATTTGCCGCGACCGGCGAGCGCAATGGCTGCGTCTTCACCGTGGTGACCGAGGTCACCTGCCTCAAGGAGCCGACCACGCCCGAACATATCCATCTGGTGGCGCTGGCCCGGCTGACCGAAATCTTCCGCCAGCGCAGCGCCTCGGGACATTGAGATTCAGGCGCGCAGGTCGGCCCATTCGGGATGGCGGCGGAACTGGGCGACGACATAGGAGCAGATGGGGACGATCTTGAAGCCCTGCTCGCGTGCGTCGGCAACGGCCTTCTGAACCAGGCGGGCAGCTATGCCGCGGCCCTCATATTCGGGCGGCACGCCGGTATGGTCGATGGTGATGGTGCGGTCTTCGCCAATGCGGAAGGTCATCTCCGCTTCAAAGCCCGGAGCCAGGTGGATGACATAGCGGCCACGGGTTGCCCCATCTTCACGGAGCACGGTCAGGTCGGTGTCGGTCATGAAACGTCTTTCGTTGCGGAGGGCCTGATGTGGGAACAACAGAGCCGGGCCGCAAGACGCGGTCAATGGTTCACATGAACTTGGGTTCAGATGAACTTGATGTCCTCGAGTTCGGGGAACAGGGCCCGCTCGACGAGATAGGGGTGGATGGCCAGCGCGGCAATCATGTCGGCGCGCGCCAGATCGTCCTTGCCCTGGTTCTTGTAGATCACCGCGCGACCCACCAGGGCGCCGAAATGGCGTGGCTCGAATTCCAGCACCTTCTCGATGTCGGCCAGGGATTGATCGTAGTTGCGCAGCAGATAGTAGACCGTCGCGCGCTGGTTCCAGGCCTCGGCATAGGTGGGATAGTCGACGACGATCTCATCGAGCAGGGCAATGACGCCGGGGAAATCGGCACGCTGGCGCAGGCTCAGCACGTCCTGCATGCGCGCCGCCAGGATCGGGTCCCGCGGGGTGATCCAGTAGGTCCAGATCTGGCTGGTAATGGCCTGCGCCGCTGCCTGGTCGGGGGCCAGGCGGAGCTGGTCGAACAGGGCATCGAGCGCGGCATTCTCGCGTTCGGACTGGGCGGTGGCCAATGGGATGGCGGGGGTCAAAATGATGACGGGCCCGAAAAGGGCGGCAAGAACGAACCGGTGACGGGCGATCCAGCTGCGCATGATGCCGAAACAGTGATCCGCTTTTGCTCGCGCCGCAAGACAGCAATTCGTGATCGGACGATCACGCAAGATCATCGGTGCGCAATGCAAGCCAGGCGTTGACTTATGGCTGCCCAGACGGTGAGGCTCAGGCGCAAAGGAGTGTCCGCATGAGCCAGCTACTGCATCACATGATCGCCTCGGGTCCGCGGCCGGTGGCGCCGTTTTCCCACGCGGTGGAGGCCGATGGCTGGGTGTTCGTGACCGGCCAGATGCCCACCGACCCGGCGGCACCCGATGCGCCGCTTCCGGCCGGCGTCGAGGCGCAGACCAGGCGGGTGATGGACAATCTCAAGCTGGTGCTGGGCGGGATCGGCCTGGGGCTCGAGCATGTCACCATGGTGCGCATCTACCTCTCGGCCTTCGAGCGCGACTATGCCGCGCTCAACGCGCTGTGGCCGAGCTTTTTCGAAGCCGGAAAGCTGCCGGCGCGGACCACGATCGGCGTGACCGCACTGGCAGTGGGGGCATTGGTCGAGATCGACCTCGTCGCCCGGCGGCCTTAGCCCTCTCACCTCTCCCCCAAGGGAGAGGTGAAGACGCTAGGCGCTGTAGGCCTTCACATTCTGCTGCTGCTCGCCGAGGCCTTCAATGCCCAGGCGCATGACATTGCCGGGCTTGAGCCAGACCGGCTCGGGCTTGATGCCCATGCCGACGCCGGGCGGGGTGCCGGTCGAGATGATGTCGCCCGGCTGCAGGCTCATGAACTGGCTGACATAGCTCACGACATGAGCGACGCCGAAGATCATCGTTCGAGTCGAGCCGTTCTGGTAGCGCTTGCCGTCGACGTCGAGCCACATGCCCAGCTGCTGGGGATCGGCCACTTCGTCGCGCGTCACCAGCCAGGGGCCGATGGGCCCAAAGGTGTCGCTGCCCTTGCCCTTGTCCCAGGTGCCGCCGCGCTCGGTCTGGAAGTGGCGCTCGGAGACGTCGTTGATGACGCAATAGCCGGCGACATGGTCCATGGCGTCGGCTTCGTCGACATAGCGGGCCTCCTTGCCGATGACCACGCCCAGCTCGACTTCCCAGTCCGGCTTGATGGCGTTCTTGGGGATGATCACATCGTCATTGGGGCCGATAATGGCGCTGGTGGCCTTCATGAAGATGATCGGCTCGGCCGGGATCGGCGCGCCGGTCTCGGCCGCGTGGTCGGCATAGTTGAGCCCGATGCAGATGAACTTGCCGACATTGGCAACACAGGGCCCGATGCGCTGGCCGGCATCGAGCCGGGGCAGCACGCCGATATCGAGGGCGCGGATCTTGGCCAGGCCCTCGGGCGTCAGGGTCTGGCCGCCGATGTCGCCGACAATGCCGGAGAGGTCGCGGATCGAGCCGTCTTCGGCCAGGATTGCGGGCTTTTCCGCGCCCTTGGCGCCAATGCGGAGCAGTTTCATGGTGGAGTATCCCTGTTGCCGTTTGACTAGGCCTTAGCCGCTAACATGTTAGTCTGTCGAGGGCGACCTTGGCCCGATCGGTTCGGTCGCGGCATTTTCAGCCGTCGGGGCGGACAATGCCCTTCTTGAGCACGATATTGCCATAGAGCCGGCGCTCGCCGGTCTGGACCACGGCATAGCCGGTCTTGACCCGGTCATAGAAGGCAAAGCGTTCGAGCGAGGCGAGGCCCATCTTGGGCTCGTGCCGGCGGATGATGGTCTCGAATTCGTCCATGATCGGCTCGCGCCGGCCGGCATCGCCCACCACCTGCATGCAGAGGGCGGGCTCGGCCACGAAGTCATCCAGCGGCATCAGGGTCAGGATGGCGTCGAGCACGTCGGTGGCGCTGATGCCATCGAGCCGCACCAGCACCGGGCCGGCCGCATCCGCCGGGTAATTGGCATCGACGATGGCGATTTCGTCGCCATGCCCCATGGCGCGCAGGATGGCGAGCAGGTCGGGGCCGAGGATGGGCGGAATGTTCTTGAGCATGATGTGTCCTAGCCGAAGGGGAAACTGTCGCTGTCGGTGCCCAGGCTCTCGCCATCGGCGAAGAGGCCTGGATGCTCGCGGGCAAAGGCGAAGAGCTCCACCATGACCGCGTCGATATGGGCGCGGATGGCGCGGGTGGCCTGGGCGGCGTCGGCGGCGAGGATGCCGTCGAAGATGGCCTGGTGCTCGGCAATGGTCAGCGCCAGCCGGCGCGGGGTGATGATCAGCCGCCGCGCCCGGTCGAGATTGGCGCGGGCGGAATCGATGATGGTCTTGACCTTGGTCAGCCGCATCGAGCGGTAGATGATGTCGTGGAACTCGACGTCGATCTGGTGGAAGGTCTCGGCGTCGTCGCGCTCTGCCGCCTCGCGCTGGGCGGCCATATTGGCATGCAAGGCGTCGATCAGGCTGGGGTCGTGGCTGCCGATCAGCACGCGCAGGGCTTCCGATTCCAGCCCCTTGCGGATCAGCATGTATTCGCGGACATCAGCGATGCGCACCAGCGAGACGGTGGAGCCGCGCTGCGGGGCGATATCGACCAGTCCCTCGATCTGCAGCCGCGCCAGCGCCTCGCTCACCGGAAAGCGCGAGACGCCGAGCTCGGCGCAGATCAGCGATTTGTCGATGGTGCTGCCGGGGGGCAGGGCCAGGGTGACGATGGCAGTGCGGATGGCATGGGTCACGTCCGCGGTGACGCTGCCGCGGGTGAGGGTGGTCGGGCGCGCCAGAAAAGAATAGGGACTTGCTGCGGTTGTCATGCTAACATGTTAGTTAGTGAAGTGGTGCTTTACAACGCCCGTCGCTGCCGAATGCGCGCGCAATCTGGCGGCAAACGGGGCCGGCGTAAAGCGCAGTTGAGACCATACCCCGCGAAAGTCCCCTGATGTCCGAAACGATGACCCGTCCCCAGTCCCGCACGCTGGTGCTCAATGCGGCCGACAATATTGCGGTGGCACTGGCCAATCTCGATGTCGGCAGCGATACGCCGCAGGGCGTGCGCATTGTCAGGCGCGTGCCCAAGGGCCACAAATTCGCCAGCCGGGCCATCGCCGCCGGCGAGGCCGTGATCAAGTTCGGGCAGATCATCGGCTTTGCCAGCGAAGCCATCGTGCCGGGCGACTGGGTGCATGAGCACAATTGCGGCATGGGCGGCGCCGACGGCACGCTGACGCATGACTATGCCTTTGCCGAAGGGGCCATAGCGCCCGAGATGATCCCTCTCGGCCAGCGCGCCACCTTCGAGGGCTATCGCCGTGCCAATGGCAAGGTGGGCACCCGCAACTATATCGGCATCCTCACCTCGGTGAATTGTTCGGCCACGGTCGCCAAGTTCGTCGCCGAGGCGATCAATCGCTCCGGCCTGCTCGAGGATTATCCCGAGATCGACGGCGTGGTGCCCTTCGTGCATGGCACGGGCTGCGGCATGGAGAGCCGTGGCGAGGGCTTTGACATCCTCAAGCGTACGCAGTGGGGCTATGCGTCCAATCCCAATCTGGGCGCGGCGCTGCTCATCGGCCTGGGCTGCGAGGTGTTCCAGATCGGCCGCATGAAGGAAATGTACGGCATTGCCGAAGGCGAGACCTTCCAGACCATGACCATCCAGGAGCGTGGCGGCACCAAGAAGATGATCGAGTGGGGCGTCGAGAAGGTCAAGGAAATGCTGCCCATCGCCGCCGCGGCGCGCCGCGAGACGGTCGATGCCAGCCACCTGAGCCTGGCGCTGCAATGCGGCGGGTCGGACGGCTATTCGGGCATTACTGCCAATCCGGCGCTGGGCTATGCGGCCGATATCCTGGTGCGCAATGGCGGCACCGCCATCCTCAGTGAGACGCCGGAAATCTACGGCGCCGAACACCTGCTCACCCGCCGGGCCGTCAGCCGCGAGGTGGGCGAAAAGCTCATCAGCCGGATTCACTGGTGGGAAGACTATACCCGTCGCAACCATGGCGAGATGAACAACAATCCCTCGCCCGGCAACAAGCTGGGTGGCCTCACCACCATTCTCGAAAAGTCGCTCGGCGCGGCGGCCAAGGGCGGCACGACGCCGCTGACGGCGGTCTATGAATATGCCGAGCTGGTGACCGAGAAGGGCTTTGTCTTCATGGATACGCCCGGCTTTGATCCGGTCTCGGCGACGGGGCAGGTGGCCGGCGGCGCCAATATCCTGGCCTTCACCACCGGGCGCGGTTCGGCCTATGGCTGCAAGCCGGTGCCTTCCATGAAACTGGCCACCAATTCGGACATGTATGCCCGCATGACCGACGACATGGACATCAATTGCGGCGATATCGTCGAGGGCGTTTCCATCGAGGACAAGGGGCAGCAGATTTTCGACATGCTGCTCGACATTGCCTCGGGCAAGCGCACCAAGTCCGAAGAGCTCGGCTATGGCGACAATGAATTCGTACCCTGGCAGGTCGGGGCGGTGATGTGAGCACCCAGCAGAAGACGGTCGACTATATCGTCGAGCAAAGCGCCGGCGCCGGCACGATCACGACCAAGAAAATGTTCGGCGAATACGGCATGTATTGCGACGGCAAAGTCATGGCCTTCATCTGCGACGACCAGCTGTTCATCAAGCCCACCGCGGCGGGGCGCGCCTATCTGGGCACGGTGACGGAAGCCGAGGCCTATCCGGGTTCCAAGCCCTATTTCCTGATCGATGGCGACCGCTGGGACGATGCCGACTGGTTGGCGGGACTGGTCAAGACCACGACAGACGACTTGCCGGCGCCCGAGCCGAAGAAGCCGAAGGGCAGCAAGTAGGCTGCTGCAAACCACTCGGTCCAGCCCCTAGCGCAGGCGATAGACACTCCCCACCCGCCCGGCATCGTCCCGGCCATCCCCGACATCGCCCACGGCATAGGACGCCACGCGTTCCAGCCGATGCCTGGGCAGGTCCCGCCGGTCCGGGTCGCCGATCAGCACGTCGATCCCGGCCGCGCGGCAGCGCAGCAGGAAGGGCAGCATGATCGCCGCCACCTCGGCGTTGTAGAAGACGTCGCCCGCCGCGATCAGCTCGACATCGGCCGGCGGTGGCCCCGTCACATCCACCTCGGTCAGGTCGACCGCAACCCCGTTCGCCGCCGCATTGAGCGCAATCGCGGCCCGTCCATGCGGGTCGATTTCCGCCGCACTGACCACGGCCCCCGCCCTTGCTGCGGCGATGGCCACAAGCCCCGATCCCGCGCCCAGATCGAGCACGCGCCTGTTAGCAATGGCCTGAGGATGGGCCGCGAAGTGCTGCGCCAGAGCCAGTCCGCCGGCCCAGGGGAAGGCCCAATAGGGCGGCGGCGGATCGGCATCATCCGGATCGGCCAGCCGCGACAGGCGGCTCCTGGGGTGGGAGAGGTAGAGGCTGATCGCGGGCAGCGCCGGTAGCGGACGCAGCTCCAGGTTGTCCTGGATGAAGCGGGTAATCGCGGTCGCCATGCCGTCTCAGGTCGCTTCGGGCTCTGGTTCGGGCTCGGCATTGGCCCGGGCGAAGAAGATCGAGACGGTGTGCCCGGCCCCTGGCGTGGAATCGATGGTGACCCGCGCCTTGGCATTCTGCCCCAGCGAATGCACGATGAGCGCGCTGAGCTTGCCCGGCTTGGGCCAGTTGGTGCCCTCGGCCAGGCCGATGCCGTCGTCGGAAACGGTAACGCGGCAGCCGGTCTCGTTGACCAGCGACTGCAGCGTGATCGTGCCGCCTTCGCGGCCGACAAAGGCGTATTTCAGCGCATTGATCATCAGCTCGTTGACCACCAGCCCGGTGGGCATGGCGACATTGACCGAGACCGGCCAGGTATCGACCTGCAGGTTGAGCCTTATGCCCTCGATGGCATGGGCGGCCATCACCGCCGAGGCAACCTGGCTGAGATAGACGCCGAGATCGACGCTTTCCGATTGCCCGTCCTCGGACAGGGACTGGTAGAGCAGCGCCAGCGAGCTGATCCGCCCGGCCAGGCGCTGGAAGGCCTGGCTGGAGGTATCGTCGGGCATGTTGCGCGCTTCGAGCCGGATCAGCGCGGTGATCATCTGCAGGTTGTTCTTCACCCGGTGCTGCAATTCGCGCAGCAGGGTGTCTTTTTCCTGGATCTGGGCCTTGAGGTCGGCGGCGTGCTCCGGCGTGCGGTTGGCGGTTTCGGCCAGCGCGACGAGGCGGAAGGTCGGCTTGCCGTCATCGTCCTCGATGATGTTGGACCAGGCATCGACGGTGATCTCGCCCTCGTCGCGCCTGATCACGAAGGTGCCGATATAGTCGTCGCGCAGGGCGACGGCCTGGCTCAACAGTTCGCCATCGTCGCGGGCCACGGCATTGGGGGGCAATACGGCCCAAGGTTTGCCCTCGAGCTGTCCGCCCGAGGTGCCGATCAGCCGCTCGAATTCCAGGTTGGCGTAGGACAGCCGCTCCTGCGGATGCAGTTCGGAAACCGCGATGCCGAAGGGCACATGATCGAGAAACTGCTTGAACCGGTCGCTTTCCAGCGCATCCGCCAGATGGGGCGTCTCGAGCAACTCCTCGGCGGGAGCGGCTTCATGGTCGTTGGCTGTCAATACGATGTTCCGATGTGCAAGTAAGTCGCCCCGCATCCTTCCTAGCATGAATGGGCCGGTTCATGTCAGGTCCATTGCTAGGGATGCTGCAAGCCCGTGGCGCTGACATAGGTGGCCATCACGAACTGGCTACAGGTGATGAACAGCCGGTTGCGGCGCGGTCCGCCAAAGGTGACGTTGGAGGTCTTGGCCCCCGTCTTGATGCGGCCCAGCAGGGCGCCGGCGGAATTGTAGACATTCACGCCCAGGCCGGCACTGGTCCAGACATTGCCCTCGGTATCGAGCCGGAACCCGTCGGGCAGGCCCGAATCGATATCGGCAAAGACCTTTGGATTGGTGAGCCTCGCGCCGTTGACGTCGAACTGGCGGATATGGGCGGGCCAGTCGGGGTCGTGGCTCTGGCCGGTATCGGAAACATAGAGCACCGACTCGTCGGGCGAGAAGGCCAGCCCATTGGGCTTGGCGAAATCGTCGGCGACCACGGTCAGCGAAGCATCGGCCGGGTCGAAGCGATAGACAAAGCAGCCGGCCTGTTCCTGGTCCGACTTGTAGCCCTCATAGTCGCTGAGAATGCCATAGGGCGGGTCGGTGAACCAGATCGTGCCATCCGACTTGACCACGACGTCATTGGGCGAATTGAGCCTTTTGCCCTCAAAGCGGTCGACCAGCGTCGTCACCGTGCCGTCCCACTCGGTGCGCAGCACGGCGCGGGCCCCATGCGAGCAGGAGATCAGCCGCCCCTGCCGGTCACGGGTATTGCCGTTGACATAGTTGGATGGGGTGCGGAACGGGGTGACGCCAAGGCCCGGCACCCATTTGAGCATGCGGTTGTTGGGAATGTCGCTCCAGACCAGGAAGTTGCCATCGGCGAACCAGACCGGCCCCTCGGCCCAGCGGCAGCCGTCATAGAGCACTTCGAGCGCGGCAATGCCGATGGCCAGATCGTAAAACTTCCTGTCAATGAATTCGAGCGCGTCGCCGCCGATAGCCATGCCGTTCCTCCCGGGTCCCGCGTGCATTTGAAGGGAAGGGAGGTCGGGTGGCAAGGGGGCCGCGGATCGAGGTATGCGCGCATGGCTAGCCGCGGTCTTCCGGCGCTGGGCCGCACGCTCAAAACGCGGCCTTCCCACAATCCGGATCAGCTAACCCTCCACCCCCGCTCACCTTTCAGCCGCCACCACAAACTTATCCCCCTCCCCAAGACCTCCTGCATAATCACCTCATCTACCCGCCAGAGCGCGATCATGACGAGTGATGAGCGGGCTAGACTGCCGGGGAGCATGGGTCGCCAGGCTCCCGCATGTATGCTGACCACCGGCCTCGCGCCGTCCCGCAGGGCAAGGCCATGCGAGCTACGCTCGAATGGCACGAACCCAGAGCGGGAACGGAAGCGATAAAATCCGAAAGGGCGGCCGCTCGATGCGTGTGTGAAAAATCCCGGCGTGATGGCGAGGCGTCTGTCTCACTATCCAAACTAACCTTCGAGGCAGTTGCCTCGCCATCACGGCTCACTCGGTGAGCAGAGCGAACCACACGACAACCGCGTTGCAGGCGGCGCTTCCGCACGCCCCTACGGCATCGGCACGTTCACCCGCCGGTCGATGCTCAGCGTCACCGCGATGACCACGAAGGCAAAGACCACCATGCCCAGGGCAATGACATGCGCCTCCTGCCATTGCAGGCGCTCGACATGGTCGTAAAGCGCGATGGCGATGACCTTGGTCTGGCCCGGAATATTGCCGCCGATCATCAGCACGACGCCGAATTCGCCCACCGTATGGGCAAAGGTCATCACCGCGCCGGTGATGTAGCCCGGGCGCGCCAGTGGCAGGGCGATACGCCAGAAGCGCTGCCAGCCCGAAGCGCCCAGCGTCGCGGCCGCCTCGAGCGGCTCCTCGCCGATCGCCGCAAAGCCGTTGCGCAGCGGCTGCACCATGAAGGGCAGCGAATAGAAGAACGAGCCGATGACGAGGCCGGTGAAGGAAAAGGCCAGCGTGCGTCCGCCCCACAGCGCGGCAATCCAGCCGCCCGGTCCGTTGGGACCCAGCGCGATCAGCAGGTAAAAGCCCAGCACGGTCGGCGGCAGCACCAGCGGCATGGCTACCAGCGCGCCCACCAGTTCGCGATAGCGGCTCCGGCTGCGCGCCAGCCACCAGGCGATGGGCGTGCCCAGCACCAGCAGCACGAGCGTGTTGATGGTGGCCAGGCTCAGCGTCAGGCTGACCGGCGTCCAGATATCGGCAAGGCTCATTGCGGGATCCGTTCAGTCGACGCGATAGCCTGCCGATTCTATCACGGCGATGGCTGTCTCGCTCCTCAGGAAATCGAGGAAGGCCGTGGCCGCCGGATTGGCCTCCCCCGCCTTGAGCAGCACGGCATCCTGACGGATCGGCGCATGAAGATCGCCCGGTACGATCCAGACGCCTGTCTTGCCCGTCACCTGGCTGGCGGCGACGAAGCCGAGTTCGGCATTGCCGGTCTCGATGAATTGCAGCGTCTGGGTGATGTTCTCGCCGGTCACCAGCCGGGGCATGATGGTTTCGGAGAGGCCCAGCGCCGCGATGGTCTCCATGGCGGCCCTGCCGTAAGGCGCCGATCGTGGATCGGCGATGGCGAGCTTGTCGAAACCGGCGCCGCCGAGCACCGCCGCGCCATTGCTGACATCGAGCGCAGTGCTGTAGAGCGCCAGCGCGCCAATGGCATAGGTGAAGACGCTGCCCGCGACGCCAAGACCCTCGGCAACCGCCCGGGCGGGCCGCTCCTCATCGGCGGCGAGCAGGATCTCGAACGGCGCGCCCTGGCTGATCTGGGTATAGAGCAGGCCCGTCGCGCCAAAGCTGTAGGTCACACCATGGCCGGTCTCGGCCGTGAACAGCGGCGCCAGTTGTTCGGCAACCGCGGTGAAATTGGCGGCAACGGCAACATGGACGGCTTCGGCTTGGGCGGGGGGGCTGATCAGCCCGACCAGCACCAGTGCCGCCCCGAGCCGCCGCATCAGCCGCGCAGTGCGCTGGCCTCGCGCGCCAGGGCTTCGATGCGGCTCCAGTCATTGGCGGCCAGGGCGTCGGCCGGCATGATCCAGCTGCCGCCCACGCAGATGACATTGGGGAGGCCGAGATAGACCTTGGCCTTGGCCGGATCTATGCCGCCCGTCGGGCAGAAGGTGATGTCGGGCAGGGGCGAGGCAAAGGCCTTGAGCACCGGGGCGCCGCCATTGGCTTCGGCCGGGAAGAATTTGAGGAAGCCATAGCCGCGCTCGGCCGCCGTCATTGCCTCGCTGGGCGTGGCAATGCCCGGCAGCAGCGGAATGCCGATATCGTCGGCGGCGTCGAGGATGCGCGGGGAAATGCCGGGCGAGACCATGAAGCGGCAGCCGGCATCGACGGACTGCTTCATGTGCAGCGCCGTGCGCACCGTGCCCGAGCCGACAATGGCGCCGGTGACCTTGGCCATCTCTTCCATCACCCTGAGCGCGTTGGGCGTACGCAGGGTGACCTCGAGGATAGGCAGTCCGCCGGCGACCAGCGCCTCGGCCAGCGGCCGCGCCTGGCTCACATCGTCGAGAATGATCACCGGGACAACCGGAGCGAGCGAGAGGATGGAGCGGATGGCGGCGGTGTCTTGCGGCATGGTCAGTCCTCATCGGTGCTGTTGGGGGGAACGGTTAGGAGCTTGGCAAAATTGACGCAACCCCGTTCATTGAAAAGCCCGGAAAAAATCCCTAGGTTCCGCCACGACTTCGGGAGGGATAGTCCAATGGTGCAGACGATCAACGCGATTACGCCTCTCGACGAGGCGCGCGCCATCCTGTCCCAGCATTTCGACCTCAAATTCTCCAAGGCCGTCGAGCGGGCCACCGAGAAGGTGTTCGACCGCGTGCGCGACAAGATCCCCGAGATCGAATGGCCCTTCTATGCGCCGCTGATCTTCCAGATCAACCAGCTCAAGCGCGAGAAGGACGCGGTCATCCTCGCCCACAATTACCAGACGCCGCAGATCTATCATGGCGTCGCCGATATCGTCGGCGACAGCCTGCAGCTGGCCGTCGAGGCCACCAAGGTGCGCCAGCAGGTGATCGTGCAATGCGGCGTGCATTTCATGGCCGAGACCTCCAAGCTGCTCAATCCGGACAAGACCGTCCTCATCCCGGACAGCCGCGCCGGCTGCTCGCTGGCCGAAAGCATCACGGCCGATGACGTGCTGATGATGAAGGAAAAATATCCGGGCGTACCGGTGGTGACCTATGTCAACACCTCGGCGGCCGTGAAGGCGGTGACGGATGTCTGCTGCACCTCGTCCAATGCGCTCGACATCGTCAATCGCGTCGATGGCGACACGGTCATCATGATCCCCGACCAGTATCTGGCGCAGAATACCGCCAAGAAGACGGCCAAGAAGGTCATCACCTGGGCCGGCGCCTGCGAGGTGCACGAAACCTTCACGGCCGAGGACATTTCCGAGCTGCGCCACGCTTATCCGACGGCCAAGATCATCGCCCATCCCGAATGCCCGCCCGAGGTGATCGATGCGGTGGATTTTGCCGGCTCGACCGCTGCCATGATCGACTGGGTCAAGACCAACAAGCCACCCCGGGTGGTCATGGTCACCGAGTGCTCGATGTCGGACAATGTGGCCTCGGAGACCACGGGCGTCGATTTCCTGCGCGGCTGCAACATCTGTCCGCATATGAAGCGCATCAACCTCGAAAACGTGCTGTGGAGCCTGCACACCATGACCGAGGAAGTGCTGGTCGATCCCGCGATCATCCCGGCGGCGCGGCTGGCCGTGGAACGCATGATCGAGATGAGCCGGAAGGGCGACTAGCGCCCCAGGACAAAGCGCCGATGATAGGCGAGATAGGCCGCGCCGGGCCTGAACAGGTGCTCGGCCGGCACATGCAGGGCCGAGCGCAGGCGGATGCGGTGCGCGGGGTCCAGCAGGTCGGTATTGGGCACGACGATGCGGTAGTCGTCCTCGACGAGGATGGTGCCATGCTCGAAGGCGTCGACCAGTTCCCCCACCATGGGCAGGTAGTTGGCGATGGAGAGCGGACCGCCATGGATGCGCGGGCGGATGGCGACCACGTCGAGCCGGGGATGCAACAGGCCGCTGACCGGCGCAAAGCTTTCCCCGGTCAGCGCGCAGCGATAGCCATAGCTGGTCAGCACCAGCCGTTGCAGGCTTTCATAGCTGTCCAGCGTCTCGCCCGCCGCAAAGCCCGGCTGGCGCGCCTCCTCGAAGCCGTCGTCGCCCGCACCGCCCAATTGCCGCCTCCGAAATGTTCGTGCGGGAATGATCATACGGATTACTGCGTAGCTTGAAAACCATGCGAGCCAGACCATGACCCCCTTCGACAATACCCTCAATGCCGATGGCGCCCTGATCGTCGGGGCGGGGCTGGCGGGGCTTTTCACCGCCCTCAAGCTCGCGCCCCGTCCGGTCACGGTGCTGTCGCCCAAGCCATTGGGTACCGGCGCCTCCTCGGCCTGGGCCCAGGGCGGGGTCGCCGCTGCCGTGGGGCAGGGCGACAGCAGCCATGCCCATGCGGTCGATACCGAAATGGCCGGTGCCGGCATTGTCGATCACGGCACGGCCGAAAGCGTCACCGCCGAGGCCGCCGCCCGCATCGAGGATCTCGCCCGCTGGGGCACGCCCTTCGACCGCGACGATTTCGGCAATTACGAACTGGGCAAGGAGGCCGCCCATTCGGCCAACCGCATCGTCAAGGTCGAGGGCGACCGGGCGGGCTGGGCCATCATGCAGGCCATCATCGCCGAGGTGCGCCGCACCCCGTCCATCCGCGTCGTCGAAGGCATTACCGCGCTGAGCCTCGCCCGTGACAACGGCCGCATTGTTGGCGTCTTCTGCCGCCGTCTGGGCGACCGCTATTCCGAGCCCGTCTTCATCCGCGCCCGTGCCACCGTGCTCGCCGCGGGGGGCTTGGGCGGGCTCTATGCCGTCACCACCAATCCGCCCGGCGTGCGCGGCCATGCCATGGGCATGGCGGCGCGGGCCGGCGCGCTGATTGCCGATGCGGAATTCGTGCAGTTCCACCCCACCGCCATTGCCACCGGCGCCGATCCGGCGCCCCTCGCGACCGAGGCGTTGCGGGGCGAAGGCGCCATCCTGGTCAACGATCTGGGCGAGCGCTTCATGCCCGCCATCCATCCCGATGCCGAACTGGCGCCGCGCGACGTGGTGGCGCGGGCCAATTTCCGGCAGATCCAGGCCGGCCGAAAGGTCTTCCTCGATACGCGGCAGGTGCTGGGCGAGAGCATTCTCACCCGCTTCCCCACCGTGGCCAAATACTGTCTCGATGCGGGCATCGATCCGGTGCATGGCATGATCCCGGTGACCCCCGCAGCCCATTTCCACATGGGTGGCGTGCAGGTCGACGAGCGCGGCCGCTCATCGCTGCCGGGGCTCTGGGTGTGCGGCGAGGCCAGCTGCACGGGCCTGCATGGCGCCAACCGGCTGGCGTCCAATTCGCTGCTCGAGGCAACGGTCTATGGCGCCCGCATTGCCGAGGATATTGGCGGGCTGGAGCCAGCGCGGGAGTTGGCGCCGTTCAAGGGCATCGAGTGGGACGAGGCGGAGGGGCAGCGGGCGGAGGATGTGCTGCGGGGCACCGTTGCCGTGCAGGACCTGCGGCAGGTCATGACCGACCTAGTTGGCGTGGAACGCGATGCCGAGGGGCTGCGGAAGGCCTTGCGCCGCATCGCCCATCTCGAAGCCACCGCTGAACAGGTGACCAGCGCCTATCTCAACATGACCACTTCGGCCACCCTGGTCGCCGCGGCGGCGCTCAAGCGCACCGAGAGCCGGGGCGGCCATTTCCGCATCGACTATCCCCAGACCGACGAGCGCTGGGAGCATCACACGACAATGACGCTGGAGGAGGCCCTGACGATCCGCGCCGGAGCCTGATTGCGCGTCACTCGGCCAGCAGATACTCGGCGATGGCGGCGCGGTCCGCCTCGGTCCATTGCGAAGTGCCATCCTTGATCACCTCGCCCATGGCCCCGCCCAGTACGTCGAAGCCGGGCGTGAACCCGTCGAGCAGCGTCTGGGCCAGGGTCGCCGCGTCATAGCCCTCGTCGAGCAGCGCTTTGCGCGTGATGGCAGGGGCCCGGCCACCCGTGCCGCCAGGCGATCCGGTCAGGGCGGCATTCCAGTCCAGCGCCCCCAGCAGGTTGCGTGGCGTATGGCAGGCCACGCAATGGGCCGGCCCATAGGCCAGGTATTTGCCGCGATTATAGGTCTCGGACCGGTCGGGATCCGGCTCGAAGCGGGCCGGCGCGAAGAACAGATTTTTCCACCCTGCCATGAGCAGGCGGATATTGAACGGGAAGGTGATCTGGCTTTCGGCAGCCGGCGTGCTCACCGGCTCGGTGGCCAGTAGCGCCGCGTAGAGATCGGCGATCTCCTGATCGCTCATCAGGGTATAGTTTTCATAGGGAAAGGCCGGATAGAGATGGCCCTGCGGCCCCATGCCATTGCTCATGGCGTCCGAAAACTCGGCCAGCGTCCAGGCACCGATCCCGGCATCGGGATCAGAGGTGATGTTTGGCGGCACGAAGGTGCCGAACTGGGTCTCCAGCCCGAAGCCACCGGCCAGGAAACCCGTGCCAGCCGCGTTATTGGTGTGGCAGGCCACGCAGCCGGCCAGCCGGATCAGGTAATTGCCCCGCTCGACATCGCCGACCAGCGTCAGATCGCGTGCCGGACCATTGACCGGTTTGAGCAGATAGACCGCCGCGCCAATGCCAACCACGGCCAGTATGCCCAGAACCCAAAGCCCACGCCGCATGCCGATGCCCCATCGAGAATTCGGCGATAGAACCAGAGCCTGCGGCGCAGCGCAACCGCGCCTGGTTCAACTGGCTGCGAGATCGAGCAGGCCGGCAATGGCGTCCCGCCGCGTATCGGCGACCAGGCGGCCGAGTTCGGTCGTCCCGCGCATCATCACCAGGGTCGAGCGGCGGGGAATTGCCATCTGTCGCACCAGATCGCCCCGGCTGTGCTCGTCCCAATCGACGCGGACGATGGGAATGGCGGCATAGGCCGGGTTCTCCCCGGCAAGTCCATTGAGGACCCGCTCCTGCGCTGCACAGGTGGAACACCAGGTGGCGAAGAAGTCGATGAGATAGGGCTGGCCACCGGCTGCCAGCTCGGCGAGCGATGCCTCACTGTAGTCGACAAACTTTGCGGAGGCGCTGGCGGGGCGGGTGACTGCCAATGCGGCAAGGCCGGTCATCAGGGCGAGTGTGGTTCGGCGGGTGAGGAGCATGGGACGTCCTTTGCTAGATGCTGACGGAAATATCGGTGAACCAGGCGGGCAGTACGGTGAGGGCCCAGCCCTCGGCCAGTCGATCGAGCTGGAAGACGATGGCGAGGCCCACGACGATCAGCCCCCAGCCCAGAATAGTCTTGGCGTGTGGTGTGAGGCGCGCCAGCAAGGCCCGGCGGCTCGAGATGAGCGATCGCGTGCCATAGGCCAGCGCCAGCATGATG
This sequence comes from Devosia sp. XGJD_8, assembly GCF_046614475.1. Lineage (NCBI taxonomy): Bacteria > Pseudomonadati > Pseudomonadota > Alphaproteobacteria > Hyphomicrobiales > Devosiaceae > Devosia > Devosia sp. XGJD_8. Next base: position 330,038 of record NZ_JBKJHF010000002.1, read on the forward strand.
GTGGCGGCCCCGGCCGAGAACATGACCATGATGGCAAGCGCGAAACCCAGATTCTCACCCTGCGCCGCGAGGCCGATCGCTGCGCCAAGCGTGGGGCCGATGCAGGGCGACCAGGCCAGGCCCAGTAGCGCGCCGCCGAGCGCCTCGCCCATCAGACCCTTGCCCTCCACCTGACCAATAAGCCTTGTGCCGCCGCCTGCGGCGGCACCTGCCAGGCGGCCGAAACCGGCCTGCGCCTGCGGAATGAGCTGGATCAGTCCGAAGATGATCATCATCCAGCCCGCCGCGACAGTAATGTCCTCCTGGGCAAGTCCGGTCGCGCGGGTCAAGGCGAAAGCGCCCATGCCGGCCAGGGTGAAGCTGACCGCCATGCCCCCGGCCATGGCCAGCGGACCCAGAGGGTGGCGGGCCACCGCGCCAGCAGCGATCAGGGGCAGCAGGGGCAATACGCAGGGGTTGAGCAGCGTCAGCAGGCCTGCGGCGTAGGCGAAGAGGAGATCGAGCACAGCAACCCCGCAGCAACGAGCGAACCAGTCGGTTACGCTCTATTCGTGCAGGGAGGCCAGATGGTTTCCGGCCCGCCGTTCAACTCGGCGTGACTGTCAGACGCCGAGTACCGCGTCCACTTCGGCGCGGGTAGGCGGCTTGCAACCCTTGCGGCCGCAATTGATGCCGGCAACGACGGCGCCGAAACGCAGCATGTCGCTGAGCGCGCCATCGCCCAAGCCATCGAGCTTGCCCGGCTTGAGGAGCCCGCGTTCGGCCAGCCATGACAGGATGCCAGCCATCAGGCTGTCGCCGGCGCCAACGGTGTCGCCGAAGACCGGCGGCGAATAGATGGCTGCCTTGGCGTTGCCGCTTGCGGTGAAGGCCCGCGAGCCCTTGTCGCCCAGCGTCACCACAACAAGCTGGCAATTGGGCCGTGCCAGAAGATCGGCGGCGTGCTGCTCGATGCTCTTGCTGGGGTCGAGCGCCTCGAGGTCCTCCTCGGAGACCTTCACCACATGGGCCAGATCAAGGAAGGTCGAAAGCCGTGCCTTGTAGCCAGTGAAATCATCGACCAGGCTTGGCCGTACATTGGGGTCGATCGAGATGGTGGCGCCCCTGCCGATGGCCGCCTTGACGATTTCGAGCCAGATTGCCGCCTCGTCCGGCTTGATCGGGCAGAAGCCGCCAATCTGATAGAGATCGAGCTTCGCCGGCAGGGCGGCAATTGCCGTGGTGGCATCGATGGCGCCATCTGCCGAGCGGTAGAAGCCGTAGCGGGCATTGTGATTGGCGTCGAAATTGACCACGGCCAGCGTGGTATATTCCTTGACGCGCTCGGTCAGCAACGACTTGACGCCGGCCTCTGCCAGCGGTTGCAACAGATAGTCGCCGAAGGCATCGGCGGAGATCGGGCAGAGGAAGCCCGTATCATTGCCCAGCTTGGCCAGCGCGATGGCGCAGTTATAGGGCGAGCCGCCCGGATGCGCCGTCATCACGATCTGGCCTTCGCCGTCCCGGCCGATCAGCTTGCCGTCGGGCATCGCCACCTCGGCCTTGAGATCGATCAGGCTTTCCCCACCAACGACAAACATGCAGTGCCCTCCCAGCGCGGTCGGCAGCGACATAGCATTTTTGCAGAGACTGTCACCAGCCCAGTGAGCATTCGCCCAAGCGGAGGGCGCATTGCGGGCGGGCTACCCACTACTACGGGTACCGCACAACTTCGGTGCCGCCCGGCGTTGTGACAGGAGTAGGTTTCCCCTATCGGTGCGGCTGCAGATGCCAGAGCATCTTGCGGCGGCCAACCAACCGTGTTGACGTGACTGCAACCTGCCGATCAATCGGCAAGAATGCCGGGACCATCCCGGCGGGGAGAGGGGAGGATAGATTGCAAGCTCTTGCTTTGCTTGCCCGCACGATCAGCGGTTTGAACCGCGTTGTCGGCGAGGTTCTGTCGTGGCTCGCGCTGGGTTGCGTGCTGGCCTGCTTCGCAGTCGTCGTGCAGCGCTATGCGTTCAGTACGTCGACCCTGTGGATGCAGGATCTCTATGTCTGGCTGGGCGGGGCCATGTTCACGGGCGTGGCCGGCTTTGCCCTGATGCGCGACGATCATGTGCGGGTCGACATTTTCTACCGCCCCGCTTCGATCCGCCGGAAGGCGATAGCCGACCTGTTCGGCGTCGTGCTGTTCCTGCTCCCCTTCATCTACGTCGTCTACACCTATACCTCCCCCGCCGTGCTGCGCTCCTGGAGCTACTACGAGGGGTCGGGCAATATTGGCGGCATGCCGGGCCTGTTCGTGCTCAAGAGCTTCATCATCGTGTTCTGCGTGCTGGTGGGCCTGCAGGGCCTGGCCATGGCGGCCCGGTCCATACTGGTGCTGGCCGGCCGCGACGACCTCTTGCCCGATGACCTGCGCTACGGCGCCCGTGACGCCAAGGAAGCGCATTGATGGATCCCATTCTGATTGGCGAAATCCTCGCCGGCTTCATGTTCCTGGGCGTTATCGGCGTGCTCATGCTGGGCTTCCCGGTGGCCTTCTCCCTCGCCGGCACAGCCCTGATCTTCGGTCTCGTCGGGTGGTGGCTCGGCGTCTATGACCCGTCCAACTACGGTTCGCTGGCCGGGCGCTACATTGGCCTGATGACCAATGAGGTGCTGGTCGCCGTGCCGCTCTTCATCTTCATGGGCGTCATGCTGGAACGCAGCGGCATTGCCGAGCAGTTGCTGCTCACCATGGGCAAGCTCTTCGGCAACCTGCGTGGCGGCCTCGGCCTCTCGGTTATCTTGGTGGGTGCCCTGCTCGCCGCTTCGACCGGTGTGGTCGGCGCCACCGTGGTGACCATGGGTCTTATCTCGCTGCCGGCCATGCTGCGGGCCGGATATGATCCCAAGCTGGCCACGGGCGTCATCTGCGCGTCGGGCACGCTGGGGCAGATCATTCCGCCGTCCACTGTCCTGATCTTCATGGGCGACATGCTCTCGGGCATCAATGCCCAGGTGCAGATGGAGAAGGGCAATTTCGCGCCCGAGCCGGTCTCGGTGGGTGCGCTGTTTGCCGGCGCCATCATTCCGGGCCTGCTGCTGGTGGGGCTCTATGCCACCTGGGTGGTCTTCAAGGCGGTCACCGACCCCAAATCCTGCCCGGCAACGCCGGTGCCGGAGGCGGAGAAGGCCGGACTCTGGAAGGAAGTGGTCGTGGCACTTCTGCCGCCGCTGCTGCTGATCCTGGCCGTGCTCGGATCGATCCTGGCCGGCATCGCCACCCCGACGGAAGCCGCCTCGGTGGGTTCGGTGGGCGCCATCATCCTCACCGCCCTGCGCTGGAAGCTGACCTTCTCCATCCTGCGCCAGGCCGTGATCTCGACGGCGACCATCACCTCCATGGTGTTCATCATCCTGTTCGGCGCGGCGGTGTTCTCCATCGTGTTCCGCATGATGGGCGGCGACAACCTGGTGCACGAATTCCTCTCGTCCATGCCGGGCGGCGCGATCGGCGCCACCATCATCGTCATGCTGATCATGTTCCTGCTGGGCTTCATCCTCGACACGTTCGAGATCATCTTCATCGTGATTCCGATCACCGCACCGGTGCTGCTGGCGCTGGGCGTCGACCCGATCTGGCTGGGCGTGATGGTTGGCGTCAACCTGCAGACCAGCTTCCTCACCCCGCCCTTCGGCTTTGCCCTGTTCTATCTGCGCGGCGTGGCCCCACCGCGGGTGAGTACCGGCATGATCTACAAGGGCGTGGTGCCCTTCGTGATCCTGCAGGTGGTGGGGCTGATGATCCTCTTTGCCTTCCCGCAGTTGATCACCTGGCTGCCCAGGATGATCTACAACTGAGGCGACGCGCGTCAGACAAGCCAAGGGCCCGGATGGCATTGCCGTCCGGGCCCTTCTCTTTTGTGCGGGCAGTAAAAAGCCCCACCGCCGAAGCGATGGGGCCGGGATGGCTGGCGTTGTGCCGAGGCGCTTAGCTCAGCGTGAAGTACTTCTGGCGCGCTGCAAGGAACAGCGAGTCGGTGCCCTCGGTCTTCTGGCGCACGATGTTGAGGCTGGAGATGAAGCTTTCGGCCGTCTTCTTGGTGAGAGCATCACCGCTTTCGCGGATCTCGGTCAGGAGTTCGGAAGCAGCCTTGGCGCCGGCCTCGAGGATTTCCTCGGGGAACTGCTTGATCTGCACGCCGTGCTCGCTGACGAGCGACTGCAGGGCACGCGGATCGTTGGCAGCGAAGTCAGCCGCGACGTTGTCGTATTCGGCCTGGCAGACATCCTTGACCAGCGCCTGCAGGTCGGCCGGCAGCGCCGCGAACTTGGCCTTGTCCACCACCAGTTCGGTAGCGAGGCCCGGTTCGATGAAGCTGGGGAAGTAGTAGTTCTTGGCGATCTGGTAGAAGCCGAGCGCCAGGTCGTTATAGGGACCGACGAATTCGGCAGCATCCAGCGTGCCGGACTGCAGCGCAGCGAAGATTTCGCCTGCGGCAAGGTTGGTCACCGAGGCGCCAAGCTTGGCCCAGACCTGGCCACCCAGACCCGGGGTACGGAAGCGCAGGCCCTGCACATCGCCGAGGCCGGTTATCTCGTTCTTGAACCAGCCGCCCGCCTGGGTGCCGGTATCGCCCGACAGGAAGCCCTGCAGGCCGAACTGGTCATAGATCTCGTCCCAGATTTCCTGGCCGCCCATGTGGCGTACCCAGCCGGTCATTTCGCGGCTGGTCATGCCGAAGGGCACGCCGGTGAAGAAGGACAGGGCCTGGCTCTTGTTCTGCCAGTAATAGGCAGCGCCATGGCTCATTTCGGCCGAACCGTCGATGACGGCATCGAGGGCCTGCAGGCCCGGTACCATTTCGCCGGCGGCGAAGACCTGAACGGTCAGGCGGCCGCCCGAAGCGGCGGTGATGCGGTCAGCAAGACGCTGCGCGCCAACGCCGAGGCCGGGGAAATTCTTGGGCCAGGTGGTGACCATGCGCCAGTTGATATTGCCCTGGGCAATGGCCGGGGTGGCCAGTGTGGCGGCGGCGGCAGCGCCGATCGTGGCGACCGAAGCCGACTTGAAAAACTCACGTCTTTTCATAGTTCCTCCCGAGGATGGGCGGCATTGGCGCCGCCGGATTGACTTGCCGCCTTCTCAAATGAGGGCGGGCTCGTGTCGGCGACAGAGTTACCGCCTGCAGTGCCCGTGTCCAGAGCAGGTGGTTCCGCGCGCCACGATCTCGCCGCCGGACTACCCACTAATACGCAGATCGAACCTGCCCAGACATGCTAGAATATTGACATCGGGTGGAGGAGCCTGAAGGCGACGATGAATCTCAGACAGAAAATCCTGGCCCTGTCGGTCCTGCCGCTGATGCTGGCGATCCTCGCCATCACCGCGCTGGTGACGTCGCAGTCGACCCAATTGGCACGTGCCAGCATCGCTACCTTCGAGCGCAACCTGCTCAAGGCCAAGGAAAGCGAGCTGCTCAACCTGACCAATATGGCCGTCTCGGCCATTGCCGAAATCTATCAGGCTGCCGATGCCGATGACGAGGATGCCAAGCGGCAGGTGCAGGCCATTTTGTCCGAACTCGACTATGGCCCGGATGGCTATTTCTTCGCCTATGACTATGACGGGGTGAATATCGTCCATCCGCGACAGACCTTCCGCCATGGCCAGAACTGGCTGGGGCTGACCGATCCGGATGGCAACCGCGTCATCTACAACCTGATCGAGCGCGCCAAGGAGGGGGGCGGGCTGCATCAATACAAGTGGGAGAAACCCTCGACCGGGGAAATTGCCGACAAGCTCTCCTGGGCCGTCGGGCTCGACAAGTGGCGCTGGATGCTGGGAACGGGCGTGTATCTCGATGATGTCTTCGCCCAGACGGCGGCAGCGGAGGCGGACCTGCGCAGCCATATCGACACGACCTTCATCATCGTGGCCGCCATTACCGTGCCCATCGTCTTTGCGGTGTTCCTCGCCAGTTTCCTCATCACCCTGCGCGAGCGCCGCCTGGCCGACAGCAAGCTCAAGGAGCTGGCGCAGCGCGTGGTCGACACGCAGGAAGAAGAGCGCGCCCGCATTGCCCGCGAGCTGCATGACGGCATTTCCCAGACCATGGTGGCCGCGCGCTACATGCTCGACCTCGCCGCCTCCAAGGTAAGGGCCGGATCGAGCGACGCCGCCGATGTCATCGAGCGGGGGCGCCAGGGCCTCAACAATGCCATCAAGGAAATCCGCCGCATCTCGCATGACCTGCGGCCCGGCGTGCTGGACGATCTTGGACTCACGGCGGCCCTCGAGGCGCTCACCGACAGCTTTGCCGAGCGCACGGGCGTAGCGGTCGAACTCAAGTCGGTCGCCTTCAAGAACATGATCCTGCCCGAAGCCCGTACCGCACTCTATCGAGTGGCGCAGGAGGCGCTGACCAATATCGAACGCCATGCCAATGCTACCAAGGTGCGCGTGGTCATCACCAGTGCCGGTCATGGCCCGCAAATGCTGATCGAGGACGATGGCCAGGGCTTCGTCCACCCGCCTGCCGGCCGCAGCAGCCGGGGGCTCGGCCTGCGCAACATGCAGGAGCGCATGGAGCATTTCGGCGGCTCGCTTGAAGTCCGCACCACCTCCAAGGGCACCACGCTCAAGGCCCGCCTGCCCAAATCCACCTATATCACCCAGCATGTCGACCCGGTGCCCGCATGAGTGCTGCCGCAGCTCCCATCAAGGTCCTGATCTGCGACGATCATCCGCTGGTGCTGGAAGGCATCCGCTCGGTGGTCGAGACCTTCGACCATATCAAGGTGGTGGGCGCCGTGCGTTCGGCCCATGCGGCGCTGGCGCTGGCGGAGCTGGAAAATCCGGACGTGGTGATGATGGACATCAACATGCCCGAGTTGAGCGGGCTCGACGCCATCGAGCTGTTCCGCGAACGCCTGCCGCGAGCGCGGCTGCTGATGCTCTCGATGCATGACAGCCGGGAATATATCTCCACCGCCGTGATGTATGGCGCGGCCGGCTATATCCTCAAGGATGTCTCGCCGGTGGAGATCATTTCGGCCATCGAGGCTGTGGCGGCCAACGGGACATATTTTTCGACGGGCGTGGCCGAAGCCATACTGCACAAGGGCAGCAAGCAGAGCGCCGTGGTGCCGCTGACCACGAGGGAACAGTCGGTGCTGCTGCTGGTGGCGCGTGGTCGCTCGAACAAGGATGTGGCGGGCGAGCTCGATATTTCGGTGCGCACGGTCGAGACGCATCGCAAGAACATCAAAAAGAAGCTGGGCATCGGCACCACGGCGGGCCTGACGCGCTATGTGATCGACCATGGCCTGATGGCGACAGACGACTGAGATCTGAAAATTATCGTCGCGCGGCCGGATTAAACCCACGGCAGGGATGTTGACAGGTTGAGGGCCGCGATGACGGTCCCGCAACATGGAGGGAAACATCCCATGAAACTCCGTTCGATCCTCGCCGGCGCCGCTGCTCTTGCGCTGTTCGCCATGCCTGCCTTCGCCACCGACTATCTGGGCGGTGCCGTCAAATCGACCGATATCGGCGGCAAGATGGTGCTGACCGATGCCAATGGCATGACGCTCTACATCTTCGACAAGGATGAGCCCGGCGTCACCAATTGCTACGAGCAGTGCGCCATCAACTGGCCGCCGCTGATGGCCGATGCCTCGGCCGCCGCGGAAGGCGATTTCACGGTCGTCGATCGCACCGATGGCACCAAGATGTGGGCCTACAAGAGCATGCCGCTGTATTACTGGAAGGATGACAAGGCTCCTGGCGACATCACCGGTGACGGCGTCGGCGGTGTCTGGCATCTTGCCATCGAATAATCCCGACGGGACCGATCCTTGAGCGACTTCCTCGACCAGGTCGAAGCCTGCGTGCCGGCGCTGCGGCGCTATGCCCGCGCGCTGACGCGCAATATCGACCTGGCCGACGATCTCGTGCAGGACTGTCTCGAACGCGCCATTGCCAGGCGCGGCCTGTTCCGGCCCACCGGTCCGGTTCGCGCCTGGCTGTTCACCATCCTGCTGAACCATTATCGCAACACGCTCCGGACATCGCGGCGGCGGGGGGAGCAGGTGGATATAGACACCGTTCCCGAGTTGGCCATGCCGGCGCCGCAGCCGGGCCACATCGCGCTGGCCGAACTGGCCCGTGCCATTGAAACGCTGCCATTGGAGCAGAAGGAGGCCTTGCTGCTGGTTACCCTGGAAGGCCTGCCGTACCAGGAGGCTGCCGATATCCTGCATATTCCCGTCGGTACATTGATGAGCCGGCTCGGCCGGGCGCGCGCCGCGCTGCGCCTGCTGACCGGCACGCCTGCCGAACCGCACTTGAGGACCGTCAAATGACGCAGATCACCCGCGACATGCTGATGGCCTATTGCGACGGACAATTGCCCGAGAGCGATCGGCTGGCCGTCGAAGCCCATCTGGCTGCCAATCCGGAAGCTGCTGCCGAGGTGGCGCTGATCCAGCGGCAGAATGATGCGATCCGCACCATGTTCAGACCGGCCGGGGCCGAGCCGGTATCGGCCCGTCTCAAGCCGCGCCGCCTTGCCGCCGAGATTGGTCGGCGCCGGACCCGTCGCTGGGGCTGGGCGGTAGCTGCCGTGCTGCTGGTCGGGGTCGGGCTGGGCGCCGGCTGGTTCGTCCGGCCGCTGCTGGAGACGCGTCCGCCCAGCGCCACGCTGATTGCCGATGCCGTCAATGCGCACACGGTCTATGTCGCCGAGAACCGCCACGCCGTCGAGGTGGGGAGCGATGACAGCGAGCACCTGACGAGCTGGCTGTCCAACCGGCTCGACACGACGCTGGGCATGCCTGACCTCCAGGCGCAGGGATTTGCGCTGGTGGGCGGCCGCCTGCTGCCGGGCGCGCCCAATGCCGGCGGGCGTGCGGCGCAGCTGATGTATGAAAACCCCGACAAGCAGCGCGTCACCATCTATGTCACCGCCGCCTTGCCCGATGGCCAGCCGGCCTATCAGTTCGCCTCCCATGAGGGCGCCGAGGCTTTTTACTGGGCCAATGCCCGCATCACCTGCACGGTGGTGGGCACGCTGCCCGAGGCGCAGATGAAGGCGGTGGCCGAGGCGGTCTATTCCCAGCTCACCGAAGGCGATGTTAGCACCGGACGGCCCTACCGGGGATAAGTGCTATTTGGCGACGGGCGCGTTTCGCGGCGGGATGTCGTTGGAATAGATATTGTGCAAGCCGACATTGAGGATGTCGCGCTCGCCGCACAGGGCCATGGTGGTATCGAGTTCCTTGCGGATGATGTCGAGAACCCGCGTCACGCCCGCCTCGCCACCGGCGCCCAGGCCATAGAGCATGGGCCGGCCGATGAAGGTGGCCTTGGCGCCATAGGCCAGGGCCTTGAGCACGTCCTGGCCCGAGCGGATGCCGCTGTCGAGATAGACCTCGGTCTTGTGGCCAACGCGGTCGACGATCTCGGGCAGGACGCGGATGGTGGAGGGCGCGCCATCGAGCTGGCGGCCGCCATGGTTGGAGACCACGATGGCGTCGGCGCCATTGTCGATCGCCGCCTGTGCGTCATCGGGATCAAGCACGCCCTTTACGATGACCGGACCGCCGAAGCGCTGCTTGACCCAGGCGATATCGGCCCAATTCAGGGTCGGGTCGAACTGGCTGGCCGTCCAGGCCGAGAGCGACGCCAGGTCATGGTCGCCGCTGACATGGCCGACAATGTTGCGGAAGGTGTGCCGCCGGGTGCCCAGCATGCGCGCGCACCAGATGGGGTGCTGCATCATCTGCCAGAGCGAATAGGCATTGAACTTGGGCGGGGTGGACAGACCGTTGTGAATGTCCTTGTGGCGCTGGCCCAGGATCTGCAGGTCCATGGTCAGGACCAGGGCGGAGCATTTTGCCGCCTTGGCCCGGTCGATCAGCCGCTCGATGAAGCCGCGGTCGCGCATCACATAGAGCTGGAACCAGAAGGGGGCGGTGGTATTTTCGGCGATGTCCTCGATGGAGCAGACCGACATGGTCGAGAGCGTGAAGGGGATGCCGAATTTTTCGGCCGCCTTGGCGGCCTTGATCTCGCCATCGGCGATCTGCATGCCGCCGGTCGCGGCCGGGGCGATGGCCACCGGCATGGTGATGGCCTTGCCCAGCATTTCGGTGGAGAGGTTGCGCCCCTCGAGATTGACCGCGACCTTCTGCTTGAGCTTGATCCTGTTGAAATCGCTCTCGTTGTCGCGATAGGTGCCCTCGGTATAGCTGCCGCTATCGGCATATTCGAAGAACATCTTGGGCACGCTGCGGCGCGCGCGGGTCTTCATCTCGTCCACGGTGAGAATGCTGTCGAGTGCGGCCATGCCTGAGCTCCGGATTTGCCCTGCCCTAGCAACTAACATGTTAGTCGTCAATGCGACGTGCGGAAGTGCCGCCTGCAGCGCGGTTATCGAGATGGACGAGCCCCGAGGCGGATGCCGCCTCTGGAAATATAAAACGAGACGACATTCGCCTCGGGGCGCCGGTTTTTGGAACAGGACCGGTTATCGCGCAGAATGATCGCTCGCCATGCTGCGGCCGGCACTCGAACCTGCGCGAGAGGCAAAACCCGCGCCCGGCTCACCCCGCCACTGTTCGCCTGCAGGCCGCCCATGCGGAGTGATGGGGAGGATTATGGCATGGGTTTTGGCGAGGGGGATAAGTGGGGGACGATGTTTCAGTCGACACCCTCCCCTTTGTGGGAAGGAATCAAGGGTGGGGTGGTATGGCCCCGGCCCTTCCTGCGACCGCCTAGCCCTTCGGCCCGTCCACGGCGCTCCACATGGCCTTGGTGATGGACTGGGTGGTAGAGAAATAGCCTTTCCAGGGGTCGGGCTGGCTGGCGCGGGCGGCGGCGTCGGCGAGGGTGAACTGGTTGGCGGATTTGATGGTGTCGAGTTCCGCCCAGGCTACCGGGACGGCGACAGGGGCGCCTTCGCGCGAGCGGGTGGACCAGGGGGCGATGGCGGTGGAGCCGCGCTCGTTGCGCAGGTAGTCGATGAAGAGCTTGCCCTTGCGCTTGGCCTTGCTCATGGTGGCGACGAAGCGATCGGGATGCTTGTCGGCAAGGCGCTGCGCGAAGGTCTTGCAGAAGCCCTTGACCTGAGGCCATTCGGTGGTGGGGCGAAGCGGGGCGATGACGTGCACGCCCTTGCCGCCGCTGACCAGGGCATAGCTCTCAAGGCCCCAGGCTTGCAATTCCTCGCGGATATCGATGGCGGCGCTGCGCACATGCTCGAAGCCCAGGCCCTCATCGGGATCGATATCGAAAATGATGCGCTCGGGCTTTTCGACATCCTTGATCAGCGACCCCCAGAGGTGCCATTCGAGCACGTTCATCTGCGTGCCGGAGATAAGGCCGGCCAGGTCGTCGATGTAGAAATAGTCTTCCTTGCTGCCGTCTTTCTCGGTGATCAGGACCGACTTCATGGCGTCGGGAAAGCCGCCGGTATCGTGTTTCTGGAAGAAGCAGTATTTGGAGCGGCCCTGCGGGCAGCGGAGCAGGCTCAACGGACGGTTTTCGATATAGGGCAGCATGCGCTCGGCCACGGCGGCGTAATAGGCGACGAGGTCTGCCTTGGTGACGCCCTGGCCGGGATAGACGACGCGATCGGGACTGGTGAGCTTGATGCCTGCGGCCTCGGCGGCGTTGATGCCCGCCTGGGCGCTGAGGCCCACGGCGACGCCGAGGGCCGGAGTGGGCTGTTCGAGGGTGATGTCGCCTGCCGGCTTGTCCTCGCGCAAGGCGAGGAAAGAGGGGTGCCGCAGGATGCCATCGGGGGTGAATTCGGCGTAGCCGATCTCGGCCACCAGTTCGGGCGCGACCCAATGGGCGTTGCGGGCAATGGGCCTGGGGACATTGACAAAGGGATTGGTCTTGCGGGCCCGCCTGTCGAGCTGCTGCTGCAACGTGGTGGCGAGTTCGGCTGAAAAGCCGGTGCCGACGCGGCCGCGATAGACCAGCTTGCCGTCGTCCCAGGTGCCGAGCAGCAGGGAGGCGAAGCTTTTCTTCCTGGTGGAGGGTGACCAGCCGGCGATGACGAATTCCTGGCGCCGGTTGGCCTTGATCTTGAGCCAGCTGCGGGTGCGCTCGCTGCGATAGGGGGCGTTCGCCTCCTTGGCGATGATGCCCTCGTGGCCTTCACGCGAAACGGCGTCGAACACCTTCTGGCCATTGCCGGTGACATGGGTGGAGAACTGCACGAGCGAGGAGGATTCGATTGTGCCCAGCAGCTTTTCGAGCCGCGCCTTGCGCTCGAGCAGAGGCAGCCCGGTCAGGTCCTCGCCGTCCAGTTCGAGCAGGTCGAAAGCAAAGAAGGTCAGCGGACCCCCGTTGGAGAGATGATCCTTGAGGGTGGAAAAATCGGTGCGGCCCTTGCTGTCGAAGGCGCAGAGTTCGCCATCGATGAGGGCGCTGCCGCTGGTGATGCGAGAAAGGGGCGGCACGATGGCGGCGAACTGGGTGGTCCAGTCCTTGCCGGTGCGGGTATAGACCCGCACCTGATCGCCGGCGATCGCGGCCTGGCAGCGATAGCCGTCATATTTCATCTCGAAGACCCAGTCGCCGCCCTGGGGCACGTCGTTGACCAGGGTCGCCAGCTGGGGCGGGCGAAAATCGGGCAGGGCGGCGGCCTTGGCCTTGCGCCTGGTCTTGGCCGGCAGGGGATTATCGCCAGCCTTGTCTTCGTCGGAATGCCAGACGGCGGAGGCTGCAGTGGTGGTCTGCTTTTTAGGCTTGAGGCCCTTGGCTATGCCTTCGAGATCGCGGCCGGTCGACACGGATTTGGTGAAGCGGCTGACCAGGGTTTCCTTGTCCCTGGCGTAATCGTCCTTGTGCTTGATCAGCAGCCAGTTCTCGCGGGCGGGGCCGGACTTGCGCCTGGTGTCGCGCCCCTTCATGTGGACCAGGACCCACTCGCCCTTCATGCGCTGGCCGTTGAGCTTCATCTTGAGGTCACCGTCCTCCAGGGCCTGATGTGGATCGCCGATCGGCTCCCAGGTGCCCTCGTCCCAGAGCATGACGGTGCCGCCGCCATATTCGCCCGCGGGAATGGTGCCTTCGAAGCTGCCATAGTCGAGCGGATGATCCTCGACCCGCACGGCGAGGCGCTTGTCGGCCGGATTGTTGGAGGGCCCCTTGGTCACGGCCCAGCTCTTGAGCACGCCATCGAGTTCGATGCGGAAATCGTAGTGGAGGCGAGTGGCGTCGTGCTTCTGCACCACGAAGCGAAAGCCGGTCGGCTTAGCCTCGCCGCCTGCCGTGCCTGACGGCTCCTGCGTCTTGGTGAAGTCGCGCTTGGCCTGATATTCCTTGAGCAGCGTCTCGGCCCGGGTCGCCATGGTCTAGCTCGCCTTCTTTCGAGGGGCAGCCTTGGCGGCTGGTTTCTTTGCCGCCGGTTTCTTGGCTGGAGCCTTTGCCGATTCCGCCTTGCCCCCTTCGAGCGAGGATTTGAGCGCAGCCATCAGGTCAACCACATTGGAGCCGCTGGGCCGGCTTTCGGCGGGCTCGTCCCTGGTCGAAACGGTCTTGCCCTTGGACTTGAGCTTGCGTCCGATCAGTTCGCGCAAGGCGGCCTGGTAGTGATCCTTGAAAACGCCGGCATCGAATTTGGCGGTCTTCTTGTCGATCAGGGCGGTGGCGACCTCCAGCAGGTCGGCATCGGCGGTCTTGGTGGGAATCTCGGTGAAATAGGGATCGGCCTTGCGCAGCTCTTCCTCGTAATGGAGCGTCTCGAGCAGAATGCCCTTGCCCGAGGGCTTGATGGCGACGAGGTATTCCTTGCCGCGCAGGGCCAGCTGGCCGAGGCCCACCTTGTTGGATTTGCGCAGGGCATCGCGGATGACGACGAAGGCATCTTCGGCCAGATCGTCGGCAGGCACCATGTAATAGGGCTTGTCGAAATAGATCGGGTCGATCTCGCAGGCGCCGACGAACTGGGTCAGCTCCAGCGTCTTGCGGGTCTCGAGCTTGACGGCGTCGATCTCCTTGTCGGTGAGCAGGACATAGTCGCCCTTCTCATATTCGAAGCCCTTCATGATCTCGTCCTTGTCGACGGGTCCGACCCCTGCCACCACCTTTTCGTAGTTGATCGGCTTGCCGGTCGGCTCGTGGATCTGGCGGAAGCTGGGCTTGGCGCTGGACTTGGTCGCCGTAAAGAGCTCGACCGCGATCGAGACGAGGGAGAGGCGCAACTGGCCTTTCCAGATGGGACGGGAAGCAGGCATGGTGGCACTCTGGGGCTGACTGATCGTGCCATCCCAACGAGTCCCGGCGGGGCTTCGTTCCGATCGGGACGGCGTTGCGCCAAGGCGGGCGCAACCATAAGGTCGCGGCAATGAAGACCAAGGGAGAATCAGCGATGGAAATCGTGAACGGCTTTGCGCTCGACGGGCTCAGCATCACGCTGATCGGCCTTGGCATACTGGCGCTGCTGGTGCTGTTCGCCGGCGCCAAGACGGTGCCGCAGGGCTACAATTACACGATCGAGCGGTTCGGCAAATATACCCGCACGCTCAAGCCTGGCCTCAACCTGATCGTGCCCTTCATCGACAGCGTGGGGCACAAGATCAATGTCATGGAGCAGGTGCTGGACGTGCCGCACCAGGAGGTGATCACCCGCGACAATGCCTCGATCACCGCCAATGGCGTGACTTTCTACCAGGTGCTGGATGCCGCGGCGGCGGCCTATGAGATTTCGGGGCTCGAAAACGCCATTCTCAACCTGACCATGACCAATATCCGCACGGTGATGGGCTCGATGGACCTCGACGAGCTGCTGAGCCATCGCGACGAGATCAACGAACGGCTGCTGAGGGTGGTGGATACGGCGGTGTCGCCCTGGGGCATCAAGATCACCCGTATCGAGATCAAGGATATCGACCCGCCCAAGGACCTGGTGGAATCGATGGGACGGCAGATGAAGGCAGAGCGCGAGAAGCGCGCCGCCATTCTCGAGGCCGAGGGCCGCCGGCAGTCGGCAATCCTGCAGGCGGAAGGCGCCAAGCAGGCGCAGGTGCTGGAGGCCGAGGGCCGCAAGGAAGCGGCATTCCGCGATGCCGAGGCGCGCGAGCGGTCGGCGGAAGCAGAGGCCAAGGCGACGCAGATGGTGAGCGACGCCATTGGCGCGGGAAGCGTGCAGGCGATCAACTATTTCGTCGCCAACAACTACATCAAGGCGCTGGAGGCCATTGCCACCTCGCCCAACCAGAAGATCCTGATGCTGCCGGTCGAGGCAGCCAGCGTGATCGGATCGATCGGCGGCATTGCCGAAATCGCGCGCGAGACGTTTGGCGGCGCCGCGCCGTCGGCGCCCGTGCGGTCGGGGCGTCCCCCTACGGCGGGCCAGTCGTAACAGGAGGCCAGGATGCAGGTCATCGAATTCATCGGCAGCAACGGGCCCTGGGCCTGGATCGTGGCCGGGCTGATCCTGCTGGGCCTCGAACTGGTGGTGCCGGGCGGGTTCCTGCTGTGGATGGGCATTTCGGGGATTGTCACGGGGCTGGTGGTGTTGTTCCAGCCCATCGAGTGGCCGCTGCAATGGCTGATCTTCGGCCTCTTGTCGCTGGTCAGCATAGCGCTCTGGGTGCGCTGGAGCCGCAATCGACCCACCCCGACGGACCGGCCCTATCTCAACCGGCGGGCCGACCAGTTCGTCGGGCAGGAGGCGGTGCTGGAACAGGCCATCGCGCAGGGCTTTGGCCGGATCGTGCTGGGCGACACGGTGTGGCGGGTGTCGGGCGCCGATATGCCGGTGGGTACGCCGGTGCGCATAGTCGGCCATGACGGGGCGGTGCTCAAGGTCGAGGCCGTGGCGGGCAGTTAACGCCGGGACGACAAGGTTTCGTTAACCATAAGGTGGAAGGATCGCGCCGAGCCCGGAGCGTCATGCTGCGGGCCATTTCCAGTTCGGCGGAGCTTATCTTGCCCTTGCGGTGGCGGCAGACAATCGGACGGGCGAGCGCGACAGCCATGTGCGCCCTCTGGCTCGCCATGCCGGCGTTGGCCGCCTCTGACCATTCGCTGGGCGAGGGCTCGGACGCCGACAATGAGCGGCTGCTGCCCGATGTCTATCCCACCGACCCGGTGCTGGCCAATGGCGACTGGCTGCGCGAGCCCTATGACCCGTTCTTCGATGTCGACTGGTCGGTGGCGTTGCGCGGCACCTATAGCAGGGCGACGGCGGGCGAGCGGTTCGACGTGCGGCTGGTGCCGAGCGTGGGCCTTGAACATATCGGTACGCGGTCGGCGATCAATTTTGATGGCACGGCCGAGCTGGTGCGGCCCAGCGGGGGCAACAGCGTCGAGATCGAGACGCTGCGGCTGGGGCTGAAGACGGGCTATGACCTCGACAGCGTCACCAGGCTGACGGGCAATGCCAACCTGTCGCTGAGCAAGCCGATACCGGGTACGCCGGGACTGGCGAGCAATGTGGCCATCGCCTCGCAGGTCACCAGCGGGGGCGTCGATGTGGGGGTGACGCGACAGTTCGGCAAGTTCAATGTCGCCGTGACGGGCGCTGCACAGCGCAATCTCTACGGCCCGACCACGCGGACCGACGGCAGCGTCTATGACAATTCGGAAGAGAATTACTGGGCGCTGGATGCCGGGCTGCGTGTCGGCTTCCAGGTGACGCCGATCTTCGAGGTGTTCGGGCAGGCGGGGCTGGGACGCGACATTTTCGACCTGCCGTCGTCGGCGCTGCTGGTGCGGGCCGACGCAACCGATACGTCGCTGCGCGGCGGGGTCACCGGCCGCTGGAACGACACGCTCGAGGCGACGGCCTCGGCCGGCCTGCAGCTGCGCCGGTTCGATGCGACGAGCCTGGGCGAAGTGGTAACCCAGCTTTACGACGCGCGGCTGACCTATACGCCCGACCCGACCTGGCGCATGACGGCGGGCTTTGCCACCGTGGTGGCGCCGCCCGGCCCCAATGCCAATGGCATAGCGCGGGTCAATTACACGGCGAGTGCCGAGGTGGGCTACACGGTCAATTCCTGGCTGGCGCTGCGGGCCCTGGCCGACTGGTACACGGCGCGCTTCGAGGGCAGTGCCAATGTCGAAAGCGGCTACGGGTTTGGCGCGGGCGCCGACTACAAGGTCAACGCCCATACAGCGCTGACGGCGGACTACGACTATGACCGCACCGACAGCACCTCGGACGGCATCCAGGATGCACACAGGGTGACGCTGGGCGTCACGATCTCGCGCTAGGCCGGTCGCCTGAACCCTGTCCTGCTCCCGCCACAAGCGGTGCGCATGGTGGGTTGGCAGGGAGAGCCATCTCACCCTATAGATTGTCGTGCGGGCGCATAAGCGTTTGAAATATGGAGTTTATCCAATGGCCGTTCTGGTGACCGGGGGCGCGGGATATATCGGCAGCCATATGGTGCTGAACCTGGCGGATGCGGGCGAAAAGGTCGTCGTCATCGACAATCTGGTGACCGGCTTTGACTGGGCCATTGACGGCCGCGCCATCTACGAGCCGGGCAATGCCGGCGATATCGAGCTGGTGCGCAGCCTGATCGCCAAGCATGGCATTACCGAGATCGTGCATTTCGCCGGCTCGATCGTGGTGCCGGAATCGGTCACCAACCCGCTCAAATATTACGGCAATAATACCGCGACGTCGCGCAACCTGATCGAAGCGGCCATCCTGGGCGGGGTGAAGCATTTCATCTTTTCCTCGACGGCCGCCGTCTATGGCATGACGGGGCTGGCCCCGGTGGTAGAGAGCACGCCACTCAACCCGATGTCGCCCTATGGCCGCTCCAAGCTGATGACCGAATGGATGCTGGCCGATGTGGCGGCGGCCCATCCCATGACCTATGGCGTCCTGCGCTATTTCAACGTGGCGGGCGCCGATCCGGGCAAACGCAGCGGGCAATCGACGCCGGCAGCGACGCATCTGATCAAGGTGGCCTGCCAGGTGGCGCTCGGCCAGCGCGAGAAGATGGACATCTTCGGCACCGATTTCGAGACGCCGGACGGCACAGGTATCCGCGACTATATCCACGTGACCGACCTGATCGCGGCGCATGCCCTGCTGCTCAAGCATCTGCGCGGCGGCGGCGAGAGCACGACGCTCAACTGTGCCTATGGCAAGGGCTATTCGGTGCGGCAGGTGGTCGAGACGGTGCGGGACGTGTCCGGTGTCAACCTGCGGGCCGATGAAGGTCCACGCCGGGCCGGCGATCCGGCCTCGATCACAGCGACGGGCGAGAAGGTGCGCAAGCTGCTGGGTTGGGTGCCGCAGCATGACGACCTGACGGAAATCGTCGAATCCGCCTATTGGTGGGAGCGGCACCTGATGACGCGCAATCGCTAGGGGAGGTTTGCTGCCCCTTGGCGGCTGCGCAAGTGCCCCCTCATCCGCCCTTCGGGCACCTTCTCCCACGAGGGGAGAAGGCGATAGCTGCCAGATCGGGGAAAAGATGCGCCTGCTTTTTGTGATGCTTGCACTTGTGCTGTCCACGCCTGCCTTCGCGCAGCCGGTGGAGAGCTTTGACAGTTTCATTGCCGGCTTCCGCGCCAAGGCGCTGGCGGCGGGGGTGAACGCGTCGACCTATGACGCGGCGATGGGCGGGCTGACGCCCGATCCGCGCGTGCCGGACCTTGTGACCAGCCAGCCCGAATTCACCACGCCGATGTGGGACTATATCGAGGGCCGGGTGACACAGGGCCGCATTGAACGCGGCAAGGCGGCCATCGCCCGGCATTCGGCGCTGTTCGCCTCCGTGGGGCAGGCCTATGGCGTCGATCCCTATATCCTGGGCGCGATCTGGGGCATGGAGACCGACTACGGCACCGTGCTTGGCAATGACGGGCTGATCCGGCCGATCGTGCGATCCCTCGCCACGCTGGTGCATCAGCGGCGCACCCGACTGGTGGAGGACGAGGCCGACCTGATCGCGGCGCTGCAGCTGGTGCAGCGCGGGCCGCGCGACGCGCAGACGCTGGTGGGGTCCTGGGCGGGAGCAATCGGGCACCTGCAGGTCAACCCGTCCAATGTGGTGGCGCATGGCACGGACGGGGATGGCGACGGTCAGGTGGACCTGCACAATTCGCTGGCCGATGCGCTGGTGACCAGCGCGCGGTTCCTGCGTGGCCTGGGCTACCAGCCAGGCGTCGATTGGGGCATGGAAGTGGTGGTGCCGGAAGGGTTCGACTACCTGCTGGCGACGCGGACCGAATTGCGGCCCATCTCTTTCTTTGCCGAACGGGGCGTGGCGCGGGTCGCGGGACGGCAGTTTGCCGATGCCAACCTGCCGGTGTTTCTCTATGTGCCGGCCGGCAAGGACGGCCCGAAATTCCTGATGACGCAGAATTACCTGGTGCTCAAGGGCTACAATTTCTCCGACAGCTACGCGATGAGCGTGGCGCATATGACGGACCGGCTGAAGGGCGGGGGCGCTTTCGTCGATGACTGGCCGCGCAGTACGGACTTCCCCAATCTCAGCCAGCGCAAGGCGATTCAGGAGGCGCTGCTGCGGCTCGGCCTCTACCAGGGGGCCGTCGATGGCCGGCTGGGGCCGATCAGCCAGGAGGCCTATGCCCGTTTCCAGGCGGCGCGGGGCGAGGTGGCGGACGGGTTCATTACAAGGGCATCCTACGAGGCGCTTGCCGCGGCCGCGCGGTAACATCGTGGAGACCCAGATGGCTTTGAGATCGCGATCTTGCTAGGGATAGAGCCTTGTTGCGCGGGATAATCATGATCCGTTTCGCCATTGCCCTGCTGGTCGGCATGCTCGTCTTCATCGACGTGGCGCCTGCCCTTGCGCAGAGCGAGGCGCGGATCGAAGTGGCGCAGGAAACGCGGCGGCGCACGC
The DNA here is from genome assembly GCF_046614475.1 of Devosia sp. XGJD_8. Classification (NCBI taxonomy): domain Bacteria; kingdom Pseudomonadati; phylum Pseudomonadota; class Alphaproteobacteria; order Hyphomicrobiales; family Devosiaceae; genus Devosia; species Devosia sp. XGJD_8. The sequence continues at coordinate 349,865 of NZ_JBKJHF010000002.1, forward strand.
TGTTCGACCTGCTGTTCGGCGAGCCAGAAGCGGCGCCGCCCCCGCCGGTGCAGCAGCGGCAACAACCGCGCCAGCGGGCGCCCGCGGCGACGGCCAGCCTGCCGCCGTCCAAGCCGGAAGTGGAGAAGGCGTCCGACGCCACGCGCCTAGCGGTATTCGGGGACTCCCTGGCGATCGATCTCAGCAAGGCGCTGGAGCGCTTTTACGCCGAGGACCCAAACCTGGTGGTGATCAACCAGGGCGTCAGTTCCTCAGGCTTTGTGCGGGACGACTATTTCGACTGGGACAAGGCGATCACCGAGCAGATCGCGGCCGACAGTTTCGACGTCGCGGTGGTGATCATCGGCATCAATGACCGTCAGGAAATCACGGTCGATGGCAATCGCTATGCGCCGCTGACCGAGCCATGGAACGTCGCCTACCAGGCGCGGATTGCAGAATTTCTCGGCAAGCTGCGCGCGGCGCGCAAGCCGGTGGTGTGGATCGGGCTGCCACCCATGTCCAAGACCGAATATTCGGCCGCGATCAGCCAGATCAGCAATATCCAGCGGCTGGCGAGCTTTTCGGGCGGGGCCGAATATCTCGACATCTATGAGCGTTTCGTGGGCGAGGACGGCAAGTATTCCTCGCATGGGCCGGATGTGAACGGGCAGAATGCCCGGATGCGCAAGGATGACGGCATCCATTTTTCATCGGCCGGCTCGGACAAGCTCGCCTTCTATCTCAGCCAGACCATTCGCACCTTCTACCGGGGGAGCGGGGTTTCCATTGCCGTGGCCGACCCGCTGCTGGGCACCGATGCCGCGGCGATGCTGCGGCCGCCCTATCAGGGGCTGGGGCAGATCCGCCTGCTCGAGGTGGCCGGCGCCGTCATTCCGATCAGCCGCGTGCCGGCGCGGGCAGGGGACCTGTTGACCGCGGCCGGCATGCCAGCCACTGCGCCGCCCTTCACGCTCGAGCAATTGGTGACTGCGCCGCTGGGCCGGGTCGATGCCTTCGGACTGGGTGTCGATGCCGATGCGGACGGCGCTGCCAATGCCAATGGGCGGTGAGGCAGGCCTCACCGCCGCCTGACGTCGCTCAGGCGGTGACCCGCTGGGCGATGGCGGCCAGCAGGGCCAGGGCGTCGGGGTCAGGCTTTTTCTCGATACGGCGATAAAGCTTGCCGTCCGGCGTACGGGCCAGCATGCGGGCATCGACCAGCGAGCGGCGCAGGATGGCGTGGTCGCCGAACAGATGCGCGTCGATGATGAACTGGTTGATCTCGCGCTCGCTGAAGCGTTGATCGGCGGGAATGCGTGACCAGATGACCCAGAGGCAGAGCGCCTGGTGATTGGTCTTGCCCGGCCAGCGCACCATGCGGCCCTGGGCATCGAAGTGGCGCAGCACTTTTTCGAGGCGAGCATGGTCGATGGGCGGCTCGGACGAGGCCTCGGCGGCAAGCCGTCTCTGGGCCTGGGCATCGGCGCGCAGCTGCTGGAAATTGGCGTGGCCATTGGCCCTGGCCAGCAGATTGAGCATTTCGACATGGGTCGGGGCGTGCTCAAGCCGGGCCAGCTGCTGGCGCAGCGAACGGGCCAGCGTGGAGATATCGGGCGTGGCGAAAGGGATCAGGAGTTTCGACATGACAATCCTCAGGGGTGCCATTGGCGAAAAATCGCTCGTCGGTCGCCGGCTTACGAATGGGCACCCGGGGATGGGGTCATCGTCAGGTAGTGCTAAGCAGGTTTAGCTTCCCTGACGGGACGGCAACGCCTCGGTGAACTGCAGACCGTGGCGTGGTTTTTACTCAAGCTGCGTAAGCAGAGCAAGTCCCCGGCCGGGCCATTCGGGCATAGCCCTCATGACCTTCTTCGCTCAAATCGCTCCACTGGAGCGATTTGTCCCTGCGGGCTGCTCAGAAGCCGGTAAAGCGCACGGCGCCGATATGGGGCAGGTTGCGGTTGCGCTGGGCGTAGTCGATGCCGTAGCCGACCACGAACTTGTCCGGAATATCGAAGCCGATCCACTTCGCCACGACATCGGTTTCGCGCCGGCTGGGCTTGTTGAGCAGGGCGCAGACTTCCATGCGGCGGGGATGACGCGTGCCGAGGATTTCGAGCACATGCTTGAGCGTGTAGCCGGTGTCGACAATGTCTTCGACCACCAGCACATCGCGGCCGGCGATCTCGCCGCGCAGATCCTTGAGGATGCGGACTTCGCGGCTGGATTCGGTGGAATTGCCGTAGGAGGAGGCCTCCATGAAATCGACCTCGACGGGCAGGTCGAGCTCGCGCACCAGGTCGGCGATGAAGATGAAGGAGCCACGCAACAGGCCGACGACGACCAGCTTGTCGGTGTCGGCGAAGTGGGTGGAGATCTCCTTGGCCAGCGCCTCGACGCGGGCGGCGATAGCCTTGGCGGAGATCAGTTCGTCGACGGTGTAGGGCTTGGTGGTCATGGCGATTCCGAGTCACATGGCGGGCTGCCGATCGGGCGGAACTGTTAGCAGAGTGCGTGTCGGGACGGTAGCGGGGAGGAATGGTCGGTCTTCGGCTTGAATGCCACGGAACCTTCAGTCGACACCCTCCCCCTTGTGGGGAGGGATCAAGGGTGGGGGTCGGTTGGCCTCAAGCTTCGGGGCCAGCCCTCACCCCCTCCCGGCCTCCCCGATCAAGGTGGAGGCGCCCGGCGGTGGATGCGGAAGGATTGTGCCATCCATACCCCCACCTAACCTCCCCCTGATAGGGGGAGGGACAGATCGCGTTTGCGGCTCATCTGGGCCATTCGGGCATAGCCCTTATGGCCTCCTTACCCAAAATCGCACCACTGGTGCGATTTTGCCTTCGGCCGGTTCGGAGTTACCTCGGCAGGTCGGTCTTGCCCATCAGGTCGAAGTCGATGGACCGTGCGGCCTGGCGGCCTTCGCGGATGGCCCAGACGACGAGGGACTGGCCGCGGCGCATGTCGCCGGCGGCGTAGACCTTGGGCACGGTGGTCTTGTAGCTCAGCGTGTCGGCAAAGAGATTGCCGCGCTTGTCGAGCTGGGCGCCCAGCTCGGTCAGCATGCCCTCATGGATGGGGTGGGCAAAGCCGATGGCCAGGAGGACCAGGTCAGCCTTGATGACGAATTCGGTGCCGGGAATGGGCTGGCGCTTGCGGTCGACACGGGCGCATTCGACGCCGGTGACCTGGCCCTTGGCATTGCCGATGATCTTCATCGTGCCGGCGGCGAATTCGCGGATGGCGCCTTCGGCCTGGCTGGAGGAGGTGCGCATCTTGACCGCCCAGTTGGGCCAGTTGGTCAGCTTGTTCTCGAGCTCGGGCGGCATGGGACGCACGTCGAGCTGGGTCACGGCGATGGCGCCCTGGCGGAAACTGGTGCCGACGCAGTCGGACGCGGTATCGCCGCCGCCGACCACGACGACATGCTTGCCGGCGGCGGTGAGCTGCACTTCGCCGGACACGTCCTCGTCGCCCAGGCGACGGTTCTGTTGCACGAGGAAGGGCATGGCATAGTGGACGCCGTTGAAGCCGGTGCCTTCGGCATCGACATCGCGCGGCTTTTCCGAGCCGCCGGCCAGCAGCACGGCATCATGCCGGGCCTGCAGATCCGAGAGCGGACGGGTGACGCCGATATTCTCGCCGTAGTGGAAGGTGACGCCCTCGGCCTGCATCTGCCCGACGCGGAAATCGATATGCTGCTTTTCCATCTTGAAGTCGGGAATGCCGTAGCGCATCAGGCCGCCGGCCTTGGGCTCGCGCTCATAGACATGGACGTCGTGGCCGGCACGGGCCAGCTGCTGGGCTGCGGCGAGGCCCGCCGGGCCTGAGCCGACAATGGCGACGGACTTGCCGGTCTTGTGCGCGGGCACCTGCGGCTTGATCCAGCCGCTCTTGATGGCCCGGTCGGCAATGGCCTGCTCGACGGTCTTGATGGCGACAGGGACGTCTTCAAGATTGAGCGTGCAGGCCTCCTCGCAGGGCGCGGGGCAGATGCGGCCGGTGAATTCGGGGAAGTTGTTGGTGGAGTGCAGGTTGCGCGCCGCCTCTTCCCAATCGCCGTTGTAGACGAGGTCATTCCAGTCCGGAATCTGGTTGTTGACCGGGCAGCCGGTATCGCCGTGGCAGAAGGGCACGCCGCAATCCATGCAGCGCGCCGCCTGATCGACAATGCGGCCTTCACTCATCGGAATGGTGAATTCGCCGAAATGACGGATGCGATCGGAGGCCGGTTCGTACCGGGGCTCTTCGCGCTCGATCTCGAGAAAGCCAGTTACCTTACCCATTTTGCTTTCTCCTTATTCCGCCGCTACGCCGAGGCTGCCGCTGGCGCGCTTCTTTTCCATCTCGCGGATGGCACGGCGATATTCGACCGGCATGACCTTCACGAACTTGGGCCGCATCTCGACCCAGTTGTCGAGGATGTGCTTGGCGCGGGTCGAGCCGGTATAGTGCAGGTGGTTGGAAATGAGCTGGTGCAGGCGCTCGTCGTCATGGCGGGTCATGTCGCCGGAAATGTCGACACGGCCATGCCATTCGAGATCCCCACCATGGTGGTGGATCTGCTGCATCAGGGCTTCTTCCTCCGGCACGGGCTCAAGTTCGACCATGGCCAGGTTGCAGCGCTCGCGGAAGGTTTCGTCCTCGTCGAGCACATAGGCCACGCCGCCACTCATGCCGGCAGCGAAGTTGCGACCGGTCTGGCCGATGACAACGACGACGCCGCCGGTCATGTATTCGCAGCCGTGATCGCCGGTGCCTTCGACCACCGCGATGGCGCCGGAATTGCGCACGGCGAAGCGTTCGCCGGCGACGCCGCGGAAGTAGCATTCGCCCGCGATGGCGCCGTAGAGCACCGTGTTGCCGACGATGATCGAGTTTTCGGGCTTGAAGGTCACCTTGTCGGAGGGACGCACGACGATGCGGCCGCCGGAGAGACCCTTGCCGACATAGTCATTGGCGTCGCCCACCATGTCGATGGAGATGCCCCGGGCCAAAAAGGCGCCGAAGGCCTGGCCGGCCGTGCCGGTCAGCTTGATCGAGATGGTGTCGTCGGGCAGGCCCTCATGGCCATACTTGCGGGCGACGGCGCCCGAGAGCATGGCGCCGGCCGAGCGGTCGCGGCTGCGGATGGGCAGCTCGATCTGCACGGCTTCGCCGCGGGCCAGAGAGGGCTCGGCCAGCTCGATCAGCTTGCGATCGAGCACGGCTTCGAGGTGATGGTTCTGCAGCTCGGAATGATAGAGCGTGTCGCCACCCAGCGGTTCAGGCTTGTAGAACAGCTTGGTGAAATCGACGCCTTCGCTCTTCCAGTAATCGACCATCTTGCGCTGATCGAGCAGGTCCGAGCGGCCGATGAGTTCGCGCAGGGTGCGGGCACCCATGGCGGCCATCAGGCCGCGCAGCTCTTCGGCGATGAAGAAGAAGTAGTTGATGACGTGCTCGGGCGTGCCCTTGAAGCGCTTGCGCAAGACCGGGTCCTGGGTGGCGACGCCAACCGGGCAGGTGTTGAGATGGCACTTGCGCATCATGATGCAGCCGGCCGCGATCAGAGGCGCGGTCGAAAAGCCGAACTCGTCGGCACCAAGCAGGGCGCCGATGAGGACGTCACGGCCGGTCTTGAGGCCGCCATCAACCTGGAGGACGACGCGGCTGCGCAGGCGGTTGAGCACCAGTGTCTGGTGGGTTTCGGCCAGGCCGATTTCCCATGGACCGCCGGCATGCTTGAGCGAGGTCAGGGGCGAAGCGCCGGTGCCGCCATCATAGCCGGAGACGGTGATATGATCGGCGCGCGCCTTTGCGACGCCTGCCGCAACAGTGCCGACGCCGACTTCGGAGACCAGCTTGACCGAAATATCGGCCTCTTCATTGACGTTCTTGAGGTCGTAAATGAGCTGGGCGAGATCTTCGATGGAATAGATGTCGTGGTGCGGCGGCGGGCTGATGAGGCCCACGCCGGGCGTGGAATGGCGGGTCTTGGCGACGATCCAGTCGACCTTGTGGCCGGGCAACTGGCCGCCCTCGCCGGGCTTGGCGCCCTGCGCGACCTTGATCTGGAGCTGGTCGGCATTGACCAGGTATTCGGTGGTGACGCCAAAGCGGCCGGAGGCGACCTGCTTGATGGCGCTGCGCATGGGATTGCGCGAGCCATCGGGCAGGGGCTTGTAGCGATCGGGCTCCTCGCCGCCTTCACCGGTATTGGACTTGCCGCCAATGCGGTTCATCGCCTGGGCGAGAGTGGTGTGAGCTTCGCGCGAGATGGAGCCAAAGCTCATGGCGCCGGTGACGAAGCGCTTGACGATGTCGACAGCCGGCTCGACTTCATCGAGCGGCACGGCGGCGCCGAGCGGGTTGATGTCGAAGAGATTGCGGATAGCGAGATAGCCGTTTTCGCCTGAGTTCACGCGCTGGGCAAAGCTGTTGTAGCGATCCTGCGCGGTTTCGGGAGAATCATCCTTGGTGCGGACGGCATGCTGCAGGTCGGCCACGACATCGGGGCTCCAGGCATGCTTTTCGCCGCGGATGCGGTACATGTATTCACCGCCCACATCGAGCGCCTTGCGCAGCACGATGTCGTCGCCGAAAGCATCGCGATGGCGGCGCACGGTTTCCTCGGCGACTTCAGCGAGGCCCACGCCCTCGATCGAGGTCGCGGTGCCGAAGAAGAAGCGCTTGACGAAATCTGAGTGCAGCCCGACGGCGTCGAAAATCTGGGCGCCGCAATAGGACTGGTAGGTGGAAATGCCCATCTTGGACATGACCTTGAGCAGGCCCTTACCGACGGACTTGATGTAGCGATAGACCACTTCGTGGGCATCGACCTCGGCCGGGAATTCGCCCTCGGCATGCAGCGCCGAGAGCGTCTCGAAGGCGAGATAGGGGTTGATGGCCTCGGCGCCGTAGCCGGCCAGCATGGCGAAATGGTGCATTTCGCGGGCTTCGCCGGTTTCGATCACGAGACCCGAGGAGGTGCGCAGGCCCTTGCGGATCAGGTGGTGATGCACGGCAGCCGTCGCCAGCAGCGCCGGAATGGCGATGCGGTCGGATGCGACCAGCCGATCGGAGAGCACGATGATGTTGTACTCGCCGGCAATGGCGGCCTCGGCCTGTTCACAGATCGCCTCGATGGCCGATTCCATGCCCACCGCGCCCATGTCGGCGGGATAGGTGATGTCGATGGTCTTGGTCTTGAACTGGTTGTCGGCCATGTCACCGATGGCGCGGATCTTTTCGAGATCCTCGTTGGTGAGAATGGGCTGACGCACTTCGAGACGCTTCTCCTTGGAGACGCCTTCGAGATCGAAGATGTTGGGACGCGGGCCGATGAAGGAGACGAGGCTCATCACCGATTCCTCACGGATCGGATCGATGGGCGGGTTCGTCACCTGGGCAAAGTTCTGCTTGAAGTAGGTGTAAAGCAGCTTGGACTTCTGGCTCAGGGCGGAAATGGGCGTGTCGGTGCCCATCGAGCCGACGGCTTCCTGGCCGGTGGTGGCCATGGGCGCCATGAGGATCTTGATGTCTTCCTGAGTGTAGCCGAAGGCCTGCATGCGGTCGAGCAGGGACTCCGAGGTGACCGGGGCCTTGGGCTCGGTTTCGGGCAGGTCCTCGAGCACGATCTGGCTGCGGGCCAGCCACTCGGCATAGGGGTTCTTGGTGGCGAGCGTGCGCTTGATCTCGTCGTCGGAGATGATGCGACCTTCCTCGAGATCGATCAGCAGCATGCGGCCGGGCTGCAGCCGCCAGCGCTCAACGATGTCCTCATCGGGAATGTCGAGCACGCCGGATTCCGAGGCGAGCACGACATGGCCCTCGCGGGTGACGAGATAACGGGCGGGACGCAGGCCGTTGCGGTCGAGCGTGGCGACGACATAGCGACCATCGCTGAGAGACATGGCGGCCGGGCCGTCCCATGGCTCCATGAGGGCGGCGTGATATTCATAGAAGGCGCGCCGCGTCTCATCCATCAGCGGATTGCCGGCCCAGGCTTCGGGGATGAGCATCATCGCCGCGTGGGGCAGGGAATAGCCGCCGCGCACGAGGAATTCGAGCGCGTTGTCGAAGCAGGCCGTGTCGGACTGGCCCTCATATGAGATCGGCCAGATCTTGGTGATGTCATCGCCGAACTTGGGCGAGGAGACCGAGGCTTGGCGGGCGGCCATCCAGTTGACGTTGCCACGGATGGTGTTGATCTCACCATTGTGGGTGGTCATGCGGTAGGGATGGGCCAGCTTCCAGGACGGGAAGGTGTTGGTCGAGAAGCGCTGATGCACCAGGGCAATGGCGCTCTCGAAATCGGCGTCATGCAGATCGGTATAGAAGGCGCCCAGCTGGTAGGCGAGGAACATGCCCTTGTAGACAATGGTCCGCGCCGACATGGAGACGACGTAAAAGCCGTTGTCACTGTTGCTCTCGGGTACGGCGGCATAGACCGTGTTGGAAATGACCTTGCGCACGATCAGGAGCTTGCGCTCGAATTCGTCGAGGGTCAGCCCTTCGGGGCGGGCAATGACCATCTGCTCGATGACCGGCTGGGTGGCGATTACGCCCTGGCTCAGCCTGGAATTGTCCGTCGGTACGATGCGCTCGCCGAGCAGCGTCAGGCCCTCGCCGGCAAGGCAGCCATGAACGACCGCGGCCACGCGATCGCGCAGGCCGGGCGTGTTGGGATAGAACAGCATGGCCACGGCGTAGTGGTGCTTTTCGGGCAGCGCGAAGGGCATGACCTTCTTGAAGAAGGTATGCGGGGTCTGCACCAGAATGCCGGCGCCGTCGCCCATCAGCGGATCGGCACCCACGGCACCGCGGTGTTCGAGGTTCTCGAGGATTTCGAGACCCTTCTCGACCACTTCGTGGCTGGGCTTGTTCTTGATATTGGCAATCATGCCGATGCCGCAGGCATCATGCTCGTTGGAGGGGTCATAGAGACCCTGTGCCTCGGGGCGGCCCGTCGGCGCGACGCGGCGACCGTTCTCGATCAAGGTTTTGACGGTGGCGGTGCTCGTCGTGACGGGAGTCTGGGATCCGTTCCGCGCGTGTGCCATGTCATTTTCCTCGTTCGTTGATCGCGCCCGTTACCGGGCTCTTGTCGCTATGTCGTGTGCATCCTGGTGGTGCCGGTGTCCGGCGGGCTGGATGCGTCCTCGTCCTCTGGTGGGCAAGTTGCTCAGGCGGGTCGTACTACGGTACGGCTCGAAAGAGCAAACTCATCCATGCGTGGGGAGTGGCGCTGCATCCAAATGGCCACTCAATTCGGGCTTCGAACCTTGTCCTTCGGTTGATGCCGGCCTCTAGGGCAATGTCCTGCGCAACCGGCGTTCACGTACCCAATGTACGCTGCGTGCCGGTTCTCGCAAACACTGCCTTTCGGCGCGGCCTGAACCGAAGTCCTGCCGTTCGACTTATCCCCGCCTGTCCGTTTCCGCTAATGGCATAGCGGGCCAGCCGGACCAGCGTGCGCGCTGGCCGCGGAGAGCGGGGCGACGCGTCAGATAGGACAGGCGTGCTGCCCTAACCTCTGCACATTTGCATAATTCCAAACTGTGGGCAAGCGCCTTTGCCCCGCTTGGTGGAGGAAAAATAGGACTTTGCCAATTTTTGTGTAGGACTGCGTAGGAATTGCGCGACGAAAAAGGGCGCATTCGCCGAGGAATGCGCCCTGAGCGGCCGGTTGGGAAGCGAATGTCCTATTCGAGATGGGACTTGATGAACCAGAGGTCCTTATCCAGCTCCCGCGAAAAGGCAGTCAGGATATCGGCCGCATCGGCATCGCCGGCCTCATCGGTGGCGTCGATATCTTCGCGGACCTGATTGGCCAGGGCGGCAAAGCGCTCGGCCAGGGCTGCGAGATGGTCGGGCACCTTGCGGATATCGGTGGGATAGGCGTCGAGCGTGGTGGCCTTGGACACGACCTGGCTGGTGCCCAGGGCAATGCCGTCGAGCTGGGCGATGCGCTCGGCGATGACATCGACATGGAGATCGATGGCGGCGCGCATCGGATCGAGCATTTCATGCATGGCGATGAAATTGGGACCCTTGAGGTTCCAGTGCGCCTGCTTGGTGATCAGCGCCAGATCAATGGCATCGGCGAGCCGGGCATTGAGAATCTCGATGACGGCGGATTTGGCGTTGGCCTTGAGGGCGATGGATGGGGTTTTCATCGGGTGAGTCCTTTGACGCTGGAGGTGGAACTCAACAGGCGGAATAGGGTGGGAGTTCCCGAGCGAGGGAAATAATGGGCAGGATCATTCCTCGAAAAAACACCCCCGGCAGAGCCGAGGGTGCAGTACTATCGTGCTAGTGGAAAGTCCGGGCCATTCGAGCGCAGCTCTCATGGCCTAGACGCCTAAAATCGCTCCACTGGAGCGATTTTGCGCGAGCGCCGGCGTCTAGTTGACCGACTTATCCTCGATGGTCGTGGTGCCGCCATTGATCTGGATGGACCGCGGCTTCTTGCTCTCGGGCAGTTCGCGCTTCAGCTCCAGATGGAGCAGGCCGTTTTCGAGAGAGGCGCCCTGGACTTCGACGTAGTCGGCGAGCTGGAAGCGCAGTTCGAAGGCGCGCTCGGCGATGCCGCGATGGAGGAATTCGCGGGTCTTGTCCTCGGTCTCGACCGGCTTGGCGCCCTTGACGACCAGGCTGTTTTCCTTGGTCTCGATGGCAATGTCGCCATTGGAGAAGCCGGCGACGGCGATGGAGATGCGATAGGCATCCTCGCCGGTGCGCTCGATATTATAGGGAGGGTAGGTCTTGGCTTCCTGGCCGACCAGATTGTCCAAGCGGTTGAAAACGCGGTCAAATCCGATGGTCGAGCGGTAGAAGGGGGAAAAATCGATGGTCTGCATGGTCACATTCTCCGTAAAGCAACGTGGATATCCCGGTGGTCTGCTGCGTCGTGCTCCCAGCAATAGGCGAGCGGCTGACTGGCAGGTCGGGGTTCCCGGATAATCCGGCGAACGACTGAAATATGGGAGGCGATTTTGGCTGTTCAAGAGGGGGGATATTGCGGGTGGTCAGCCGACCCGGATCGCCCCGAGGCCGGGCCTTGCCCCAGTCCGGCCGCAAGCCTGACTGTTCAATGAACGGAATATGAACGGCCCAGTCCGCTCGAGTTCATCGGCGGGGCGCTAGAAGGGTGCATGTGTTGAGGGAAACCTCGTCACAACCCCAAAGCGGTCCATCACCCGCCCCCCGCATGGGCCGCCCAAAAGGAAGCCGGTAACTCGCAAGAGTTGCCGGTTTTCCTTTTTGCACCGACCTTCGCGACGCCGCCGGCCTGCAAATGGCTTGCTTTTGCGCTTCCGGTGCTCACGTACTTGAAGGTACGCTCCGCCATAGCCCTTCGAGCGCAGCTCTACGGGCGTTCTTCGCTTGAAAATGTCCACCGGACATCTTCTAAGAAAGCTCCGAACTTCTCAAAGCCAGCCATTTTCGACTCGGCGGCCTCGCGAATCTCGGTACAAAATAGTGCCCAGTCAAAGGCCACCCATGAACGCCATCGTCGACCCGAACGGACCGAGCCTGGTCAGTATTCCGTCCAATCCGGTTCCGGAGGGCGCGCGGGTGGGGTATTTCAAGACCAGCGACAATGTGCGGTTGCGCTATGCGACCTGGCCCAAGGGCGAGGGCGTGCATCGGGGTACGATATGCCTCGTGCAGGGGCGGACCGAATTCATCGAGAAATATTTCGAGACCGTCGCCGACTTCCGGCGGCGCGGCTTTGCGGTGGCGACCTTTGACTGGCGCGGGCAGGGCGGGTCGGAGCGGCTGATCGGCAATGGCAAGCTGGGCTATGTCGACCGGTTCGAAGACTATTGGTGCGACCTCAAGAGCTTTCACGGCGAGATCCTGCTGCCCGACTGCCCGCCGCCCTATTATCTGGTCGGCCACTCGATGGGCGGGCTGGTGTCGCTGTTTGCCGGCATCCATGACCGGCTGATGTTCGACCGCATTTTCCTCTCCGCCCCCATGGTGGCGCTGGACCGCCAGCCGCTCAGCATGGCGGGCATGGCGCGGGTTACCGAGACGCTGAGCTTTCTCGGGCTGGGGCGCATGCCGGTCGGCCGCAAGCAGGACAAGCCGATGTCGGAGACGACCTTTCCGGGCAATCCGCTGACCGGCGACCTGATCCGCTATATGCGCTCGGTCGAGGTGATGCGGGCCAGGCCGGAGCTCGAGATCGGCACGCCGACGGTGCGCTGGGCCGCCGCGGCCTTCGGCGCCATGGCGGAGGCGGGGGAAGACAGGTTTCCCGGGCGGATCAAGATTCCGCTGCTGATGCTGGCGGCGGCGCGGGACGAGGTGGTGTCCACGGCCGCGATCGAGCAGCTGGGACTGCGCATGCGCACCGGGCGGCATGTCGTGCTGGCCGGCGCGCGCCATGAGCTGTTCATGGAGACGGACGCCATCCGCAGCCAGGTGTTCGCCGCATTCGATGCCTTCATTACCGAGCAGAGCGACTAGGGGCGAGCATCGGCGCGCCGCGAGGCGGCGGATGCGTCCTGCCTAGAGGTCCCGCAGCAGCCGGGCCGGCCTTGCCGACGCCGCACGCAGGATGGTGAGGGCGCCGAGCATGGCGGTAATGGCGATGGCGACTGCCAGCACGACGCCCAGGGCGTCGAGGTTGAAGGTGAAATCGACATTGAGCATGACCAGGGTGACCAGCCAGCCCAGGCCTGTGCCCAGCAGCAGTGCCGGCAGGGCTGCGAGGGCAGCCAGGATCAGGTACTGGATGAAGGATGCGGCCATGAGCTCGAAGCGCGTGGCGCCCAGCACCTTGGTGATGACGGTATCGGCCTCGCGCTGACGCCGCCCGGTCGACAGGCTGCCGATCAGCACCAGCAGGCCATTGCCGACGGCAAGACCCCCGACCAGCGTTGCGGCAAAGGAGAGCTGGCTGAGGGCATCGGTGATCTGCTTGAGCGTATCGCCGATGGCAATGAAGCGCACGTCGGGGAGTTCGGTGGCGAAGAGACGCTCGACCGCTTCCTCACGCCCCGGCGCCGCGGTTGCGGCGGCAAAGAGCGTGGTGGGGTATTCGTCGATGACGCCGGGCGAGAAGGTGGCAAGGAAGTCGATGCCGCCCTGCCAGGAATAGTCCCGGAAGCTGGCGATCTCGACGGTCACCGGTTCGCCGAAAATGGTGAAGGTGAGGGTGTCGCCGAGATTGACCCCGAGGCCCGAGCGCAGGCTCTGGTGCAGGGACACGAGCCCCGGACCGGCATAATCGGCGGGCCACCATTCGCCGGCGGTGACGCGGGAGGATTCGGGCAGTTGGCTGCGGAAGGTGAGGGGCACTTCGCCGGCCAGCAGGAACGTGGCCTCGGGTCCGCGGGTGCGGACGCTGGCGGCGGGCGTGCCGGCGATTTCGGTCAGCGCGCCGCGCAGCATGGGCGTGGCGACAAAGCGGGGAATGTCGGTGCCGGGGCCGGCCATGCTGGCGAGCATGTCCACTTCATCGGAGAAGAGGTCCGAGGCCACCAGGGTCGGAGCGTCGAAGGCGGAGGCGCCGAGGAATTCCTGACGCAGATTGGCCTGCAGCACCAGGACGACGATGAGCATGGCCAGGGCCATGCCGGCCGACACGACGACCGAGGCGGCATTCTGTGCCGAGCCGGAAATGGCGCGCAGGGCGTGGCGCAGGATCATCCATTTGGGTTCGCGCAGGTGGCGCAGGCCGACCTGAATGGCGCGGATGAAGAGGCGGAAGACGATGGCGGATGCGATACTGGCGAGGCCGAAGGCGGCGACCAAAGCCACATCGCCCGTCATCAGCCAGGCCAGGATGGAGAAGGCAAGGGCGGCGACCACCATGGGCAGGACCTGCCAGGAGAAAAGCAAAGCCCGCCAGTCGATGGGGGGCGCGGCCAGGCCCTTGGAGCGGAACAGCAGCACCGGGCGGATGGTCTGGGCCTGCTGCAGAGGCAGGTAGGAGAAGGCAAAGGCGGTCACGAGCCCGGCGCCGGCCGCCACCAGCAGGGGCTGGAGATGCAGCGCGGGGACGAGATCGATGCCGACCGCGCCGCCAATGGTGGGCAGGACGAGGAAGGCGATGCCGCCGCCGACGAGGAGGCCAATGCCGACGCCGATGGCGGCGAGCGTGGCGACCTGGGCAAAGAAGTGGATGAAGATGCGCGCGCGGGTGGCGCCCATTGAGCGCAGGATGGCGATGACGCCGGCGCGCTCGGCGATATAGGACTGCATGCCGGTCCAGACGCTGACGCCACCGATGAGCAGCGAGCCCAGACCGACAATGATGAGGAAGCGCATGAAGAGGTCGTAATAGCGCACCATCTGCCCCAGGCCGTCGCGTGCAGTGCGGATGGTCCAGCCGCTATCGGCAAAGGCCGCTTCGAGCTCGGCCTGGCGCGACTCCGGCTCACCCTCGGTCAGCAGGATCTTGTAGCGGGTCCAGGTGCCCAGGCCCGGCAGAGGCGAGCTGCGATCGGAGACGGCGACGAGGCCCTCGGCGGTGATGAGCGTGGTGAGGCCGAGGCGGAAGCCGCGAACCGGGCCGTCGGGCAGCTTGGTCAGGGTGCCGCGCGCCTCGAATATGGTGCCGCCCAGGGTGAAGCTGTCGCCCACTGCAATGCCGAGCTGATCGAGCAGCAGGGGATCGACCAGGGCGCCATGCACATCATCGGCGGGGGCGAGCAGGGTGGCGAGCGAGGCACCCTCGGGCAGTTGCGGGCTGAGCACGCGGCCCAGCAGCGGATAGGTCGGGCCAACGGCCGTGAGATCGACAAAGGCGTCGCCGGTGGACGATTCGGCGCGCACATTGGTGTCGATGATGCTGGATATGGTGCCGAAGCCGGCCATAGTGGCGAGCTCTTCGGCAGTGGCGATGCGATCGGCACGCGAGAGTTCGACATCACCGCCCATCAGCTCGGCGGCACCGGCATCGATGGCGCGGGTGATGCTGGCGCCAACCGAATTGACGCCGGCGATGAGCGCGGTGCCGACGGCAAGGCAGACCACCAGGAGCAGAAAGCGGCGCATGTCGCCGCGCATGTCCAACAGGCCAATGCGGGTGGCGGCCCAGATCTGGTGCATCAACGGACCACCGGGGTTTCGACGAGTTCGCCCACGGTCATGGTCAGCACCCGGTCAGCGCGGGCGGCAAGGGCGGGATCATGGGTGATGAGGACCACCGCGGTGCCCTGCTTGCGGGCAAGGTCGAACATCAGGTCGACCACGAGGGCGCCGGTGCGCTGGTCGAGATTGCCGGTCGGCTCGTCGGCCAGCAGCAGGGGCGGATTGGCGACCATGGCGCGCGCCAGGCCGACGCGTTGCTGCTCGCCGCCCGACAAAGCGGAGGGGCGATGATCGAGCCGGTCGCCCAGACCGACCGCAACCAGGGCAGCGGCCGCCTTCTCGCGAATTTGTGACATGGAGAGTTCGGGGGCGGCAATCTCGAGCGCCAGGCCGACATTGTCATGGGCCGACAGCGATGGAATGAGGTGAAAACTCTGAAACACAATGCCCAAAGTCTTGCGCCGGAAACGGGCCAGATCGTCTTCGCCGAGGCCGCCAAGTTCGGCGCCATTGACGGTGACAGTGCCGGAAGTGGCGCGTTCCAGCCCGGCAAGCAGCATCAGCAGCGAGGTCTTGCCGCTGCCCGAAGGGCCCACAATGGCTACGACTTCGGCCGGCGCGACGCGCAGCGAGACCTTCTTGAGGATGTGGAGGGGGCGACCGGCAATTTCGAGACTGTAGTTTACGTCCCGGGCATCAATGATCGGTGCGTCAGAAGTGTTCACCAGAACCGTTTCCATCTTCGTGCGTTGGGTGACGGCATGCCTGCGCATACCGGCGCCGTCATTTCTAACGCATCGCTTGCTAGCGAATTCGTAACAACGCCGACAGATGTGTCAGATTTTAGCTGGCGCCGATATCTTCGGACTGGCAGACATAAACAGAATCTGATGTCTCGAAGTGACGGGGGGCCTTCCTGATGAAAATGTGGTCTAAGATTATCGCCGTGCTGCTGGCCATGCAGTTTGTTCCTTTGGGCGCCGCGGCAGCCCAGGCCGGGCAGGCCGAGCTGGACCTGCTCACCTCCTATATCGGCAACTGGCGCGGCGAGGGCGCCCTGGTCGGCGGCGACCAGCCCGAACCCTTCCGCTGCCGGCTGGCCATTGCCAAGGGCAACCAGCAAAAGGTGAACTATACTGGCCGCTGCACGCTGGTGGATGCGACGCTGTCGATCAGCGGCACCATTGCCTATAACGACGCCACGCGCCGCTATGAGGCGGCGATGAGCTCCAATGCGGGCTTTACCGGCATTGCCATCGGCCAGGAAAGCCAGGGTCGGATCAGCTTCGACCTCAAGGAGCGCCAGAAGGATCGTGGCGGCAGCGATGTGCGCATCGGTTCGCGCATCGTGCTGATCGGCAATAACAGCATCACGGTGGACTTCGAAGTCGAGTTCAATGATTCGGGCGAGGTGCTGACCGCCTCGGTGCCGTTCAGCCAGTAGGATTCACCTCTCCCTTGGGGAGAGGCGGACCTTTCCCAAAGCACTCGACCAAGAAAAGGCCCCCTCACCCGTCGGCTTCCCCGCCGACTTCTCCCCCGAAGGGAGAGGTGGTGTGGTGGTTGTGGTGCGGCTGGGCCATTCGGGCGTAGCCCTCATGGCTTTCCGAGCTCAAATCGCCCCACCGGGGCGATTTGCCCTAGAGGGTCGCTCGGAAATCTTGTATGGAAGATGTAACCGGCCGGTTCGGCCCTTCCTGTTTGCAAGACTCCAGTAGCCAATATGACCAAGAAGAAGTTCGCCATCGTCGGCACGGGTGGCCGCCACCAGATGTTCCGCGAGGCCGTTGCCCAGACCCATGCAGAGAGCGCCGAACTGGTCGCGCTGTGCGATGTGAACCAGAGCCGGCTGGCCCTGTCGGCCAACAAGGTGCCGCATAGGGGCGGCAATGGCATTGCCACCTACCTGGCGGAAGATTTCGACCGGATGCTCACCGAGCAGGATCCGGACACAGTGATCGTCACGACGCCGGACTACCTGCATGATGAATATATCGTGCGGGCGCTCAAGGCCGGCCGCAACGTGATGACCGAAAAGCCGATGACCATCGACGTCGCCCGGCTCAAGCGCATTCTCGATGCGCAGCGCGAGAGCGGCAAATCGGTGACGGTGACCTTCAACTACCGCTATTCACCGGCGCGCACCCAGCTCAAGGAAATCCTGATGAACGGGGTGATCGGGGAGATCACGGCCATTGATTTCCGCTGGTATCTCGACCGGGTGCATGGCGCCGACTATTTCCGCCGCTGGCACCGCTACAAGGACAAGTCCGGCGGGCTGCTGGTGCATAAGTCCACGCACCATTTTGACCTGCTCAACTGGTGGGCCGGCTCGACGCCCAAGAGCATCAGCGCCACGGGCAAGCGCGATTTCTATACGCCGGAAATGGCGATCAAGCTGGGTCTGGAAGGCCATGGCCCGCGCTGCCATGCCTGCCCGGTGGCCCATAAATGCGACTTCTACATGGACCTCGAGACGGATGAGCCGCTCAAGGAACTCTATCTCGATGCAGAGAATGACGACGGCTACTGGCGCGACAAATGCGTCTTTGCCGACGACATCACCATCGAGGACACGATGCAGGTTCAGGCGCAGTATGCCTCGGGTGTGTCGTTGAACTATACGCTGGTGGCCTATTCGCCCTGGGAAGGGCTGGAGGTGAAGTTCCACGGCACCAAGGGCGAGCTGACGCACAAGCATATCGAAGTGCATGGCGTGTTTGCCGGCGGGCACCGCGAGCGGGGCGGCGACGAAGCGGTCGAGGCGATGTCGACCGAGCTGCACCTAGCGGGCGGACTGCCGCAGAAGCTCGACGTGTGGACCGGCAAGGGCAGCCATGGCGGGGCGGACCCCATCATGCTGGGCTATTTGTTCGATCCGCAGAACATGGAAGCGGACAAATATGGCCGCGCCTCGGACCAGGTGGCCGGCGCCTGGTCGATCCTGACCGGGATTGCGGCGAACCAGTCGATCGCGCGGAACGGGGAGCGGATCTTCGTCGACGCCATGCTGGCAGAGGCGGGGATTACGCTCTAGGGCGGCCCGCCGGCCAGAAAACTGTGGATGTCGGCCATTCCGGGGGCGCCTTGCGGGGCGCATCCGGCCCATGGTCGGGGAGGAGAATCAGCAGAAGTGGCCGCCAGCGTGCTCAACACGAGTGAGGAAACCATGGCGATGCGCGTTGTCGGCGCGCTGCGCGACGACATCGTGACCATGGCGCTGAAGCCCGGCGACGTGATTTCCGAGAGCGATATTGCCGGCCGCTATGGCGTATCGCGGCAGCCGGTGCGCGAGGCCTTCATCCGCCTGGCCCAGCAGGGGCTGCTGCTGATCCGGCCCAAGCGGGCCACGGTGGTCAAGAAAATCTCGCCCGAGGGCGTGCGGCAGAGCCGGTTCATCCGCGAGAGCATCGAGGTCGAGATCATCCGGCGGCTCGCGGCCAATCCGGGCGATGCGCAGGCGGTGCTGATCGAGTTGATCGCCGAGCAGGAGGCCGCTTCGGCCGCCGAGGACAGCCGGCGGTTCCATACGCTGGACGAGCTGTTCCATCGCACTTTGGCGCGGCTGGCCGGGGTGGAATATGCCTGGCAGCTGATCGACGACCACAAGATGCAGCTCGACCGGGTGCGCTACCTGACGCTGGGGGCATCCTCGTCGCGGGTGGCGATCGACGAGCACAAGATCATCGCCAGGGCGGTGGGCAAGGGCGATCCAACCGCGGCCGAGGCGGCGATGCGGGCGCATCTGGCGCGGGCCGAAGTGCTGCTGAGCCAGACCATCAACGATCATCCGGACTATTTCGAATAGTCGAGCGTTACCCCGGGGTGACGATATGTGCCGCCGCGCCTACAAGGGCGTGGCTGCGAAGGCGGCAAGCCATGGAGAGACCATCATGAAGACGAGACGGCTGGGCAAGACGGGCTATGAGGTCTCCGAAATCGGGCTGGGCTGCTGGCAGCTGGGCGGGGATTTCGGGCCGGTAGGCGACGATACGGCCAAGGCCATCCTCGATGCGGCCAATGATGCCGGCGTGACCTTCTGGGACACGGCCGATGTCTATGGCGGGGGGCTGAGCGAGAGCCGGATCGGCAGCCATGGCAAGGGGCCGGGCGTGCATGTGGCGACCAAGCTGGGGCGCGGCGGCGGGCTGTTTCCGGACAATTACTCCAAGGACGGCATCCGGGCGAGCCTCATGGGCTCGGCGCAGCGGCTGGGCGTTGCGAGCCTCGACCTGGCGCAGCTGCATTGCGTGCCGCGGCCGGTGCTGGAAGACGGGGCGATCTTTGGCTGGATGGACGAGCTCAAGGCCGAGGGCCTGGTGCGGCACTGGGGCGCCAGCGTCGAGACGATCGAGGAGGGCTTGATCTGCCTCGAGCAGCCGGGCTGTTCGACACTGCAGATCATTTTCAACCTGTTCCGGCAGGATGCGGCGAAAGAGCTGCTGCCCAAGGCGGCGGAAAAGGATGTCGGCATCATCGTGCGGCTGCCGCTGGCGAGCGGGCTGCTGAGCGGCAAGTATGACAAGACCACGCGGTTCGATGCCAGCGACCACCGCAACTACAATGCCGACGGCAAGGCGTTTTCGGTGGGCGAGACCTTTGCCGGCATTCCCTTCGAACGGGGGGTGGAGCTGGTGGCCGAGTTGCGCGGGCTGGCGCCCGAGGGCATGCCGATGAGCCAGTTTGCGCTGCGCTGGATCCTGGACCATCCACAGGTGTCGACGATCATTGCCGGGGTGAGCAAGCCCGAGCAGCTGGCCGACAATGTCGCCGCCAGCGAGCAGAAGAGCCTGTTCCCGGCGCTGATGGGAAGATTGGGCGAATGGTACGAGCGGGATGTGAAGCCCGAGATCCGGGGCGGGGTCTAGGCTTTTCCTTTTCCCCCATGAGGGAGAAAGGTGCCCCAAGGGCGGATGAGGGGTCTCTTCTCGCGTCTGGCATGGGGGGGCGCAGCACCCCTCACCCTGACACTTCTGCTGAACGCAGAAGTGTCGTCCCTCTCCCTCAAGGGGAGGGGGCGGGCTCAGAGTTTGGTGAAGCCCTAGCGGATCGCGGCTCGCGTCCCTACGTTGTCAACCAACAACAATAATCCTGCCGAGTAGTCTCATGTCCCATCACCAAGCCTTTGAACTGATCCGCGACGAGCATATTGCGGAGGTCAATTCGCAGGCGCAGCTGTTCCGGCACAAGAAGACGGGGGCGGAAGTGCTCAGTCTCGTCAATGACGACGAGAACAAGGTGTTCGGCATCACCTTCAAGACGCCGCCCGAGGATTCGACGGGCATTGCGCATATCCTCGAGCATTCGGTGCTGTGCGGGAGCCGGAAGTATCCGGTCAAGAAGCCGTTCGTGGAGCTGATCAAGGGGAGCCTCAACACCTTCCTCAATGCCATGACCTTTCCGGACAAGACGGCCTATCCGGTGGCGAGCCAGAACCTCAAGGACTTCTACAACCTGGTGGATGTCTATCTCGACGCGGTGTTTTTCCCGCTGATCACCGAGGACACGTTCCGCCAGGAGGGCTGGCATTACGAGCTCGAGGATACGGCGGGCCCGCTGGTCTACAAGGGCGTGGTGTTCAACGAGATGAAGGGCGTGTTCTCCTCGCCCGACGCGGTGATGCGCGATATCGCGCAGCGCTCGCTCTATCCCGACACCACCTATGGCAAGAGTTCGGGTGGCGACCCCAAGGCCATTCCCGAGCTGACCTATGCGCAGTTCAAGCGCTTCCACCAGACATTCTATCACCCGTCCAATACGCGGGCCTTCTTTTCGGGCGATGACGATGCCGCGGCGCGACTGGATATTCTGGACGCCTATTTCAGCCAGTTCGAGCCGGCGCCGGTCGATGCCGAAGTGACGCTGCAACCGCGGTTCAATGCGCCGCGACAGATCGTGGCGAGCTATGCCGGCACCAAGGATGCGGGCAAGGCACGCGATGGCATGGTCTCGGTCAACTGGATGATCGATCCGCCGGCCGACCGTACGGAATCGCTCAGCCATGGCA
Source organism: Devosia sp. XGJD_8 (assembly GCF_046614475.1). Lineage (NCBI taxonomy): Bacteria > Pseudomonadati > Pseudomonadota > Alphaproteobacteria > Hyphomicrobiales > Devosiaceae > Devosia > Devosia sp. XGJD_8. The sequence continues at coordinate 370,887 of NZ_JBKJHF010000002.1, forward strand.
TGCTGAGCTACCTGCTGGCGGGCAATCCGGCGGCACCATTGCGCAAGGCGCTCACCGAAAGCGGGCTGGGCGAGGGCATGACCGGCGGCGGCATCGGCAGCGGGCTGCGCCAGCCGATGGCGAGCTTCGGCATGAAGGGCATCGACCCGGCCGATGCCGGCAAGGTCGAGGCGCTGATCCTTTCGACGCTGGGCGAAATCGCCGAAACCGGCTTTGCGGCAGACCAGCTCGAAGCGGCGGCCAATACGTTCGAATTCAGCCTGCGCGAGAACAATACCGGCTCCTATCCGCGTGGCATGACCTATATGTTCAACGCGCTGGGGACCTGGCTGCATGGCGGCGATCCGCTGGCGCAGCTGCATTTCGAGGATGCGCTGACGGCGCTGAAGGACAAGGCTGGCAAGGGCCACTTCGAGGCGGAAATCCGCCGGCTGTTCCTCGACAATATGCATCGCACCACGGTGACGCTGAGTGCCGACCCCGAGCAGGGGGCGCGCGAGGCGGCGCGGGAGGCCGAGATATTGGCCGAGGTGCGCAAGGGGCTCGATGCGCGGGCGCTGGAAGCGACCGTGGCCGAGACCGAAAAGCTCAAGGCCCTGCAGGAGGAAGTGGACGACCCGGCGCTGCTGGCGAAAATTCCGACGCTGACCCTGGCGGACCTGCCGCGCGAAAGCCGGACTGTGCCGATCGAGATCGGTACGCTGGCCGATGCAAGGCTATTCTACCATGACCTGCCGACGCTGGGGATCCTGTACCTCGATTTCGGCTTCGACCTGCATGTGCTCGACAAGGAATTGCTGCCCTATCTGCCGCTGTTCGGGCGGGCGCTGCTGCAGACCGGGACCAGCAAGGAAGACTTCGTTTCGCTGACGCAGCGCATCGGCCGCTCGACGGGCGGCATTGCGCAGCATCGGGGCCTGTCCTCCCGGCAGGGCAGCGACGGCAGTGCGGCGTGGTTCTTCCTCTCGGGCAAGGCCGTGCCGGACAAAATCGAGGAAATGCTGGCCATCATGGGCGATGTGCTGCTCGATGCTCGGCTCGACAACCGGGCGCGCTTCAAGCAGATGGCGCTCGAGGAAAAAGCGGGCTTTGAGGCGCGGCTGGTGCCGAGCGGCAATGCCATCGTCGACACGCGGCTGAAATCGGGGCTGACCGAGGCGAGCTGGATCGCCGAGCAGCTGGGTGGCGTGAGCTATCTGCAGTTCCTGCGCGAGCTGGTGGGCCGCATCGAGAGCGACTGGGACGGGGTCGAGGCGGTGTTAAAGCGCATCCGCGACACGCTGTTCAACCGCGGGCGCATGGTGGTCAATGTCACGGCGGACGGATCGCTGTGGGAGCGCGCCAGGGGCGAGATCGAGAGCTTTCTCGGGCGGCTGCCCAACCAGGATTTTGCCCTGGCCGACTGGAGCGTGGATTTCCGGCCCAGGTCGGAAGGTCTGATCATTCCGGCGCAGGTCAATTATGTGGGCAAGGGCGCCAATCTGAGGGCGCTCGGCTTCGAGTTGACCGGGGCGTCCAGCGTGGTGCTGAAATTCCTCAACACCACCTATCTCTGGGACAAGGTGCGCGTGCAGGGCGGGGCCTATGGCGGATCGAGCCGGTTCGACCTGACCTCGGGCAATTTCAGCTTCCTGTCCTATCGCGACCCCAACCTGCTCAAGACGCTGGACGCCTATGACGGAGCGAGCAAGGCGCTCAATGCCGGGATCGGCGAGAATGACCTGACGCGCTCGATCATCGGGGTGATCGGGGATGTGGACGGCTATGAATTCCCGGACGCCAAGGGCTATTCGTCGATGTGGCGGCAGCTGACCGGCACGACGGACGCCATTCGGCAGCAGCGGCGGGACGAAATCCTCGGGACCACGGCGGCTGACTTCAAGCGACTGGCCGAGGCGGTGGATGCGGTGGCCAAGCATGGACATGTGGTGGTGCTGGGCGGCGAGGCGGCGATCACCGCGGCCAATGACAAGCGGCCGGGGCTGATGGACGTGACGAAGGTGATGTGACGGCTCTCGCCTTCTTGCTGGGAAACTAGATAGCGCTATGGCGACACGCGCCTAGATCATCTCCAGCGTCTGCTTGCGCCGGGGCGGTGGAAAGGCCCTGTCGAGCTTCGCCAGGTCGGCCTCGGTGAGTTCGATGTCGAGAGCGCCGAGGTTTTCGCTCACCCGCTCGGCCCGGCCGGTCTTTGGGATGGCAATGACGCCGGGCCGACGCATCACCCAGGCCAGGGCAATCTGGGCGGGCGTCGCCCCGTGCCCGTCGGCGATGTCTGCAAGCGTGGCGTCATTGAGCAGGGCGCCCTGCTCGATGGGGGAGTATGCCATCACCGGCATGGCGCGGCGCTGCGCCTGGGGCAGCAGGTCGAACTCGATGCCGCGCCGGGTCAGGTTATAGAGCACCTGATTGGCGGCACAGTTGCGGGAGATGGCATCGAGTTCGGCAAGATCGGACGGATCGAAATTGGAGACGCCCCAGCGCAGGATTTTGCCAGCCCTGACCAGATCCTCGAAGGCGCGCACGGTTTCGGTCAGTGGCACCGAGCCGCGCCAATGCAGCAGATAGAGGTCGAGCCGATCGGTCCCGAGGCGCTTGAGGCTCGCTTCGCAGGCGGCGATCGCCCTGACGCGACCGGCATTTGATGGCAACACCTTGCTGACCAGAAATGTAGCGTCACGTCTGCCGGCAATGGCTTCGCCCAACACCTGTTCGGCGCCGCCCGAGCCATACATTTCGGCGGTGTCGAACAGGGTTACGCCCTGATCGAGCCCGGCTCTCAAGGTAGCGACTTCGCCGGCTATGTCGGCATTGCGCTCGCCCATTTTCCAGGTGCCGAGGCCAAAAATCGGGATGGACGTGCCGTCTGGCAGAGCGGTGGTTGGAATATCGCGCATGTGCGTTCACCTTGATTGTCTGCTGGAGCAACCTGATGCGACTATGGCTCGTTCCATTGCGCAAGCGAGAAAGTAAGCGATGCTGCTGGACCGAAACCTCCATATCCGCGCTATCGAGGCCTTCATCGATCCGTCTACGCCCAAGGAGCGGGCGATCATCACGCATGGCCATGCCGATCACGCGCGGAGCGGGCATGGTTCGGTGCTGGCGACGCCCGATACGATCGCCATCATGAAAGTGCGCTATGGCGAGGACTGCGCCGGGCGGTTCGAGGCGCTGGATTTCGGTGTGCCGCTCGCCATCGACGATCTGACGATCACGTTTTTCCCCGCCGGACATGTGCTTGGATCGGCGCAGGTGCTGATCGAGAAGGACGGACAGCGGGTGGTGGTGACCGGCGACTACAAGCGCCTGCCGGACCGGACTTCGCAGCTGTATGAGCTGGTGGAATGCGACCTCCTGGTGACCGAGGCGACATTCGGGCTGCCGGTGTTCCAGCATCCGCATCCGAGTGTCGAGATCGGGCGGCTGCTGAAGTCGGTGGCCGACCAGCCGGAACGCTGCCACATGGTGGGATGCTATGCCCTGGGCAAGGCGCAGCGGGTGATCGGCCTGTTGCGCGATGCCGGCTGGGACCGGCCGATCTATCTGCATGGCGCGATGATCCGGCTGTGTGAGCTCTATGAGGAACGGGGCGTGCCGCTCGGGACGCTGATCCCGGCTACGGGCATGCCCAAGGCGGCGATGGCAGGGCAGATCGTCATCGCGCCGCCGGCGGCCATCCGCGACCGTTGGAGCCGGCGCTTTCCCGACCCGGTGACGTGCCAGGCTTCGGGCTGGATGAGCGTCAAGCAGCGGGCGCGGCAGGCGCTGGTGGAACTGCCGCTGGTGATTTCGGACCATTGCGACTGGGGCGAATTGCAGCAGACCATCCACGAGACCAGGGCCGAGACCGTGTGGGTGACGCATGGGCGGGAGGATGCGCTGGTCTACTGGTGCCGGACGCAGGGACTCCAGGCCGAGCCGCTCAATATCCAGGGCTTCGAAGACGATGGCGGGGAGGGCGCGGAGGAATGAAGCGCTTTGCCGAATTGCTGGAGCTACTGGCGCTGACGCCGTCGCGGACGCGCAAGCTGACGGCGCTGACGCAGTATTTCCGCGAGGTGCCGGATCCGGACCGGGGCTTTGCGCTGGCAGTGCTGACCGGCGCGCTGACCTTCCGCAATGTGAAGCCGGCCTTGCTCAAGGAAACGGTGCTGCGCGAGGTGGACGAGACGCTGTTCGCCATGAGCTATGACTATGTCGGAGACCTAGGCGAGACCATTGCGCTGATCTGGCCGCATCATGGGGCGGAGGGCGACCTGCCCTCGCTGACGGACCTGATCGAACTGTTCAATACGACCTCGAAATCGGACCTGCCCAAGCTGATCGCGGCCCTGCTGACGCAGGCGGGGATCAATGAGCGCTGGGCGCTGGTGAAGCTGGCGACGGGGGCGCTGCGCATCGGGGTTTCGGCGCGGCTGGCCAAGACGGCGCTGGCGGAAATGAGCGGCGTGCCGGTGCAGGAGATCGAGGAGGTCTGGCACGGGCTCAAGGTGCCCTATGCCGAGCTGTTTGCCTGGCTGGATGGCAATGCGGAGCGGCCCGATATCGATCAATCGGCGCGGTTTCACCCGCTGATGCTGAGCAATCCGATCGACGAGGAAAAGGACCTGGGCAAGCTCGATCCGCAGGATTTTGCGGCCGAGTGGAAATGGGACGGCATCAGGGTGCAGCTGGTGCTCGGCGGGGGGACGGTATCGCTGTTTTCGCGCACGGGCGACGATATCGCGCCGGCTTTTCCCGACATTGTACAAAATGTGCAGGGCATGGCGGTGCTGGACGGGGAATTGCTGGTAGGCAAGAATTTCGACCCCGGCAGCTTCAACGACCTGCAGCAGCGGCTGAACAAGAAGGTGGCGAGCCCCAAGCATCTCAAGGAGAGCCCGGCCTTCATCCGGGTCTATGATATCCTGTTTGACGGGGGCGAGGACGTGCGGGTGCTGGACTGGACCGCGCGGCGGGCGCGGCTGGAGGCATGGTTCAAGGCCAATCCGCAGACGCGGCTGGACCTGTCCGAAGTGCTGCCCTTTGCCGACTGGGACGACCTGGCGGCGCAGCGGCGGCAGGGGGCGGATGAACACGGCCATGAGGGCGTGATGATCAAGCTGCGGAGCTCGCCCTATGTGCCAGGGCGGCCCAAGGGCTACTGGTTCAAATGGAAGCGCGACCCCAATGTGGTGGATGCCGTGCTGATGTATGCGCAGCGCGGGCATGGCAAGCGGAGTTCGTTCTATTCGGACTATACGTTTGGCGTGTGGAAGGGCAATGAGATCGTGCCGATCGGCAAGGCCTATTTCGGCTTCACCGACGAGGAGCTGAAGCTGCTCGACAGATGGATCCGGGCCAATACGCTGCAGGCCTTCGGGCCGGTGCGCGAGGTGAAGAAGGAACTGGTGTTCGAGGTGGCGTTCGACTCGGCGCAGGAGAGTACGCGGCACAAATCGGGCGTGGCGCTGCGGTTTCCGCGCATCAGCCGGATCCGCTGGGACAAGCCGGCCAGCGAGGCGGCGACGCTGGCGGATATGGCCGTGTTCGTGGCGGCCAGCTAGGAGGATGTGATGTCATCGCGATCCATTCACGAGCGCCTGGTGGCGCTGGAAAAACAGATGCAGGCCGCAGCCGAGGCGATGGATTTCGAGACGGCGACCAGCTTGCGCAACGAGATGGCGCGGATCAAGGGCGAGGCGCCGCTGCAGCCGGGCGATGCCGATACGGTGACCGTCGGCCAGCCGCCGCCGGGTGCGATGGGGCTGGGCACGCAGGTGCCGGTGCGCCAGCCACCCAAGGGCTGGGTCAAGCCGAAGAAGCCGGATCTGATGACGAAGAATGTGAAGGGGCGGAAGTAGGACCCCTCATCCGCCCTTCGGGCACCTTCTCCCGCAAGGGGAGAAGGGAAGGTAGGTCAGCCCGTCTTGTCCAGCCGTTCGCCGGCCAGTTTCCGGATTTCGCGCAGCTCGGCGATGGTGGTCTGGAGGTCCTGGAGCTGGGCTTCGAGGGAGGCGAGGCGTTCGTCGACCTTGGCGGTCAGCAGGTGGACCTGCTGGCTGCGGTTGGCGTCGTAGAGGCTGAGATAGTCGGAAATGTCGCGCAGCGAAAAGCCCAGCCGCTTGCCGCGCAGGATGAGGATCAGCCGGGCGCGGTCGCGGCGGCGGAAGACGCGGGTCGCCCCGACGCGCTCGGGCGAGAGCAGGCCCTTGGCTTCGTAGAAGCGGATGGCGCGGGTCGAGATGCCGAACTCCTTGGCGAGTTCGGCTATGGCGAAGAGGTCGCGCGTTTCGGGGGTGGCGCGGGTCACTTGTGGGCCTTCCGCTCGGCATATTCGGCGCGCAGCTCTTTCTTGCTGAGCTTGCCGATCAGGGTCTTGGGCAAGGCGTCCTTGAAGATGATCTGCCTGGGCATCTCGATCTTGTTGAGACGCTCGGCGAGGAAATGCTTGAGGGCTTCCTCGGTGATGGTCTGGCCGGCCTTGAGCTTGACATAGGCGACGGGGGCTTCGCCGCGATATTCGTCGGGCACGCCGATGACGTTGGTCTCCTCCACCGCTTCATGGGTCATCAGCGCCTCCTCGATGGTGCGCGGATAGACGTTGAAGCCCGAGCAGATGATCAGGTCCTTGATGCGGTCGACGAGGAAGACATAGCCGTCCTCGTCCATGTGACCGACATCGCCGGTGCGCAGCCAGCCATCCATGAAGGCGTCCCGGGTGGCGTCGGGATTGTCGTAATAGCCGGCCATGACCTGGGCGCCCTTGACCTGCAATTCGCCATCCTCGCCGATGCCGACGGGCTGGCTGGTGTCGATATTGACGAAGCGGATATCGGTGGCGGGCAGGGGCAGGCCGATCGACATGGGCTTGGAGGCGACGCGCAGGGCGGCGCAGCAGACCACGGGGGAGGCTTCGGTGAGGCCATAGCCTTCGGCCAGGATCGCCTTGGACTTCTTGGCAAAGGCGTGGCGCACCTCGTCGGCCAGGGCGGCGCCGCCGGAAATGCAGACTTCAAGGCTGGCCAGGTGTTCGGGCGTGACGCTATCGGCGCGGGCGATAGCGTTGAGCAGGGTGGGCACGGCGGGCAGGACATTGGCCTTGGTGCGGGCCAGCAGGTTGAGCAGAGCCTTGAGCTCGAAGCGCGGCAGCATCACCACCTGGGTGCCGTTGCAGAGCGGCACGTTCATGCAGACGGTCATGGCGAAGATGTGGAAGAAGGGCAGGACGGCGACGACCTTGCTGGGCGGGTAGAACAGGCCACAGCCCCATTTGTCGATCTGGCTCATATTGGCCGCGATATTGGCATGGGTGAGCAGGGCGCCCTTGGGAATGCCCGTGGTGCCGCCGGTATATTGCTGAACGGCGATGTCGTTTTTCGGATCGATGACGACCGCGTCGGGCGTCTCGTTGCGGCCGATCATGTCGTGGAAATGCACGATGCGGTCGGCGACGGGCGAAGCGCCGAGCTTTGCCAGATCCTTGCGCTTGACCACCGAGAACAGGATCTTCTTGACCAGCGGCAGGGCATCGGGGAAGTGGCAGACGACCAGCGACTTGACGTGACCCCCCTCGACCAGCTTTTCGGCCTTCTCGAAAATCTGCTGCAGATCGAGCGTCACCATGATGTCGGCGCCGGCATTGGCCGTGATGTGGCTGAGCTCGTGCACGGTGTAGAGCGGGTTGCAGTTGACCACGGTGCCGCCGGCACGCAGCACCGCATAATAGGCGATAGGATAGAAGGGCGTGTTGGGCAGCATCAGCGCGACCCTGGAGCCCTTGGTGACGCCGAACTGGTGCTGGAGGGCGCCGGCAAAGGCGATGATCTTCTTGGCCAGATCGCCAAAGGTCGTGGTGCCGCCAAGGAAATCGAGGGCCACGGCGGAGGGATTCCTGGCGCAGGCGGCGAGCACCTGCTCATGGACGGGCCTGGTGTCGAGCTCGACATCCCAGGCGATGCCGTCGGGATAGCTGGCGATCCAGGGGCGCAGGGGGGCAGCAGTATCGAGCTTGGTGTCCATGGCTTCCTCCATATGCCGTTTTCGGCAGTTGGGCTTGTCGCCCTTGTGAGACGAATATTTCATGGCTTTACGTTAGCGTCAAACGGCTGTCCGAACTTGTGGAGGGGTTTGGCGTTGACGTGCAGGGCAGGTTTCGTGGGAGGCGGCTCAGGATGCCCTATGGGATGTGGGCGGAAAGGCCCCCTCACTCGACCCCGAGGCGGTCTAACTCCCCCCAAAAGGGAAGAGGTGATGAGGGGCAGTAAACGGCGATTGGTTGACGTATACGTAAACCTTGCTAAACTAGCCTCAACAACAGGGTCCGCCCGCGTTATGATCCCGGCGCGGCAGGCCCAACGACCAAGCCGAACGATTCGGCGACTGGTCTGACGTTCTGGGATTGAGTTGCTCCGCCCGTGCTGGCGTGAGTGGCGCCATGGAGGGCATGCCGTGACCTTTGCGCTTATTGCGATCAGCCTCATCGTCTTCGCTGTTCTGGCCATGCGGGAAAGTCCCTTGTGGCAATGGGGCGTCGCCGTGGTGGTGATCGGCCTACTGGCAGGCCTCGATTTCCCCGATAGCGGCATCAGCTATGGCCTGGGGGCCGGCAGCTGGGTGCTGCTGGTGATCGGCGCGCTTCTGCTGGTGCTCAGCGTGGAGGCGATCCGCAAGCCGGTGCTGATCAAGCCGATCTATGGCGCGGTCAAATCCATCCTTCCTCGGGTCAGCCGGACGGAGCAGGAAGCGCTCGATGCCGGTACGGTCGGCTGGGATGCGGAGCTGTTTTCGGGTCGCCCCAACTGGGACAAGCTCACTGCCATCCGCCCGCTGACGCTGACCGCCGAAGAGCAGGCCTTCATCGATGGTCCGACCAATGTGGTCTGCTCGATGATCGACGACTGGGACACGCGCAACAATCGCGCGGACCTGTCTCCCGAAGTCTGGCAATTCCTCAAGGATAACGGGTTCCTGGGCATGCTGATCGCCAAGGAGCATGGCGGGCTGGGCTTCGGCGCGCAGGCGCAGTCGATGATCGTTTCCAAGATCTCCAGCCGCTCGGTAGCGGCGGGCATTACGGTGATGGTGCCCAATTCGCTCGGGCCGGGAGAACTGCTGGAAAAATACGGCACGCATGAGCAGAAAGAGAAGTATCTGGGCCGCCTGGCCAAGGGGCTGGAAGTGCCCTGCTTTGCGCTGACCGGGGTGCATTCGGGTTCGGATGCCGGCGGCATGCGCGATATCGGCGTGGTCACCAAGGGCACGTATCAGGGCAAGGAAATGCTGGGCGTCAAGCTCAGCTTCGACAAGCGCTACATCACGCTGGCGCCGATCGCGACGCTGGTGGGCCTGGCCTTCATCCTCAAGGACCCGGACAACCTCCTGGGGCGCGGCACCGAGATCGGCATCACGCTGGCGCTGGTGCCGCATGACCATCCCGGCGTCGAAATCGGCCGGCGGCATTTCCCGGCACGGCAGGCCTTCATGAATGGCCCGGTGCGCGGCACGGATGTGTTCATCCCCATGGATTTCCTGATCGGCGGCACGGACTATGCCGGGCAGGGCTGGCGCATGCTGATGGAATGCCTGTCGACCGGGCGCGCCATTTCGCTGCCGGCGATCGGCACGACCTCGATCAAGCAGGCCCTGCGGGTCACCTCGGCCTATGCGCGGGTGCGGCGGCAGTTCGGCATTCCGGTCGGCATCATGGAAGGCGTGGCCGAGCCGCTCGGCGAGATGGTCAAGCGCGCCTATACCTATGAGGCGAGCCGCCGGCTGACGGCGTCGATGGTGGACGAGGGGCAGCGCCCTGCGGTGATTTCGGCCCTGCTGAAATACCGCACCACCGAAGCCATGCGCGATAGCGTCGATGACAGCTTCGACATTCACGGTGGCCGCGCCATCCAGGACGGGCCGGGCAATTATCTGTTCGGCGGCTATATGGCGACGCCGGTGGCCATCACCGTGGAAGGCGCCAATATCCTGACGCGCACGCTGATGACCTTTGCCCAGGGCGTGCTGCGGGCGCATCCTTTCCTCTACAAGGAAATCGAGGCGGTGCAGAACAAGGACAAGAAGGCTGGACTCGACCAGTTCGATCGCGCCTTCGGAGGGCATACGAAATTCATGCTGCGCAATATCGCAGCGAGCTTCCTGCATGGCATTTCCAACGGCGCCTTTGCCTCGACGCCGAACCAGGGGCCGATGGCGCATTGGTATCGCCGGCTGCATCGCTACAGCCAGGCCTTCGCGCTGACGGCCGACTGGACGACGGTGTTCCTGGGCGGGGCGCTCAAGCGCAAGCAGAAGATTTCCGGCCGCATGGCCGATATCCTGGGCGAACTCTACCTGATGTCGGCAACGCTGCGCCGCTTCGAGGACGAAGGGCGGATTGCCGAGGACCGGGAACTGGTCGAGGCGATCATGGCCGATCGGGTTGCCGCGATGGAAAAGAGCTTCGGCGAAATCTTCGCCAATTTCCCCAATCCGGCCTTTGCCTGGGCAATGCGCGTGCTCTGCTTCCCGCTGGGCCGCCATGCCAAGCCGGCCAGCGACCGGGTGAATTATCGCTTCGTGCGCGCCGTGCTGCGGCCGGGCGCGTTCCGCGACCGTCTGACGACGGGAACCTATGTCTCGATGGACCCCAATGACGTGACGGGCGTTCTGGAAGACGCGCTGATCAAGGTGACCGAGGCCGAGGAAATCGAGGCCAAGTTCGTCAAGGCGGCTCGCAAGGGCGTCATCGAGCGGCGGCTGGATCGCGATGCGATCGACGATGCCGTTGCGGCGGGTGTGCTGAGCGGCAACGAGGCCGGCATCATGCGGGCGGCCGATGAGGCGACCGACCGGGTGGTCAAGGTGGATGACTTTGCGCCCGATGAACTGGCGGCAGAGGGCAAGGACCGCGTCGCAGCGGAGTAATTTGCGGCTGCGTTTGCAGTCGATTCCTTCCCCACAAGGGGGAGGATCAAGGGTGGGGGATATCCGCTAGGGCGGAGTGCGTGGCTCACCCCCACCCTCATTCCCTCCCCACAAGGGGGAGGGAGGCCCGTCCGGCGGGTGGGCGGAAAATGGCGCAAAGCCGAGGACTTGAGGAGACAAGATGATCCAGCCGCAAATGCCGGAGACCAAGCATTGGAGCTTCCACCGCGATGTGGAGAACCTGGGCTGGCTCACCATCAACACGCCGGGCGCGCCGGTCAACACGCTGAGCCGCGAGGCGATCACCGAGCTCGAACAGCTGGTGAGCCGCTTCGAAGCGCTGGCGCAGACGGGCGAGCTGGCGGGCGTGATCCTGCTTTCGGGCAAGGATAGCGGCTTCATTGCCGGGGCGGACGTTTCCGAATTCGATGCGATGAGCGACTTCTCGGTATTGCCCGAAGCGCTGCGGCGCACGCATGCGCTGTTCGCGCGCATCGAGGCACTCAAGATCCCCGTGGTTGCCGGCATTCACGGCTTCTGCCTGGGGGGTGGGCTCGAACTGGCGCTGGCCTGCCACTATCGCGTGGCAGTCAATGACGACAAGACGCGCATCGGCTTTCCGGAAGTGAACCTGGGCATCTTTCCCGGCTTTGGCGGCACTGGACGCTCGATCCGCCAGGCGGGGCCGGTCGACGCGATGCAGATCATGCTGACCGGGCGCATGCTCAAGGCTGGCGCGGCGCGGGGCATGAACCTGGTCGACAAGCTGGTGCGCCACCGTGACATGCTGCGCTGGGAAGCGCGCAAGGCGGTACTGCAGAAGCGGAGATCGAGCGAGGCGGGCCTCACCAAGAAAGTCATGGCCATGGGGCCGCTGCGCGGCTATGTGGCCGGCAAGATGCGCGAGCAGGCGGGCAAGAAGGCGCGGGTGGAGCACTACCCGGCGCCCTTCGCGCTGATCGACCTGTTCGAAAAGCATGGCGACGACTGGAAGGCGATGATCGCCGGCGAGGTGGATGCCTTCGTGCCGCTGATGGGCAGCGACACGGCGACCAATCTGCGCCGGGTGTTCTTTGCCTCGGAAGCGCTCAAGAAGCAGGGCACCAAGGGGGCCAGGTTCGCGCGCGTGCATGTGATCGGCGCCGGGGTCATGGGTGGCGACATTGCCGCCTGGTGCGCGTTGCGCGGCATGAGCGTTACGCTGCAGGATCTCGACATGGAGCGCATCAAGCCCGCGCTCGACCGCGGCAAGAAGCTGTTCAAGAAGCGGCTCAAGAAAAAGCACGAGGTCGATGCGGCGGTGCTGCGGCTCGAGGCTGACCCCACCGGCAAGGGCGTCAGCCGGGCCGATGTGATCATCGAGGCGGTGGTGGAAAAGCTCGAGGTCAAGCAGGCCATTTTCGGCGGGCTGGAAGACAGGCTCAAGCCGGGGGCGATCCTGGCCACCAATACATCCTCGATTGAGCTCGAACGCATTGCGGAAAAGCTCAAGCGGCCGGAGCGCCTGATCGGGCTGCATTTCTTCAATCCGGTGGCGCAGCTGCCGCTGGTGGAAGTGATCCGCTCGACCTTCAATACCGATGCCGAGATCGGCATGGGCGCGGCCTTTGCGCTGGCCATCGGCAAATCGCCTGTGGTGGTCAAGTCGGTGCCGGGCTTCCTCGTGAACCGGGTGCTGATGCCCTATATGCTGGGCGCGGTCGAACGGGTGGAGCGCGGCGAGAGCAAGGAGCTGCTCGATGCGGCAGCGGTGGCCTTCGGCATGCCGATGGGGCCGATCGAGCTGATGGATACCGTCGGGCTCGACGTTGGCAAGTCGGTGGCGACCGAGCTGGGCCATGCCGTGCCCGAGGGCAGCAATTTCGACACTCTGGTCAAGGCCGGAAAACTCGGCCGCAAGACGGGCGAAGGCTTCTACAAGTGGGTCGACGGCAAGGCGCAGAAGGGCGAGGTGCCGGCGCATGCCGACCTGGCCGGGCTGGGCCGCGAACTGGTCAAGCCGCTGGTCGACATGACCGAGGTGGTGGTGGCCGAGGGCGTCGTCGCCAATGACGGGCTGGCCGATATCGGGGTGATCATGGGGACCGGTTTCGCACCGTTCCTGGGCGGTCCGCTCAAAGCAAGAAAAGACGGGAAGGCGTAAGATGGCTGAACTTCGGAAAGTCGCGATTGTCGGTTCGGCGCGCATCCCGTTTGCCCGCGGCAACAGTGCCTATGTGGAGGAGACCAACCTCTCCATGCTCGGAACGGTCCTGGCCGGGCTGGCGGACAAATATGGGCTCAAGGGCGAGAAGATCGACGAGGTCGTGGCCGGGGCGGTGATCGGGCATAGCCGCGATTTCAACCTGGCGCGCGAGGCGACGCTGGATGCCGGCTATTCGCCGCGCACCCCGGGCACGACGATGCAGATTGCCTGCGGCACGAGCCTGCAGGCGGCGCTGGTGCTGGCGGCCAAGATTGCGTCAGGCGAGATCGACAGCGGCATTGCCGCCGGCTCGGATACAGTGAGCGACAGCCCGATCGTCTTCGGCAACAAGTTCCAGCACCGGCTGCTGGAGGTGAACAAGGCGCGCTCGACGGGCGAGAAGTTCAAGGCGTTCAAGGGCTTTTCCTTCGGCGAGCTGACGCCGGTGGCGCCATCGGTCAACGAGCCGCGCACGGGGCTTTCCATGGGGCAGCATTGCGAGCTGATGGCGCGCGAATGGGGCATTACCCGGGAGGCGCAGGACGCGCTGGCGGTGGCGAGCCACCGCAATGCGGCCAAGGCCTATGACGAGGGCTTTCACGATGACCTGCTGGTGCCCTGTGCCGGCCTGGTGCGGGACAACAATGTGCGGGCGGACGCCAATATCGAGAAGATGGCGACGCTGAAGCCGGCCTTCGACAAGACGAGCGGAAATGGGACGCTGACGGCGGGCAATTCGACGCCGCTGACCGATGGCGCCTCCGCCGTGCTGCTGGCGAGCGAGGAATGGGCCAAGGCCCGCGGTCTGCCGATCCTGGCCTATCTCACCACCGGTCGGGTGGCGGGCAATGACTTCGCGCATGGCGAGGGCCTGCTGATGGCGCCGACCATTGCGGTCAGCGAGATGCTGGCGCGGGCAGGGCTGAGCTTTGCCGATATCGACTATTTCGAGCTGCATGAGGCCTTTGCCGCGCAGGTGCTGTCGACGCTCAAGGCCTGGGAAGATGCGGACTATTGCAAGACCGTGCTGGGCCGTGACACGGTGCTCGGGCCGGTGGATCCGGCCAAGATCAACGTCAAGGGATCGAGCCTGGCCTATGGGCATCCCTTTGCCGCGACCGGGGCGCGTATCCTGGGCCTGACGGCCAAGCTGCTCTCCACCGAGCCGGGCAAGCGGGCGCTGATCAGCGTCTGCACGGCGGGTGGGCAGGGCGTGACCGCAATCGTCGAGAGCGCAGCATGAACGAGAATGTCGTCAAATTCCGCCGTCCGGAAAAGAAGCCGGAACCGCCGGTGAAGAAGCCGCGCGGCCCCATGCCGGGCTGGGTGCCGTTCGCGGCGCTGGTGGCTGTGGCCGTGGCGATCTACGGCGTGCAGCAGTCGGGCCTGCTGGGCGGCTAGCATGTCGTTTCCCACAGCGGGAGCGGGACGCAAAGCCGTTCCCGGTTTGGCCTCGTACACAGTATGTTAATAATTCCGCCAGCCTTGACGCTTAGGTCAATCTTTTGCTTGTCAGTGGACGGAAATGCGTAATACCGTCCAGCAATCTTGACCGCCGGGTCAAATCCGGCGGCCGCAAGACTATTGAACTCCGCAGCGACACGATTGCGGGAACAAGACGATTTCGGGAATTCCACAAGGAGATGGGACGACAATGAAATTCACGCAAACCCTGACCGCGGTAGCGACCGCCGGCGCCATGGCGCTGCTGATGAGCAGCGCTGCCTCGGCCGTGACGCTCAATATGATGAACGGCTCCGAACCCGGCTCGATCGACCCGCATCAGGCGTCGGGCGACTGGGAAAACCGCATCATCGGCGACTATATCGAAGGGCTGATGACGGAAGACGCCAATGCCGAGGCCATTCCGGGCCAGGCCGAGAGCTACACCGTTTCCGACGATGGCCTGGTTTATACCTTCACGCTGCGTGACGGCATCCAGTGGTCCGACGGCACCCCGGTGACGGCCGGCGATTTCGTCTTTGCCTTCCAGCGCCTGTTCAATCCGGCGACCGCCTCGGACTATGCCTATCTGCAGTTCCCGATCCTGAACGGTTCGGAAATCGCCGAAGGCACCGTGACCGATTTCAACGAGCTCGGCGTCAAGGCGATCGACGACAAGACCCTCGAAATCACCCTTGAAGGCCCGACGCCCTTCTTCCTGCAGGCGCTGACCCACTACACCGCCTATCCCGTGCCGAAGCATGTGATCGACGAGGTCGGCGACGACTGGACCAAGGTCGAGAACATCGTCTCGAACGGCCCCTATACCCCCACCGAGTGGGTTCCGGGCAGCTACATCAAGTCGGTCAAGTCCGAGACCTACTGGGACGCCGCCAATGTCCAGATCGACGAAGTGAACTACTTCGTGCAGGACGACCTGGCTGCCGCCCTGTCGCGCTACCGCGCCGGCGAATATGACATCCTGACCGACATTCCGTCGGACCAGGCAGAGTGGATCAAGACCAACCTGCCCGGCCAGGATTATTTCGCCCCGTTCCTGGGCGTCTACTACTACGTCATCAACCAGGAAAAGCCGCCATTCGACAATGCCGACGTGCGCAAGGCGCTGTCGATGACCATCAACCGCGACGTGATCGGTCCGGACGTGCTGGGCACCGGCGAAGTGCCGGCCTATGGCTGGGTCCCGCCGGGCACTGCCAACTATGAAGGCGTCGAGCCCTACCAGCCCGAATGGATCGGCCTGTCCTACGAAGAGCGCGTGGCGGAAGCCAAGACGATCATGGAAGGCCTGGGCTATACGGCCGAGACGCCGCTGGCCGTCCAGCTCAAGTACAATACCAACGACAACCACCAGCGCATCGCCGTGGCGATCAGCTCGATGTGGGAACAGATCGGCGTCAAGACCGAGCTGTTCAACTCGGAAACCGCCGTGCACTACGACAGCCTGCGTGCCGGTGACTTCGAGATCGGCCGTGCCGGCTGGCTGCTCGACTACTCGGATCCGTCCAACACGCTCGACCTGCTCCGCCAGGGCATCGAGCAGGAAGGCACCACCAACTGGGGCAACAACTATGGCCGCTATTCGAACGACGAGTTCGAAGCGCTGATGGATCAGGCCACCACCGAGCAGGACCTGGCCGCCCGCGCCAAGATGCTCGGCGATGCCGAAAAGATCGCCATGGATGAGACCGGCGCAATGCCGATCTACTGGTACATCGCCCAGAACGTCGTGTCGCCGAAGGTCACCGGTTTCGTCAGCAACGCATCGGATATCCACCGTACGCGTTGGCTCTCGAAGTCCGAGTAATCTCGTAAAACCCTGCGGCGTCGCCCCTTGGGAGGGGCGGCGCCGTCGTTTTATCCGCACGAGAGCGCCCTTTGCAGTGGCCCGGCGGATGTGAAAGGTCGTAAATCCATGTTTGGATATGTGACGCGGCGCGTGCTGTCGGCCATCCCGATAGCACTGATTGCCGTTACCGCCTGTTTCTTCATCCTGCGGCTGGCGCCCGGCGGTCCCTTTGACGGGGAACGCGCGCTGCCTCCGGTGACGCTGGCCAACCTGCGCGCGCATTACAATCTCGATCTGCCGCTGATCCAGCAGTACTTCATCTATGTCGGCCGCCTGCTGCAGGGCGATTTCGGCCCGTCCATGGTCTACAATGACTTCACGGTTGCCGAGATGCTGTGGATCGGCCTGCCCTTCACCCTGATGCTGGGCTTTTCGGCCTTTATCATCGGCACCATTGTCGGCCTCGTGGCCGGGGCCTTCTCGGCCGTCAACCAGAACAAGTGGCCGGACTATGTGCTCGTCATGCTGGTCATGGTGGGGCTCGTCATCCCCAATTTCCTGATGGCAGCCGTGCTGCAGCTGGTGTTTGGCGTCTATCTCGACTGGTTTCCGGCCGGCGGCTGGCAGGCGGGATCCATTCCGCATCTGGTGCTGCCGATCACCGTGCTGGTGCTGCCCCATGCCGGGCGCACGGCGCGGCTGATGCGCGGCTCGATGATCGAAGTGCTGGGCACCAATTATGTGCGTACGGCGCGATCCAAGGGGCTCGGCCAGCGGCTGATCCTGGCGCGTCATGCCATCAAGCCGGCTTTGCTGCCGGTGGTGTCCTATCTCGGGCCGGGGCTGTCGTATCTGCTGACGGGTTCGCTCGTGGTGGAGCAGGTGTTTGCCCTGCCGGGCATCGGCAAGTACTTCATCAGCGCAGCGCTCAACCGTGACTACGGCCTCGTGCTGGGAACGACCATTTTGTACATGTTCATCATCCTGGCGGTGAACCTGATCGTGGACGTGATCTATGCCTGGCTTGACCCGAAGGTGAGGTACCACTGATGGCCGGCATTACTGGCAAGGACGCGGTACTCACCGAGTATGCGCGACGCCTCGAAACGCTCGATGCGCCCAAGGGGCGTTCGCTGACGCAGGACGCGATACGGCGCCTGGTGCGCAACACGGCAGCGGTGATCTCGGTCTTCGTGGTGGCCGCCATCGTGCTGTTCGCCTTCGTGGGCCCCTACCTGCTGCCCTGGACCTATGGCGAAATCGACTGGAGCAATATCCGCAAGCCGCCCAATTTCGAGGCCGGGCATTTTGCCGGCACCGACCAGAACGGCCGCGACATGCTGGCCCGCATCATGCAGGGCACGCAGATGAGCCTGATCGTGGCGGGCGTCGCCACGCTGGTCTCGGTGATCATCGGGGTGATCTATGGCGCGGTCGCCGGCTATTTCGGCGGCAAGGTCGATGCGGTGATGATGCGCTTCGTCGACATCATGTATGCGCTGCCCTACATCCTGTTCGTCATCATCCTGGTGGTGATCTTCGGGCGCAATCCGGTGCTGCTGTTTGTTGGCATCGGGTGCCTGGAATGGCTGACCATGGCGCGCATCGTGCGCGGGCAGACGCTGTCGATCAAGGAACGCGAATTCGTCGAGGCCGCCAAGGCCGGCGGGGCCAAGCCCTGGACGATCATCATGCGCCACATCGTGCCCAACCTGACCGGACCGGTGGTGATCTACGCAACGCTGACGGTGCCGGAAATCATCCTCACCGAGAGCTTTCTCTCCTATCTCGGGCTGGGCGTGCAGGAGCCGCAGACCTCGCTGGGTACGCTGATCTCGTTCGGTTCGCCCGTGGCTGAGACGCTGCCCTGGATGCTGATCGGGCCGGCCGTGGTGCTGGTGAGCCTGCTGCTATGCCTGACCTATATCGGGGACGGGCTGCGCGACGCCCTCGACCCCAAGGATCGATAAATGAAGCAAGTCCTCAAAGTCGAAGACATGTCGGTCACGTTCGAGCTGCACCAGAGCGAAGTGCAGGCGGTGCGTGAGATGAACTTCACCCTCTCGGAAGGCGAAACGCTCGCCGTGGTGGGGGAATCCGGTTCGGGCAAGAGCCAGGCGTTCCTCGCTATCATGGGCCTCCTCGCCAAGAATGGCCGGGCCGGCGGACGCGCCATGATGGGGGATATCAACCTCATCGGCATGCCGCCCCGGCAGCTGGACACGCATCGCGGCAAGGATATCGCGATGATCTTCCAGGATCCGATGACGAGCCTCAATCCCACGCTCAAGGTGCGCACGCAGCTGGCCGAAGTGCTGGTCAAGCATCGCGACTACGACCAGCAGAAGGCGACGATGGCCGCCATCGAAATGCTGGAGCGGGTGGGCATTCCCGAACCCGTCAAGCGCGCCAATGCCTATCCGCACGAACTCTCGGGCGGGATGCGGCAGCGCGTCATGATTGCCATGGCGCTGCTGTGCCAGCCCAAGATCCTGATCGCCGACGAGCCGACCACGGCGCTCGACGTGACGGTGCAGGCGCAGATGCTCGACCTGTTCAAGACGCTGACCGAGGATTTCGGCACCTCGCTGGTGCTGATCACGCATGACCTGGGCGTGGTGGCAGGCGTCGCCGACCGCATGATGGTGATGTATGGCGGGCGGGCGGTGGAAAAGGGGACGGTGGACGACCTGTTCTACGATCCGCGCCACCCCTATACGCTGGGCCTGCTGCATTCGACGCCGCACATTGCCAAGCGCGCGGCGCGGCTCGACCCGATCCAGGGCCTGCCGCCCAGCCTTGAACACCTGCCCAAGGGCTGTTCGTTCAATCCGCGCTGCGCCTTTGCCTTCGATCGGTGCCTCGTCGAGCGGCCGCCGCTGACCGATACCGGCAATGGCCGGGAAAAGGCCTGCTTCTACGAAGGCCCCATGGCCTATGGAAAGGTCGCGTGATGAACCAGACCCCGATCAACCTGCTGGAAATCAAGGATCTCAAGAAGACCTTCTCGATCTCTGGGGGTCTGTTCAGCCGCCGCCTGACGCTGACGGCGCTGGAAGACATCAACTTCACCATCCGCAAGGGCGAGACACTCGGCATCGTGGGCGAGAGCGGCTGTGGCAAATCCACTCTGGGCCGCTGCATCCTGCAATTGCTGGCACCCGATGAGGGGCAGGTGCTGTGGCTGGGGCAGGACCTGACGCGGCTGCCGGCCGAAGAGATGCGCATGCGCCGGCAGGACCTGCAGATCATCTTCCAGGACCCGCTGGCCTCGCTCAACCCGCGCATGACGGTGGGCGAGATCATTGCCGATCCGCTGCGGGCGCTGCGGCCGGAACTGAACAAGGACGAGCGGCGGGCGCGGGTGCTCAAGATCATGGAAGCGGTGGGCCTGCTGCCGGAAATGATCAACCGCTATCCGCACGAATTTTCGGGCGGCCAGGCGCAGCGCATCGGCATTGCCCGCGCGCTGATCACCGAGCCCAAGCTCATCGTCTGCGACGAGCCGGTCTCGGCGCTCGACGTGTCGATCCAGGCGCAGATCCTCAACCTCCTGGCCGAGCTCAAGGACGAGTTCGGACTGACGCTGATCTTCATCTCGCACAATCTGAGCGTGGTGCGGCATGTGTCGGACCGCATCCTGGTGCTGTATCTGGGGCGGATCGTCGAGCTGGCGACGGGCGACGAGATCTATGAGGATCCCAAGCATCCCTATACGCGGGCGCTGCTGACGGCGGTGCCGATTCCGGACCCAAAGCTGGCGCGGCTGCGCAATATCGATGCGCTCAAGGGTGAGATACCCTCGCCGATCAATCCGCCTTCGGGCTGCACGTTCCGCACGCGCTGCCGCTTTGCCAAGCCCTATTGTGCCGAAAAGCGACCGCCGCTGGAACGGATCGAAGACGACCGGCTGGTCGCCTGCCATCGCTGGCGTGAGATCGAGGTACCGGTCGAAGCTGTGCTGGGGGCCTGAGGCCCCTGCACCACCAACCATCCCCTGATGGGGAGGCCGCTGCAGTTCCTATCCCGCCTTGGGGACGTCGGCGGCGGCGCGGCGTTCGTGATCGCCGATTTCCACGATCTTGCGGCGGCGATCGGGGCCCTTGTACTTTGCCGCCTCGATGAAGGTGCGCGGATGGGTCTCGATGCTGGTGAGGCGGGTCTGCAGGTGGTTGGCCGCGAAAGGCTTGCGCAGGAATTCGGTGACACCGGCGTCGCGCGCGTCGGCAATGCGCTTGGCGTCAGGGGCGGCGCTCATCATGATGATCGGAATGTAGCGATTCTGGCAGTCGACGCAGGCGCGCAGCTTCTTGGTGAAGACCACGCCATCCATGCCCTGCAGATCGTCATCGATGATGAGGACATCGAAAATGCGGCGCCGCAGCTCGATCATGGCCTTGCTGGCGTCATAGGCTTCGCGGATGTCCCGCCGGCCCAGGCTGCGCAGCATGACCGAAATCAGCGCGGCCATATGGGGGGAATGATCGGCGACCAGAACGCCGTGCTTGGTGATTTCTTCGTTCGCCATCGTATTCCGCCTGTATGCTGCTGACGAAGGCATATAGTAGCGCAGCTTTGCGTATGACGCGTTAACTGCCGCGCCGCAAAGGTGGTGCGGAAAAGCGCGGTGGAAGGACAAATTCCATGGGTGTTGCGCGTTGACAGGCCAAAGTGTTTTCCCTATGTATGCCCCCAAGTTTCCGGGCGGCGCTTAGAGAAATCTCTTGGGCGCCTCTTTTGTTTGACCTGAGGATAGACCGATGAAGATCCGCAACTCGCTGAAGGCGCTGATGACTCGCCACCGCGCGAACAAGCTCGTCCGCCGTCGCGGCCGGGTTTACATCATCAACAAGGTGGACAAGCGCTACAAGGCCCGCCAGGGCTGAGCCACGCTCACCGACGTCATGATTGAAAAGGCCCGCGCAAGCGGGCCTTTTCTGTTTCCGGACAGCGGCCAGACCCCATAACCGGTTTCCAGTTACCTTCCATGGCTGTGACAGTTTGCCTGAAGCGGGAATGGCGGCGTTAACCCATGCTCCAAATGCCCCGGCCAGGGCGCTTGATAAGCGACCTGCCGTGCGCGAATTAGCGGCCGCTGACATGAAAGGTGCATTTCGTGCTCAAGGCGCAAACGCTGACGGTCCATATTGCGCGGCCGGTTGCCGAAGTTTACGAGTTTCTCTCCGATCCCGCCAATCTGGGGCGGTGGACCTTTGCCCGAAATGGCCGGCACGAGCCAAGGGCGGGCCTGCTGGTATGGTCATTCGACGGATCCGAAGGGCGGCGGGTGGAGCTGCATTTTACCCGGCCCAACCCGTTCTTCGTGCTGGACTACAAGCTGGCGCAGAATGGTAAGATTAGCCATGCGGGCTATGCCCGGCTCATCCCTGCGGGTGATGGCACGGTGTTGACCCATACCGCCGTGCAGCAGCCGGGGGCGTCGGATGCGCAGTTTGACTCGGAAGCAGAATGGGTCATGGCGGACCTAATGGTTCTCAAAACATTAATGGAAGCAAAGTAACGGGCTCTTAAGGATAACAAGACACTAATGCCTCCATTAGTAGTTTGGGGGTTCAGTTGAGTAAATTTGTCCTGATGGCCGCGGCGTTTGCCGCATTTGCAGCACCGGTGGCTGCTGCCGACCTGATTATCGATGAACCGATTGCCTATACCGATGCCGGTTTCGACTGGAGCGGTTTCTATGCCGGCCTGGCGGGTGGCTATGGCAGCGGCACGGCCCGCTCCGTGGGTGACGTCTCCGGCTCGATCACCGATACGCCGCTCAATGGCGGGTTGCTAGGCGTGACGCTGGGCGGAAATGTCCAGTACGACGCCTTCGTGCTGGGTCTTGAGGGCGACATATTGTGGTCGGGCATGGCCGGGTCGACGACCTGCACCGCGGCGCCGGCTTATAGCTGCAACGCCAATGTGGACTGGTTGGGCAGCCTGCGCGGCCGGGTCGGCTATGCCATGGACAGTGTGCTGCTGTTTGCCACTGGCGGCCTTGCGGCTGGCGGCGGGCGTGGCACCATCACCCCGGACTTCCCCGGCCTGACCAACCAGTTCAGCGACACCTTCATCGGCTGGACGGCCGGCGCCGGCGTCGAGGTGGCCGTGTCCGATGCCATGTCGGTCAAGGCAGAGTATAGCTACTACAACCTGGGCAGCCGCACGGCGCCGGCGGGCACGATCGCTACGGGCAGCTCTACCGTGTCGCCCATCGTGCATGCCGTCAAAGTGGGCGTGAACTTCCGCTTCTGAGATTGCAGCGAGGAACAAAAAGGCCCGGCAGTGATGCCGGGCCTTTTTGTGTTTTGTGTTTTGTGCGTTCGGGCCATTCGGCCACAGGCCTCATGGCCTTCTCGCCTAAAATCGCTCCACCGGAGCGATTTTGCCGCGGTGCGGCCGGCTCGAAGTCAGCTTGATCCGGCGCCGTCCTGGCGGACGAAGGCGATGCGGAGCATGTTGGTGGCGCCGGGCGTGCCCAGGGGAATGCCGGCGGTGATGGCGATGCGGTCGCCGGGGCGGGCAAAGCCCTCCTGATAGGCGATGACGCAGGCGCGATCCACCATGTCCTCGAGCGAGACGGCATCCTCGGTCTGCACGCAATGGACGCCCCAGACCACCGACATGCGGCGGATGGTGCGCATATTGGGCGAGAGCACGATGATGGGCTTGCTCGGCCGCTCGCGGGCGGCGCGGATGCCGGTGGAGCCCGAGGCGGTGTAGGTGACGATGGCCGCCAGATCGAGGGTCTCGGCGACCTGACGGGTCGCGGCCGAGATGGCGTCGGCGGCGGTGGCCTCCGGCTCGGTCTGGGCGGCGCGGATGATGCCGCGATAATTGGCGTCGCTCTCGACGGCCACGGCCACCTTGTTCATGGTGGCAACAGCCTCGACCGGGTACTGGCCGGAGGCGGACTCGGCCGACAGCATGATGGCATCGGCGCCTTCGAACACGGCGATCGACACGTCCGAGACTTCGGCGCGGGTCGGCACCGGGGCGGTGATCATGGATTCGAGCATCTGGGTGGCCACGACCACCGGCTTGCCGTAGCGGCGAGCCATGCGGATCATGCGCTTCTGCAGGCCCGGCACGGTTTCGAGCGGGAGTTCGACGCCGAGATCGCCACGCGCCACCATGATGGCGTCGCACAGCTTGATGATCTCTTCGAGCCGATCGATGGCCTGCGGCTTTTCGATCTTGGCCATGACGCCGGCGCGACCCTGCACGATCTTGCGGACATCGATGATGTCTTCGGGCCGCTGCACGAAGGAGAGGGCGATCCAGTCGGCATCGGCGGCAAGGCCGGCGAGCAGGTCGGCATGGTCCTTTTCCGTCAGCGCGCCGGTGGGCAGCAGCGTATCGGGCAGGGAGACGCCCTTCTTGTCGGAGAGCTTGCCGCCATAGATCACTTCGGTCTCGATGGCGCCATTGCCCACCTTGGTGGCCTTGAGCGCGATCTTGCCGTCGTCGAGCAGCAGGCGATCGCCGACCGACACGCTTTCGATGATTTCGGGATGGGGCAGGTAGACGCGCTCGGCATTGCCGTTGTCGTCATTGTGGCTGTCGAGGGTGAACTTCTGCCCGGCAACCAGGTTGACGGCGCCGCTGGCGAATTTCCAGACGCGCAGCTTGGGGCCCTGCAGGTCGACCAGGATGCCGAGCGGGTGGTTGAGGCGCTTTTCGACGTTGCGAATGCGCTCAACGGTCTGGCGGAGCACGTCGTGGCTGGCATGGCTCATGTTGATGCGGAACACGTCCGCGCCGGCCTTTGCCAGTTCCTCGATCATCTTTTCCTCGTGGCTTGCAGGCCCGAGGGTGGCGACGATCTTCGCGCGTCTCATGCGTCTCATTGCGTGTCCGTTTCTTGCGTATTTATGTCGTCCTGCGGTGCGTCTGTGACGTCGTCGGGATCGACAAGGAATGCGGGGTCTTCGAGGTCTTCGCCGCCTTCCGGACCCACTATTGCGGGGCCGGCGGTGTTCTCGGTCAGTTGCAGCGTCCAGTCAGTGCGGTTCTGGGTATCGATTTCAAAGAAACCGGTGCGCTCATAGCCCCGTGCGAGGCAATCCTCAACCCCGAATATTGTGAAGGTTTCGTCACGCGTGCACATGAATACCGAACCATCCCACGCGCCGCCGCCAATATCGTCTACGGCGAAGATGTAATAGAAGCGCCGTTCGAGGTCGCCCTGGTAGAGGACGCGGCAATCGCCGGGCGGCGTCTGCCACCAGCCTTCGCTCATCCAGCCGCGCTCGGCGCGGTAGCCCAGGGCCACGGAAACCAGATTGGTCGTTTCGTTGCAGATGCGCAGGTCGGCATGTGCCGGCGTGGCGAAAAAGGCGAAGCTTGCGAACATCGCGCCGATCAGGGTCATGCCGAGACGGGTGTTGTGCAATCTGGTGCCAGCAAACATGGGAAAACGTGCCTTCTTTGAGCCCATGGGGGAGCGTTGGTCAATGGCTAATGGCGCGATTTGACGGAATTGCGGGTATGCGACTTCGCGGCCATGTGGATTGGATCACAAAGGGGTTGAACGGCGCGCCCTTGTGGGGTTGAACGAGGCCACGAAACGAAAGGAAGCTCCCATGGCCGTCGAAGACAGCGTAGCCCAGGATCAGTTGCGGGCGTTCATCGAGCGCATCGAGCGGATGGAAGAAGAAAAGGCCGCGATCGCCGCCGATATCAAGGAAATCTATGCCGAGGCCAAGGGCAACGGCTTCGATACCAAGATCCTGCGCAAGATCGTGGCCATCCGCAAGCAGGACGCCAACGAGCGCATGGAGCAGGAAGCCATTCTCGAGCTGTACATGGCTGCCCTGGGCATGGTCGCCGCGCCGCCGGAAGACTAGGCCGGCCTGGCCACCAAAAAATCGCTGAATACCATATTGTCCCGCCCGGCCGTCATCACGCAGCCGGGCGGAATTGTTTGCCAGGTATCGCCCGTATCGCCAAAGGGTTCGGAGGCGATGGCGATGCCCGACTGCAGGCGGCGCCAATAGAGCGAGGGCGGACGCTCGTCGCTGGCCCAGCGAAAGGCGCGCAGGGTCTGGCCATCGGCGAGGACGGCCGTAAAGCGCAGGGCCTGTTCGATGCCGCTGGCCTGCATGATGTGAAGACAGCTGGCGAGGGTGCGCGCCAATGCGGCCACCGGTTCGGCGTCCAGGCCCTGGCCGAGCGCGGCGAGGAAGATGGCTTCGCTGTCGCCATTGCCGCGGCGGCGGGCATAGAGATTGTCGGGGATCATCGCTTCAATGGAGCGGCGAACTCGGTCATAGCCGCCGATCTGGCCATTGTGCATGAAGAGGTGCCGGCCGGCGGCGAAGGGATGGCAATTGGCCACCGAGACTTCGCCCGAGGTGGCCGAGCGCACATGGGCCAGGAACATCGGGGCGCTGACCTGGTGGCACAGCGAGGCCAGATTGGCATCCGACCAGGCGGGCAGGGTGCCGCGATAGCAGCCGGGCTCGGGCCGGGCGCCATACCAGCCGAGGCCGCAACCATCGCCATTGACCACGGTCTTGGCTTCGCGGGCTGCGAAGGACTGGCTGACCAGCGAGGAGGCTGGCTCGATCAGCAGCGTATCGAGGAAGACGGGTTCGCCGGAATAGGCCAGGAAGCGGCACATTTCAGGCTGCCTGCTCCATGACGTCGGCGAGGGCAAAGAGCACCGCGGCGTCGGCGTGAATGGCGGTGGAGTCGTAGCCGGGGAGGGGGAGGGTCGCCGGGTCGATGAGGAGCGAAATTTCGGTGCATCCCAGGATGACGGAGTCGATGCCCTGGGCGCGCGCGGCCTCGATGATGCCCAGATAGCGGGCGCGGGAGGCGTCACGGACCTGGCCCTGGCAGAGTTCGTCGAAGATGATGTCGTGCACGGCGCCACGATCCTGGGCGTCGGGGACCACCAGATCGATGCCGTGGCGGGCCATGCGCTGGGCGTAAAAGCCATGCTCCATGGTGTAGCGGGTGGCCAGCAGCAGGGGCCGCTGGCGGCCATCCCCGCGCAGAGCCAGCGCGGTTTCGTCAATGATATCAATGAGCGGAACGCCACTCATGGCGGCGACTGGCGCGGCGACCAGATGCATGGTGTTGGTGCAGATCAGCACGCAGGCAGCGCCGGAACGGGCGAGACCAGCGCCGGCCTCACCGAGCAAAATGCCGGCATCGTCCCAGCGACCGGCCTTTTGCAGGTCGACGACGCGAGTGAAATCGAGCGAGCGCAGGGCGATCTCGGCGGAGTGCAGGCCGCCGCGTTGGCGGCGGACCGCCTCGTTGATCAGGCGGTAGTAGACCGCGGTGGATTCCCAACTCATGCCGCCGATCAGGCCGATGGTTTTCATGCAGCTTGCTCCCTCTTTGCTGCCAGCATGCTTGAGGTTTGCTGCAAGCGGGATGCAATGTGGCAGACCCCGGCAGGGTCGTGTGCACGTTTGCGGCGAGTATTGTTCGATACAGGCGTTTCGGTTGCGTCAATGCGGTAAATCGTGCACGATCTGGTCATGCTGGATGATCGTGACCGCCGAATTCTCGACCTGCTGCAGGCCAATGCCGAAATGGCGGTGAGCGAGATCGCCGACGCGGTGTCGCTGTCGGCCTCGGCCTGTTCGCGGCGCATCACGCGGCTGCGCGAGGAGGGCTATATCAGCCGCAGCGTGGCCATGCTGGATCGGCAGAAGCTGGGCCTGCCGACGACGGTGTTCGTCATCGTGCGGACGGGCCGGCATGAGGCGGGGTGGCTGGAGCAGTTCCACGCGGCGGTGAGCACCATTCCCGAGATCGTGGAAGTGCACCGGCTGACCGGCAATTTCGACTATATCCTCAAGCTCGTCCTGCCCAATGTGGAGCATTACGACGTGATTTACCGCCAGCTGGTCGGGCGGGTCGAGCTGTTCGACATGTCCGCCTATATCTCGATGGAGACGGTCAAGCTCTCGACCGGCCTGCCGACCAACTACGTTGAGAACCGCTAGCTGCTCTTGCCGAGGGCGGCGACCATGGCGGCTTCGTCATAGCCCAGGGTGGTGAGCGCGGTGGCGACGATGCCGGCGCGGTCGAGACCGGCATCGGCATACATGTCGGCCTGGCTGGCATGCTCGACGAAGCGATCCGGGATCATCAGCGGGCGGAAGCGCAGCTTGCCGTCGAGCAGGCCATTGCGGGCAAGGAAGGTGGCGACATGGCTGCCGAAGCCGCCGATGGAGCCTTCCTCGGTGGTGAGCAGCACATCGTGGGTGGTCGCGAGACGGGCGATCAGTTCCTCGTCCAGGGGCTTGAGGAAGCGCGCATCGGCGACGGTGGGATTGAGGCCGAGCGCAGCGAGACGGTCAGCGGCGGCGAGCACTTCGCCCAGCCGCGTGCCGTAGCTGAGGATGGCGATCGTGGCGCCCTCGCGCACGATGCGGCCCTTGCCGATGGCAAGCTTTTGCCCGCGCGCCGGCATGTCGACGCCCAGGCCTTCGCCGCGCGGATAGCGGAAAGCGATGGGGCCGTCATCATAGGCGGCGGCTGTCGCCACCATGTGGCGCAGTTCGGCTTCGTCGGCGGCGGCCATTTGCACGAGGCCGGGAATGGCGCCCAGATAGGCGGCGTCATAATTGCCGGCATGGGTGGGGCCGTCGGCGCCGACATAGCCGGCACGATCGATGGCGAAGCGCACCGGCAGGTGCTGGATGGCCACGTCATGCACGACCTGGTCATAGGCGCGCTGCAGGAAGGTCGAATAGATGGCGCAGAAGGGACGCATGCCCTCGCTGGCAAGGCCCGCGGCGAATGTCACGGCATGCTGCTCGGCAATGCCGACATCGAAGACGCGGGTGGGATGGACCTCGCCGAAGCGATCAAGGCCGGTGCCCGAGGGCATGGCAGCATTGATGGCGACGATGCGCGGATCGTCATTGGCTTCCTGGATCAGGCTTTCGGCAAAGACCGACGTATAGGAGGGCGCGTTGGAGACGGCCTTGGCCTGGGCGCCGGTAATCACGTTGAACTTGGAGACGCCGTGATACTTGTCGGCGGAATCCTCGGCGGGGCCATAGCCCTTGCCCTTCTTGGTGACGACATGGACCAGGATCGGGCCCTCGGCGGCGTCGCGCACATTGTCGAGAATGGGCAGGAGGTGATCGAGATTGTGCCCGTCGATCGGGCCGACATAGTAGAAGCCCAGCTCTTCGAACAGAGTGCCGCCGGTGAAGAAGGAGCGGGCGAATTCCTCGGTGCGGCGGGCCGGCTCATGCAGGAAGGGCGGGAGCTTGCTGACGAGGTTCTTGGCGGCCTCGCGCGTGCCGCGATAGACCGGGCCGGAGACCAGCCGCGCCAGATAGGCGCTGAGCGCGCCGGTGGGCGGGGCGATCGACATGTCATTGTCGTTGAGCACGACGATGAGGCGCGCATCCATGGCGCCGGCATTGTTCATGGCCTCATAGGCCATGCCGGCCGACATGGCGCCATCGCCGATGACGGCGACGACATTGCGCGGCTTGCCCAGCAGATCGCTGGCAACGGCCATGCCAAGGCCTGCTGAAATCGAAGTGGAGGAATGGCCGGCGCCGAAGGGATCGTATTCGCTCTCGGCGCGGCGGGTGAAGCCGGACAGGCCATCCTTCTGGCGCAGGGTGCGCATGCGGTCGCGGCGGCCGGTCAGGATCTTGTGCGGATAGGCCTGGTGGCCGACATCCCAGATGATGCGATCATGCGGGGTATCGAAGACGGCATGGAGCGCCACGGTCAACTCGACCACGCCCAAACCGGCGCCCAGATGGCCGCCGGTGACCGATACGGCATCGATCATCTCGGCGCGCAGTTCATCGGCCAGCTGGCGCAGGTCCTCGCGCGGCATGGCCCGCAGATCTGTGGGCGAATGGACGGCATCGAGCAGCGGGGTGGAGGGCTTGTCGGCCAAGCGGGCGGTCCTTTGCCAAAGCGGCATCTGAGCGGCGGCCCGCTCCATCCTTCGTTATCGCGCTGCCAAGCCGGAAAGCGGCGGGCCTTCCCTGTGCAGCGCCTCGTGCCAATTCTTTAGGCCCGGGGCGAGAGCTTTGCAACAGAGCGACGCCCGCCGGTTGGCGGGCGGGAATTGCTAGGGCGGGAACATGCCTGAATTAGGGCAGCGTCAGTTCGAGGCGAGTGCCACCGGCCGCGCGGCGACGAAGCGCGTATGGGGCAGGCCTGTGGGGAAATCGCCAACGCCCATGACGGTGACATAGCGGCCCATTTCGGCGGTCGGGTCAAAATCGGCTTCGTCATGATCCCACATGATGGCGAAGTGGTCCGAGGTGATGGCGGCGGGCGCGGTGAAGACCTCGGCAATGTGCTCGAGATCGGGCGCGATCATGTCGGGGCTGCGCATGGCGCCGGCCACGGGACGCTTGGCGATATGCTCGGCCAGGGCCGCAGCAACCGGCTCGTTCTGCTGGGCAGCGCCAAAGGTGCCGCTGAAGAGATTGCCCAGGGCGCCGGCGACCGGCTGGCCGCCCAGCGAAGCGGTACGCAGGCCCGTGGCTGCCGTCAGCGGCGGCACGATGGGCAGGCGTGAAGCGGGAGCGGGCGGAACGGCGGCCGTGGTTTCGCGGGCAATGATCATCTCGAGCGCACGCTGGGCGTCGGGCGCCTGCGGCATGGGGGCGAGATAGGCAGTCATGACGTCGGGCTGAGGCTGCTCGGTCATGATGAGGCGCGGCTGCGGGAAGGGCGCGGTGAGAGCGGCGAGGGCCGTGACGGCGTCGCCCGAAGGCAGGGCGCTGGCGGTGGCGACCTGGAGGGCCTGCGACTTCATCGCAGGAACAGGTGCCAGAGACGTGGTGGCCAGTTCCGCGGGATCGAGCGGCGTACTGCCGGTGGTGGCGAAGGGCAGCGGCACGGCCGTTTCGGCGGGTGCCGCGGCAACCGGCGCAATGGCGCCAAGCGCGGCCGGACGGGGTGCGGGAATGGGCGCGGAGCGCGGCGTCGCGGCCTGCGGCGCAAGGGCCGCCACCTGGACGGGCGCCGATGCGGCGGCATTGACGCCGGCGGGCTGGCTGCCGCCAAAGAAGAGGTCCATCAGCGTACGGCCACCACCGCCTTCGGCCACCTGGGTGCCCGAAGAGCTGCTGCCGCCATTGCAGGGATAGGCATGGCAGCGCTTCCACTCGGCCATGGCGACCTGGTAGCCCTCCTGCGAGAGGGGCTTGCCATCGGAGGGCAGATGCATGGTGCGGCCGTCAGGGAAGATGTCCTTGAGCTGGGCGCGGGTCATGCGCGGCCAGGCGCGGACCGAACCGGTATCGAGATGGACAAAGGGACTGCCGGAGGTGGGGTAGTAGCCGACGCCGCCCACCTGCTTGCGCATGGCGGCCGCGCGCAGCTTGGCCAGGGGTACGCCAGGAATGAAGAAATCCATGGCGGTGCCGCGCATATGCTGGGAATTGTCGGCGACGCCGGAGGACTTGCCGGCCAGCATGGCATTGGTGGCAGGCGAGCGATAGGCCGAGACGATGTTCACCGGCTGGGTGCCACCGACATCCTGATAGACTTCCCACACCAGATCGAACAGGCGCGGATCCATCTTGGTGGGCTCGTTGCGGCGCCAGTCACGCAGGAACTGGTTGAGCTCGTTGAGCCCGGATTGGACATATTGCCCATTGCGCTTGAAGACGATGCGAGCCGTCTCCTTGGTATGGGTGTAATAGAGGTAGAGGGCGCGTTCGGACGCGGCCGCCGCAGGCAAAACTGCCTGAGGGAGGATGACGGTGATGCTCATAAGGGCGGCGAACACGAGCCGCGCGATATGGTGCCGTTGCAAAAAAGAAGTCCCCGCCACGCTATACTCTGCCCGGTTATTTCCAGTTGTCATCGCATTTTAGCGCAAACAATCATCGATTTTATTAACGCTAGCAAGAATGATGACAGCCGGTTCCGGGCCCTCACCCTCATTTCAATAAGGGCAAAAACGGGCGCAACCAAGGCGAAATTGTAAAGCAGAGGTTAAGGGGGATGGCCCGTCCGGGCGTGGATGCCGCCGGGGCAGGGCGGGGTTTGCGTGCGGTGAGGCGCGCTTATCCGACGCAGAGGATCGGCCTCTCCCGCAGGGGAGAGGCAAAGACCGTCAGGGGGAAAGTTCTTCGACCGGCGCTGCCTCGGCGATGATCTCGGGGGCAAAGGCGGGCTTGTCGAGGCCCATGGCGGCGATCAGGCTGGCATTGTGGCCATAGACGTCGCCGAAGGACTTGAGCGCGCCATCGGCATCCACCCGCAGGGTGAAATAGGCGATGTGCACGGGGATCTGCTGTTCCGGATTCACCCAGCGCTCGGAGGCGCCGAACATGGCTTCGAGCGAGGCGCGGCTGATATTGGGCTCATTGGCCATCAGCGCATCGGCGAATTCCATCGGATTGTGCACGCGAACACAGCCATGGCTGAAGGCGCGGACCGAGCGGGCGAACAGCGACTTGGACGGGGTGTCGTGCAGGTAGACGTCATGCTTGTTGGGGAAGAGAAACTTGATCTGGCCCAGGGCATTGCCGGGGCCGGGGCGCTGGCGCACGCGGAAGGGGAAATTGGTGGTGCTGACCTGGGACCAATCGACCTGCCAGGGGCTGACGGCCGTGCCGTTATAGAGCAGGTCCATGTTCTGGTTGTCGATATAGCCCGGATTGCGCAAGACGGCCGGCGCCACCTCGCCACGGATGATCGAGCTGGGCACGTTCCAATAGGGGTTCACCACGATGTGGCGGATATTGTCCGAGAAGACGGGCGTCTGGTTTTTCACCGTGCCGACGACTACGCGGGTCGTATAGGCTTCCTGGCCGTCGCGATTGATGGCGAGCCGGAATTCGGGAATGTTGACCAGAACGTTGAAGGCGCCCAGGTCGCGCGGCATCCAGCGCCAGCGCTCCATATTGGCGACGATATCGGCGCGCGTCACCGGCACGCCACCATTGAGCGCGGCGAGGGTGGCGGGGCCCATGACACCATCGACCTCGAGATCCTGACTGCCCTGGAAGGCCTTCATGGCCTCCACCAGCGCATCGTCATAGTCGAGGCCGTCGACCGGGGAGAGGCCGAGGCGGGCGCGCAGCGCGGGGACGCGCGGATCGCTCATGCCGGGCTTGAGGGTAGGACCTTCGCCAATGGGGGTGGGGCGGTCGAGATCGGTCTCCTCAAAGGTCGCGAGGGCAGCCTTGAGGGCGAGGAATTCGGGATGGGCCGGCTCCAGCGCGCTCAGGACGGCAACCGGATCGGGGCTGGTGGCCAGCTGCACCAGGAGCGAGGCCTCATCGAGCTTCTTGGGCGCGACATCGAGGTTGGCGCTGATCGACTGCGGATCGATGCGGCCGGAATAGAGGTGGTTGGCATAGCGCAGGGCGGCGGCGGAGAAGGCGGTCTCGAGCGCGGCGAGCTTGAGCGCGTCGCCCTTGGCGCCGGCCGGGTTGAGGTCGGGCGTCAGATAATCCTGGGGGCGCAGGCCCTCGGTCTCGGCGGCTTCAAAGAGCTTAAGGATCTTCTGGGCCGGCTCGGAGAAGATGACGTCGCCATTGGGCGCAGCGTCGAGCCAGATCGGTTCGAAATGGCGGCTGCCATAGAAGAAATACAGCTTCTGCGCCTCGCCATAGGCGGCGCCATCCCTGGAGGCGCCGTAATAGGCGGTGGAGAGCCCGGCCTTGATGGTCTGGCCGAGGGCTGTCTGGGGTGGCGCGATGATGATCGGGCTGGCGGCAAGACCGGCCATTTCCTGGCCGGAAACAGGCAGGACACTACCGGAGCCGAGCAGAGCGGCAAGCAGGCAGACCAGGATCTTGTTCATCAAAGCTCCATGCACGGCATCAGCGCCAAACGGCCGCTCCACCTCGCCCTGCACCGGACTCAGCGGGCCATTCCGCGCGAAAAATCAATACTCTGCAAACCTTAACGGGAGCAATCACTCGCAAAGTTGTGAGCATGATTTGTGGTGCGAATGCCACGCATTTTGCGGGTCCACTTTCAAGACCAAGCACAGGTCAAACGGGCCGGCTGCAGTGCAGCCCTTCGAGGAGCCCGTGCCCGAGCGCGTGTCGATGGCGCGCCGCTCGCCTTATGCCGCGGGGTGCTCGTTTCGTGGGTCACTGCGGAAGACCAGCGCGCAGTCGCCGGGCAGGATCCAGAACTGTGTCGGGTCGAGCGGGCGGCGGCCGGCCCCGTCATAGTCGGGATGCTCGCTCGACCAGGCGGGTGTCCAGCGGTGGCCATCGGCAGGGGCCAGCAATGGCTCTGCCAGGGCGCCGAACTGGAGGTCCCGGCCCAGGTTGAGCAGAAGCAGGCGGTGTCCGGCCGGATCGGGGGTTGTATAGCGGATGAGCAGGGCCTGTTCGCCGATGACGGCGCCATCGATCCAGCGCTTGCTGGTCTGGGAGAAGGTCGGGTCCTGCCGCCGCATAAGCAGCAGATCACGATGCAGCGCGAGGAGGCCCGCGTGGTGCGTTGCCTCGGACCAGTCGAGCTTGCTCTGCGCAAATGTCGCCGGATCGGAAGGATCAGGCAGCCTGGCCTGCATGTCGGGGTCGAGGACGCTGGGAAAGTTGGCCAGCGAGGCGCGGCGGCCATTGGCGACAGCGCGAGCGTCTTCGCCCTCGACGCCGAAGAAGTAGAGAAACGGGTTGGTGGCGCCGAATTCCTGCCCCTGAAACAGGCAGGGGGTTTGCGGCCCCAGCAGCAGGAGGCTCGTCACAGCGCGCAGCCGGGCCGGGGACATGAGGCTCGGGAGGCGAAAGCCGCGCGCGGAATTGGCGACCTGGTCGTGGTTTTCCAGGAAGTGCACGAAATGCTCGGGCGGTGTGGACAGATTGTAGGTGCCGTAGGCCTTGTCGCGCATGTCCGAGCGCTGCCCCTGGTAGAGGAAGCCGTATTTGAGCGCCGAGACCAGTTCCTGGGGCGTGCCGAGATAGTCGCGGTAGTAGAAGTCGTTGTGGCCGGTGACCGCCACCCGGACGGCGTGCTGGAAATCATCGCTGACCATGGCATCGACGCCATACCCGCCGCGATCGGGCGGGTCGATCATCAGGTGTTCCTGGGGCTGGTTCTCCACCACGATATAGAGCTTGCGCGACCCTGCGGCGGCGCGAATGGCGCGGGTGATCTCGGCGATGATGTGATCGTCGCTGGCATCGAACATGGCCTGTGCGGCGTCGATGCGGAGGCCGTCGATGTGGAAGTCCTCGATCCAGTAGACGGCGTTGCCCACGATGAAGTCGCGCACCCGTCGGGCGTGTTCGCCATCATAGTTGAAGCTGGCACCCCATTCGTTGTCGTAGCGCGTCGTGAAATAGTGCTCGCAATATGCGCGGTAGTGGTCACCGATGCCCACATGGTTGTAGACCACGTCGAGGATGACCCCGATGCCATGGGCATGCGCCTGGTCCACAAAGCGCCGCA
The DNA here is from genome assembly GCF_046614475.1 of Devosia sp. XGJD_8. Classification (NCBI taxonomy): domain Bacteria; kingdom Pseudomonadati; phylum Pseudomonadota; class Alphaproteobacteria; order Hyphomicrobiales; family Devosiaceae; genus Devosia; species Devosia sp. XGJD_8. The sequence continues at coordinate 405,611 of NZ_JBKJHF010000002.1, forward strand.
TGTCGTCGGGTGAGCCATAGGCTGCAAAGGGCGCGTAGGGCAGGGTGGTGTCATAGCCCCAGCCAAAGCGGCCCTTGAAGGTGGCGACCGGCATGACCTGAATGACGGTCACCCCCGTCTGGCGCAGCGCTTCGAGCCGGGTTGCCGCGGCCTGCCAAGTGCCTTCGGCCGTGAATGTGCCGATATGCAGTTCGTAGAGGACCTGGTCGCACCGCTCGACGCCCGGCCAGGCGGCATCGGTCCAGGAAAAGTCGTTGGCGACCACCATGGAGGGGCCGTCATTGCCATCCGGCTGGCAGCGGGAGGCCAGGTCGGGAAGGCGCGTGCCGCCATCGATGTGGAACCAGTAGCGCGCGCCGGGGTCGATGCCGGGGAGTGCGGCGCTGAAATAGCCGTCACCGACGGGCTCCAGCGGGAACTCGCCATGCCCCTCGACCTCCACCACGGCAGAGTGGTGTCCAAGCGCCCAGAGCGTAAAGCGTGTGCCGCCAGGGAAAGGCACGGCGCCAAGGGAGTCGGGACGAAACATCTCTGGTGTGCCAATCGTTGGAAAGCCCCGGGAGAACGGAGCACCATCCGCTTTGTTCCGGCCGACCCGCGGCGGAGCGAGTGCTGCTGGCCCTAATAGAGGCCACATGGGGCAGTTAAGGTCTCAACGCTTGCCATTGATGTTCTAGACTGGGTGCGACGCGCGCCGTCCCTTCCACGACGACAGACATCGGCATCCCGGCAGCTCCTGCGCGCCGGTGGTTATGCGTGCGCCATACCGTCATTGACCTGGAGATTTCTCACCATGCTTCCACAAGGCACTGCAATCGTCCAACGGGTCAGATCAGGCACGCTTGCGGGGGTCGCCGCCCTGTTGCTGGGCGCGATGAGTCCTGGCCTTGCCGCGGCCCAGGATGACCAGGTGGCGGAGGGGCGCGCGCTGGTGCAGATGTACTGCACCGACTGCCACGCGACCGAATTGACGGGCGAGAGTCCGCATGCCACCGCACCGCGGTTTCGCGATCTGCATCTCCGCTACGATGTCGAGCATCTGGCCGAAGCGCTGGTCGAGGGTATCGTGACGGCGCATCCGGAAATGCCGCAGTTCGAGTTCGACCCCGATCAGGCAATGGCCATCATTGCCTATCTGAAGTCGCTCGAGCCGGCACAGCCTGCCGGCCAATAGTCAGGTCAAGGGGATATCCGCGTTCCCGCCGAAGGACCGGATTGTGCGGGATGAAGCAAAGCCCGGCCAGCCGGGATTGCCGCTGCGGATATAGGTCAGCAGCGAACGGCTCATCATTGTGGCAAGATCGGTAGCGGTCCTGTCGCCTTCGGCCAGCGGTATGCGTGCAAGGTCGCCGAAGACGAAGGGTTCGTCAAAGCCATGCGCGGCTCCCAGGCGCCCGCCTTCAAAGCCTGGAACCCAGGCGAACTCGTAGGCAAAGCCGGCGCCGCCCGCCGCCGCGTGCGCCTCGAGGGTCCTGAGCGCCGGATCGCGATAGATGGCGCGGGAGAGGAATATCTCCTCGTATTGGGTGAAGCTCAGTCCGGGCTGCTCGGCCTCAAGTGCGGCGAGGCATGCCTCGGCCGCTGCTGCATCAAAGCGCGCAATGGAGGCCAGGAGGGTCGCGCGGGTCTCGACCGGCGGCATCATGCCGAAGGCATACCACATGCGGGCTTCGTCCCGCGCCCAGCCGGTGACGACCTGATGGTGGCGGAAGCCTCCGGTGGCGAGGCCGTCGAGCGGATGTCGCTGCAGGCTTGTGCCATCGAGGACGATGCCGAAGGTGCGGCCGCCCGGGGCGTTGCGCTCGCCAAGATGGGTCGCCAGCACCTGTTCCTGTACCGAGAGGATGGTTTCGACGGGCAGGGTGCGCAGCGCGTTCTCGTCGCCCGGCGCCACCCCGGTGCGGTCGAGAAAGTCACTGGCCAGGGCGGTGGCCGTTTCCGGCGCGATGATGCGGCTGGCCGGCCCGCTCATCAGCCAGACGCGGCGATAGAGATGGGCCAAGCCGTCGACGCCGAACAGGGCCGCGATGGTGAAGGCGCCCGAGGACATGCCGACCAGCGTGACATTGTCGGGATCGCCGCCAAAGGCCGCAATATTGTCGTGGACCCAGCGGAGCGCGGCGATGAAATCGAGCATGCCGCGATTTGCGGCGGCGTATTCCGGCCCGAAGGCCGCGCCCAGAGAGAGGAAACCCAGCGCGCCGACCCGCATATTGGGCCGGACCAGCACGACATCGCCCTGAAGTGCGAAGGCTGCCTCGTCGAGATAGCCGCCATGGGCTGCTCCGCCCTGGAAGCCGCCGCCAAAGGCATGAACGATGACCGGGCGCCGCGCGTGATCGGCCGCCGGCGTATAGAGGTTGAGATTGAGGCAATCCTCGCCGGTTTCAAATCCGTCGCCCTTGGGTGCCCAATCCGGAGCGCGGCGCAGGTTCTGCGGCGGCGCCGGGCGGTAGCGCGTAGCATCGACCAGGCCGGCATTGTCCCGTGGCACCGGGGGTTTGAAGCGACGCTGACCCAGAGGCGGCTCCGCGTAGGCAATGCCAAGGAAGCGGTCACCCTTCTCATCGCGCAGCCCGCGATAGGTCGCCTGCCTGCTGTCAATATCGACAATGGTGGCGCTAATCATGCGGCAGGCGTCCCATCCAGCAGGTGGCAGGCGGCCTTCTGTCCGCCGCCCATGTCCCGCATGACCGGCTTTTCCGTCGTGCAACGGGCGAAGGCATGGGGGCAGCGGGTGCGGAAGGCGCAGCCGCTGGGCACGGCATGGGCGCTGGGAATTTCACCCTTGAGCCGTGCCCGTTGGCCGCTTCCCTTGCCTGGGGCAGAGGCAAGCAAGGCCTGTGTGTAGGGATGGGCCGGCGCACCGTAGATGCGATCACGCGGGCCCTGCTCGACGATCTCGCCCAGATACATGACGCCGATCTCGTCGCACATGAACTGCACGACGCGCAGATCATGGGAGATGAACAGCATGGTGGTGCCATGCCGGTCCTGCAGGTCGCGCATCAGGTTGAGCACCTGGGCCTGCACGGACACATCGAGCGCGCTGACCGGCTCGTCGGCGACGATCATTTCCGGATTGGTGGCCAGGGCCCGGGCGATGGCGATGCGCTGGCGCTGGCCGCCGGAGAATTCGTGCGGGTAGCGGTCGAGCGCAGTGCGCGGCATGCTGACCTCGGCCAGCAATCGTTCGGCCGTCTTCAGTTGTTCGGCCGGGTTGCCGATGCCATGCACGAGCTGGGGTTCGACCAAAGTGTCGCGCACGCTCATGCGCGGATTGAGCGAGCCGAACGGGTCCTGAAAGATCATCTGCATGTGCCGCCGCTCGGCGCGCAGATCGCGCGCCGACAGGCCGGCAAGATTGCGACCGCGGAAGCTGATGGCTCCGCTGGTGGGTTCGACGAGGCGCAGCACCAACCGTGCGGTGGTGGACTTGCCCGAGCCGGATTCCCCCACAAGGCCGAAGGTCTTGCCCTTGGGGATGGTGAAGCTGACATCGCGCACGGCCTTGACGGCGCGAAACGACTTGGAGAGTCCCTCGACGGACAGGACGGTCTGGGTGGTCATTGGATGCCCTCCAGCGGGTGCCAGCACCGGGCATCGGTCTGGCCGTGTCGTTCAAGCGCAGGACGGGTCTGGCATTGCGCATCGGCGCGGGTGCAGCGCGGGGCAAAGCGGCACCCCTCGGGCCATTGCCCGACCGGCGGCACGGTGCCAAGGATCGGGGTCAGCCTGGTGCGGCCATCATCATGGGCCGGCACGGCGTCGATCAGGCCGCGCGCATAGGGGTGAGTGGGGGCGTTGACCACATCGGCGCTCAGGCCGCGCTCGACCACGTCACCGGCATACATGACCACCGCCTTCTCGCAGAAGTCCCCGACCACTTCGAGGTCATGGGTGATGAAGAGCATGGCGAGGTTGAACTCGCGGCGCATGTCCTCAAGCAGGTCGAGCACCTGCGCCTGGATGGTGACATCGAGCGCGGTGGTCGGTTCGTCGGCGATGATCAGGGAGGGACCACAGGAAATGGCCAGCGCGATCATCACGCGCTGCCGCATGCCGCCGGACAGTTCGTGCACATAGCCCTTGAGGATGTCGCGGGCGCGGGGAATGCCGACGCGATCGAGCAGTTCGGCGGCGCGGTTGGTCGCCTCGGCGTGGCTCAGCCCCAGATTGTGGCGGAGCGTATCGGTCATCTGCCGGCCGATGGAGAGCGTGGGATGCAGCGCGGTCATCGGCTCCTGGAAGATGAACCCCATATGCCGGCCGCAAAGGCGGCGACGATCCCGGGGCGAGAGCGAGGAGATCACCTTGCCGTTGAGCGTGATCGTGCCGCCGATAACCGCGTTTTCCGGGGCGATGCCCATGATGGCCGAGGCGGTGATGGACTTGCCGCAGCCGCTCTCGCCCACCAGCGCCACGGCCTCGCCCTGGCGGATGGAAAAGGAGACATCGGTGACAATCGGCAGAAGGCCATCGGCATTGCGCAACGAGAGGCTGAGATTGTCGACGTCCAGCACCGTCGGAGCCTGGGGAACCGGCGAGAGGTGATCGGCCGGCAGCGGGGTGAGGTGCGCGGTCATTGATAGCGGATCCGGGGGTCTAGAATGGCGTAGATGAGGTCGATGGCGAGGTTGAGCACCGCCAGGACCAGGGAAATGGTCAGCACGCCGCCTTCGACCAGCGGATAGTCGCGCCGGCCTACGGCTTCGACCAGCATGCGGCCCAGACCCGGCAGGGCAAAGATGATCTCGATGGCGACGGCGCCGCCCAGCATATAGCCGGCGGACAGGCCGGCCACGGTGACCACCGGCATGGCGGCGGTGCGCATAGCATATTGGCCGATCACCTTGCTTTCCGGCAGGCCCTGGGCCCGGGCGGTGGTGATATAGGGTTCGTTGAGCACGTCGAGCATGGACGAGCGCATCATGCGCGTCATCAGGGCGGACTGCCGCACGCCCAGTGCCAGCGCCGGCAGGAAGATGGTCGAAGCGAAGGCGATCAGCCCGGTCGATGGCGGATTGTAGCCGGCCACGGGAAACCAGCGCAGCGTCACCGCAAAGACGAAGATCAGCAGCAGGGCGAACCAGAATTCGGGGAGGGATATGCCCAGCACTGCGGTGGTCACCACGCCCCGGTCGATCGGCTTGTTGCGGTTCATGGCCGAGAGCAGGCCCATGGTGATGCCGATGACCACGGCCAGGGTCAGGGCCACCAGGGTGAGCATGATGGTGACCCCGGCATAGCGCGGGATGATCTGCATGACCGGCTCGCGGAAGAAGATGGAATTACCCAGATCGAGCGTCACGATGCCCTTGAGCCAGAGCAGGAACTGCACCCAGATCGGCTGATCGAGGCCGAGCTGGGTGCGCAAAGCCGCGATCTGTTCGGCGGTGGCCTGGTCGCCCAGCATCATGCCGGCCGGGTCGCCCGGGGACAGGCGCAGCAGCAGGAAGACCAGGATCAGTGGCACGAAGATGGTGGGCAGGATGAGAAGGAAGCGTTTTCCGAGGTAGCGCAGCATGTCAGCGCCTCCGTGCCAGGCGCGGGTCGAGAATGTCGCGCAGACTGTCGCCCAGCAGATTGAGGGCAAGAATGGTGAGCATGAGCGCCAGACCGGGAAAGATGACGATCCAGGGCGCCTGGGCGATGTAGTTGCGCGCCTCGGTCAGCGCGTTGCCCCAGCTGAGTTCCTTGGGGCCGATGCCTACGCCGATGAAGCTCAGGCCCGCTTCGCCGAGCACGGCGGCGGAGAAGATGAAGGAGGCCTGCACCAGAATGGGGGAGCTGACGGCCGGCAGGATATAGCGGGTGAAAAGCCGCAAGGTGGGAACACCCACGGCGCGCGCCGCCTCGATCATCTGCAGTTCGCGCACCACCAGCACCTGTCCGCGCACGATGCGCAAGGACGGGGCGATGAGCACGATGGACAGAGCGGTGATGACGGTGGTCATCGAGGGCCCCATGATGCCGGCGGCGGCGGTGGCGAGAACGATGCCGGGAAAGGCCATGAGCCCATCCACCAGGCGCATCAGGACCACATCGACCTGGCGATAGAAGCCGGAAATGGCGCCAAGCACGACAGCGATGGACATTGAAATGACCGTCACCACCAGCCCGACGAAGAGCGAGGTGCGGCCGCCATGCAGCACCATCCTGAACATGTCGCGTCCGAGATTGTCGGTGCCGAACAGATGCTCGGCGCCGGGCGGAATGAAACGGTCGGCAGGGCTGACCTTGAGCGGGTTGCCCGGCGCCAGAAGCGGTGCAAGCACCGCGCTGAGCGCCAGGATTGCCAGCATGATCATCGACGCCATGGCCGTGGGATTGGCCAGGAGCCGCTGCCAGACCGTCTTGTTGGTGGTGACGAAGGCTTCTTCGTCACCACCGGGCAGGCGGTCGGGAGATGTCGCCTGGATCAGGGTCATGGATCAGCTCTGCGGGGGCGGCGCGACATTGTAGAAGTCGCCGGCACGCGAGGGAATGCGGGCCGGGTTTCCGACGCCCTTGCGGATGCCATACATGTTGGACTCGGTCCCGAACTTGATGAACGGGAACTGGTCATAGGCCAGAACGTGGATCTTCTCGAAGATGGCCTTGCGGGCTTCCGGATCGAGCGTGGTGGCGATTTCCTGCATCAGCGCCATCTTCTCGGGATCTTCCCAGAAGCCGGGATAGCTGGCGTTGAGATAGGCGATCGAGGTCGGATCGACATAGGTGGGCAGGAAGCTCGAGAAGGCGTCCATCTGCGCAGCGTCGGCACGGGCCTGGATGTAGTTGGCCATGGGCGATTCAACGATCTCGACGTTGATGCCGTATTCCTCCAGTTGCTGGGAGGCGGTGATCGCGGTCAGGAAATGCTTCTGGTACTGCTCGGAGGCGACCAGCCAGCGGATGGGTTCGCCATTGTAGTCCGAGGCAGCGAGATACTCGGTGACCTTGTCCGGATTGGGCGTACCGAAGCCCTCGGGCACGCCGGCGGTGGTGTACCAGAACGAGTTGGGATCGGGGATCCAGCTCGGGTCGAGCGTGTAGAATTCGGGATTGCCCACCGAAGCCAGCATGATCGGCTCCATCTCCAGCGCATGGTAGATGGCCCGGCGCAGATTGACGTCGGCGGCCACGCCTTCCTTGGTGTTGAACACCACGGTCAGCGACTGGTTGTTGGCAACCACGACCGCCTCGGTATTGGGGTCGTTCTGCAACGCGTCATAGAAATCGCTCGGCAGCTCGTTGGCGATGTCGATTTCGCCGGTGATCAGCGAGTCGCGGCGCACGGACGCCTCGGGCATCAGGCGGAAGATGATCTGGTCGGCATAGGCGTGCTTCATGCCCGAGGCGCTGGAGCTGGGTTCGCTGCGCGAGGCGTATTCGTCCCAGCGGGTCATGGTGACACCCTGGTCGGGCTGGTATTCGGTGAGCATGTAGGGGCCGGTGCAATCGAGGCCGCGCGTGGCTTCGGTCGGAGAAGCGCCCTCGAGCGAGGCCGAGGACATGATCACGGACTGGGTCCCGGCCAGCAGGCCCGGGACGATTGGGGAGGGCGAGGCCAGCGCGAAGACCACGGTCTTGTCGTCGGGGGCGGTGATGGCGGAGACAGCGCCCTTGAAGGCTGCGCCAATGCCCGCCGATTCCCGGAAGCGTTCGAGCGACGCCACGACATCGGCAGCGGTGAGGGCGGCGCCGGAATGGAATTTCAGGCCGTCGCGCAGCGTCACGGTGAGGCTGGTGCCATCCTCGCTATATTCGAAACTTTCGGCCAGCATGGGCTGGGGGGTCCAGCTCTCGTCGAGACCGAACAGGCCCTCGCAGATCACCCCCGCCGTGGCCCAGTTGACGCCGAAGGTGGTGACCACCGGGTCGGGTGACGGCGCCATCTGGGAGATGCCGATGCGCAGCGTGCCGCCCTGCGGGAATTCCTGGGCCAGTACCGGCTGGGCGACGACCAGCGCCAGGGATGATCCGGCCAGCAGGGCCCCTCGCATGACTTTGTGCAATTTCATTTCCATTCCTCCCTTTGCCCTTAGCGGGCGGTTTGCAGAACAGGCGACGCCAGCGGCGTTTCACCCGGTTCGTTTGGCACAAGGATCTCCAGTCCAAGCACCAGATAGCTCAGGCACTTGCCGTGGGTATCCACGCCAAGGCTGGAATTGACGCCGCCTTCGAGTGCGTCCTCGATGACGAAGTTGAGCGCCCCGAGCCGGGGCAGCTCATAGCGGGTGACCCGTGTGACACCGCGATGGGCGAAGAGCGCCGCGACGCGCTCGGTCGTGACTTCGGCCAGCAGAACCGGCCAGTGGCGCGGCTCGTAGGCGATGACGTTGACGTTGAGCCGATTGCCCTTGTCGCCCGAGCGGCCGTGGGCAATCTGGTGCAAGGCGATGCGGCGCGAGGGCTCGCTCATGGCTCGCCCCCGGCAAAGTGGAAGCCCATTTCGACGAGGTCACGCGGCACCATGTGGGAGAGGGTCCGCACACGCGGCCGCACGCTCTGGCGCACGCCGCCGCCGCCGGCAGGACCGCAGCAATAGAGGGCATTCACCTCTTGTACGGCCCGCTCGACCTCGCGCTGCGAATTGCCGCCAAAGGCAAAACGCACGCGATAGTCGCCGGCCGGGACACTGCCAAACGCGGCAAGAAGATCGCCGTCGTCGCTGTCGAAAGCGCTGACCGTGCCGATGATGTCGGAGCGGTGCCGCACCGGCAGACTGCGCCGGCGCAGCCGCTCATCGATGGTGGTGATGGCCAGCCGCGCCCTAGCGAGTGCATTGGGGCCGGCGTAGGAAATTTCGGCCTCGCCCAGCCAGTCGCCATAGACGCTGACGGTTGCCTTGAGCTTGTGGGGCGCCTGATGTCCGCGCGCGCCGGTGACCCGAACGCGGTCGGGGCCGACCTGCTGCAGTTCAACGCCGGTGATGTCGAGGGTCACATCGGGGGTGAGATAGGCTGCCGGGTCGTGAATTTCGTACAGCAGCTGTTCCTTGACGGTCCGCAGGTCGACCAGCCCGCCGGTCCCGTCCGCCTTGGTGATGACAAAGCTGCCATCGGCGTCTACCTCGGCGATGGGAAAGCCGATATCGGCGGTGTCCGGCACATCCTTGAAACCGGGATCGGCGAAGAAGCCGCCCGACACTTGCGAGCCGCATTCGAGCAGGTGCCCGACCAGGGTTCCAGCCGCGATGCGGTCGAGATCGGTCCAGGACCAGTTGAAATGCGCCACCAGCGGGCCGAGCGCCAGTGCCGGATCGGCGACGCGACCTGTTACCACGACCTGTGCGCCGGAGCGGATGGCGTCGGCGATGGCCCCGGCACCCAGATAGGCATTGATGGCAATGACGTCGCCGTCGAGGCCGGGAAGGCGTCCATCGCCATCCCAGCGCTCCGTCTGGGTCAGGTCCACCCTGCCCACCAGATCGTCGCCGGTGACGATGGCGATCCGCACCGTCCCGAGACCCAGCCGGGTGGCCAGGTCCTGGATGGCTCGGGCCGCCGCCGGCGGATTGGCCTGGCCGAAATTGCCGACGACCACGATGCCCGCGGCGATGCACGGGGCCAGGATCGGTTCGAGAATGTCGTCGAGGAGAGGTTCATAGCCGCGCAGCGGATCCTGACGCTTGGCAATCTGCCCCAGTGCCAGGGTGCGCTCGCCCAGGGTCTCAAAGATCACGGCACCGCCCTCGCCGGCAGCGGCGATTGCGCGCACCACCGATTGCGGAGCGTCGATGCGGTCGCCCGAAAAGCCAGCACCACTGCCAATGCGATACACGATGATCCTCCCTGATCGTCATTATCATCGGTATGATTATCGATAATGTCAACGATGATTGTACGGCTGTGGAGAATTGACTAGATTGAGCCGGTCGGAAGCATGGATTCGAGGTCCGGATGCGGGTTGCCAAGTCGTTGCCGGAACAGGCCAAAAGCTGGGACTCGGTCTATCGCGACCTGCAGCGGCAGATCATTGCCGGACAGCTCCGCCCACGCGAACGCCTGGTGGAAGACGAGATCATCGAACGTACGGGCGCCACCCGCCACGCCGTGCGCCGCGCCTTTGACGAACTGGAACGCGTGGGCCTCGTGGTCCGGCAGCCCAACAAGGGCGTGCAGGTGCGCGACTATTCCATTTCCGAGGTTGAGGAACTCTACGAGATCCGCGAATGCCTCGAGACCCGCGCGGCCACCCATTTCGATCGTCCTGCCGGGCCCGAGCTGGTCGCCCAGCTCACCGATATCGCCACGCGTCACCGGGAGGCCTCGCGCAGCCAGCGCTATGCCGAGGTCTTTTCACTCAATAACGACTTCCACGAAGTGCTGTATCGGGCTGCGGGCAACCAGCAACTTGCAGACGCCATCCTGCACTATACCTTTGCCACCCATCCGATCCGCACCCGGGCCTTTCCCAGCGAGGAACTGCGCGAGATCGCCATCGGCCAGCATTTCGACATGATCGACACGATCGCTCGCGGCGCGCCCGAGGAGCTGGCGGAGATCATCCGCAAGCATATCCAGGGACCGAAGGAATTCTATCTCAAGGCGACCTATATCCAGGGCGCAATCTAGCGTTCACACGCTTATGGGGCGCACGAACTCGTCCCCACCCGCTCCCGGCAGGCGTATCGGCGTGCTCCAAAATGCGCCGCGCACCAGGGACATTTGCGCGGCGAAATGGGCGTTCTGTCGCCCTCCCGACCCCTCCCGAATTTTCCTGCGAGACGACTAGACGCATAAAGCGGAAACACCTATAGGTCATAAAAGTAGCTTATTATGTTTTAGCTGGGAGGAACAGCATGACGTTCAAGAAACTGGTCACTGTCGGAAGCTTATTGGCGATGTCGGCCCTGCTCGCTTCGGCATCGGTTCAGGCGCAGGATTATCCCAGCCAGCCGATCCGGTTGGTGGTGCCATATCCGGCTGGCGGCACTGCCGACGCGGTTGGCCGCGTCTTGAGTGAGGCCCTGACTAAGGTCACTGGCGCCACCATCGTTGTCGACAATCAGGGGGGAGCGTCCGGCACGATTGGAGCCGGGCAGGTGGCGCGCGCGGCGCCGGATGGCTACACGCTGCTGCTCGGTGCCAACAGCATCTTTGCCGTCGTTCCGCATCTGCGCGAACTCGACTTCGATCCCAATGCCGATCTGGTGCCGGTGGCCAAGATCGCGGATTCCACACGCCTGCTGGCTGTGCACCCATCGGTGCCTGCCGAGACGATGGAAGAGTTCATCGCCTATGCCAAGGCCAATCCCGGCACCCTCAGCTATGCATCGTCCGGCAACGGGTCGACCCCGCAGATCCTGACGGAAATCTTCAAGTCGGCCGCGGGGGTGGATATCCAGCATATCCCATATGGCGGGGCCGGTCCGGCGATGAACGGACTGCTGTCGGGCACGGTGCAGATGATGATCGACACGGTCGTGATCTCGCAGGCGGAAAGCGGCGCCCTGCGCGGCCTCGCCGTCTTCGGCAATGCCCGCATTCCCGGACTGCCGGACGTGCCCACCATGGTCGAGGCCGGCTTCACGGATCTGCGCAGTGCCGGCTGGACCGGTCTGTTTGCGCCAAAGGACACGCCGCCCGAGATTGTCGAGATGCTGAGCATGGCCATCAGCGGGCTTTATGCCGACGAGGCCTTCATCGACCGGCTGACCTCGGTGGGTGTGGACCCCGATTTTCAGGATCCGCGCATATTCGCGGACAGTCTGGCGGTTGATTTCGCGTATTTTGGCGACGTCATCAAAGCTGCCGGCATCACGGAAGAATAAAAGTGTTCGACGTCACGACAGCGAAGGAGCGGGGGGTAACCCTGCTCCTCGCACCTTCGCTGGGTCGCGGAGCCGAGGATTTCACGACGGTTGCGGCGGGTTTGCGGGCGCTGGGCCATCGGGTCGTCGCGCCAGAGCCCTTCGGCCTGGCGGCGGGTGAAGATGTCGCTTCGGCCAATCTCGAGACGCTCGCTTCGCACCTTCTGAGTGCCGCACCGCAGGATAGTGGGCCGCTGGTTGTGGTCGGCCATGCCTTCGGAAACTGGGTGGCGCGCATGGCCGCGGTCATGAGTCCGCAGCGCGTCGTTGCCGTCGTCCTGCTGGCGGCAGCGCGCCGGGTGATCCCCGCGGACATCAGGCCCTCCATCGACGGGAGTTTCGATCCCCAGCTGAGCGAAGCAGACCGGCTCGGGCATCTGCAGCGGGCCTATTTCGCATCAGGCCGGGATGCGCGGCCCTGGTTGGCGGGCTGGCATCCTGAACTGGCCGCCGCACAGCGCCTGGCGGCGGCGCGGAGCGACCGGGCAAAGTGGTGGCATGCGGGGGGCGTCGTGCCGATCCTGGATATCCAGGCCGCACAGGATGCGATTGCCCCCGCCAGCCAGGCCATGGAACTGCGCGACGAGCTTGGCGATCGGGTCACCGTCGTCACAATAGACAATGCCGGGCATGCGCTGCTGCCCGAGCAGCCCGTTGAGGTCGCCGAGGCCATCGATGCCTTTGTGCGCCGCCTTCATATTCCGGAGATTGCCAGATGAGCGCCTTGAGCAAATTGCGGGACAAGGACGTCCTGTCCGGAGCGATCTTCTCCGGAGTGGGCATCTGGTTCACGGCGCAGTCGCTCAGCCTGTCCATGGGATCGCTGCGATCCATGGGACCCGGCTATCTGCCGGTGGCGCTTTCGCTGCTGCTGCTCGTTTTTGGGGTCGCGGTGCTGCTGCGCGGCGTGCTGCGTGGCGCCGGTGGCATCGCCGGCATACCGCTGCGCGGGCTGGCGGCCGTGATCGGGGCGCTGTTGATCTTTGCCTTCTGCGTGCGCGGCGCGGGCCTGGGACCCACAGTGTTCGTCATGGTGCTGGTGACCTGCCTCGGCAGCGTAAAAGCCCGGCCGATTCCCAGCGTCATTCTTGCCGCGGGTCTCGCCGTCTTCAGCTGGGCGGCGTTCATCTGGGGGCTCGGACTGCCGCTCAGCATGATCGGTCCATGGCTGGGAGGGTATTGAGCCATGAGCATCGACCTGTTTGCCAATCTCTCCGTCGGGCTGTCCGCGGCCTTTTCGCTGGACAACCTGTTCTACTGTTTCGCCGGCGTGCTGCTGGGGACGCTGATCGGCGTGCTGCCGGGCATCGGCACGGTAGCGACCATTGCCATGCTGTTGCCGGTGACCTTCGGCCTGCCGCCGGTCGGCGCGCTCATCATGTTGTCCGGCATCTATTATGGGGCCCAGTATGGTGGCTCGACCACGGCCATCCTGATCAACCTGCCGGGGGAAAGTTCCTCGGTGGTGACGGCCGTCGATGGCTACCAGATGGCGCGAAACGGACGGGCAGGGGTGGCGCTGGCCACGGCGGCCATTGGCTCGTTCTTTGCCGGCACGGTGGCGACAATCCTGCTGGCGCTGTTTGCTCCGCCGCTGGCGGCGGTGGCGCTGACCTTCGGGCCGGCCGAATATACCTCGCTGATGGTGCTTGGCCTGTTCGCCTCGATCGCACTGGCATCGGGATCTTTGCTCAAGGCCTTTGCCATGATGCTGATGGGGCTGCTGCTCGGACTGGGTGGACAGGACATCTATACGGGCGCCCAGCGCTTCACCCTCAACATGATCGAGTTGATCGACGGCTATGAATTCATCGCCATCGTCATGGGCATGTTCGGCATTGCCGAGGTGATCCGCAATCTCGAGGACGAAAGCAGCCGTTCGGTGCTGTCGACCAAGATCAAGAACCTGTTCCCCAGCCGGGCGGATCTGCGCGAGATGGCCGCCCCCGTGCTGCGCGGCACCGCGCTCGGGTCTATCCTGGGAATCCTCCCCGGTGGCGGGGCGATGCTGTCGTCATTTGCCTCCTATGCGCTGGAGAAGAAGCTCTCCCGCAAGCCCGAAACCTTCGGCAAGGGGGCGCTGGCCGGGGTTGCCGGGCCGGAAAGCGCCAACAATGCCGGGGCACAGACCTCGTTCATCCCCATGCTCACACTGGGCATTCCATCCAATCCGGTCATGGCGCTGATGATCGGTGCGCTGATCATCCAGGGCATCACGCCCGGCCCCAATGTGGTGACCGAGCAGCCCGTGCTGTTCTGGGGGCTGATCGTCTCGATGTGGCTGGGCAACCTGATGCTGGTGGTGCTGAACCTGCCCCTGGTCGGCATCTGGGTGAAGCTGCTGAGCGTGCCCTATCACTTCCTGTTCCCGGCCATTGTCGTGTTCTGCTCGGTGGGTGTGTTCAGCGTCAACAATGCCAGTTTCGACGTGACGCTGATGGCCGTGTTTGCAGTCATTGGCTATGTGCTGGTCAAGCTCGACTGCGAGCCCGCGCCGCTGCTGCTCGGCTTTGTGGTCGGCCCGATGCTCGAGGAGAATATCCGGCGTGCCATGCTGGTCTCGCGCGGCGATCCGATGATCTTCATCGAGCGGCCGATTTCCGCAGGCCTGCTGATCATCGCCGCCATCGCCATTGCCGCGGTGACGCTCCCCGCCATCCGCAAGGGCCGCGAACAGGCCTTCAAGGAGGAGTGACGCTGCTCGTGGCTAAACCTCTAAAGCCAGTCTATTGGTTGTAACTGACTTGCCGGCATCGTAGATTGAGGCGGTCGAGACGAACCCGGGACATTTCAGTGAATACCAAGCCAGCGACGGCCACAGTCGATTTTGGGAAGAGCGCCGTTTCTCGCTATATCCAGCTTGCGACCCTGTTCAAGCGGCGCATCGAATCCGGGCAGTGGCCGGTCGGCAGCCAGATCCCCACGGTGGATGAGCTGGCGATCGAATGCGGCGTGGCGCGGGCCACGATCCGGCAGGCGCTGGACCAGCTGGAAAAGGAAAACCTGATCGAGCGGTTTCGCGCCAAGGGCACTTTCGTGCGCAGCCGGCCGCAGGAAGCGCTGTGGTGTGCGGTGGCGACCGACTGGTCGGGCCTGCTGCGCCCCAGCCACGATGCCCGCATCGAAATCCTGACCGATCAGCGTGACCGCGACTTGCCTGACCTGCCCTATATGATCGGCAATGCGGCACCCAAATACCGGCACCTCAACCGCCGCCACTGGCGCGAGGGCAAGCCATTCCTGCTCACCGAGCTCTACATTGATGAGCGGCTTTCGGACCGGATCACGCAGAACGACCTGGAAACCAAGACGGCCCTGCGTCTGGTGGCGGATGTGCCGGGCGTCGAGATCGTCGATGCGCAGCAGACGCTGACGATCCGAAGCGCGGACATGGACATGGCCAAGGCGCTCGACATTGCCATCAACGCGCCGGTCGCCTTCGTCTATCGCCGTGCGGTGGACCAGACGGGCACGGCGGTGCTGGTCGCCGAGGGCGTCTATCGCGGCGATGTGGTGCGCTTCGACGTCAAGTTGCGCTAGCCGGCGCGGCGAAAGCCGAAGCCGGTCGCCCTTTCGACCTCATCAAGGGCTTTGACGGCTTCCTCTCGGTCCTGCCTGGCATGCCAATAGAGCGGACCGCCTTCCCAGGCCGGAAAGCCATAGCCGTGGACCAGGGCGACATCGATGTCGCCGGCCCGCTGGGCCACACCATCCTGCAGGACGAGCTTTGCCTCATTGACGATGGCCGCCATGGCGCGGCGCTGAATTTCTTCGGCATGGAAGGCGCGCCGGACGGCAACCGCTGAATTCGCCTCGATCAATGTTGCGACGGCGGAGTCGACATGGCGCTGCCCGCGCTCGTCGTAGCGATACCAACCGGCGCCTGCCTTGCGGCCCAGCCGGCCGGCTTCGCAGAGGCGGTCGGGGATCGTGACATAGCGTTCGCGCGGATCGCGCGTGGCCGCCAGGCGCTGGCGCGTTTTCCAGGCGATATCGAGCCCGGACAGGTCCGATACTGCGAATGGTCCCATGGCGAATCCGAAGGCTTCGAGGGCAGCATCGACCTGTTGCGGGCTGGCGCCTTCTTCGACCATGAACTCGCATTGCCGGCGATAGGCGGAATAGATGCGGTTGCCGATGAAGCCCTCGCCCAAGGCAGAGACCACGGCAATCTTGCCGATCTGCCGCGCCAGTTTGAGCCCGGTGAGCAGCGCCTGATCCGATGTCTTTGGCGTGCGCACGACCTCCAGCAGCTTCATCACATTGGCCGGGCTGAAGAAATGCAGGCCAATGACCGATGCGGGCCGCTGCGTCGCGGCGGCGATGGCCGCAATGTCGAGGTAGGAGGTGTTGGTGGCAAGGATCGCGTCAGGGCGCGCGACGGCGTCGAGCCGGGCGAAGAGATCCTGCTTGATGGCAAGATCCTCGAAGGCTGCCTCGATGATGAGATCGCAATCGCGCAGGTCGGCCAGTGCGATGCTGCCGGCGAGGGCCGCGCGCCGGCTGGTGCTGCATCGCCCGCTCGCGACGTCGGCCGCCAGTGTCTTCTCGATGCGGTCGATGCCGCGCGAGAGGGCTGGCTCGTCCTGTTCGATGAGCTGAACAGTCAGGCCGGCATTGAGCAGGCAGACGGCAATGCCCGCGCCCATCGTTCCGGCCCCGACCACGCCAACGGTGTGGATGGGGAGAGGGGCGACGCCCGCAAGGCCATCCACCCGACCGGCCTCGCGTTCGGCAAAGAACAGGTGGCGGAGCGCAGCGGCTTCATCGCTGGAGCGCAACTGCTGGAACGCGGCGCGCTCGCGTGCCAGCATGGTGGCAAATGGCGCGCTGTTGGCATCGCGCAGCAGCGAAATGGCTTCGACCACATTGGGCCGCTGGCGACCGCGGCGCATTGCCTTGTCGGCGGCCGCGGCGATCTCGGTTTCGCTGGATGACAGCACGGGTGCTTCGCCCAGGCGGCGCTTGGTGTTTCCCAGTGACCGGGCATGAGCGAGGGCGGCGGCGAGCAGGTCGCCATCGGCGAGCACATCAACCAGTCCCAGCGCCAGGGCCTCTGGTGCCGGAACACGCTGGCCGCTGCAGACCAGATCTATAGCCTTGGCCACATTGACGAGGCGGACGAGGCGCTGCGTGCCGCCGGCGCCCGGCACCATGCCGAGCTTTACCTCCGGCAGCCCGACGACCGCATCGGCTGATGCCACCCGGGCGTCGCAGCCCAGCGCCAGCTCGAAGCCACCGCCCAAGGCGGCGCCATGGATGGCAGCGACGACGGGGATGGGCAGAGCCTCGATGGCGGCGATCACCGCCGGCAGTTGCGGCTCTTCCAGCGGCGCGCCGAATTCGCGGATATCGGACCCCGCGACGAAGGTCCTGCCGGCGCCGACGATGACCACGCCCGTGGCGGCGCTGCCGACCAGGTCGCCAAGCCGGTCCAGCAAGGCCTCCCGAACTGCCCGCGACCCGGCATTGACGGGCGGATTGTCGATGACGATGACCGCGATATCATCCTCGAAGCGCAGCCTGACCGGACTGTCCGTCATTGCCCGCTCCAGACCGGGGCACGCTTTTCAACGACGGCGCGGGTGGCCTCGCGCGCGTCGGCGGTGCGCATCAGGCGGGTGCTGAAAACCTGTTCGCCGGCATAGCCTTCCTCCACCGGGAGGAATTCTGCGGCGTTCATCGATTGCTTGCCCAGGCGCTGACCGAGCGGCGCCTTGCTGGCAATCAGGGTCGCCAGTTCCATGGCGCGGGTCATCAGCGCTTCGGCGTCCACGATCTCCTGCACGAAGCCGAAGCGCCAGGCGTCCTCGACACCCAGTGGCAGACCGGTGAACACCATGTGGCGCAGCACGCCCTGCGGCAGGTGACGCCCCAGATGGGCCGTGCCGCCGCAGCGACCCACATTGATCTCGGGCAGGCTGAAGCGGGCATTGGCGCTGGCCAGGCGAATATCGGCTACGGAGGCGAGAACGCAGCCGGCTCCCAGGGCCGGACCATTGACGGCTGCAATGACCGGAACATCGCAGTGGCGGACCGCAGCAAAGCACCGGCGCACGATGGCGGCACGCTCGGCGTCACTGTCGGGCGTTGCCGCCAGAAATTCGTGCAGGTCCAGTCCGGCACAGAAGGCCTTGCTGCCCGCGGCCGTCAGCACGACGCAGCGCACGTCGAGCCGCTCGGCGAAGCTCTCGAACAGCGCGGCAATCTCGCCATAAAGCGCCATGGTGAGGGCGTTGACAGGTGGACGGTCAAGGGAGACGACGGCGATGCCGTCGGCGATGGTGAGCTGGAGAGCCGTCATTGGCCAAGTCCTTGCGTCTGGCGAGAAGGGGAGTCGAACCCGTAGAGGTCAGCGGGGTTGTGCACGAGAATGCGCTGGGCCAGCGCTGCGTCGTGCCCGGTCCACTCGGCAAACAGATCGAGCAGGTGACCGACATCGGGGCGGGCCTCATCGAGGCGCACATGCGGCCAGTCAGATGCCCAGAGCAGGCGTTGGGGATTGGCGGCGACCAGGGCATCGTGGAAGCGCCGTATATCGGGGTAGTCAGGCACCTGTTGCGATGCCCGGCAGAGCGCCAGCTTGACCCAGACCTCGCCCTCGGCAAGCGCGGCGAGCACGGCCTCAAAGGCAGTGCCGGTGACGCCCGCGGCGGTGTCGAACCGCGCCATATGCTCGAGCACGATGGGCAGGCCGAGCTGTGCGAGCGCCGGCCTGTGTTCCGCAAATGTCGCCGCATCGCACCAGAGCTGCGCATGCAGGCCGATCTCTGCCATGGCAGGCGCGAGATCATGCAGGTCCTCAAAGCCGGCTGCGCCGGGAAAGCGGTTCGTTCCGCCCGGCAGGTCCAGATGGACGAAGCGCAGACCCACGATACCGGCTGCCTTGAGTGCTGCCAGGTGGTCCTGACCGGTGCCGGCAAGGGCCGTGCCGATGCCGCGCAGTGTCGCCGGCGCCTCTGCGATGGCCTCGATGATGGCGCCACAATCGTCTCCGTAAGGCGCAGGCTGGACGAGGACGGCGCGGGATAGCCCGGTTTCGTCCAGCATCTGGCGATGCCGCATCGCATCGGCATCGGGAAGCAGATAGTGGGGCGGGTGGGCGACCGGATAGGCCGAGGGCTGGCCGAATATATGGGTGTGACAATCGCAGGCGCCTGCCGGCGGCGGACTGGCGGGCGAACGGCTCGGCGGGATGGCGACCCGTTCCATCAGGCCCGCGCCTCAAGCGGTGGTGCGATTCCATCGGGCAGCGGGAGCTCATGGGCGTTGAGCGTCATCGCGACCATGGAATAGTAGCCGATGATCGCCGCCAGCTCGACCACGCCAACCACGTCCCATCGCGCCAGCACCAGCTGATAGGTCGGCTCGGAGACGAAGCGGTCGCGCAGCAGTTCGGTGGCAAAGTCATGCACGGCTGCGGTCTCTGCCTCCATATCCGCCGGGCGTTGACCCAGTCTGATGGCATCGATGATCGGTGCTTCCAGACTGGCCCGGATCGCGTCGCGCTCGTGCAGGTGCCACTCGACCTGGCAGTCCCAATGGCGGGCCGTCACCAGGATTGCCAGCTCGCTCAGCCGGGCGGGCAGGCTGGTGCGGTAGCGCAGCAATTCACCGAACTGCTGCCATTTGTCGGCGAGTTCCGGCCGGTGGATGGCCGCGCGCAGGGGGCCGACCAGCATGCCCCGGGGGCCGGACACGACGGCATCGTGGATGCGCTTCTGGTCCACTGTCATGAGGTCGGGGGTAAGGATTGGAATACGCGACATGGGCGCTGCTCCGGTCAAGAGTGAGGGGAGCCACCGGCATCGGCTGGCGCTTGGATGGCGAATTCGGCGAGAATTTCGGCAGTATGCTCGCCGAGCAATGGTGGATGTCGATCGCGCCGCAACCGGGCATTGCGAAACCGCATGGGGCTCGCAATCAGATCGACCGTCCCGGCCAGGGGATGGGGCATCTGCATCTTCATGGCGCGATGCTGGATCTGCTCGTCGGCGAGCACGGCCGGTATCGTGTTGATGGGACCGCAGGGCACGCCGGCGGCATCGAGGCGAAAGAGCCAATCGGCCATGTCCGCCTCGGCAAAGGCGGCGCGGATGATGTCGGCCAGATCCAGGCGGTTGCGCACGCGGCCGGCATTGGTAGCAAAGCGGCTGTCGTTCGCGAGGTCAGGCTGCCCAATCACCTCGCAGAACTTGGCGAACTGGCCGTCATTGCCAACGACGAGCACCAGGTGTCCGTCGCAGCAGGGGAAGACATCCTGCGGCTGAATGTTGGGATGGGCGTTGCCTGCGCGCCTGGGCGGCGTGCCGGAGACCAGGTAGTTCATGGCCTGGTTGGCCAGAAAACCGACCTGGACATCCAGCATGGCGATATCGATGTGGTCGCCCGCGCCGGTGACGCTACGATGCGCCATGGCGCCCAGGGTGGCTATGGCGGCATACATGCCGGTCATGATGTCGACGATTGGCACGCCGACCTTTTCCGGGCCGCCGCCCGGCACGCCGTCGGGTTCCCCGGTAACGCTCATCAGGCCACCCATGGCCTGGATCATGAAGTCATAGGCGGGCTGGTCGCGACGCGGGCCGGTCTGGCCGAAACCGGTGACCGAGCAGTAGATGATGTCGGGCTTGATCGCCTTGAGGTCGTCATAGCCCAGGCCGTAGCGGTCCAGGGTATCGACCTTGAAGTTCTCGATGACGATGTCGCAATGCCTGACCAGTTCGCGCACCACGCGCTGGCCCTCGGCCGTGGCAATGTCGAGGGTGATCGAGCGCTTGCCCCGGTTGACGGCCAGGAAATAGCCGGCATCGGTCGTGTCCTTGCCGTTCGCATCCTTGAGAAAGGGCGGGCCCCAGCTGCGGGTATCGTCGCCGCGTCCCTGCCGCTCGATCTTGATGACGTCGGCGCCCAGATCGGCAAAAATCTGGCTGGCCCAGGGCCCCGCCATGATGCGACTGAGATCGAGAACGCGAATATGGGACAGTGGAGACTGGCTCATGCGGCGGACTCATCGCCAGGCATGGTCGCCAAAGCGGACGGGCGCGCCTCGAACCTGGCATGCCACCCGGCCAGTGCCGGATGGGCGCCGCGCCAGTCGCGATCGGTGAAGCGGAAATCGAGATAGCCCAGCGCACAGCCGATGGCGATATGGCCGATACCATAGGCACTGTCGTCGAGAGCGGGTGCCTCCCTTTCGAGTGCAGCCAGGGCGGCGACAATCTTCTGCTCAAAGCCGGCGAGATAGCTGGGTGATGGTGTGCCGTCAGGCCGTCCAGCCTCATTGCGCAGCATGAGCAGCACGTCGAGCAGTCCGTCGCCCAGCGCCTGTCGGCGGAGGGCGACAAGGCGCTCGACGGAGTCGGAAGGAAAAAGTCGTGTACCGTTGTGCACGCTATCGAGATATTCGCAGATGACCGGCGAATCGTAGATCGCACCCTGATCCGCCGTCAGCAGGACGGGGATCTTGCCGAGCGGATTGTGCTGCAGGATGTCCGGGCTGACCTTGGCCATCGACGCCACGGCGCGGATTGTCTCGACGCGGTCGGTCAGTCCGGTCTCATGAAGCACGATCATGACCTTGCGAACGAATGGAGATCGTGGCGACCATAGAAGCTGCAAGGGGTCCTCCGACATCCGCTTAAACTAAAAAACCAGTTATATAGCCTTAGTGTCGAATGGGGGTCCGGTCAAGGGTCACGATGGCCCGTCAAGGCAGGGTCTTGTGAAGCTGCGAATGGCATGCTTTCAACGCGCCGAAGAGCGGATTGGCCAAGCGGGCAGGCAAGCGGGTGGCCTTCGGCGCAAACCGGTGCTAGCGCTTCGGCATGGAAGAAGGTGCGATTGCCCGTTTCTGCGCGGCAATGCGGAATGGCGCGTTGACGGCACCATAGCCGGCGTAGCCGCCTCGCCGTTCGACGATCTCGAAGAAGAAGCCTTCACCGAAATTGGGCGTGTAGAGCTGGAAGAATTCGCCGTTCGCATCGCGATCGTAGAGGATGTGGTTGTCGGCGAGGCGCTTGAGCATTGCACCATCAAGGCCGAGCCTGGCCTGCAGGTCGTCGTAGTAGTTCTGGGAGATTTCCAGCGGCGCCAATCCGCTTTTGCGCAAAAAGACCGCCGTGGTGAAAATGTCGGACGAGGCAAAGGCGATATGCTGCACGCTCGAGCCGAAGGTTTCGGCGATGAAGCGCCCGGCCAGGGTGCGGTGGCTTTCGGCGCCGTTGAGCGTCAGGCGCATGGCGCCGCCGGGGCTTTCGATCACCTGGCTGCGTACCAGCCCGGAGGGGTCGATGACATCGACCATGGGACCCTTGTCCACCACGAAGATCGAGCGGTAGAACAGTATCCAGGTCAGCATTTCCTCGTAATTCATGGTCTGGGCGATGTGGTCAAACCCGACCAGCCCGGCATCGGCGCCGGGCGGCTCGGACCCGAATTCGATATCCCAGACCCGCGCCAGATCGGTCCGCTCATCCAAGAAATAGATGACCCCGCCGCCGACCCCGCGAATGGCGGGGATCGACAGCTCGCCCGGGGCCACGCGCTGGGCGAAGGGCTGGGCATGGAGTGCCTTGGCACGCGCCAGGGTGGCGTCCGCATCCTCGACGAGCAGGCCCATGGCATAGGCCGATGTGCCATGGGTGAGGTAGGCGGCATGGGCCAGGCCTTCGCGTTCGGTATTGACCACGATATTGATGCTGCCCTGGCTGAAGCGCTCCACGCTCTTGCTCTTGTGTGTGCCGGTGCGGGAAAAGCCCAACTGCCCCAGCATGGTCCGAAGCGTGTCGGCCTCGATCTCGTCGGCGGTGAACTCGACGAACGAGACGCCCTTGACCGGTACGCGCGGCGGCAGCGTTACGCCGGAGGGAACCACCTCCGGTTCCGCCTCGCGCACCTGGTCCATGAGGAATATCAGGGAGCGATGGCCGTCCAGCGCGATGGTGCGCGGGGAGCCCGAGCGGAACTGGTCGTTGAAAATCTCGAGGGAAAGCGGGCCTGAATAGCCCGTCGCCGCCACGGCACGGGCGAATTCCACCACGGGCAGGTCGCCTTCGCCCGGCATATTGCGGAAGTGGCGGCTCCAATAGAGCAGGTCCATATCCAGCGCAGGGGCGTCGGCCAGCTGCACGATGAAGATCTTGTCGCCGGGGATGGAGCGGATAGTGTTGGAGTCGATGCGGCGCGACAGGCTGTGGAAGCTGTCGAGGATGATGCCGACATTGGGATGATCGGCCCGGCGCACGACTTCCCAGGCGTCGCGATGGTCGTTGACATGTCGCCCCCAGGCCAGCGCCTCATATCCCACCCGGAGCCCGCGCCTGGCGGCTCGTTCGCCCAGTTCGCGGAAGTCGGCGGCGGCCCGGTCGATGCCGCCCAGCGCCGCGGGGGCGACGCTGGAGCAGACCAGCATCAATGGCGCGCCCAGTTCTGCCATCAGGTCAAACTTGCGTTCGGCGCGATCAAAAGCCTGGCGGCGCTGTGGCTCGGGCAGGCCCTCGAAATCGCGAAACGGCTGGAACAGGGTGATTTCCAAGCCCAGGTCAGCGACCATGCGGCGAACGTCCGCAGGACTGCGGTCATAGGCAAGGAAATCATTCTCGAAGATCTCGACGCCATCGAATCCCGCTGCTGCGATGGCCTCCAGTTTCTCGCGCAGGTCACCGCTGATGGAAACGGTGGCAATCGATGTCCTCATCACGCAGCGCCTTTGTACGAACCAGTTCGTACAAAATACGCGCCATACAAGTCTGGGTCAATGGCGCGGGCCGGCCAAGCCATGGTTGTGCGGGTGCGTCTCGGCGAAGTGTTGGGTGCTCCCGGTCCATCGCTCCAAGGCGAGCGAATATCGGGGCGGCGTCAGCTCTCGACAAATATCTCGGGCTTGGCCACGTAGCGCAGCACCATCTCGACCGTGTTCTGCTTGAGCCGGACCAGCATGTCGGGCGCGCCGAAATCGCGGGAAAAGAGCTGGGAGAAGGTGGCACGGTTGGAAACGTTGAAGAAACACAGGGCGCTGATCTGCCAGTGGATCTCAAGGGGGTCGAGGTCGGGGCGGAACAGGCCCTCGCTGAGACCGCGTTCGTAGAGTTCGCCAATGCGGGCGATGGCGGTGACGTTGAGGTCGCGTACGACGCTGGAACGCTGAAGATACTGGCCGTGGTGGATGTTCTCGATCATCACCATGCGGATGAAATCGTCATGCTGGTGATGGTGCTCGAAGGTGAATTCGACCAGGCGTTTCAGGCCATCCAGCGGGGACAGGCCGGCAATGTCCAGCTTGGCCTCCCCCTCGCGCACCTGGCGGTAGGCGTTTTCCAGCGCGCTGAGATAGAGCCCTTCCTTGTCGCCGAAGTAATAGTAGATCATGCGCTTGGAGGAGCGCGTCTTGGCGGCAATCTCGTCGATGCGGGCTCCCGAAAGCCCGTTCAGCGCGAATTCCTGCGAAGCAACCTCGATGATGTTCTGCCGCGTGCCTTCGGGATCCTGCTGGCGCCCCGGTGCCTTGCGTGCAGCTTTGGTTACCTCAGACGCGCTGTCCGACATGGGGCCTTTGCCTTTCCTCATACTCCCCACGATTGACTAAACTAACCAGTTCGTACATTGTGGGGCAAATCGCCTGTCGCAGTTGTACTGGCGAGACGGCGACGAAAACAAGGGCGCATGGCCCAATGCCATGACGTTCCGGGGAGTTGGTTTGGTGTCCAGTCAGAGTGACCGCGTGCGCCGCGCCTTTGCGGTGATCGCTGACGAACGCTCAATGCCCGTTGGCGGCGCCGATGGGACCGTGCGCATCGGTCTGCTCGGCCGCGGCATCGGGTCGTCTCTTACCCCCATCATGCATGAGGCTGAAGGGCGTCGGCTGGGCCTGGCCTATCGCTACGATCTCATTGATTTCGACCGGCTCGGGCTGGACGACTTTGATCTGGGTGCGGTGCTCGAGACAGCGCGGGACCTGGGCTATCGAGGGCTCAACGTTACCTATCCCTTCAAGCAGGCAATCATCCCCCTGCTCGACAGCCTGGCGCCGGAGGCGGCGGCAATCGGCGCGGTCAATACTGTGGTGCTCGGCAACGGCACGAGGGTTGGCCAAAATACCGACTGCTGGGGGTTCGCCCAGAGTGTTCGCAAGGGGCTGGGGGCTGTGCCGATCGACCATGTCGTGCAGATTGGCGCCGGCGGGGCAGGGGCCGCGGTGGCGCATGCCCTGGTGCAGTTGGGCGCAAGACGCATCGACATCATCGACGCCGATGTCGGCAAGGCCGAGGCCCTTGCGCGCAAGGTAGAGGATACGAGAGGGACCCTGGCCCAGGGCCTTGCCCCATCGCATCTTGACGAGGTGATCGAACGGGCCGTTGGCGTGGTGAACGCGACACCAGTGGGCATGGAGAAGTATCCCGGGACGCCAATTGACCCTGGCCTGCTGCGCCGCCGGCAATGGGTGGCGGACATCATCTATTTCCCGCGGGAAACCGAATTGTTGCGTCGGGCCCAGGCGCTCGGGTGCCGTGTGCTGCCCGGCGGCGGCATGGCGATATACCAGGCGGTGCGGGCGTTCCACCTGTTCAGCGGCGTGGAACCCGACGCAGCCGAGATGGGGCGCACCTTTGCCGCGCATGCCTAATTGGCAAGCTTGCCTGTCGACAGCACGTGTTCGACGCCACGATTGACGTGGCTGGACAGCATGGCCAATGCCCCATCGACATCGCGCTGCAGGGCCATGTTGAACATGGCCCGGTGATCATCCACCACGCCGCGGCCGCGAAAGCTGGCCGCCAGCATGTGATAGCGCAGAAACCGGTCGAATATTGCCGCATGCAGGTCGAGCAGCACGCTGGAACCGCATGCAGAAATCAGCGCGTTGTGGAAAGCGAAGTCGTAGCGGACCCAGTTGACCGTGTGGCGCTCATGCCCTGCGAGCAGGCGGTCTTCGGTCGCGGCCAGCTTGTGATGCGCGGCCACGACGCGGCCTTCCCATTCAAGGTCACCATGCGCGAAGGACAGGCGCAGGGCGTGGCTTTCAAGCAGCAGTCGCAGGTCGGCGATTTCCCGCAGATCCTGCGCGGTGGCCGGGGCGACGGCAAAGCCCTTCTGCCCCTCGGCGATCACCAGGGACTCGCTGGCGAGACGATTGAGAATCTCGCGCAATGTGCTGATGCCGACCCCGTACTGCTGCCGCAGGGCATCCAGTCGCAGTTTCTGTCGCGGCGTCAGCCGGCCGGCAATGATGTCCGCTCGCAGCCGCAGGTAGGTTGCGTCGCCAACGGACGTCACGGCGGCATCTGAGGGATCAGGCATCACAAATCATCTGACAAATTTGATTTCATCTGTTATATAAACAAATACGTGAGAAAAAGAAAGCGTGCCGATCTTTCGGCGTCGCCTACCGTTGACATGAACGAACTATTTCGTACAAAGTGACGTCAAGCCGATGACGGGAGGTCATTGGCAGCAGGCCGGAACAGGCCGGAACAGGGGTTTCGGCCCTTCAGGGAGGATCATTGATGACCATTTCACTTTCGCGCCGCGCACTCATGGTGGGTGGCTTGCTGCTGGCAGCCGCCTTTCCTGCCATGGCGCAGGACAAGCCAGTGCTGCGTTTTTCGGCGGTGTTCTCCGAGCAGGACATTCGCGCCGAAATGATGAACCTGCTCACGTCGCAGGTCGCCGAGGCCGCGACGATCGAGACCTATCTTGGTGGCAACCTGTTCAAGCAGGGCACCGAGCTGGTGGCCCTTCAGCGTGGCAATCTCGAGATGGGCAATATCGCCCCGCAGGACGTTTCCAACCAGATCCCGGCCTGGTCGGTCCTGACTTCGGCCTATCTGTTCCGCGACGCGGCACATCTGCGCGCGTTCTTTGACAGCGAGGTCGGCGCCGAGTTCAAGCAGATGGCCGAAGACCAGCTTGGCATCCACATCCTGGGGCCGACCTATTTTGGTGCCCGCCAGGTGGGCCTGCGCGGCGACAAGAAGATCAGCACGCCAGCCGATATGGCCGGCATCAAGCTGCGCATGCCCGGCGGCGACGCCTGGCAGTTCCTGGGCACGGCGCTGGGCGCCAACCCGACGCCAATGGCTTATGCCGAAGTCTATACAGGCCTGCAGACCGGCGCGATCGACGGCCAGGACAACCCGCTGCCCAATGTCGAGAACATGAAGTTCTACGAAGTCATGGATCAGATCGTGCTGACGTCGCACCTGGTGGGCTACGACCTGCTGGTCATCAGCAAGACCGCCTGGGATGCAATGAGCCCCGAGCAGCAGGAAGCCTTCCAGGCTGCCGCCGATGTGGCGATCGATTTCAGCCAGGAAGAGCACCTGAAGCGTGAGGCCGAACTGGTCGAGCGTTTCAAGAGCGCGGGTCTCGACGTCTATGAGCCGGACCTGGATGCCTTCCGCAGCCACGCCCAGCAGATGTATCTCGACTCCGACCTTGCCAGCGACTGGCCTGAAGGTGTCGTCGACAGGATCAACGGCCTGTAGGTTTCCGCTATCGGACGGCGCCACGCTGGCGCCGTCCTTCACTCCAAGGCATTTTCGGTCGACCCGACCGACATAGCGGAGTCCCCGTCATGCCCTCGTCCCTCACCCGCATCGGCGGCTGGCTTCACGCCAGGGCAGAAAATCTGCTGGCACTGATGCTGGCCATCATGTTTGCAGTCTTCATCCTGCAGATCGTCTTTCGCTACCTCCTGAACCTGCCCATCGGCTGGACGCATGAAGTCAGCGTGATGATGTGGCTCTGGCTGGTGCTGTTCGGCACGGCTTTCGTGGTGCGCGACAGCGAGGAAATCCGCTTCGACATCCTCTACGGCGCGGCGCGGGGCAAGTTGAAGCGGGGCATGGTGCTGATCACCGGGCTGACGCTGGTGGCGCTGTTCGCCATCTCGCTGCCGGCGGTGATCGACTACATCCTGTTCATGAAGGTGGAGCGGACCGCCTATCTCAAGATCCGCTTCGACTATCTCTATTCCATATATGGCATCTTCGCCGTCGCCATGATCGCGCGCCAGCTTTGGCTGTGTGGACGCGTCGTGTGGGGCCGGGAAGAAGACGATTTCGATCCGACCAAGGCGGGTTCTGGCGTATGACGGTTTCCCTGGCCTTCCTGCTTGCCCTCGGGCTCATCACCTTTCTTGCCTTTTTCGGCCTGCCCATGGGGCTTGCCATGATCTGCGGATCGATCCTCTACCTGCTCATGCGCGGGCAGGACATGGGGATCGTGGCCGAGCAGTTCCTCAACGGCATGTATTCCAATTACATCATGCTGGCGGTGCCGCTCTTCATCCTGGCCGCCGAGATCATGAACTCGGGCTCGCTGTCGGATCGCCTTCTCAAATGGTGCGACGCTCTGGTCGGACGTTTCCGCGGCGGGCTGGCCCAGGTCAACGTGCTGCAATCGATCGTCTTTGCCGGCATGAGCGGCTCTGCCGTCGCCGATGCTGCCGGATCGGGCAAGATGATGCAGCACATGATGACCAAGGATGGCAAATACACGGCCTCCTACGCCGCAGCGCTGACAGCCGCCACGGCGGTGATCGGACCGATCATCCCGCCCTCCATTCCCATGGTGCTCTACGCCCTGGTGGCCGATACCTCGATTGGCTACCTGTTCCTGGGCGGACTGGTGCCAGGTCTGCTGATGTCGCTGTTCCTGATGGTGCAGATCGGCATAACGGCGCGGATCAAGAATTTCCCCATTGAGCCGCCGGTGCCGGTCCGGCAATTGCCGCGCATGACCTGGGAAGCCCTCCCGGTGCTGATGATGCCGGTGGTGCTGATGTGGGGCATCTATGGCGGGGTTACCACGCCCACCGAAGCCGCTGCGGTGGCCGCAGCCTACGCCCTGATCGTCTCCGTCGTGATCTATCGCAGCGTAACGGCGCGGGAATTCTACAGCTCGCTGCTGCTCAGCGCCAAGACAACGGCCTCGATCGGCATGCTGATCGCCGGGGCACTGGTCTTCAACTACGTGGTGACCATCGAGAACATCCCGCGCAGCCTTTCCATGCTGCTGCTCTCCTGGGATCTCGATCCGCTGATGTTCCTGATCATCGTGAACATCATCCTGCTGATCCTCGGATGCGTGCTGGAAGGGACGACGATCCTGCTCGTCATCGTGCCGGTGCTGATCCCCACGGCCCAGGCCCTGGGTATCGACATGGTGCATTTCGGAGTCGTGGTGGTGGTCAACATCATGCTTGGCCTGATCACGCCACCCTATGGGCTGCTGCTGTTCATCATGACGCGTATCTCGGGCTCATCCATGCGGTCGCTGATCGCCGATGTCATGCCCTTCCTGTTGGGGCTGTTGGTCGCCCTGGGCGTCTTCACCTTTGTCCCCGAGACCGTGCTCTGGCTGCCAAAACTGTTCGGGTATCAGGGAGCCGTGCCGTGAAGCCCATCTACATTCTCAATGGTCCCAACCTCAACCGGCTGGGCAAGCGCGAGCCGCATATCTACGGCACGACCACGCTGGCGGAGGTGGAAGCCAGTTGCCGTGCTGCTGCGGGCGAACATTCGGTGGTGTTTCGCCAGACCAATAGCGAGGAAACCCTGATCAACCTCGTGCACGAGGCGATCGACGAGGGCTCCGGGATCATCATCAACCCGGCGGCCTTCACCTTCACCTCGCTGGCGCTGCTCGACGCGCTCAAGATGTTCGAAGGCCCGGTGATCGAAATCCACATCTCCAATATCCACAAGCGCGAGCCGATCTATCACCGCTCCTATGTGTCGATGCGCGCCGATGCGGTGATCGCCGGCCTGGGCGTCTATGGCTATGAAGCCGCTGTCCTGTCCCTGCTCAGACTGCTGAGGGCGTAGCGGCAGTCAGGCTGCGCGCGCGACAGTGCTGGAGCTTTGCGCTCCGGGCCCGGCAACGCTGTCGACGATGATCTGCAGATGGCCGCGCGAGCATGGCTCGATGCGGGCATCGATCCGGTAGACGTCGCGCAGCAGCTGGGCGGTGATGACCTCGTTGGTCGGTCCCACGCCCTTGAGGCTGCCATGCTCGATGACAATGGCCTTGTCGGCAAAGCGCATGGCCTGGTTGAGATCGTGGATGGCGATGAAGACGATCATGCCGCGGTCACGGGCCACCTGCTGCATGAAGGCCAGCACTTCCATCTGTCGGTGCAGATCAAGGGCACTGGTGGGCTCGTCCATGAGCAGGATGTCGGGCTCGCGCACCAGCGTCTGGGCAATGCCCACCAACTGCCGTTGGCCCCCGCTCAGTTCCCCGAGATTGCGGAAGGCGATGTCGACGATGTCGATGGCCTGCATCACGCCGTCGATCAGGACGAGATCCTCGTTGCTGACGGACCAGCCTGTTCCCTGCTTGCGGGCGAGAAGGATGGATTCGTAGACCGTAAGCACCGCATTGGCCGAGGTATCCTGCGGCATGTAGCTGATGGCGCGCTTGCCCTTGCCCGACCCTTCGACCTGCACTGTGCCGGGGCCGGGAAGCAGGCCCGCCATCCGCTTGAACAGCGTCGACTTGCCGGCCGCATTGGGGCCGATCACCGCGACGAGTTCACCCGAGGAGAAACGGGGCGTGGTGACGCCGGTGACCGTCAGGCGTCGCCCGTAATAGGCACCGATATCGTCCAGAGCTATGGTTACCATGACCGCCTCACATTGGAGAGAATGAGCGAGAAGAAGAAGGGGACACCCACCAAGGCCGTGATGATGCCGATGGGAAAGACCACGCCGGGCAAGATGGATTTGGAGACCACCGAGGTGGCCGAGAGCAGGAGCGCACCGGCCAAAATTGAGGTGGGCAGGAAGAAGCGCTGGTCCTCGCCCACCAGCATGCGCGCGACATGGGGCCCGACCAGGCCGACAAAGCCGATCGTGCCCACGAAACTGACGGGCACCGCCGCCAGCAAGGCCACGATCAGCATGGATTCAAGCCGGATGGCGCGGACATTGACCCCGAAGCTGGCGGCCTTGTCCTCGCCCAGCCGGATGGCGGTGAGTGCCCAGGCGTGACGGGCGAACATGGGGATGGCAAAGACCAGGACGGCCAGGGTGATCCAGATCTTCTCCCAGGTGGCTTTGGTGAGGCTCCCCATGGTCCAGAATACGACGCTTTGCAGCGCCTGCTCGGAGGCCAGATACTGCAGGAAGGCCAGCAGGGCATTGAAGGTGAAGACCAGTGCGATCCCCAGCAGGATCACGGTCTGTACGGTGACGCCGCGGGCCTGGGAAATGAAGTGGATGACCAGGGTGGCGATCAGGGCCATGACGAAGGCGTTGAGCGGCACCATGAAATTGGTGGCGAAGGGGACGATGGAGACACCCATCACGATGGCCAGGGCGGCGCCAAAGCTGGCTGCCGCGGATATGCCCAAGGTGAAGGGACTGGCTAGCGGATTGGCGAGGATGGTCTGCATCTGCGCGCCGGCGAGCGACAGCGCAGCGCCGGTGATGATGGCCATCAGCGCCATGGGCATGCGGATGTCCCAGACCACCACCCTGACCTGGTCGGTGACGCTGGCTGGAGCGAAGATCGCGGCAATGACGTCCCCCACGGCGTAGCGGGCGGGGCCCCAGGCGATATCGATGGTGAAGCTGAGTGCCAGTGCGAGGGTAAAGCCGAGAATGATGAGGATGCGCCGCCAGGCCAGGGCGCGGTAGAGACCGCGCCCCTCATTGGCAACAGCATCGGCGGCTGCCGTTGCCATCAGCTATTCCTCGTTCAGTGCCAGCCAGTAGCCGGACTGGTAGGGCACGGGCAGGAAGCGCTCGTGGAACTCGCGGAAGGTGGCTTCCGGATCGAGATCGGCAAAGAGCTCGGGGTGGAACCACTTGGCCAGTTGCTGGATCGGGGCAAACTGGTAGGGGCTGGCATAGAACTGGTGCCAGATGGCATAGACCTTGCCATCGGTCACGGCCTGCACGTCGGTAAAGGCCGGCTGCTCCATCAGTGCCGCCAGGGCCTCGCGGCTCTGATCGGCGGTGCTGGCGGCATTAGGGCCGACATTGACATAGGCGGGGCCATCGCCACTGGCTGAGGGTGAATTGGTCCAGTCCGAACCGGTCACCACGATGATTTCGGGATTGGACGCGATGACCTGCTCGGGATTGATCGTGCCGGTATAGCCGGGCAGGAATTCCGCACCCAGATTGATGCCGCCGGCCATTTCGACCATCTTGCCGTAATTGTCGGTGCCGAAGCTGCCGCAGCAATCGCCCAGACCCGCTGCGCGGTACATGAAGACGACCGGCTTTTCCGGGTTGGCCTTGGCCAGGACGTCAGTCACGCGGGCGGTCTGCGCATCCCAGAAGTCGATGATTTCCTCGGCGCGTTCGCTCTTGTCGAAGAGCTGGCCAAGCACGCGCAGGCTGGGCTCGGTATTGTCGATGATGTGCTCGCGGAAATCGACATAGACCAGCTTCACGCCGACCTGGTCGAGCATTTCCTCGAGCTTGACCTCGTCTGCCGCGGCCTTGGAGCCGATGGTCAGGATCATGACGTCGGGTGCCAGATCGACCACCGTTTCGGTCTGCAGCGTGCCATCGGTGAGATTGCCCAGGAACGGGAGGTCGGCGGCCTCGGGGAAGGCGGCGATGTAGTTGTTGAAGCCGGTCAGATCGGTCGTGTTGAGATCGTTGCGCCAGGCGACGACATGCGCGAACGGGTTTTCCGTCTCAATGGCGGCCAGCGCATAGATCAGCCGGCCTTCACCCAGAATGACCCGCTCCACCGGACCATCGAAAGCGACCTGGCGCCCCGCCACGTCGGTGACGGTGAAGGGATCGGCAAGGCTGGCGACAGGCAAGAAAAGGACGGTCCCGGCCAAGGCGGCCAGGGCAGTGTTGCGAATGGACATTGCCACGCACTCCGGTGTTGAAAGACACCCCGCACTATGAAATATGACAAACGGAATCAAGAATTATCTTTTAGAGCGATTCCAACCAGTTGGCGTCAATCCGGGGTATCCATATGAACGAGTTGAGCAATTATTCCATTCGCGACGAGATCCGCGAATTCTGGTCCGAGCGCGCCGCGACATTCGATCTGAGCGTGGGACATGAGGTGTTCAGCGAGGCCGAACGCCGGGGCTGGCATCGCCTCATTCGCAAGCATCTGGGCGAGGGACAGAAGCGGCCACTGCTCGACCTGGCCTGCGGTACGGCGGTGATCTCTCACCTGATGAACGATATGGGCTTTCAGGTAACCGGGCTGGATTGGTCGGATGCCATGTTGGCGCAGGCGCGGGCCAAGGCAGCCAAGCGCGGCACCGATATCCGTTTCATTGTCCGCGACGCAGAAAATACCGGTGAACCGGCCGACAGCTATGAGGCGATCACCAATCGCCACCTGGTCTGGACGCTGGTGGATGTGCCCGCCGCCTTTGCGGAATGGCACCGTGTGCTCAAGCCGGGTGGCAGACTACTGATTGTCGATGGCAATATGGGCCGACCCAGCTGGGTTTCGCGGCTGCATGGCACCGTCAATAAGGCGCTGGGGCGGCTCCCGCCAACCAGGGGGCACAATATGGATCCGGCCCTGGCCGAACGGCATCGCCGCATTCGCGAGCAGGTGTACTTCAACAATGGCATGCCGGCGGAGGCGGTTGTCGCTTTGCTGGAACAGGCAGGTTTTGTCGATATCGTCGTCGACCGCAATCTCTGGGACATTCACCTGGCGCAGGCGGGGAAAATGCCGTTCTGGCGCGCCGCCGAGCGGCTGGCGTCGGATCGCTTTGCCATCTGCGCGCGCAAGCCGGCACTTTTGAATCGAATGTCTGCATTGGACCGCGGCAGGCGGCCGTGGCCGCCTGCCAGCCGCTGACCGATCAGCCGCGGAACGGCGACACCTGCTGCAGGGTGTCGGGATCGAACAGCTGCATGTCCGTACCGCCGGCGCCATTCGGAACCCAGGCGCGGACATAGCTGCCCCATTCTTCCACGCGCTCGGTGGCAACGCCGCGTGCGTCAAGGGCGTATTCGAGCGAGGATTCCTCGTAGCCGTGGATGGTCGTATCGGCCATGGCGAGCGTGGGAAGAGCGGTGAAGCCGGCGACGGCGACCAGTGCAGCGATGGAGAGGCTTTTCATTGGATGTTCCTTTCTGTTTGAACAATCTCACTTTGCGCCCCGCGCATTGCCTCAACATTGCAAAGTCTTTTTATTTTCAAATAGTTATGTCCAAAAATGACAACGGCACCCCGCTCGAAAAGCGGGGTGCCGTGCTTGTCTGACGCCGTGGAGGTGGGGCGTCAGGCGCCCGAGGACATGGGCTCGGTTTGCGTCGCGTGATGGTCTGGCGCCCGCGGCAGGAAGCGGCCGACGAAGCGTGACAGCGCATCGACATAGGTCAGCATGACCGGCACCACGACCAGCGTGAGCAGGGTCGAGCTGATCAGGCCACCGATCACCGCATGGGCCATCGGCGCGCTCTGGTCACTGCCTTCGTGAATGGCGAGGGCGAGTGGCAGCATGCCGAAGATCATGGCCAGCGTGGTCATGATGATGGGACGGAAGCGCGTGCCGCCGGCCTCGATCAGGGCATCAACCAGCGTCGCGCCTTCACGCCGATGCTGGTTGGCATTGTCGACGAGCAGGATGGCGTTCTTGACCACAAGACCCATCAGCATGACGAAGCCGATCATGGAATACATGTTCAGCGTCGATCCGCCGACCAGCAGGCCCAGCATGACGCCGACCAGCGATAGCGGCAGCGCCATCATGATGGCGAGGGGCTGCAGGAAGCTGCCGAACTGGCTGGCGAGAACCAGGTAGATGAAGATTACCGCCAGCAGCAAAGCCGAGACCATGCTGCCCACGGTATCAGCAAGCATCTCGCTGTCGCCGCCCTGGGCTATGCTGACGCCCGCGGGCAGATCGAGCGCGGCAACCGCGGCATCGATCTGCGTCGTGACATCGCCCAGCACGCTGCCCTCGATATTGGCACTGATCGTGACCTGGCGCGTGAGGTCTTCGCGGTGAATCTCGCTGGGGCCGAGCGTGGGTACGATTGTGGCGATCTGGTCGAGGCGGATGGCGGTGGACGTATCGCCCTGGCTCTGGGCGATGGGCAGGTCGCCAATGGCATCCACGCTCTGGCGCATGGCTTCGGGCAGGCGCACGACGACGTCGAGCTGGTCTCCGGCCGCGTTGGTCCATTCCGAAGCGGTCGAGCCGCCCAGCATGGCGCGCAGGGCCGAGCCGGTCGCCTGGACGCCAATGCCCATATCGCTGGCGGCCTGACGGTCCAGCACAATGTCGAGCATGGGCTGGGCCTGCTGCAGGCTCAGTTCGATATCGACAATGCCGGGAATGGCCAGCATGGCCTCATTCAACTGCGCCGCGGCAGTGGCGAGGCCGTCGAGGTTTTCTCCCAGCAGCTTGACCTGGATGGGACTGTCGCCGCCGCCCAGGCCGCCACCGGCAGTCACGACGAAGCTGGCGCCGGGAATGACGCGCAGCGCCTCGCGGATCGGAGCGGTCATCTCCAGGGACGAGCTGGTGCGCTCTGCAGGATCGACCAGGGCCACCGCAATGCTGGCGCGGTTCTCGCCAGAGGCGGTGCCGGCATTGACGCTGGTATAGGTGCTCTCGACCTCGGGCATGGTGGCCAGAATGGCCTCGACCTGATGCGCCTTGACGGCAGTATAGTCCGTAGACGAGCCGGCCGGGGTTTCGAGGTCGATCTGGATCTGGCTGTTATCGGCGGGCGGCAGGAATTCGACGCCGACCATCGGAAAGAGCAGGAAGCTGCTGCCGAAGGACATCAGGGCGACCAGCATGGTGATGATGCGGTGACGCAGCGACCAGCGGAGCACGCCCCGATAGCCATGCGCCAGGCGCTCAAAGCCCTTGTCGAACAGGCCGATCAGCCGGCCGATGGGCCCCCGCTTGGCATCAGGCTGGGAATCCGGGTCGTACCAGACGCTCGACAGCATCGGATCGAGGGTGAAGCTGACAAAGAGCGAAATCAGCACAGCTACCGAGACCGTGACGCCGAACTGCATGAAGAAGCGGCCGACAATGCCGTCCATGAAGGCCAGCGGCAGGAACACGGCGACGATGGATAGGGTGGTGGCCAGAACGGCCAAGCCGATTTCCTTGGTGCCATCGAGCGCTGCCTGAATGTGGTTCTTGCCCATATGCAGGTGCCGGGTGATGTTTTCACGCACCACGATGGCGTCGTCGATCAGGATGCCTACCGACAGGGTCAGCGCCAGCATGGTCATCATGTTGAGAGTGAAGCCCAGCAGGCTCACCACGGTCAGGGTGCCGATGATCGAGATGGGCAGGGTGAGGCCGGTGATGATGGTCGAGCGCCTGGAGTTGAGGAAGAGGAACACGATCACCACGGCGAGCAAAGCACCTTCGACCAGGGTGGCCTGAACAGTCTCGAAATTCTGCTCTATCGGCTCCGCCGAGTTCTGCAGCACGTCGATCACGACGTCCTCGGGCAGGCTGCCATTCGCGTTGAGCGCTGCGACAGCCTCTTCGACGGCATGGGCAATGGCGACCGTATTGCCGCCCTCGATCTTGACAACGTCGATGGCCAGCGCCTGTTCGCCATCGCGGAAGGCCAGGCCATCCGTATCGGACGGACCCTGGGTGACGGTCGCGACATCGCCGACGGTCACGGTCTCGCCGCCATTGCTGGCAACCACGATATCGCGGAAGCCTTCAATGGTGGCCACTTCGGCATTGATCTGCACGGTCTGGACCAGCATGCCTTCGATGATCGAGCCGGAGGGCAGGGTCTGGTTGTCCTGCTGGAGGGCCGAGACGACGTCGCCAATGCCGATGCCGAAGGCATTGAGCAAATCCGGGTCGACGGCAATATTGACCTGGTTGTCGAGGCCGCCAACCACGGTGGCACTGCCCACGCCGGAAATGGCCGTGAGGGCGGGCGTGACGATGTCGTCCGCCAGCGATGTCAACTCCAGCACCGACCGGGTCGGGCTGCTGAGGGCCAGGGACAGCATGGGGCTGGCGGTGGGATTGTAGCGCAGCACCTGGGTGGTGTCGGCGGCGTCCGGCAGTTGATCGGCGATCGCCGCCAGCCGGTCCCGCACATCCTGGGCTGCCGCGGCGGCATCGGTCTCAAGGGTGAACTGCAGGACGACGGTCGAGTGGCCGGCGCTCGAGGTCGAGGTGACCGACTCGATGCCGCTCAGGGTGTTGACGGCATCCTCGATGGGCTGGGTGATCTCGGTCTCGACCGCTTCGGGCGAGGCGCCCGTATAGGGCGTCAGCACCGCGACGATGGGGAAATCGACATCGGGATATTGTTCGATAGGCAGGCTGCGATAGGCGGAGATGCCAAAGACCATGATCGCCACCATGATCATGGTGGCAAAGACCGGGTGACGGACGCTGATGGAGGTGAGGAACATGGCTCAGTTTTCCGCGATGACAACAGGGGTGCCGTCGGACAGACCGGACAGCGCGGTGCCGACGATCATGTCGCCAGCTGCCAGGCCCGAGCGCGCCTCGACCAGCGCCTTGGTAGGCCACTCGGCGCCGGTTTCCACGGAGCGCTCCTCAAGCACGCCATCGACCACCGCAAGCACGTAGCTGGTCTCGTCGCGCGTCTGGATGGCAGTTGTCGGCACGGCCAGGACGTCTTCGACCTGCTGGACCACGATATTGCCGGTGACGAACATGCCACCGCGCAGCACGCCGTCAGGATTGTCGAGCGTGAGATAGACCTTGATCGAACGGGTGCCGGCTTCCGCGACGGGGCTGACCCGATCGACGGTGCCGGTAAAGGTATCCTCCTCCATGCCCTGCACGGTCAGCCGGACTGATTGTCCGGCCTCAATCCGCGCCGAATCCTTGAGCGCAGCGATCACCTCGACGCGGACGGTGGAGAGATCGACGATGGAGAGCATGGTGGTGCCGGGGTTGACGATCTGGCCAGGTTCGATGGCGCGGGAGGATACGGTGCCGGCAAACGGCGCGACGACGCGGGCGCGGAGCAGGTTGGTTTCCGCCTGGGCAACCTGGCTCTGCTGGGTAGCGAGCGCCGCCGTCAACTGGTCGACCTGGGCCTGGGCGCTGTCGAGCGTGGTTTGCGCCGCAAGGCCCTTGTCGGACAGCGCCAGGGTGCGTTCCAGCGTGGTTTGGGCGGCGCGCAGTTGGACCATGGTGGATGCCATCGTGCTGCGCTGCTGGTCCACTTGCAGGCGCAGATCGGTAGTGCCGACCTCGACGAGCAGTTGACCGGCCTCGACGTGATCGCCGGGACGCACCGCTACCGTTTCGGCCAGGCCGCTCACCTGGGAGGCGATGGCGGCTTCCTGGCCGGGATGGATCGTGCCCGTCACCTTTACCAGGTCTTCGACGCGCTGGGGTTGCACCGCCACGACTTCCAGGGGATGCAACTGCATCACGCGGGGTGTTTCGGGTGCGGCCAGGGTTGCAGCGATGGGGGCAGGTGGCAATCGATTGGCCAGCAACATGGTGACGCCGCCGGTTGCCAGGGTCAGGACGACTGCCGGCCAGAACCACCTCCCGGTGCGGCGGGCAGGCGTGGGGCGGGTAGTGTTGGCGAGCGGATCGGACGGGTTCATTGCGGCCTCGCATTGCTTTGGGGGCCGAGCACCGGCCTGTGAACCCATCCAATGACGGCTCAGGATTGCGCCAACGTTGCGCCACGCAATGCAGCCGCAATGTCTGTCGCTAGACTGGGCAAAAGTGGATTAGGATTGTCGTATGCGTATTTTGCTGGTCGAAGACGAGATGAACATGGCCGCGGCACTGACCGCCGCACTGAGCCGCCACGATATTGTGGTGGATCATGCCCGCACGCTCGAGATCGCCGAGGAGGCCTGCCGCAGCGGCGTGCATGATGCCGTGCTGCTCGACCGCAAGCTGCCAGATGGCGACGGTTTGTCGTTGATCCCCGTATTG
This sequence comes from Devosia sp. XGJD_8, assembly GCF_046614475.1. NCBI lineage: Bacteria > Pseudomonadati > Pseudomonadota > Alphaproteobacteria > Hyphomicrobiales > Devosiaceae > Devosia > Devosia sp. XGJD_8. The sequence goes on from NZ_JBKJHF010000002.1 coordinate 444,298, forward strand.
CGGCGCGAGCAGGCTGGCTTGCCCATTATCGTGCTGTCGGCGCTGGGATCACCCGACCATCGCGTCGCCGGGCTCGACCATGGCGCCGACGACTATCTCGCCAAGCCGTTTTCGACGGATGAGCTGCTGGCACGATTGCGGGCGGTGATGCGCCGTCCGGCACAGATTGGCGAGAGCATGGTCAATGTCGGCCAGTTGCGGTTCAACCTGACGGAGCGCCAGGCCGATGTGGCCGGCGAACCGCTGGATCTGACGCGCCGTGAATTGCTGGCGCTGGAAATCCTGGTGCGCCGCGCCGGCCGGACGGTGTCACGCAGCGCACTGGAAGAAGCCGTGTATGGCTATGACGACGAGATCGCGTCCAATTCGCTGGATGCGCACATCTCGCGTTTGCGGCGCAAGCTCAGTACGGCGGGGGTGGAAATCCATGCCATTCGTGGCTTGGGCTACCTGCTGCGGACCGCATCATGAGACCCTGGCTCGCGACATCGCTGCGGACCCGGCTGACCTGGCGCATGGTCCTGATGCAGGCCCTGGTGCTGATGGCCTTCACCACCGTGGCGGCCATTCCCATCCTCAAGCTGATCAGCGAGGAGCAGGGGCTGGACGAGGGGGTCATCGAGCACATCGCCGATTCTATCGAGCGCGACCCTGCCGGCGGGTTGGCGCTGGTTCCCGACGACGACATCCTCGAAAAAGCGGCGGAATATCCGTATCTCTGGTTCTATGCCACCGATATTGACGGCAATGCGGTGCAGATGGGCAATATTCCCGAGCGCGCCGATGATCTGCTCGATTATCTGCCCCGGCTGAACTCGGCCAATATCGCCGATATTGGCCCGGCCGAAGCGCCGGCCGCCCTGGTGCGGCGCCACGACAGCGACGCGGGGCAGCTCTGGATCATGACCGGCGGCGGTCCGGAGATACGCTTCAAGATCATTTTCGGCGCCATTGCCAATCCGATCTTTCTGGGGCTGCTGTCACTGCTGACGATTGTCTCCTTCCTGGTCATCCCCACCATCGTGACGCGCGAGTTGCGCGGTGTGGAGCATGTTGCCGCCGAGGCGGACAGGATTGACGTGGACCAGCGCGGCATTCGCCTGTCATCCGAGCATGTGCCCGATGAGCTGCATTCGCTGGTGCGCGCCATAAACGCCGCGCTACAGCGGCTCGACGACGGCATCGAGCGGCGACAGCGCTTCCTGGCCGATGCGGCGCATGAATTGCGCACACCGATTGCCATTCTGCAGACCCGGATCGAGCTGCTGCCGGATGACGAGGAGCGCAGCCGGCTGATGCTTGATGTCGCGCGGCTGGCGAACCTCGCCAACCAGCTGCTCGACCTGCAGCGGCTGGATTCGGACGTCACCGTCTTCCAGCCGGTCAACCTCGTCGACCTGGCGGCGGAGGTAACGGCCGATATGGCGCCGCTGGCGATCGCCGCAGGAGACGATATCTCGTTTGATGCCGAGGCAGACAGCGTCACCGTTGCCGGCGACCGCGCCTCGCTCTCGCGGGCCATCGTCAACCTGATCCAGAACGCGATCATTCACGGCGGGCGGAAGACCGCGATCCGGGTCGCGGTCGGGCGGGATGGTTCGCTTCGCGTAGCGGATACGGGCCCCGGCATTGCAGCGACGTATCGGGAAGCCATTTTCGAGCCCTTCAACCGCATCGTGCCCCTCGAGCAGGGCGCCGGCCTGGGGCTTAATCTGGTGAGGGATATCGTGGTTCGCCACAATGGCCAGATCACCGTGGGCGATGCTCCCGGCGGCGGGGCTCTGTTTGAGATATTCCTGCCGCTTGCGACCGCGCAGGCAAGCTGAGCGCAGTCGCCTCTCGCTTCAATTATGCTGTAGGATGGGTTCGCGAGGTGCCGCGGGCCTGTCCGGTGGCGCGAAAGGGAGACCGGTCATGCAAAGTTCGACGACACGCACCACCAAGGGCCGTGGCAGGCTGTTCGACAGCATTCTGGAGACGGTTGGCGATACGCCGGCCATCCGCATCAACAATCTGGGTGTGCCCGGCGTCACGCTCTATGTGAAGGCGGAGTTTTTCAATCCGGCCGGATCGGTAAAGGACAGGCTGGCCCTCAACATCATCGAGGCGGCGGAACGCAATGGCACGCTCAAGCCGGGCCAGACCGTGGTGGAAGCCACCAGCGGCAATACCGGCATCGGGCTGGCGATGGTCTGTGCGCAAAAGGGCTACCCGCTGGTCATCACCATGGCGGACAGTTTCTCCATCGAACGCCGCAGGCTGATGCGCATGTTTGGCGCCAAGGTGGTGCTGACGCCGCGCGCGGAAAAGGCGCTGGGCATGTACCGCAAGGCTGTGGAACTGGCGCAGGCCAATGGCTGGTTTCTCGCCAGCCAGTTCGAGACCAGCGCCAATGCCGATATCCACGAAGCCACCACGGCGCGCGAGATCATCAACGATTTTGCCGGTTCGCGTCTCGACTATGTGGTGACCGGCTATGGCACCGGCGGGACTGTGTCCGGGCTGGCACGTGTATTGCGCAAGGAGCGGCCCGAGACGCGCATTGTCCTCAGTGAACCGGCCAATGCGCAATTGCTCGGAAGCGGTGAGCCGCAACAGCGTGGCGATCATGGTGCCCCGGCGGCGACCCATCCCGCCTTTACGCCACATCCCATCCAGGGCTGGACGCCCGACTTCATTCCGCTGGTGCTGCAGGAGGCCGTCGACAGCAAGGGCTATGATGAACTGGTGCCCGTTGCCGGACCGGACGGCATGCATTGGGCACGACAGTTGGCGCAGAAGGAGGGAATCCTGACCGGCATTTCCGGTGGCGCCACCTTCGCCGTCGCGCATCAGCTGGCCGAGCGGGCGGCGCCGGGCTCGGTCATCCTTTGCATGCTGCCCGACACCGGCGAGCGCTACATGACGACGCCGCTGTTCGAGTCGATCGAGGCAGAGATGGATGCAGAAGAGCTCGCCTTGTCGCGCTCGACACCCGGCTATCAATTGCCCGTCGCCTGATCCCTTGCGCTTGACGGTTCTGGCGCCCGTGTCGGCACCAGAGCCGCTGTCGGGCGCAAATTATGCCACGGGCGCTATCTCGTCATTCGCCTGTCATCCACCGCATCTAGGTTCCGAACTCATCCGAATGAGTGACGAAGGCCTTTATGCGCAGTCGCGGACACACGTGGGAAGCCACGCGGGACAAGATCAGTGACGAGATTGCAGCGGGTCACCTGCCGCCGGATAGCCGCTTGCCGTCCGAGCCGGAGCTGTGCGTCCTCTACAATACCAGGCGGCATTCGTTGCGGCGCGCGCTGGCGGCGCTTGTGGCGGAAGGCAAGCTGCGGGTCGAGCATGGCCGGGGCACCTTTGTCGAGCGCGCGCCGCTGATCAACTACGTGATCGGCCCGCGCACCCGTTTCCGCGAAAACCTGCTGGCACAGGGCCTGACCGCCTCCGGCCAGGGCATTTCGGAAATGCGCATTCCAGCCGGTGCCAGGGTTGCAGCGGCGCTTGGACTGCACGCGGGTGCACCGGTCTTTGCCATCTGCCGTCGCGGCTTTGCCAATGACCTGCCGATCAGCTTGGGCTGGTCATACCATGATGCAGAGCGCTTTCCGGACATGGCGGATGCACGGCGGGCCGGGATTTCGGTCACCGAAACCTACCGCAAGCACGGCATTGCCGACTATCGGCGCCAGAGCACCACGATCTTCACCCGGCTCGCCACCGAGCACGAGGCGGCGCTGCTGATGCTGCGGCCCGGCCAATCGGTGCTGATCGTGCAGAAGACCGATGTCGATCTCGACGGCAGGCCGATCGGTTTTTCCGAGGCGGCCTGGGCCGGGGACCGGGTGCAATTCACCTTCGAAAATGCCCAGGCGGGCGAAGTGGTCAGCGAAAGGACCGACAATGTTCAATGAAGCCAGCGACCCCGGGCCCGAGCGGCGCGGCCATGCCGATATCCTGGGCATTCTGGCGCGGGCCCGATCCACGCCGCTCAAGGCGCTTGCCGAAAACCTGCTCGACCAGCTGGGTGACATCACCGTCATCGCCAACCGAACCGGGCTGGTCATGGTGCCGATGCGCGACACGGTCGAGAATGTCGATTTTCACCTCGGCGAAGTGCTGGTGAGCGAGGCTCATATCGCCGATGCCGATGGCCGCATCGGCTACGGCATGATCACCGGGCGCGACCTGGAGCGCGCCATGGCCATGGCCGTGGTCGACCTGTCGCTCGCACGTGATGCGCGGGCGGAGGCCGTGCTGCACTTCATCGAGACCGAACGGCTGCACCAGGCGGCGCTGGATGAGACGCTGATGCGCCGGGTCGAGGCGACGCGCGTTGAAATGGAGACTTTCTGATGCTGACCGTCGCCCCTCCCGATGCCGCCGAAGCGCGCTGCAACGCCACGTTCGAAGCCCTGATGTGGTCGATGGCCCGACCGGGCGATGTGCGCGAACTGCCCGAAGCCGGCATGGCGCCCATCGTCGAAGCGCTGATCGACCGCGAATGCGTTGCCTATGCGGACAGTCCGGATCTGAGCCGGCAGATTGTCGATACCGGCGCGGTTCTGGGTGATCCGGCCACGGCAGACCACCTGTTCCTCGATCGTCTGGAGGGGGCGTCGGATGCGCTGGCCGCCATTCGGTGCGGCAGTGCGCTCTATCCCGACGGTGGTGCCACGCTCGTCGCGCAGGTTGCCCATGGCTCCGGCCAAAGGCTGCGCCTGAGCGGCCCCGGCATCGACGGCGCGCGCGACATGGCGCTCGCCTTGCCGGCCGAATTCTGGGCCATGCGCGAACAGCTTTGCGCCTATCCCGAAGGCTTTGACCTGCTGCTTGTCGACGGCCGTTCGGTCATCGGCATTCCCCGCTCCACCCAGATAGAGGTGCTCTGAATGGCCTATGTCGCAACCCGCGGTGGCGAAAAGGCCATCGAGCAGGCCGAGCGCCTGTTCCGCCAGGACCTGGGCACGATCGACGCCACCCGCGTCGAGGCGATCCGCCAGTCCATGCCCTATCTCGTCGATCGCGTGATGGGCGAAGCCTCGCTCTATGACGAGGACATGGCGGCCCTGGCGCTGGCGCAGACCGGCGGCGAACTCTCCGAGGCCGTGCTGGTGCTGCGCGCCTGGCGCACCACCCAGCCGCGCCTGGCGGTGGCAGTACCGCTGCGGCAGGAGGACTTGCTGACGGTTCGCCGCATCTCGGCGGCGTTCAAGGACATTCCGGGCGGACAGATCCTCGGGCCGACGCTCGACTATTCCCACCGCGTGTTGGCGACCGACGTGTTCGAGGGCAAGCCCTATGATCCGCCGGCCGTCGATCCGGCGGCGACAGCGGCGCCGATGCGGCAGCCGTCACTGGCCAACTGGCAGCGGCAGCAGGGCCTGGTGGCCCCGGCCAATGACAGCACTGTCGCGCCCGACGACATTCCCGACCTGACGCGCGAACCGCTGCTGTTTCCCGCGTCACGCGCGCATCGGCTGCAGAGCCTGGCGCGGGCCGAGACGGGTGGCGTGCTGGCGCTCGGTTATGCGGCGATGCGCGGCTATGGCAATGCCCATCCCACGGTCAATGAGCTGCGGCTGGCCGAAGCCGAGGTGGTGGTGCGCCATCCGAGCGGCACCGAGTTTTCGGCGGGCCGGGTGCGGGTCTGCCAGGCCGAGGTGACGTCCAAGGAGAAGGGCGGCTTTCTTGAGCTCGGTTTTGCCGCCAGCTTTGGCTGGAACGAGGTCAAGGTGATCGCCGCCGCAACGCTCGATCTCAATTCGGCGGAAGCGCCAGTGGGTTCGCCGGTGCATGAGGAATTCTACCTCTACCACACCGAAAGCGTCGAAGCCTCGGGCTTCTGCATCCACTTCAAGCTGCCGCACTACGTCACCTTCCAGTCGGTGCTGGATGCCATGCGCGATGCCAAGGCCAAGGCGGCCGCTGCCAAAGCCAATCAAGATGTGGCGCTCGAGCGCCAGGCGGAGCCCGCAGAATGACCCTTGCTGCACTCACCAAGCCCTGGGCTGCCACCAGCTATGGCTTTCTTGACGCCTCGGCCAAGCGCGAACTGCGCCGCAAGATGCTCAAGGCCATCGCCGTACCCGGCTGTCAGATGCCCTATGCCAGCCGCGAAGTGCCGATGGCACGCGGCTGGGGCACGGGGGGCCTCCAGGTCACACTGACGCTGGTCAACCCGAGCTCGACCATCAAGGTCATCGACCAGGGCGCTGACGATGGCGTCAACGCCGCCTCGATCCGCCGCTTCATCAGCCGCGTCTCGGGCGCCGCCGAAACCTGGGACACGCTCGCCGCCTCAATCGTCCAGTCGCGGCATCGGGTGCCGGAAGAGACGATGCGCGAGGATCAGATCCTCGTGCTGCAGGTGCCCAATCCCGAGCCGCTGCGCGGGGTGGAGCCCAATATGTCGATCGCCCGGCAGATGCATGCCGATGCCGACTATGGCCGGCTGTGGCTGACGCTCTATGAGCAGCTCGTGCGCAAGGGGCGCATCATGCAGGGCGCCGCCTATCCGAGCCTGGTCAACGGACGGCATGTGATGACGCCATCGCCGATCCCGCGCTGGGATGTGCCCAAGCTCAACATGGCCAGGCACCTGACCTTTCTGTCGGCCGGGCGCGAGAAGCGGCTGCATGCCGTGCCGCCCTTTACCCGTGTCGAGCCGCTGGTGTTTTCGGACCGGCCCTATCGTGTCGAGGATCATGCCGATCTGGTGTGCCGCCGCTCCGGCATTGCCGGCTATTTCATGAACGAGATTCCGCAGGACAGTGGCGGGTCGGTGTTCGAAGTCTCCGACAGCAATCTGGGCATCAAGGCCATCCGCCGGGCCGAGGGCGAAGCTGTCGAGATCGGCGCCACCTGGTACGAAAACGGGGAGTATTCGGCATGAGCATCGACATGACCATGGCGCCGGCTCCGCTGCTGCCGCCGCAACTGATGCAGACCGAGGCGCTGCTCAGCATGCGCGGCGTGACGCGCCACTATGGTGAGGTGCGGGCGCTGCGCAGTGTCAACGTCACCGTCTATCCCGGTGAAGTGCTGGGCATTGTGGGCGAGAGCGGCTCGGGCAAGTCAACGCTGCTGCGCATGATGAACCTCGAGGACACGCCGGACCGGGGCGACTATCGCCTGCGGCTGCGGGGGCGCGACGACGGCAACCTGTTTGACCTTGGACGCTATGAGCGCCGCATGCTGTGCGCGCATCATATCGGCATCGTCTATCAGAACCCCCATCTGGGCCTGCTGATGCGGCACAGTTCGAGCGGCAATGTCGCCGAGCGGCTGCTGATCGCCGGCGAGCGCAGCTTTGAGGTGCTGCGCAGCAAGGCGCGCGACGCGCTCGATGCCTCGGAATTTCCGCTCTCGCGCATGGATGCGCGGCCGGCCGAGCTGTCCGGAGGCATGCAGCAGCGGGTGCAGCTGGCCAAGGCCATTGCGCTGGAACCGGCGCTGCTGCTGCTCGACGAGCCGACGACCGGGCTCGATGTGAGCGTCCAGGCGCTGGTGCTCGATACGCTGAAGCGCCTGCAGCGTGATCGCAATATCACCATGGTGCTGGTCAGCCACGACCTCGGTGTCATCCGAACCATGGCCGATCGCGTGCTGGTGATGCGGCATGGCGAGGTGGTGGAGCAGGGCCTGGCCGACCAGGTTTTCCAGGACCCCCAGCACCCCTATACCCAGCAACTCGTTCACGCCAAGCTCTAGGGGGCACCATGACACAGAACCAACATCCGCCCCTGCTGCGTGTCGAAGGCCTCGGCAAGACCTTTGCCATGTTCCATCTCGACAGCATGCTGCACGCCTTCGAGGGCATCAGTTTTGATCTGCATGCTGGCGAATTCCTGCTGCTCAAGGGCCGCAATGGTGCCGGCAAGTCGACGCTGCTGCGCACGCTGTGGCGCAGCTATCTGCCGGTGGCGGGCCATATCTGGTACCAGTCAAAGCTAGGCACGATCGATCTGGCGCGCGCCGCGGATGTCGATATCGCGCTGCTGCGGCGGCAGGAAATCGGCTTCGTGACGCAGTTCCTCAATGCCCGCCCACGGGTGGCGGCGCAGGATATCGTGGCCGAACCGCTGCGGCTGGCCGGCTATGCGCCCGATGACGCCTTGGAGCAGGCGCGGCACTGGCTGGGCGAATTCGGCGTGCGGCCAGAACTGTGGCGCGCCTATCCCAGCACGTTTTCCGGTGGCGAGCAGCAGAAGGTCAACCTGGCAAGGGCACTGATCCTGCCGCAGCGGCTGCTGCTGCTGGATGAACCCACCGCCTCGCTCGATGTCGGGGCGCGCCGGGCACTGGTGCGCCGGCTGGGCGATCTCAAGGCCGCGGGCGTTGCCATTGTCGGGGTGTTTCATCACCCCGGCGACGTTGCCGATCTCATCGATCGCGAGATTGATCTCGCGACCCATCCCGTTCCTGCTGCAAGCGAGCTGACCCATGTGGCTGTCTGATTTCCGTATCGTCCTGGCCGACCGCGTCATCGAGCGGGGAGCCCTGCGCATCGAGGGTGGGCAGATCGCCGAAATCGGCGAGGCGCCGGTGGCCAATGCCGATATCGAGGGCAATGGCCTGATCCTGATGGCGGGCATGATCGACATGCATGGCGACATGATCGAGCGCGAGGTGGAGCCCCGCCCGAATGTGCGCATGCCGATGGAACTGGGTCTGCGCGACCTCGATCGCCGGCTGGCCAATTCGGGCATCACCACGGCCTATGCCGCCGTGTCGTTCAGCCCCGGCTCCACCTATGGGCACATGCGGTCCTATGACTTCACCAGTCAGATGATCCGCGCGTTGCGCACGTATTCTCAGCACCTGCTGGTCGATCATCGCGTGCATGCCCGCTTTGAAGTGACCTTTCCGGCCGCCCTGTCGGTGGTCAAGGAACTGATCGCGGAGGGGTCGGTGGATCTCATCTCGCTGTGCGATCACACGCCGGGACAGGGGCAATATCGCGATCTCGCCAAGCAGGCGGAAATGGCGGCCAAGGCCAAGGGCATATCGCTCGAACAGGCTGCCGAAAACCTGCAGCAGCGCATTCGCGAGCGGCGGGAATCGGCGGGAGACCTGACCGAGACGCTGCGCGCCATTGCGCAATATTGCGCGTTGCACGGCGTGCCGCTGGCAAGCCACGACGACGATACGGTGGAAAAGGTGGCCCTGATGCAGGGCCTGGGCGCCAATATCAGCGAATTTCCTGTGACGATCGAGGCGGCGCAGGAGGCCCGGCGTCGCGGCATGCTCAATGCCATGGGCGCCCCCAATGCGCTGCGCGGCACGTCCTATTCCGGCAACCTGTCGGCCCGCGACGTGCATGCCGCGGGTCTGCTTGATCTGCTGGCGGCCGACTACCATCCCTCCGCCATGCTGCCGGCCGTGCTGGTGCTGGCCAAGACCGATCCGATGGGACTGGCGGGGGCGGCTCGACTGGTCACCCTCAATCCGGCGCGGTCGCTGGGCCTTGAGGATCGCGGGGAAATCCGCGCCGGGCTTCGCGCCGACCTCATCATTGCCGACGATAGCGGGGTGGGCCATGTGCGCAGCGTGCTGAGCAAGGGCCGGGTGATCTACTCCGACGGCTCCATTGCCGCGCACCGGGCCGCAAACGTCACGAGCATGTCATTCGGATGAGTTAACGCTGTCATGTGAGGTCGCTAGAACCGGATCATGGACTGGTCCAGTCCGGGGAACGATCAACGGGTGGAGGATAGGCGGTGCTAGAGCTTCGCAAGATCACCAAGGCCTTCGGCGAAACCATCGCCGTCAACAACGTGTCGCTGAGCTTCGAACCCGGCCAGATGGTGGGGATTATCGGACGGTCGGGGGCAGGCAAATCCACCCTGCTTCGCCTGATCAATCGCCTGGCCACTTCAGGCAGTGGCGATATTGTCTTCGAGGGCGCCAATGTTACCGCGCTTTCGGGCAAGGCCCTACGCGAATGGCGTGCCCGCTGCGCGATGATTTTCCAGCAGTTCAATCTGGTGAACCGGCTTGATGTGCTGACTAATGTCCTGATCGGCCGCATCGGCTATCTCGGCACCATGCCGGTCATGTTCAAGCACTTTTCTGCCGCCGACCGTGCCGCCGCGGCGCTGGCACTCGACCGCCTGGACCTGCTGCCGCAGGCGCTGCAAAGGGCCGATACGCTGTCCGGCGGGCAGCAGCAGCGCGTGGCCATTGCCCGTGCCCTGATCCAGAATCCCAAGCTGATACTCGCCGATGAGCCCATCGCATCGCTTGATCCGCGCAATGCGCGGCTGGTCATGGAGGCCCTGCGCACCATCAACCAGCAGGACAAGATGACCATTATCTGCAACCTGCATACGCTGGATGCGGCCCGCGCCTATTGTGACCGCATCGTCGGCATGGCCCAGGGGCATGTCGTCTTCGACGGTCCTCCCGCCCAACTCACATCCCGCGTGATCCAGCAGATCTATGGCGGGGATGCGGAAAGCGCCGTGGACGAGAGCCTGACCTCGACCATGGGCGCCGTCTACGCGCCGGCAAAACCCGTCGTGCAACCCGAAATGGCCGACGCGATCTAACGTCGACCAAACCCAGTCCCAACACCGGAGCCATCGCTATGTTTACCCTCGTGCGCCGCAGCATTGCGGCCGTACTGATCTCGGCCGCCCTCGTTTCCGTCGCCGTCGCCCAGGATTGGCGCGAGCAGTTCCCCGAGTTGACCATCGGTATCTCCTCCAGCGAGAACGAAACCGACGCCATTGCCCGCACCCAGCCCTATGCCGACTACCTGAGCGCCGAGCTCGGCGTACCGGTCAAGATCGTGCGCGGTACAGACTATGCCGCCGTCATCGAGGCCATGCGTTCGGGCCATGTCCAGTTCGCCTCGGTCGGTCCGGCCGCCTATGCCCTGGCCCGCAAGGTGATGGGCGAGGACATTGCCCCGGTCGCCGTCACTCTCGATAACGAAGGCAATCTGGGCTATCACTCGGTGATCGCCGTGCGCGCCGACAGCGACTACCAGACGCTGGAAGATATCAAGGGCAAGTCGTTTGCCTTTGCCGATCCGAACTCGACCTCGGGCTATGCCGTTCCGTCCTACTATCTGGCGACCGAACTCAACTCCAGCGCCGACGAGTATTTCAGCGAAGTCGCTTTCTCGGGTGGCCATGAGCAGAGCGTCATGGCGCTCGTCAACGGCACGTTCGAGGCCGTCGCCACCCATTGGCGCAATGAAGAAGCCGGCAATATCCAGAACATGGAAAAGAAGGGCCTGATCCCCGCCGGCTCGACCCGCATCATCTGGACCTCGCCCATCATCCCCAACACTCCCGTGATGATGCTGACCACCCTGCCGCAGGAACTGCAGGACGCCTTCAAGACGGCGCTGCTCGCCTTCCCGGAAAAGAACCCGGAGGGTTTCGCCACCTACACCAATGGCACCTCCAGCGGCTATGTCGAAGCCAAGCACGAAGACTACCTCGACGTGGTCGCCATCACCGAGTTCAACGCGCAGGAACGTCGTCGCACCGGCGGCAACTGATCGGACGCGCACCCTTCGGCGCGCGGCATCCGCGCGCCGGTTCCTCCGGCGACAAGGACAGTCCGACATGACCACGATAGGACATTCAGAGAGTGGCTTTGCTGCCGGCCGGCCGCAGCGGCTGGTCGCATTCGAGCAGCGCTTCGCTGCGGAACGCCGCCGCAAGCGGCTGTGGACCTTGCTGCAGCTCGGCCTGTTTGCCATTGCCCTGGCCGGCTCGATCGCCGTCAGCGATTTCAACCTGAACGGCTTGATGAACGGCCTGCCAAAGGCCTGGAACTACATTGTCGGAACCTTGCCAACCCTCTCGATCGAGACGCTCGGCGCCGATCTTGCCGACTGGTATTGGGGGCTGCGCTTCTGGCTGCGCCTTCTGGTCGAAACCATCCTGATGGGATTTGTCGGCACCGTGCTCGGTGGCCTGGTCGCCTTGCTGCTGTATTTCCCGGCCTCGCGCAATCTGGTCGAGAATACGGGCATCTATTTTGCGGCACGGCGGAGCCTTGAATTCCTGCGCACCGTGCCGGAGCTGGTTTTTGCCCTCATCTTCGTCTTCGCCTTCGGGCTTGGCCCCTTTGCCGGCGTTCTGGCGATTGCGGTGCACACGGCTGGTTCGCTGGGCAAGCTGTTTGCCGAAGTGAACGAAAATGTCGATCCCCGCCCGATCGAGGGTGTCCGTGCCGCCGGCGGCAACTGGCCCATGCTGATGCGGCTGGGCGTGGTGCCCCAGGCATTGCCCAATTATGCCAGCTACCTGCTGCTGCGCTTCGAAATCAATGTGCGCGGCGCCTCCGCTCTCGGCATTGTCGGCGCCGGAGGCATCGGGCAGGAGCTCTATGTCGCCATCCGGCAGTTCGAATATACCGACATCTCGGCCATCATGCTTTTGCTGATCGCCACCACTTCCATCATCGACATCACCTGCGAGACGATCCGCCACCGGCTGATCGGGCAGGACATGCAGGCGGGGCACTGACATGAACACCATTAGCCACGGCGAAATGGCGCGCCTGCGCCGGACCAATCCGGAACTGTTTTCCACGCCGCTGATCACGCGGGTCAGGACCTGGGCTCTCTGGCTCGGATTTGTTGGCACTCTGGCCTACGGGCTGTGGTGGGTCGATGCCAATCCCATGCGGATCGTCAACGGTCTCAACAAGCTGGGGCTGCTGGTTAGCCTGATGATCCCGCCCCATCCTGGCGACGGCTTCTGGGACTATGTCCACGCCATGCTCGAAACGCTTGGCATGGCATTCCTCGGCACGATCATCGCCGCCGCGCTCGCCGTCCCGCTGGGCTTTCTCGGCGCCAAGAACGTCATGCCGAACTGGCTGTTCCACTTCGGGCTGCGTCGCATCTATGACGGTTTCCGCGGCATTGACGGGCTGGTCTGGGCGCTGATCTTCGTTTCCGCCGTCGGGCTGGGGCCGTTTGCCGGCGTGCTGGCCATTGCCGTGGGCGACTTGATGATCTTCGCCAAGCTCTTTGCCGAGGCCATCGAGAATGTCGAAACCAAGCAGGTGGAGGGCGTTCGCGCCGCTGGCGGCAATGACACCCATGTCATGCGGCTGGGCGTGTTTCCGCAGGTCCTGCCGGTGATGATGAGCCACGTGCTCTACTTCTTTGAGTCCAATGTCCGGTCGGCCACGATCCTGGGCATTGTGGGGGCGGGCGGCATCGGGCTGCAGCTGTCGGACCGCATGCGCATCAACAACTGGCAGGAAGCGGCCTTCATCATCCTGATGATCCTGGTTACCGTTGCCATCATCGACAACATCTCGCGCCGGATCCGGGCCAGGCTGATCGACGCGGCGCCGCAGGCGTGATCAGGCCGGAGCCACGCGGCTGAAGCGGTGCCAGATGGACCCGAAGCAGAGCGCACTCATTGCACCGGCGCCGGCCACCATCCACAGCGTGGCCGGCGTCGTTATGGCGCCCGCCACCACGGCGAAGACGACCGGGGCGAAGGATGACACGATCAATCGCGCCGAACTGATCGTCCCCAGGCGGCGGCCGTAGCCGACGCGCCCGAACAGGGCCAGCGGCAGGGTGCCGCTGACAATGCTAGACAGGCCCGAGCCCAGGCCGAACAGCAGGGCGAAAACCGCAGCACCAGGCAGCAGAGGGGCGGTGGTCACGAGGACAACCAAAGCCAGCGGCATGAGGCTTGCTGCCACGACGCCCAGGGCCGGCTGCGACAGGCCCCTGCCGAATTGCATGTTGATGAGGCGGCTCAGCACCTGGGCCGGGCCGAACAGCGTGGTGACGAAGACGCCGGCGGCCCCCAGGCCCAGCGAGGCGAGCATCGGGATCATGTGGACCAGCACGGCCGAGGACATGAATCCCAGCAAGGCAAAGCCGAGCAGCATGACGATCTGCGCCCATTGCTCCTGTCCGGGCGGCACCAGCGGTGCATCCTCGAGTGCCATGGTCGGTCCGGTGATGGCGCGGGCGCCCGCGTCCTGGCGCGCCAGCCAGGCATGCACGGGCACGCAGACGATAAGGGTCAGGGCGGCAAAGGCGAGGTAGATGTCGCGCCACGACAGGTATTCATGCAGCGTGGTGGTGAGTGGCCAGAAGATGGTCGAGGCGAAACCGGCAATCAGCGTCAGATGGGTGATGCTGCGCTGGGCGCCCTGACCGGCGATCTGCGCCAGCGCGGCAAAGGCCGTGGTATAAAGCACGAATCCGGAAGCCACCTCCATTGCGACAAGCCCGGCGACAAAGGCGATGCCATTGGGTGCCAGGGCGCAGGCCACCAGTGACAGGGCGGCCGCCAGCGAGCCCCAGACCATGACGCGGGCGGCGCCGAAGCGGTCGGCCCAGCTGCCTGAAATGGGCGCCATGAGGCCACCAGTCAACAGCGACCCGGACAGCACGCCATAGACCCATTCTTCCGACCAGCCAAAGTCCCGCGCCATGGCCGGGGCCAGGGCGCTGAAGCTGTAGTAGAGCGTGCCATAGCCAATGATCTGGGTCAGCCCCAGCGCCCAGATCACCAGGGCGGGCGCGCGCGGCTTTGCATATGCGGACATGGCGTTTCCGGTCAGGCGGGTTCGTGGCGGCGTGCCGGACTGGCTGTGGATGAGCCGCAGCCGCAGCCGGCCTCGCCTTCCGCCTTGGCAGCCTCGTCGGCGGCGCAGCAGGACGAGGCCGTGCTCGCCGGGCCGCCGCAACAGCTCGATGTCGCCTCGGCCGCGGGGACGCTGCAGACCCCCGTCTCGGGCAGGACAAGGTGGACCTGTCTTGCGGCGACAGGGTCGCCGGCCAGTTCGGCGACCACCGACCGCGCCTGCTCGTAGCCGGTTGCCATCAGGAAGGTCGGGGCCCTTCCATAGGATTTGGAGCCGACAATGAAAAAGCCGGGTTCGGGCTGGGTCAGCTCGACAACACCATGCGGGGGCACGGTGCCGCAGGAATGGAAATTGGGATCGATCAGCGGCGACAGCGCCGGGGGCGCTTCAGTTGCCGGATCAATGGCAACCCGGAGTTCGGACAGCATGGCGAGATCGGGGCGGAACCCGGTGGCGACGACAATGCGGTCAACCTGCAGGGTTACGGGTGTCTCTCCCAGCGTCCCAGTCACCGCCACGCCATCGCCGGATCCGCCGAGGCGTGTTGCCGCAAAGGGCGCCAGGATCTGCAGGCGCCCCGCGTCGATGGCTCGCTTGGCCGCGAGGCCAAGGGCGCCGCGCTCGGGCAGTTGATCGTTGAGGCCGCCGCCAAGCAGTTTTTCCAGGCGATTGCGGCGGAGGGCCCAGAGGACCTTCGTGGCTGGGTGCTGGTCCTGCAGGGTGAGCAGGGCGAGCGCCGTGTTGATGGCCGAATGGCCGCTGCCGACGACGAGCACGGTCCTGCCGGCATAGGCGTCGCGTTCGGCGCCCGCAACATCGGGAATGCCATAGGCGATGCGGTCGCGCAACTTGCCTTCGCCGGGCACAGGCAGGCCATCCACGCCCATGGGGTTGGGCTGGGTCCAGGTGCCGGAAGCGTCGATCACGGCGCGGGCCAGCGTTGCCTGTTCCTGACCCAAGGTGTCGGTCCAGCGCAGTTCGAAGGGCGCTGTGTCGCGGCCGGCATTGGATACCTTGTCGAGACCCTGCCGGGTGATCGCGGTCACCGTGGCGCCAAGATGGAGATGGGCGGCGATGGCCGGCAAGTCGGCCAGGGGCTGCAGGTAGCGGGCGACGATTTCGCCGCCGGTGGGCAGATCAGTGGCCGGAGGGGCAATCCAGCCGGAGGCCTCGAGCAGGCCGCGGGCGGCCGCATCGATGTTGTATTGCCAGGGCGAGAAGACCCGGACATGGGACCACTCCTGCAGCGATGCGCCAACGCTGGGACCACGCTCGAAGACGATGGGCGTCAGGCCCCTGGCGACGAGCTGTGCTGTGGCGGCGAGGCCAACCGGGCCGGCGCCGATGACGGCGATGGGCAGGTCGCGTTCGGTCATGGTTTCGATCCTTCTAGAATTTTCGAATAATAAGAGAAATAGCAGAGGTTCAGGCGGCCGCGTCGCTGGTCGCGCAGCCTGACGTATCGGCACAGCACTCATCGGCCAGATAGCCGATCAGGCCGTTCATGCTGGCATAGTTGGCGCGGCAGATCAGCGTGGTGGCCTGCCGCTCCTGGCTGACCAGGTCGACCTCCACCAGCTTGCGAATGTGGTGGGAGAGGGTGGAGCCGGCAATGTCCAGCTTGAGCTGCAGCTTGCCGACAGCAAGGCCGCCTTCGCCCGCGCGGACCAGCGTGCGGTAGATGGTGAGTCGGGTCGTGTTGCCCAGGGCTTCCAACTGGGCGGCTGCTGTTTCGATGTTCATGGAAATAGCATAGCGGTCGCGCGCGACCTGTCAAATGCTATTTCGATAATTGTCGAAACTAGGACTTGGCGTCGGTTGGCGGGACGACGATGTCCTGTCCGACGGAGGGCGGCACGGTGCCGTTCCGCTCCGCCCGGTCGCGGTAAAGCGCAGCCCGGGCCAGCAGCATCAGGGTCACCGGCGTGGTGACTGAAACAAAGACCAGCAGCAGGACTTCATGGATTGCAGGGCGCTGGCCGGTCACCGAGAAATAGAGGATCGACGCGAGCAGCACGGCCACGGTGCCAAAGCTTGTGCCCAGGGTCGGCGCGTGGATGCGCTCGTAGAAGCTCTCGAAGCGGGCAAGGCCGATGCAACCGACCAGGGTCAGCAGCGCGCCGGCCAGGGACAGCAGGCCGACCACAATGGCGAGCCAGACCGGAATGTCCGTCATTCGATCACCTCGCCGCGCATGAGGAATTTGGCCAGGGCAACTGTGCTGACAAAGCCCAGGATGCCAATTACCAGCGCCACCTCGAAATAGACTGCCGTGCCGACGCGGATGCCGAACAGCACCAGCATGAGCATGGCCGCGACATAGAAGGCATCGAGCGCAAGGATGCGGTCCTGCGCGCGCGGACCACGGATCATGCGCGAGGCGGCGGCAATCATGGCCAGCGCCAGCAGCACCTGCGACAGCAGCAGCGACCAATGCAGAATGGCAGCGCTCATTGGAAGATCTCCAGCAAAAGGCGCTCGTAGCGGTTCTTGATGGTGTCGATCCAGGCCTGCTCGTCGACAAGGTCGAGCACGTGGATAAGCACCACGCCGCGCAGCGAGTCATATTCCAGCCAGGCACTGCCGGGTGTGGCGGTGATGATGCAGGAAAGGATTGCCAGTGCCGTGCGATCGCGCAGGTCGAGGGGCACGGTCAGGAAGCCGGCGGTCTGTCCGTGGCGCCTGCCTTCGAGGACAATGCGGGCCACGGCGACGTTGGAGCGGAACACGTCGACGGTCACGAAGTAGATCAGCTTGATGATGCTGGCAGGATTGCGGATGCGGGGGCGCTCGGGCTGCAGCGCGGCAAGGCCCCGGCTGGCGAAGATGGCGATGATGCTTCCCAGGATGATCTGGCCGGGCGCGAGCGACTGCTGCAGCAGGAGCCACATGGCGAGCAGGGCAAGCGTGAGCACTGGGAAGGGCAGGACGCGCCTCATGGCGTGACCTCCCCCGGCCCGACGATGAGGGGCGTCGCCAGGACGTCACCGATATGGCCGGCCGGGGCATAGAGCGACGCGGCCATGGCTTGCATGTAGTCCATGGCCGGGCCAGCCATGACGGTAAGGGCAATGGTCAGCGCCAGCAGCAGCAGGACCGGCGCGATCTCGATGACCCGGACAGGCGCCGGCGTGTCCGACATGGTCACCCAGAAAGTATTGATGCCGGTGCGGGTCAAAGCGACCAGCGCGGCAAAGCCGGAGAAGATCAGCAGGCCCGAGAGCCACCAGGCCGAGGCGGTAATCGGAGCAGTGTTCTCAAGGCCGGCGGGGTTGAACATGGCCGAAATCATGGCGAATTTGGCGAGGAATCCGGCCAGCGGCGGCAGGCCGGCGAGCAGCAGCATGCAGAGCCCGAAGCTGATGCCCAGCACGGCCAGAGCGCCGGGAATAGCCAGCCCGACTTCTTCGTGCTCGGCCTCGTCATCATCGTCGCCATAGGCCTCAAGCGTGACGGCCAGGACATGCGCGCCTTCGATGCGAACCCGATCCAGCAATTCGACGAGCAGGAAGAAGGCGCTGATCGCCAGGGTGGAGACGAGGAGATAGTAGAGCGCGCCACCGGTGACCGCGGCATTGCCAAGGCCGATGGCGGCCAGCAGCGTGCCGGAGGAGACGAGGACGCAATAGCCTGCCAGGCGCGCCGTGGTCTGGGCCGCAAGGACGCCGATGGCGCCAAAGGCGATGGTGGCCATGCCCCCGAACAGCAGCAGGGTCTGGCCGAAGCCGGCCGACGCGCCGGCCTCGGCGCCGAAGGCGAGCGTCGACACCCGCAGCACGGCATAGACCCCGACCTTGGTCATGATGGCAAAGACGGCTGCCACAGGCGCCGTTGCCGCCGCATAGGTCGTCGGCAGCCAGAAGCCGAGCGGCCACATGCCGGCCTTGAGCAGGAAGGCGACGCCCAGAATGGCCGCCCCCGCTTCGAGCAGGCCGCGATCCATTTCCGGGATGGTGGCGACCCGGGCGGCGAGGTCGGCCATGTTGAGCGTCCCGGTGACGCCATAGATCAGCGCCGCGCCGATGAGGAAGAGGAATGAGGCGCCCAGGTTGACCGCGATATAGTGCAGCCCGGCCTTGACCCGCGCGACGCCGACGCCGTGCAGTGCCAGCCCGTAGGAGGCAGCCAGCATGACCTCGAAGAAGACGAAGAGGTTGAAGATGTCGCCGGTGAGGAAGGCGCCGTTGAGTCCCATGAGCAGGAACTGGAACAGGCTGTGAAAGCTCGGGCCCGCCGCGTGCCAGCGCGCCAGCGAATAGACCAGCGCCGAAGCACCCAGGATTGCCGTCAGCAGGACCATCATGGCGGACAGGCGATCGGCCACGAGGACGATGCCGAAGGGCACCGGCCAGTTGCCGATGGGGTAGGTGGCGACAGGCATGGCAGCAACGCCTTGCCCGGACGCCTCGGCCACGAGCAGAAATCCGACCACGACCAGAAGCAGGGTCGACAAGACGCTGATGAAGGCCTTGGTGGCGCGCCGCCGATCATTGAGCATCAGCAGCATGGCGCCGGTGGCCAGCGGCAGCAGAATGGGGAGGACGATCAGATGGTCGAATAGCGCTGCCATGTCAGGGTTGCTCGCGTCCATCGACATGGTCGGTGCCGGTCAGGCCCCGGGCGGCCAGCAGCACGACGAGAAACAGCGCCGTCATGGCAAAGCCGATGACGATGGCGGTCAGCACCAGGGCCTGGGGCACCGGGTCGGCATAAAGGCCGGGGTCTACCGGATCGTGGCCGATGACGGGGGCGCCGTCCACGGTGAGACGACCCATTGAGAAGATGTAGAGATTGACCGCGTAGGACAGCAGCGACAGCCCGATGATCACCTGAAAGGTGCGGGGACGCAGCATCAGATAGACGCCGCTTCCGCCCAGCACGCCGATACCAATGGCAAGGATGAGTTCCATCAGCGCAACTCCACCGGTGCATCGGGCGAGACTTCGGGTTCCTTGATCGGCGCCTGGCGTCGCCCGGCCTTGGGCGAACGCACCGACTGGTGTGCCAGGGCGATGAGGATCAGCACCGTCGCGCCAACAACCAGGCTGAAGACGCCGAGGTCGAACAGCAGCGCGCTGGCCAGCGGCACGCGGCCGATATAGGGCAGTTCGGCATATTGGAAGGCCGTGGTCATGAAGGGGTAGCCCAGCAGCTGGGAGGCGACGCCGACCACGAGCGCCAGCAGCAGTCCGGAGCCGATCCAGCGCAGGGGCAGGATGCGCAGGCGATCCTCCACCCAGCGGGTGCCGCCGGCCATATATTGCAGGATGAAGCCGATGGACATGACGATGCCAGCGGCAAAGCCGCCGCCCGGCTGGTCGTGCCCGCGCAGGAAGAGATACATTGCCAGCACGATGATGACCGGGAACATCCACTGCATGATCACGGCGGGGATCAGCAGATATTCGTTGACGGTGTCGCCCGGGTGGCGCTCCGGCGCGCGGGTGTCGAAGGCGTTCTGGATGCGCTGCTGCTCGGGCTTGGGGATCGACTCGCTGGCCGGTCGGAAGCGGCGCAGCACGGCGAAGACGGTCAGCGCCACGATCCCGAGCACGGTGATTTCGCCCAGCGTGTCGAAGGCGCGGAAATCCACCAGCATGACATTGACCACGTTGGTGCCGCCGCCCAGCGCATAGGCGTTTTCAAGGAAGAATTCCGAGATGCCTTCGGGAATGCCGCGCGTCATGACGGCATAGGACGCGATGCCCATGCCCAGGCCGGCGGCGCTGGCCAGCGCTACGTCGCGATAGCGACGGAAGCGGGCGCGCCGCACCAGCACCTGGTCGCGCAGGTCTTCTACGCGCTTGGGCAGCCAGCGCAGACCGAGCAGGATCAGTACGGTGGTGACGATCTCGACCAGCAATTGGGTGATGGCAAGGTCAGGGGCGGAGAACCAGACGAAAGTGATGCAGGAGACGATGCCGGTACCGCCAAGCAGCACCAGCGCCACGAGGCGGTGGAACTTGGCCTGGTGGGCTGCCGCTACGGCGCAGACGATGCCGACGCTCCAGAGCAGGGCGAAGGCCGGGTCGAAACCGGCAAGAGAGAGCTCGATACGGCCCAACCGTCCGATCATGACCGTGGCGGCGGTGCCCACTGCGAAGAGAAACAGCAGGAAGAGCTGGGGCTGCAGGCCGCGCGTGCCGAGCCTGGATTCGAGCCGCCGCGCCCATTTCGAGGTGACGATCAGCATGATGCGCTCGAAGATGCGCTGGCCCTTGAGCCGGCGCAGGATCGGCGGTCCTTCAATGCCCTTGGCCAGGTAGCCATGCAGCGCCCAGTAGAGCAGCACGCCACCCACCAGGGCGGTGATGCTCATGGCCAGCGCGTAGTTGAAACCGTGCCAGACAGAGAGGCTGTAATAGGGCGTATCGGGGCCGGTTACCGCCACGACCGCGGCGGCCAGATAGGGGCCGACGGTGATGCCCGGAATGATGCCGACGATCAGGCACAGCAGTACCAGGATTTCGATGGGCCGGCGCATCAGGGCCGGCGGTTCGTGTGGCACCTTGCTCAGGCCCTGCGGCCGCGGGCCGAAGAAGACGCCATGCACGAAGCGCAGCGAATAGACGACGGCGAACATGCTGCCCAGGGTCGCGCCAAGGGGCAGGGCGATGTTGACGAAGGGATTGGCATCGCGCTCGGCCGTTTCGGCAAAGAACATTTCCTTGGAGAGGAAGCCGTTGAGCAGCGGCACGCCCGCCATGGCGGCACTAGCCACCATGGCCAGGGTGGCGGTGAAGGGCATGAAGCGGAACAGGCCGCTCAGCTTGCGGATGTCGCGCGTACCGGTCTCGTGGTCGATGATGCCGGCGGCCATGAACAGCGAGGCCTTGAAGGTGGCGTGGTTGGCGATGTGGAAGATCGCCGCCACCGTGGCGAGCGGGCTCGACATGCCCAAGAGGGTGGTGATCAGTCCGAGATGGCTGATGGTCGAATAGGCCAGCAGCCCCTTCATGTCGGTCTGGAAGATGGCGGCATAGGCGCCAAAGATCAGCGTGGCGAGCCCGGCAAAGGTGACGATCCAGAACCACTCGTCGGTGCCCGCCATGACCGGCCAGAAGCGCACCAGCAGAAAAACGCCGGCCTTCACCATGGTGGCAGAGTGCAGATAAGCCGAAACCGGGGTGGGCGCCGCCATGGCGTGGGGCAGCCAGAAATGGAAGGGGAACTGCGCGCTCTTGGTCAGGGCGCCGAGCAGGATCAGCAGCAGCGCGGGCAGATAGAGCGCGTGCTCGCGGATAGTATCGCCGGAGGTCAGCACCACGTCGAGGTCGTAGCTGCCCACGATGTGGCCGATGATCAGCATGCCGACGAGCAGGCCGAGCCCGCCCAGGCCGGTCACGGTTAGGGCCATGCGCGCGCCATCGCGGGCCTGCGCCAGGTGAAACCAGTAGCCGATCAGCAGGAAGGAGGTGATCGAGGTCAGCTCCCAGAACACCACCAGCTGGATGATGTTGCCGGACATGACCAGGCCCAGCATCGAGCCCATGAAGGCCAGGAAGAAGGCAAAGAAGCGCGGCACCGGGTCCTTGGGCGACATGTAGTAGCGCGCATAGAGCACGACCAGAAACCCGACCCCCGTCACCAGCACGCCAAACAGCCAGGAAAAGCCATCGAGCCGCAGCACGAGGTTCAGCCCGAGCGCTGGGATCCAGGCAATCTCCTGACGCACGATGCCGCCATTGGCGATATGGGGAAACAGCCACATCATGGCTGCAAAGCCCGTCACGGCGATCGATCCGGCCAACCAGGCTTCCGCATTGCGTGCATTCGAGGGCAGGACGGCAGCCAGCAGGCTGGCTACGAACGGCAAGAGCAAAACAAGCGTGAGCAAGACGGGTGGCGTCATTATCGCGGCGGTGACCTTCCGATGATGGATTGTGGGCAGCGCGACCCTGGGAGAGAGCGGCTACCCGTTTTCATCTGTGCCACTGCTTTGCGCAACCCCGAATATCGCCGCGCGGCCGGAAAAGTTGAGCGCGCGTGCCGGGTTAAACCATGGCGCGGACCGTCTCGAGGAATTCGGCGTGTCCCAGGGCCTGCTGGGCAGCCGCCCGATACTCTCGGGCGAGGCTGTCATAGGCCTCGCGGGCGAATTGGCGCAGCTTGGGGTCGCGGTCCATTTCCTTGCGGGCCAGGGCCGGGTCGAGCAGGCCAAGCCCGGCCAGCACCGGGTAATGCAACTGGGTCTGGATATGGGGGAGGCCAAACAGGGTGTCGGGGAAATGCTCATGCCGGGGCATGTGGCTTTTCCAATAGGCCAGGCGCTCCCGGGTCTCGGGATGGATGCGGTTGGCGCGCACTTCGCGCCAGAAGGGGGTGTCGTCGCGCTCGACCATGTAGTGCGTGTTGACGAAAGTGCGGAAGTCATCGACCTGACGGCCGACGCGGGTGTTGTAGTCGTCGCGGTCAGCGGGCGTCATATCGGCGGGGTGCTTGAGATGACGGTCGGCGAACAGCATCATCTGCACGATGGTGCCATGTATCGAGGTGGATTCCAGCGGTTCGAGGAAGCTCGAGCTCAGCCCCACCGCCAGCACATTGCCGACCCAGGCGTTTTCCAGCCGGCCGATCTGGAAGCGGATATCGCTGCGCACCTCGATCTCGCGGCCGAGCACCCGCTCGACCTCGGCCTTGGCCTGTTCGGGCGTGCAGAATTCGTCGGAATAGACATAGCCGCAACCATAGCGGGTCTGGGTCGGGATCTGCCACATCCAGCCGGCATCCTGGGCCCAGGCGCGGGTGTAGTTGGCGATTTCCTCGCCCGGCTTGATATCGAGCCAGAACGGCAGTGCGCGGTTGACCGGCAGTTCATGGGCATAGGAAATCCACGGCGCCTGCATTTCTTTGACGATCAGCTGCTTGCGAAAGCCAGTGGCGTCGATGAAGAAATCGGCTTCCAGCTTCTGGCCATTGTCGAGTTCGAGCGCGGTGATGTCGCCGGTCTGCGGACTGCGATGCACGCCCGAGACCACGGCGTCGATGATGTCGACGCCCTTCGACTTGCTCGCGAAGAAGCGGCCGACCTTGGCCTGGTCGAAATGGTAGGCGTGGTGGAAGGGGCCGAGCGGGATCAGCGAACCATCCGCCTTGCGGGCATAGGGCGCCTTCTTCTGCTCGAGCAGAGGCCCGAACAGGTGCATGTCGGTGATCGGCCGGCCGGCGGCAATGGCGTAGACATTGAGATAATCCGACGGCGCGCCGGGCGGCGCCTGGATGACTTGGTGCGGATCGTCGATCGGGCCGTAATAGGTATAGCCCTTGCGGCGCCAGTCCTCGTGCCGGATGCCCAGCTTGAACGTTGCCTCGGTCTTGCGGAAGAACTCGAATTCGTCGATGCCGAAATGCTTGAGCAGGACGCGAAACGCGGCGGTGGTCGCCTCCCCCACGCCCACCGTGGGGATGCTGGATGGCTCGATGACGCTGATGCGGGCATTGATGCCCTTGCGGCGTGCCGAATCCTGAATGATGAAAGCCGCGATCCAGCCGGCGGTGCCCCCGCCGACGACCACGAAATGGGATTGCCGGGTCATGCGTCGTCTCCTCCGCGCAGGAGGCTAGTGGGCCGTCCGGAGGCGGGCAAGGGGCGGATGCACAATCTTAGGAAACCGAAAATCTCCGTGGCGATCCCGGTCAGCCGCCGGCGCCCTGATAGCGGCTGAGGGCATAGCGCCAATGGGCGATGGCGAGCAGCACGAGCAGCGGTCCCGCTAGCAGGGCGGCCGGTGCTGCAAGGCCGCCGAGCAGGGGCACGGGCTTGCCCAGCAGCACGGCCACCGGCACCGCGCTGATATAGGCGAGCGGCACCACGGTGAGCATCACCACCTGAATGCCGCCAGGGAAGATGTTGAGCGGATAGCGCGTCAGCTCCCAGAAGCCGAAGAAGATGGAAAACAGGTGATTGGAGCGGACCCAGATCAGCGCCGTGGCGCCGATCATGGTGATCACCGCGCCGGTCACCAGGGTGGCACTGAGCAAGCTACCGGCAAAGAACAGGGCATTGCCGATGGACCATTCCACCTGCGCTGCCAGCAGAGCCCAGATCAGCACGGGAACGGCGAGGATGATGTGGCCGGCATAGCCGATATTGAGGCCGGAAAAGATCAGATAGGCCCAGGTATTGACCGGTTTGGTGAGCAGGGCATCGAGCGTGCCCAGGCGCACCAGTTCCTCGAGATCGCGCAACTGGGTGAAGCTCACCGAAGCCCCCAGGGAATAGGCGAGCAGCTGGAAGGAAAACAGCAGCGCCAGTTGCGGCCAGTTCCACCCCCCGAGCAATTCGAACTTTTGCAGCAATATCCACATGCCGAGCAGAACGGCGCCATAGGAAATGATCTGCGCCAGCCGATCGAGCCAGAAGGCGCCGCGATACTCCATCTGCGACTTGATGAACATCTTGACCAGCAGCGGCAGGATGCCGAGGCGATGCAGCATGGTTCACCCTCCCTGCACGGTGATGCGCGAGGAGGCGCGATGCCAGAGCAGGGCCAGCACGGTGGCAAGCAGGCCCGCCCATGCCAGCCCGATCCCGAAATAGAGCAGCGTCGCACCCATATCCAGGCGACCCAGCCACACCGCGGATGGGTAGTAGACCAGCCAGGCGAGCGGCTGGTGGCTGGCAATGGTGCCGAAGGGCTCGGGGAAGAACCAGAAGGGTATGAGCAGGCCCGACAGCAGCGAGATCAGGCTCTGGAGCAGCCATTCCAGCGAAAAGACCGTCATCAGCCAGAAGGCCAGTACGCCGAAGATCGCGGCGCAGAGAAAGTGGATGATGAAACTCAGCGCGCAGAAGCCGACGAACATGAGGCCATGCAACAGGCTGGCCGGCGGCTGCATGCCGTAGATCAGCGCGACGATGGCGATGGTGGGCACGACGGCCAGCAGGAAGGTGTAGGCGGACATGCCGGCTTCGATGGCCAGCAGGTAGAGCGGGTAGTGCACCGGCTTGAGCAGCCAGATCGCCACATCGCCCGTCTTGAGCGCGTTGCCGACCTGACGGACGATGCGATCATAGCGCGTGGCGCCCATGACCACGCCGCCCAGCAGGGCATAGGTAATCATGTCGCTGATGCTTATGCCGTCGACGGCGGTGACGCCGGCATAGACCGCCAGCCAGATGGCGACACGGGCAAAGACCTGCACCAACTTGCCGAAAATATTGGCCCAGACCTCGTTGCGATAGGCGAGGCTGGTGAGAAAGCCGCTGCGGGCGAAGGCGGCATAGGCGATCATTGGGCGGCCGCGGCCGCGTTGCGGCGCTGGTAGAAGGTGCGGATGACCTCTTCGATATCGGGCTCGTGCAGCGCCACGTCCTTGAGGCCGCGCTCGCTGCCCACTTCGTTCAGCACCTGCACGAGCGACACATCCTCTCGTTCGAGCAGATAGTGCTTGAGCAGGCCTTCATCGCTGGTGAGCGTCGCGGTGCCGAGCGGCAGCGGGCCTGGATCGGTGGCAAATTCCAGCGTCAGCCGGCGGGCAGAGCCCAGCGCGGCGCGCAGCCGCCCAAGTTCGCCGTCAAAGATCAGCTTGCTGTGATCCACCATGATCAGCCGGGGACAGATGGTCTCGATATCCTGCAGGTCATGGGTGGTGAGGATGATGGTGACGCCGCGTTCGCGGTTGATCTCGGCGAGAAAGCGCCGCACCGCATCCTTGGCGACTACGTCGAGCCCAATGGTGGGTTCGTCGAGAAACAGGATCTTGGGATCATGCAGCAGGGACATGACGATTTCGGCGCGCATGCGCTGGCCCAGGCTGAGCTGGCGCACGGCGCGATCGAGGAACGGCGTCAGGTCGAGCAGGTCGCTGAAGCGCTTGAGATTGTCGGCATAGCGCGCGGCGGGAATGTCGTAGATGCGCTGGTGCAGGGTGAAGCTGTCGACCACCGGCAGGTCCCACCAGAGCTGGCTGCGCTGGCCGAAGACCACGCCGATCTGGCGCGCATTGGCCATGCGCTCCTGATGCGGCGTACGGCCAAGCACGGAAAGCGTCCCGGCGCTGGGCACCAGGATGCCGGTCATCATCTTGATCATGGTGGATTTGCCGGCGCCATTGGGGCCGAGATAGCCGACGGCCTCGCCGGCCGCGATGTCGAAGCTGACATCGGAGACGGCGGCGACTTCGGTATATTCGGTGGTCACCAGTGTCTTGAGGGCACCCAGCAGGCCGGGAAACCTCTTGTGCTGCCGGAAGCGCTTGGAAACGCCCCGTGCCTCGATCAGCGCCGTCATGTCATGTCCCCCTGGCGGGGAACATTAGCCGATTCTCCGGCGCCGTCAGATGGATGCTACGGTCTCAGGCGGCGTCGTTGATCAGCTCGTCGGCGAGGCCATATTCGTGCAGCTTGCGGTAGAGCGTCGAGCGGCCGATCTTGAGCGCGCGGGCAACCCGCGACATGCGGCCGCCATGATGCTCGATCGCGAAGACGATTGCGGCGCGTTCGATGTCGGATAGGGCCGCAATTTCCCCGGTCGGCGCGAGGAAGCGGTCGGGCGCCGGGGCGGGCATGTCGAAGATGGCGCGCTGGCGGGCGGAGGCGATGTCGATATGGGTCGGGGCAGCCGGCACCGGCACGGCCTCGATGGCCCTGACCGCCTGGTCGCGACCGGCGGTCTGGGAGAAGATCTGCGGGAAGTCGACGGTCTCGAGGAAGGCGCCATCGGTCAGCACGATGGCGCGATAGACCGCGTTTTCCAGCTGGCGGATATTGCCCGGCCAGTCATAGGACAGCAGCAGGTCGAGGGCGGGCGGGGAAATGCCCAGGATGCGCTTGCCCGCCTCGGCGCTGAACCGCGCGATGAACATGGCGACCAGTGCCGGAACATCTTCCATGCGCTCGCGCAGCGGCGGCACGTAGATGGGAAAGACGTTGAGCCGGTAGTAGAGGTCTTCGCGGAACTCGCCGGATTTGGCCAGGTTCAGCAGGCGCCGATTGGTCGCCGAGATGACGCGGACATTGACGCGCTCGGGGCGGGTCGCGCCGATGGGCTCGATCTCGCCCTCCTGCAGCACACGGAGCAGCTTGACCTGGGTGTCGAGCGGCAGCTCGCCCACTTCGTCGAGAAACAGCGTGCCGCCATGGGCATCGGCAAACTTGCCCTGCTGGTCCGCCACGGCGCCGGTAAAGGCGCCCTTCTTGTGGCCGAACAGCACCGACTCGACCAGGTTGGGCGGGATGGCGCCGCAGTTGACGGTGATGAAGGGCTTGCCGGCGCGGTCGCCGCTGCCCTGGATGATGCGGGCGATCAGCTCCTTGCCGACGCCAGTCTCGCCCTCGACCAGCACCGGGATATTGGACTTGCCGGCCTTGGCGCAGAGCGTCAGGACGCGCGCCATGGGCGGCGCCTTGGCGATCATGTCAGCGCTGGTGAAGGTGCCGCTCTTGCGGGCGCGCTCGGAGCGGATGGCGGCCTCGAGCGCGTCGAGCTTCATCGCATTGCGCAGCGAGATGACGAGCCGCTCGGGTGCCACGGGCTTGACGAAATAGTCGGCGGCGCCATTGCGCATGGCCGAGATGACCGTTTCGAGCGAGGCATTGGCAGTCTGGATGATGACAGGCGTGGTCAGCCCTTCGCGGCGCATGGCGTCCATCACGCCCATGCCGTCGAGGTCGGGCATGACGAGGTCGAGGATCATGGCGCCGATATTGCGGTCATCGCGCAGGATAGCGAGCGCCTGCTCGCCGCCGGTCGCGGTCAGCGGCTTGAAGCCGGCCCGGTTGGCGACCTCGGCCGTGAGGCGCAGCTGAACCGGATCATCATCAACTACGAGAACACGCGTCATCCAGGCTCCAGTCTTCTTGATGCGGCATCGAATCGTGTGCCGTTTTGGGAACAAGATGGGCGGAGGGAGTTAAGGGGCGATTAAGCATGGGCATTTGGATGGCCGGGCGACAGCGTCAATGCCGCCGTCGCCGGTCACGTCAATCTGGAATACGGACCACCATCTCGATCTCGATCTGCAGGTCGGGCGCGGCAAGGTTGACGACGCCGACGCCGGTGAGGCTGGGCAGGGTGCCATCCAGAAATGCCGCAAGCTTGCCCATGACGATGTCCTGCGTTTCGGCGCGCAGGTCCGTCACGTAGATGCGCAACTGGACAATGTCGCTGGGGCGGGCGGCCAGGGCCTCAAGAGCGGCGGACAGGTTTTCGATCACGGTATCGGTCTGCTCGGACAGGGTGCCGGGCTTTGCGCCCCCCACGCGCCGCCATGCCACCTGTCCGGATACGAATGCCAGCGGTCCGGGCGGGACCACCGATATCTGGGCGTAGCCGGCACTCGCGGCATCGGGCAAGGTTGTGGGGTTGATGCGGGCTATCGGGTTCATGGTTCTGTCCTCTGGTTGCATCGGCGGCGCCATTGGGCGTCGCCACCTGAGTCCATGTATTGATTTCTTGGGCGAACAGGCGTCCCGTTAGCGGCGACCAAAATTCGTCAATCGGGACCATGAACAGCTCCGACGTTAACGACATCCTGATCTTCATGTCTGTTCTGGACAGCGGCAGTTTCGTCGCCGGGGGCAGGGCGCTGGGCCTCTCGCGCTCGGCGGCTGGCAAGGCGGTCGCAAGGCTCGAGACGCGGTTCGCCACCCGCCTGTTGAACCGGACGACACGCGCATTGAGCCTGACCGATGACGGTCGCAGCCTCTATGCCGCAGGGCAGGGCATTCGGGAGGCGATGGACGCTGCAGAGCGGAGCATCGGGCCGGCGTCCGGGCAACCGCGCGGCGTGTTGCGTGTCACCGTAGCCGATGCCTTCGGACGCCGGCTGGTATTGCCCGTCGTGCGCCACTATCTCGAGGCATGGCCCGATATGCAGGTCGAAATGAGTTTTTCCGACCATGTCGCGGGCATTGTCGAGGACGGGTTCGACCTCGCCATTCGCATCGGCGTCACCGATCCGAGCCCGGGCCTGATTTCCCGCGTCATCCTGCGCGACCCGGTTCGGCTCTGTGCCTCCCCTGCCTATCTGGATCGGCGCGGCCAGCCTGCCTCGACCGAACACCTGACCAGACATGATCTGCTCTTCCATGCCAGAAGTAACGAGCGGATGACCTGGCACCTGCAGGAGGCGGATGGCACCAGCGTGGTTGCGCAGGGACGCAGCCGACTTCGGCTCGATAGCGGCGAGGCCTTGCGGGATGCGGCGCTGGCCGGCATGGGAATCGGTCTGTTGCCGGGCTTTCTGGTCGATGACGATGTACAGGCGGGGCGCCTCCGCTTGCTGCTGCCATCGGTCAATGCGGGCACGGTATCGATCGTGGCGCTCTATCCCCATCGACGGCATCTGGAGGGCAAGGTCCGCCACTTCATCGACATGCTGGTCGCCGCACTGGCCGGGGCGGCGCGGCGAGACTGAGCCAGGCAACCGAAATGCCCGATCCGGTGTTGCTGTGGCAGGAGGATGCCATGGAACATCGCGGTTACACTGGACTGGAATTCATGGAGGGCTTTTCGCTGCTGGCGGGCGCCCTCTGGATCATTGGTGCCCTGGCTGTGGGCACGCTGGTGATGATGGGCAGCGCGCGCATGGGATCGGTGACCCCGGCCGCCAACCAGACGCCGGTGGCGGAGATGCCGACGCAATAGAGCCCCAGGCGGCTTGTCGCAGCGCGATGGAATTGTCGGGCCCGCCCTTCACAGCGCGGGTCCCGCTGGCTAAGGTCCGCCCGCAATTGGACCAGCCGGAGAACCGCCATGACCGCCGCCGCCCAGAAAGGCCACAACCAGCTCGGCAACCTGCCGGTATGGGACCTGTCCGATCTCTATCCCGGTCGTGACAGCGCCGAGTTCAAGGCGGACCTTGAAAAGGCCAAGGCCGACGCCGCGACGTTCGAGGCGACCTACAAGGGCAAGCTGGTCGAGCTGACCAGGGCTGGCAAGCTGATCGCGGCGATCAAGGACAGTGAGGCGCTGGGCGATCTCAGCGGCCGTATCGGCTCGTTTGCCTTCCTGCAATATGCGCAGAAATCGACCGATCCCGACCGCGCCAAGTTCATGGGCGATACCAATGAGGCGCTGACCAACCTCTCAACCCGAACCCTGTTTTTCGAACTGGAACTGAACCGCATCGAGGATGCCGATCTCGAAGCAGCCTTTGCCGGCGATGCGGAACTGGCGCGCTATCGCACCTGGTTTGCCGAGCTGCGCAAGGCCAAGCCCTATCAGCTCGATGACAAGCTCGAAGAGCTGTTCCACGACAAGTCGACCACGGCCTATTCGGCCTGGAACAGGCTGTTCGACGAGACGCTCAGCAGCCTCGAATTCGAGGTTGATGGCGAGACGCTCAACATGGAGTCCACGCTCCATCTGCTGTCCGAGAAGGACGAGACCAAGCGCGAAGCGGCGTTCAAGGCGCTGGGCAAGACGCTCAAGGCCAATAGCCGTCTTTTCACCCACATCACCAATGTGCTGGCCAAGGACAAGGAAATCTCCGACCGCTGGCGTGGCTATCAGGACATTGCCGACAGCCGCCACATGGCCAATTCGGTCGAGCGCGAAGTGGTCGATGCGCTGCAGGAGGCGGTACAGGAAGCCTATCCGCGGCTCAGCCACCGCTACTACCGGATGAAGGCCAAGTGGTTCGGCAAGGACAAGCTCAATGCCTGGGACCGCAATGCGCCGCTGCCGACCAGCGACGAGCGGACCTGGGACTGGGAGAGCGCCAAGTCGACCGTGATGGAGGCCTATGGCAAGTTCTCGCCGCAACTGGCGGAAGTGGCCGCGCCCTTCTTCGACAGCGGCTGGATCGATGCGCCGACCGGCGACGGCAAGCTGTCAGGCGCCTTTGCCCACCCCACCGTGCCGAGCGCGCATCCCTATCTGATGCTCAACTATCTCGGGCGCTCGCGCGATATCATGACGCTGGCGCATGAGCTGGGCCATGGCGTGCATCAGCGGCTGGCGGCGGCGCAGGGGCCGATCCTGGCCAATACGCCGCTGACGCTGGCCGAGACGGCATCGGTCTTCGGCGAGATGCTGACCTTCCGGCACCTGCTCAACAATACCACCGATCCCAGGCAGCGCTTTGCCCTGCTGTCGAGCAAGGTCGAGGACATGCTCAATACAGTGGTGCGGCAGATCGCGTTCTACACCTTCGAGCGGCGGGTCCACACGGCGCGTCGGCAGGGCGAGCTCAAGACCGAAGAGATCAACCAGATCTGGCTCGATGTGCAGCAGGAATCGCTGGGTGACGCGATCATCGCCAATGAAGGCTATGACATCTTCTGGGCCTATATCCCGCACTTCATCCACTCGCCCTTCTATGTCTATGCCTATGCCTTCGGCGACTGTCTTGTGAACTCGCTCTACGCACAGTATGAGAAAGCCAATGAGGGCTTTGCGGAGCGCTATTTCGAGCTGCTAAAGGCCGGGGGAAGCAAGCACCATTCCGAGCTGTTGGCGCCGTTCGGACTGGACGCCAAGGACCCCCAATTCTGGTCGCTTGGCCTTTCCATGATCGAGGGGCTGATCGACGAGCTGGAAGCGACCTCACCCTGAGGGGCGCGACTTTCGGTTCTCAGACTTTATGACGACTGGACTAACGAGGACGACATGGCCACTAAGCACCGCCCCGAACACCACGCCGAATTGCAGGTTGAATCGCCGATGGATTATGCCCAGCACGAAGCCACCTACAACGGCTTCCTCACTGCCGTGAAGTGGAGCATCATCGCTCTGGCTGTCTCCGTGGTCATCCTCTATTTTCTGATCAATCCCTGATCATCCAGCGCATACAGGCATTTGAACCGAGCCTGTCCGTCGGGCAGGCGGGCAGGAGACATTCATGAAAATTGCGATCGTCCGCGAACGTGTCGAGGGAGAAAACCGCGTTGCGGCCACCCCCGAAACGGTCGGCAAGCTGATTGCGCTCGGCGCCAGCGTTGCGGTGGAAAAAGGTGCCGGGCTCGGCTCGCGCATCCTCGACAAGGAATATACGGCGGCCGGCGCCACGATTGCAGCCAGCGCCGATGCGGCGCTCAAGGGTGCCGAGGTCGTCTTGACCGTGCGGCGGCCGACGGCGGCTTCGCTCGGTGGCGTCGCCAAGGGCGCGCTGGTGATCGGTGCGCTGGATCCCTATGGCAATGACAAGGATGTGGCGGCGCTCGCCAAGGCCGGTGTCACCGCTGTCAGCATGGAATTCATGCCGCGCATCACCCGCGCGCAGGTGATGGATATCCTCTCCAGCCAGGCCAATCTTGCTGGCTATCAGGGTGTCATCGAGGCGGCGGCGGAATTCGACCGCGCCCTGCCGATGATGATGACGGCCGCCGGCACGGTGCGTCCGGCCAAGGCCTTCGTCATGGGCGCGGGCGTTGCGGGCCTCCAGGCCATTGCCACCGCCAAGCGCCTCGGCGCCGTGGTGTCGGCGACCGACGTGCGTCCAGCCGCCAAGGAACAGGTCGAGTCATTGGGCGGCAAGTTCATTGCCGTCGAGGACGACGAGTTCAAGCAGGCCGAAACGGCCGGCGGCTATGCCAAGCAGATGAGCGCCGAATACCAGGCCAAGCAGGCCGAGCTCACCGCAACCCATATCGCCAAGCAGGACATCGTCATCACCACCGCGCTGATCCCGGGGCGTCCGGCGCCGCGGCTGATCACCAAAGCGATGGTCGATTCGATGGCGCCGGGTTCGGTGATCGTCGATCTGGCCGCCGAGCGCGGCGGCAATGTCGAGCTCACGGTGCCCGGCAAGGTCATCGAGCACAACGGCGTCAAGATCATCGGCTACACCAATGTGCAGGGTCGCATCCCGACCACGGCCAGCCAGCTCTATGCCCGCAACCTCCTGGCTTTCGTCACGACGCTGATCGACGCCAAGGAAAAGAAGCTCGCCATCAACTGGGATGACGAGCTGGTCAAGGCGACCGTGCTGACGCGCGACGGCCAGGTGGTGCATCCGAATTTCGCGGCTCCGGCCGTCGAGGCCAAGCCGGTCGCCGTCGCCAAGGCGGCGCCGAAGGCTGCGGCCAAGACTGTCGAAGCCAAGGCCGCGCCGGCCAAGACGGGTGCGAGCAAGGCCGCTCCGGCCAAGAAGGCAGCCGCGGCCAAGCCGGCCGTCATAGCCGCAATGGCCGACACGCCCAACAAGGCCGCCGAAGGTGTGGAACAGTCCGTTCCCGCGGCTGCCGAGGCCCCTGCGACGCCGGCCAAGCGCGCTGCCACCAGGAAGGCGACCGCGGTCATGGATACGGCGGCCAAGGCCGCGTCCGCCCCGGTCAAGAAGCCGGCAGCGGTGAAGAAGCCCTCCGCCGCCAAACCGGCAGCAACCGCCAAGCCTGAAGCAAGCAAAGCGCCAGCAGAAGCCAAGCCTGCTGCCAGCAAACCGGCAGCAGAAAAGAAGCCTGCCGCCGCCAAAAAGCCTGCAGCACCCAAGGGAGCCAAGTAAATGGAAGCGACGGCAGAACAGACCGCCGATGTGATCGCCGCGGCGGCACATGCGGCCATTGGCGGGGCTATCGACCCCTTCACCTTCCGCCTGGCCATCTTCGTGCTGGCCATTTTCGTGGGCTATTTCGTCGTGTGGTCGGTGACCCCGGCGCTGCATACCCCGCTGATGAGCGTCACCAATGCGATCTCCTCGGTAATCGTGGTGGGTGCCCTGCTCGCCGTGGGCGTGCAGCTGGCGGCCGACGGCAACTGGGTTTCCAAGGCCTTCGGCTTCATCGCCCTGGTCTTTGCCAGCGTGAACATCTTTGGCGGGTTCCTCGTCACCCAGCGCATGCTGGCCATGTACAAGAAGAAGGGTTGAGCCGATGATCTCTGCAGATATTGCAGCCCTTCTCTATCTCGTCTCGGGCGTGCTGTTCATTCTCGCCCTGCGCGGACTCTCCAGCCCCAGATCCTCGCGCCAGGGCAATACGTTTGGCATGGTGGGCATGGGCATTGCCATCGTCACCACGCTGGCGGTCGCGGCGCCGTCGGACTGGGTCAGCTGGGTGTTGATCATCGGTGGCATCGGCCTTGGTGGCGGCATCGGCGCCTATATGGCCCGCACGGTCAAGATGACCGACATGCCGCAGCTCGTTGCGGCTTTCCACTCGCTGGTCGGCCTTGCGGCAGTGTTCGTGGCGGCGGCGGCGCTCTATGCCCCCGAGGCCTTCGGCATCGGCATTCCGGGCGACATCCATGCCCAGGCGCTGATCGAGATGAGCATTGGTACGGCCATTGGCGCCTTCACCTTCACCGGCTCGGTCATCGCCTTTGCCAAGCTCAACGGCAATATGAGCGGCAAGCCGATCCTGCTGCCGGCGCGCCATGCCATCCATATCGTGATGGGCGTGGCCATCGTGCTGCTGGTTTGGGCCTTTACGGTCTCGGCCGACCCCTGGCTGTTCTGGGCCATCACCCTGCTGGCGCTGGCGCTAGGCGGGCTGATGATCATCCCGATCGGCGGCGCCGACATGCCGGTGGTTGTCTCCATGCTCAATTCCTATTCGGGCTGGGCGGCGGCGGGCATTGGTTTCACGCTGGGCAATACGGCGCTGATCATCACCGGCGCCCTGGTGGGCTCGTCGGGCGCGATCCTCAGCTACATCATGTGCAAGGCCATGAACCGCAGCTTCATCTCGGTGATCCTGGGCGGCTTTGGCGGCGACAGCGCTTCGGCGGCTGCAGCCGGCGAGGATGATCGTCCGGTCAAGCAGGGTGCGGCCGATGATGCGGCCTTCCTGATGAAGAATGCGAGCAAGGTCATCATCGTGCCCGGCTATGGCATGGCGGTGGCGCAGGCCCAGCACGCTTTGCGCGAAATGGCCGATCTGCTCAAGGCGGAAGGCGTCACTGTCAAATATGCCATCCATCCGGTGGCGGGTCGCATGCCGGGGCACATGAACGTGCTGCTGGCCGAAGCCAATGTGCCCTATGACGAAGTGTTCGAGCTCGAAGACATCAACTCGGAATTTGCCCAGTCCGACGTTGCCTTCGTCATCGGCGCCAATGACGTGACCAACCCATCGGCCAAGACCGACAAGACCTCGCCCATCTATGGCATGCCCGTGCTCAATGTCGAAGATGCGGGCACGGTCCTGTTCATCAAGCGCGGCATGGCCGCGGGCTATGCCGGCGTGCAGAACGAGCTGTTCTACCGCGACAACACCATGATGCTGTTCGGCGACGCCAAGAAGATGACCGAGGAGATCGTCAAGGCGCTGGGGCACTAGGCCCGGCGAGACTTCGAAAGGCCCGCTTCGGCGGGCCTTTTTGTTTCAGTAGTGCGGCGGTGGCGGTTCGGTGCTGGGGTCGGCGATATGCACGCCGCTGCGCACCTGCTGCTCGACCGTTTCGAGCTTGCGGGTCAGCAGGTCGATCTGCCGCCACTGCGCGGTGATGGTGGCATTGAGTTCCTCGATGGTCTGGTCCTGGAAGGCAATGCGGGTTTCCAGCGCCTCGAGGCGTTCGGCAAAGTCGGTCATGGTGGGCATCCTTTGGCGCGGTTCTAGCCCAGAACGCGCCGCCCGCACAGCAGAGCGTGATTGACGTTAACGGAACCCTTTGCCGCCCAGCCCATTGATTTGCCAGTCAATGGCAAGAGCGGGAGCCGGTAATGGCCACCAGCAGGGCAATATCGAAGCAGTATCTTTCGGTTCTCGACGCGGACCGGCACAATGCTCTTGGTCTCGTTCTGAGCGCCGCGCTGCCGCTGGCTGTATTCGTCATTGCCAATGGCATTGCCGAACTCAAAGGCGTTCTGCCGATGTTCTTTTCGCCGCTGGGCCTGCCCGGCTGGGTCGGGGCGGCTTTACATCTGGCGGCGCTGCCGCTGTTCGGTATTTCCCGCTGGATGGTCGCATCGCGCGGGGCCACGGGCCGGGTGGCCGGCTGGTGGCTGGTCGCATTGATGGCCGGCACTATTGCCTTCCCCTTCCTTGTCATGCCGCTCGATGCGCTGATGCTGGCGCTGTTCGCCTTTGCACTGCTGGTGGTGGCCCTGGGAACCATGGTTCGCGTGGCCGCCGTGGACGCCAAGGCGGCTCTGGTCATGGCGCCGGGCCTTGCCTGGATGGGCTTTAGTGCCTTTGTCGGCCTGAGCTTTGCTGCGGCCTGGTCGCCGCCCTTTGCGGTAACCAATAGCCAGGCTGCGGCCTAGTTACCTCGCGGTGCGTTCTTGCAGGCTGGGCCTTTCCAAGCCATGTGAGGGACAAACAGGATTGTCCCATGACCAAAGTTCTCAAGATCGACGTATTCACAGACGTGGTATGCCCCTGGTGCCTGGTGGGCTCTGCGCGCCTCGACAAGGCCATTGCGGCGCTGCCTGAGGATGTCGACGTCGTCGTCGAAAACCACCCCTTCTATCTCGATCCCAATACGCCCGAGGAGGGTGTTGTGGTCGCAGATATGCTGCGCGAGAAATATGGCCGCGATCCCAAGGAAATGTGGGAGCGCGTCGAGAGCGAGGCGAAGAAGGCCGGCATAGATCTCGATCTCAGCCAGCAGCCGCGCATGTTCCCGACCAAGAAGGTTCACACCATCACCCGGCTGGCCAAGCCCCTGGGTATCCAGCATGAACTGGCCAATGCCATCGCCAATGCCTATTTCCTCGAGCATCGGCAGGTCAACGACGACAATGTGCTGGCCGATATCGCGGTCGAATACGGCTTTGATCGCGGTGACGCGCTTGATGCGATGAATGACGAGAACGAGCTGGCGATTACCGAGCAG
Source organism: Devosia sp. XGJD_8 (assembly GCF_046614475.1). Lineage (NCBI taxonomy): Bacteria > Pseudomonadati > Pseudomonadota > Alphaproteobacteria > Hyphomicrobiales > Devosiaceae > Devosia > Devosia sp. XGJD_8. The sequence continues at coordinate 481,539 of NZ_JBKJHF010000002.1, forward strand.
CTGGCCAATGACGCGGCCGCGCAGGGTATTCGCGGCGTGCCGTTCTTCGTGTTCGGGGAGAAGTATGCCCTGTCCGGCGCGCAACCGGATGAAGTATTCGAGCGCGCGCTGCGCCAGACGATCGACGAACTCTAGGGCTCTGGCCCCTCAACGGGGGGACGAAAAGCCATTCATCTCGTGTAGGCTTTGTGCCGAATCTGTCCCGAGGTCCCCGTCGTGAAGCTGCTGCGCCGTATCCTTGTCAGTGCCGTCATTCTGGTTGCCGTGCTCTATGCCGGCGTGGTGACCTATATGTATGTCAACCAGCGCAACCTGCAGTATGACGCCCAGGGGCCGATCACGGCCCTGGCCGATACCGCACTGGGCGACGCCGAGGAGATTGCCATCCCGGTGGGCGATGGGGCGGTCCATGGCTGGTATCAGGCGCCGCGGGCAGGCAAGCCGCTGATCGTCTACTACAAGGGCAATTCGGGCAGCTTCAGCGCGGAGCATATCCGTTACGAGCAGTTCGTGGCCGATGGCTATGGCTTTGTGGCCTTCGACTATCGCGGCTTTCCCGCTTCACCCGGCACCATAACCCAGGATGGTATGCTCGAAGACGCTATCGCGGTTTATGACTGGGCGGCGGCGAAGGGCTTTCCCCTGGTGATCTGGGGGCGTTCGCTGGGGTCGGGTCCGTCGAGCTTTGTGGCGAGCATGCGCGACGCCAGCGCATTGCTGCTGGAGACGCCGTTTCTCTCTGCCGTGACGGTGGCGGCGGAGCGCTATCCCTATCTGCCGGTCCATTGGGTGATGCAGGACCAGTTTCCGGTCAATGAGTGGATCGTCGACGTGGCCGAGCCGGTGCTGGTGGCGCACGGCACGGGCGACGTGACCATCGGCGTCAGCAATGGCGAGCGCGTCCATGCCCTGGCGCCCAACAAGGATGAGCTGTGGATCGAGCCCGGGGCCGGGCATGGCGACCTGTGGCGGCGCGGCATCTGGGGCCATGCAAGGCCGTTTTTTGAACGCGTGATGGCAGACTAGGCCACCAGCGACCCGGCAAACAAAAACGCCGCCCCGAGGGACGGCGTTTTCAAAACTGCTGTTCCAGCGCCTAGGTGCGCGGCATTGCTGCGGGCGGACGGCCGGGCTGGCCGGGACGCGCCGTGGCGGTCGGGGCAGGCAGGCCACCCTCGCGCTGCAGACGCTTGCGCGCCAGCTTGCGGGCACGACGAACGGCCTCGGCCTTCTGACGAGCCTTCTTCTCAGAGGGCTTCTCGTAGTAGTTGCGCAGCTTCATCTCACGGAAGACGCCTTCGCGCTGCAACTTCTTCTTGAGCGCGCGCAGCGCCTGATCAACGTTATTATCGCGAACGACTACTTGCAAAGGTCAACCGCCCTTTCGAAGCTTAGACATGTGGGTTTGGACATGAGCTCTGGAGCCATAAGACCCCATCGCCGACCAGCAGAGCCAGTCACCGTGGGCCGCTCTATAGCCCAGCTATCCGGGCTTGTCCACTGTGCCGACGAGAAAAACCGCGGATTTGGTCTGTCCGGGCTTGCCCTGACGGCACTCCAGCGAAACAGTCGAGCCCGGTGATTTTGCCAAGGGAGGGCCGGAATGGCAAGCGATCTGCTCCTGCTGCCGGGATTGATCTGTGACGAACGGCTGTGGCGCGACGTCATTGCCGGGCTCGATGCACGCTCCATCGTGGCCGACCTGAGGCAGGACGACTCGATCGGCGCCATGGCGCAACGGGCGCGGGCAGCGGCGCCGGCCCGATTCGCGCTGGCGGGTCTTTCCATGGGCGGCTATGTGGCATTCGAGATCATGCGGCAGGCGCCAGAGCGGGTAACGCATCTGGCATTGTTGGATACTTCGGCACGGGCCGATGACGATGCGCGCAAGGAGACGCGGCGCAAGGGCATCGAAATGGTGGGGCAGGGAAAGTTCATCGGCGTATCGCGAGGACTGCTTGGCAGCCTCGTCGCGCCCCAGCATATGGGGACTCCTGTCGCCGGCGACGTGCAGGCCATGTCCGAGCGGGTGGGGCAGGCGGCCTATATACGCCAGCAGGTGGCGATCATGAACCGCGTGGATTCCCGGCCGACGCTGGGGGACATCCAGGTGCCGACGCTGGTGGGCGTGGGTGAGAGCGACAAGCTGACCCCGCCCGAGCTGGCCGAGGAGATGGCGGCGGGAATAGCTGGAGCTGAACTGGTGCGCTTTCCCGACAGCGCGCATCTGCCGACGATGGAGAACCCCTCGGCGGTCGTTGAGGCGATGAAGGCCTGGCTGGCGCGGTAGCTTCCCGCCTCTCCCCAATGGGCGAGGTGAAGTCGTGCCTCAACCGCGCCGAACGATGCGGTTGACGTGCCCCATCTTGCGCCCGGCCCGCACTGCCGTCTTGCCGTAGAGATGGGGCTGGGTGTTGCCGTCGAGGCCGGTGGGGACGGTGAGCACTTCGTCACCCACGAGGTTTTCCATCACCACATCGGCCATGCGGGCGGGGTCGCCGAGCGGCCAGCCGAGCACGGCGCGGATATGCTGTTCGAACTGGTCGGTGAGACAGACCGCCTCCGTCCAGTGGCCGGAATTGTGCACGCGCGGGGCAATCTCGTTGACCAGCAGGGTCGGGCGCTCGCCGGGGACGACGAAGAACTCGACGCCAAGCACGCCGACATAGTCTAGCGCCACGACGATGACCTTGGCCAGCATGGCGGCGTGTTTTTCGAGCCCCGGCGCGATATCGGCCGGCACGGTGCTGGTGAAGAGGATGTGGTGGCGATGCACATTCTCGGCGGCATCGAAGGCGCGCACTTCGCCGGCGACATTGCGGGCGACGACAACCGAGATTTCCTTGTCGAAGGGAATGAAGGCTTCGAGCACCAGCGGCTTGGGCGATAGCTCTGCGAAGGCGGCAGCGGCGTCGGCGCGCTCGCGGATCACGCGCTGGCCCTTGCCGTCATAGCCCAGCCGGGTGGTCTTGAGCACGGCAGGCAGGCCGAGCGCGTCCATGGCGGCGTCGAGGTCGGCCAGGGTCTCTACCGCGCGATAGGGGGCGACCGGAATGTTCTTGGAGGCGAGAAAGCCCTTCTCGGCCAGTCGGTCCTGCGATACGGCCAGCGCGTTGGCGCCGGGGCGCAGCGGCTTGCGGGCGGCCAGGAATTCGGCGGTGGCGGCCGGCACGTTCTCGAATTCATAGGTGATGACATCGACGGCGTCGGCAAAGGCTGCCAGCGCGGCTTCGTCGTCATAGGCGGCGACGGTCTTGTGCGGGGTGACCTCGAAGGCGGGGCTATCGGGGTCGGGGCAGAAAATATGGGTGCGCATGCCCAGCCTGCTGGCCGCCAGAGACAGCATGCGGCCCAGCTGGCCACCACCGAGAATGCCGATCGTGCTGCCGGCCGGCAGCGGAGAAATGTCGTCAGCCAAGGTCTACTCGGTATCTGCGGGAAAAAGCGGGACGGAGGCGGTCTGGCGGGCGCGGTAGGAGTCGAGCCGGTCGGCCAGGTCGTCGTCGGAGAGGGCCAGGACGGCCGCGGCGATCAGGGCGGCATTGATGGCGCCCGGCTCGCCGATGGCCAGCGTGCCGACCGGAATGCCGCCGGGCATCTGCACGATGGAGAGCAGGCTATCCTGCCCGTTGAGCGCCTTGGATTTCACCGGCACGCCGAAGACCGGCAGCGGCGTCATGGCGGCGATCATGCCGGGCAGATGCGCTGCGCCGCCGGCGCCGGCAATGATGACCTTGAAGCCGTCGGCGCGAGCGCTGGTGGCAAATTCGACGAGGCGCTCGGGCGTGCGGTGGGCGGAGACGATGCGCGCCTCATATTCGACTTCGAGCGCTTCGAGCGTCTCGGCGGCGAGGCGCATGGTCGGCCAGTCCGACTGGCTGCCCATGACGATGGCGACTTGCGGTTTGGTCAGCATAGAGCCTTGGTCCCTCAAGCTCCACAAAGCGCGCATTTAGCCCAGATTTCGCCACAACTCAAGGTGGCGAACCCCATCAGGCGATGATATCGGGCAGCAGAATATTCTCGAGTTGGACGATGCGATCCTTGAGCGCCAGCTTGCGCTTCTTGAGGCGTTGAATCAGCATGCGGTCGGCGACATGGGACTCGGTCAGCGTATCGATCGCGGCGTTGAGATCGCTGTGTTCCTGGCGTTTTGTTGCCAGTTCCAGACCCAGGCTGGCTTCCTGTTCCTTGGTGAGCGAAAGCATCTCTACCCGCGTACCTTTCACGCTCCGGCCGTCATCCTTGGTTAACCGATCACGGGAAGTTTTGCACCCGATTTCAAGCGGGTCCGGGAAGGCAGTCGACAAGTCGTGAATTATTTGTGACGATCAGAGTCGTCCACTAGGCTTTCAAGGAGTTGTCATGACGACTGAAGGGCATATCGCGGCGCTCGAACGGCGCCATCAGGAGTTGGACCGCCAGATCCAGACCGAGATGCAGAGTTCCCGGTACGACGATCTCACGGTAGCGGCGCTGAAGCGCAAGAAGCTCGAAGTGAAGGACGAAATCTACAAGTTTACGACGACGACCCAATAAAAGCGGCGCAGAATTCCCCAATCGGGACGAAAGGGTCACAGCATGTGCTGCGGCCCTTTTTTATTGTCCATCATTCGGGCGTGGGCCTGACGGCTCAAAGCCCCCAGAAGACGCCCCTGGCGCCGTCCCAGATCAGCTTGAGGGCCAGCAGGAAAACCAGCCAGTAGGCGATGCGGTAGAATAGCGCCATCGAGATGCGGCGGACCATGAAGATGCCGATCAGCACGCCGAGGATGCCGACGGGGATCAGCGCGGCCGACAGGGTCAGGTTGGCGACGCTGAGCTGCCCCAGGAAGAAATAGGGGATCAGCTTGGCCGAGTTGACGATGGCAAAGAAGAAGGCCGAGGTCCCCGAATAGTGGGCTGGCGGCAGGCGCTGGGGCAGCACGTAGATCTGGAAGGGCGGGCCGCCGGTATGGCTGATGAAGCTGGTAAAGCCGGCAAAGCCACCCCAGAACGCGCCCCATGGCCGGGATGGCGGCAGGCCCTCGAGCTTCTTGCGCAGCGGCAGCAGGGCATCGAGGATGAATAGCAGCGTCACCACGCCCACGAAGAGCAGCACGGCGGCATCGGAGACGAAGGCCCAGAGCACCCAGCCGATAAGGGTGCCAATGGCGGCGCCCGGCAGCATGATCCACAGGATCTTCCAGTTCACCTCCTTGCGATAGGCATAGATGGCGATGGCGTCCATGGCCAGCAGCACCGGCAGCATCATGCCGGCAGCGTCGCGGGCGGGCATGACCAAGGTCAGCAGCGGCACGCCGACCATGCCGAGGCTGCCGAGCAGGCCGGCCTTGCTGAGGCCAACGATAAGCACGGCGATCACGGCAACCGTGACGAAATAGGGATCGATAATGGGCATGGGGCAGTCCGGGGAGGGTCGTACTACTCGGTACGCTTCGGGACTGTAATGTCAACTGGAATGGTAGGCTTGTCGCCGCGCATGGCGTCGTCGAGCAGCCCCATGGAATCGCGCACCATGCCCAGATAGGCTGCATCGTCGTTGCGCACGGCAAAGCTCTCCTCGAGCAGCTTGTTGTCGTGGCGCTCGAAGGCCTGGGCCATGTGCATGGCGTCGATAGGCGCGATGCCGAGCTGGGTCAGCACCTTGGCGCCCAGGCTCACCGCCGACAGGAAGGTCTCGCGCTCGAAGATCTCGACGCCCAGCGCCATCAGCTCATGGGCATGGCCCCGGTCGATGGCGCGCGAGGCGACCGGGACATCGGGGAAATGCCGGCGCAGGGTCCGCGCAATGTCGAGAATGCGCGAATGGCCGCCCACGGCGATTACGACGAGATCGGCCCGTGCCACGCCGGCGGCATGCAGCAGGCCCAGCCGGGATGCGTCGCCATAGAAGACCTTGACGCCGAATTTGCGCACCAGCTCGATCTGGGCCGGATCATCGTCGATCAGCGTCATCTCGAAGCCCTGGCTGCGCAGCATTCGGGTGATGATCTGGCCGAAGCGGCCATAGCCGAGCACGACGATATTGCGGTGCTCGTCGATCGGGTCATGCGCCTTGGCCTGCTTGCGGGCATCGATGCGCGGTGCAACCAGCCGGTCGAAGGCCAGCAGCAGAAGCGGCGTCGTGGCCATCGACAGCGCCACCGCTACTGCCAGCAGGGCATGGTCCTGGCTGGTCATGGCGCCGGCGCGCTCGGCGAACTGGAAGATGACAAAGGCGAATTCGCCGGCCTGGCTCAGCAGGATGGCGACCAGCAGCCGATCGGCCAGATGCATGCGGAAGATGCTGGTGAGGGTGAAGAGAACCGCGATCTTGATGCCGACGAAGCCGATAACCAGCGCCACGAGCCGGACCGGCTCGGACCACAGCACGTCGAAGGCAATCGACATGCCTACCGAAATAAAGAACAGCCCGAGCAGGAGGCCCTTGAAAGGCTCCAGATTGCTCTCGATTTCGTGCCGATATTCGCTGTCGGCCAGCAGTACCCCGCCGATAAAGGCGCCCAGGGCCGGCGAGAAGCCCTGCGCCTGAGCCAGCAGCGCCGCCCCGGCCACCATGGCCAGGCCCAGCGCCGTGAAGGCCTCGCGCACGCCCGTGCGGGCGACGAAGCCCAGCAGCGGCCGCACCAGGTAGCGGCCTGCCACCACGGCGGCGATGAAGGCGCCGATGATGATGAGCGGGGTTATCCAGTCGAGCGGATTGGCCATGGCCTCGACGGCCTCGGCCACCTCGATGTCGAGCGCGACAATCGACATGGCGAGCAGGGGCACCGCCGCCAGGATGGGAATGACCGACACATCCTGCACCAGCAGCACGGCAAGGCTGGCGCGCCCAGCATCGGTGCGGGTGATGTCGCGCTGCTGGGCCGATTGCATGGCAATGGCGGTGGAAGACATGGACAGCGCCATGCCGATGATCGCGGCGACCCCGGGTGCAAAGCCGGTGGCCAGCAGCGCCAGCGCGATGATGGTCGAGGTGGCCAGCATCTGGGTCACGCCCAGACCAAGCACCTTGTTGCGCATGCGCCAGAGTTCGGTGGGCTGCAGGTCGAGGCCGATGAGAAACAGCATCATGACAATGCCGAAATCGGCGATCTGGTGGATCAGCTCGCTGTCGGAAACCAGGCCCAGCCCATAGGGGCCGATCAGCACGCCCGCGGCGAGATAGCCCAGCACGGTGCCAAGGCCGGCGGCCTTGGCAAGCGGCACCAGCGCGACGCTGGCTGCCAGAAGAACGAAAATAGCCAGCAGGAGGTTGTTTTCCAACGAATGCTCCTGCTGGCGCCGTTTCTAGTTGTCGGTGTCGCTCTTGACGGACTTGAGCTTGGCGAAGACCGAGTCCGCGTCGAAATCGTCCTGTGCCTGTTCGGGGCGGTGGTCATTGGCGGCGAATTCGTTTTCTTCGCCTTCGGCATGGCCGCGGCCACCGGAGCGGGCCAGGGCTTCCTCCGCCGTCATCAGCATGGTGCCTTCTTCGGCCTCATCGGGACCGGTCGAGCCCTTGGAGGCGCGCTTGACCTCGAGGTCGAGGTCGATCTGGCTGCAGAGGCCCAGCGTCACCGGGTCCATGGCGGCCAGGTTTGCCGAGTTCCAGTGGGTGGATTCACGCACCGAATCGATGGTCGACTTGGTGGTGCCGACCAGGCGCATGATCTGGGCGTCCTTGAGCTCGGGATGGTTGCGCACCAGCCACTTGATGGCATTGGGGCGCTCGTTGCGGCGCGAAATGGGCGTGTAGCGCGGACCCTTGCGCTTGGCCGCGGCGACGCGAACCTTGGGCTCGCTCAGCTTCATGCGGTATTCGGGATCGGCCTCGGCCTTTTCGATCTCCTCGCGGGTCAATTGCCCGTTCTGGATCGGATTGGCACCCATGATGCCGCCGGCGACATCGCCATCGGCGATACCCTGGACTTCAAGGGGGTGCAGCGTGCAGAAGGCGGCGATCTGCTCGAACGACAGCGCAGTGTTGTCGACGAGCCAGACAGCGGTCGCCTTGGGCATCAACAGGGGCTGGGTCATGGTAAATCTCTCCTGCAGGCGCGGCCGGTTTTCCACCGGGCCGCTCCGCCTCTTTGCTTCATGCTGAGGGGGAACAGTCTGTAATATATGGCTTTGAGGGCCGATCCGCAATGACAATGTGGGTGGTTGCTCACCGCGTATCCGTTATCGCTCCGCCCCGAACGCGGTCTCCAGCACGATCTTGCCGACATGGCTGCGCGCCTCCATGGCGCGGTGGGCCTGCGCCGCTGCCTCCAGCGGGAAGCTGGTTACGGCCGATTTGACGAAGCCGGGCCGCGACAGGGCGGGCAGCAGGTCGGCGTGGATGCGGTCGGCGATGGCGGCCTTGGTGGCCGGCGTCTGCGGTCGCAGCGTCGAGCCCGACAGTGTCAGCTGCTTTGCCATGATGGCGCGCAGCGAGATGCTGGCAGAGGCGCCATCGAGCGTCGAGACCTGCACGATGTGGCCGCCCCGCGCAGAGGCGGCAATATTGCGCTCGGCCATCAGCCCGCCAATGATGTCGAGGACGCGGTCCACGCCGGTGCCGCCCGTCAGCGCAAGGGCGCGGGCGACGATATCCTCACGGGTATAGTCGATGGTGGCGATGGCGCCGAGACGGCGGGCATAGTCCGCCTTGGCGGGGGAAGAGACCACGGCGATGGCGCTGGCCCCCAATATGGTCGCGATCTGGATGGCCGCGCCGCCGATGCCACCAGCTGCGCCATGGACCAGAACCGTCATGCCCGGCTCGAGCCCGGCGCGCATCACCAGGGTCTGGGTGACGGTGAACCAGGTTTCCGGCAGGGCCGCCGCTTCCCGCAATGTCCAGTTGTCGGGCACGAGCAGGACCTGACCGGCCGGCACGGCGACATACTCGGCATAGCCACCGCCATTGGTCAGCGCCATGACCCGGTCGCCCTGCTGCCAACCGGCTACGCCTTGGCCGAGCGCGGCGATTTCACCGGCCACTTCCAGCCCCGGCAGGGGCGAGGCGTCAGGCGGGGGGTCGTAATGCCCGCGGCGCTGCGCCAGGTCGGGGCCGTTGACGCCGGCGGCGGCAATGCGGATCAGCATCTCGCCATCGCGGCAGGCGGGCAGGGGGTAGCGCTGGAGTTCCAGTTCCTCCGGGCCACCTGGGCGGGCGATGACAATGGCATTCATGTCTGCGGGCAGGGTCATGCCGCCATGCTGGCTGATGCCGATTTGCTCCGCAAGCCTTTGCGGCTAAGCTGGTGCGCAAAGCTGGCGAAGGAGGCTTTCCATGTTCGACGAGGAAATCAAAAAGCCCAAAGGCCATGAAGTGGGCATGTCCATCGACACCATATCGGTGGAGGAACTGGCTGAGCGCATCGGCCTGCTGGAGGCCGAGATTGCGCGGCTCAAGGCTGCCATCGCGGCGCGGGACGCGACGCGCAAGGCCGCCGAATCGGCCTTCAAGCTCTAGCGCTGCGCAGGTGCTTGGACGGGCGGATCAGGCTGGGGATTGAAGCCGCGCGCCTCTCCGGGGTGCAGGAGGCGGTCAGCCTTTCTGGCGGCGGGCATGGGACCGCCCTCGTGGCCGTCGGTGGTGGATATCACCATGAGCGCGACAAGCAGGCCGGCGGCGGCTCCAGCAGACAGTGTGGTCATCGTTTCCTCTCCCGTTTGGCATGCTGCCATGGCGGGATGAGACACCACGGCATCTGCATGAGATTGGAACGACGCATTCATGTTTCATTCACCGGGTGCCGCAGGACCATTCAAGCTGGTTTGCGGTGAACCGGGCGGTCCTTGCAGTCAACGATTCGGCAACCGGCAGGGTTAAGAAATCGAGTGCTGTTAACGTGCAATTAATCTGTTCCCGGTAACCTTGGATTATTCAGATTGTTCTGGATTTTGCAGAGTGGTTTCTCCCTCTGTTTGACGCCTCCCTGTTAACTTCGAGAGCGGTTTCGTGCCGCTCTTTTTTCTTTTTGGGCGTCTGCTGCCATCGTACGGCCCTGTTCTTAAAGCTCTTTTCAGCTTGATTGACCCCGAGGGATGACGCCCCACCGGTTTGCGCCTACCATGGCGCGCATGAGAGGAGCCACGGCTTGAGCGATGTGAAAGAAACGGGACCGGCGATTGCCATCGGGCCGCGCATCGTGGCGTCGGGGGGCTTTGACGTGCTCTATCGCGAGGGCATGGGCCTGATCGAAGAGGTCGCGACCTATCTCGATGCCGAGGGCCGCGCCGATAGCCGCATCCTGTCGCGCGAAGCCTCGTTTCTCTACGCCACCGAATCCATGCGCCTGACCACACGCCTGATGCAGCTGGCCTCCTGGCTGCTGCTGCAGCGGGCGGTCAACGAAGGCGAGATCACCAAGGAAAATGCCCGCTCCGAGAAGGAGAAGGTCAAGTTCTCGGCCACGCCATCGGAACGTGGCGGGCCGGGCTATGACCAGCTTCCCGAGACGCTGCGTCGCTATATCGACAAGGGCGACCGGCTGTTCGATCGGGTGATGCAGTTCGACACGCTGGAACGCGGCAAGATGCCTGAGCTCGACCCCGGCACCGCCAACGGCATCGCCGACCAGCTGGCACGGCTCAAGGCGGCCTTCGGGCGCTAGGGCATTCGTGGCTTGACCACACCCTACTCAACCCCCAGTAGCCCCTCAACCTGAGCCTGTTGACGGACGAGGTCGTGGCAATTTGCTGAGGCGCGACAACAAAAAGCCCGGCTCGATGGCCGGGCTCTTCGAATTACGATCAGGACTGGTCCTAGAGACCGAGGCCCTTGAAGCGCTCCTTGAAGCGCGAGACGCGGCCGCCGCGGTCGAGCAGCTGGCCCGTGCCGCCGGTCCAGGCCGGGTGCGTGTTGGGATCGATGTCGAGCTGCAGCGTATCGCCGGCCTTGCCGTAGGTCGAACGGGTCTCGTACTTGGTGCCGTCGGTCATTACCACGGTGATCATGTGGTAGTCCGGATGGGTATCTGCCTTCATCGGTGTCGCCTCAAATCAAACGGGCGCCGTGGCGCCCGGAGAGCATCTAAACTGGTGTTGGCGGCTTCATACAGAAAGGCCGGGCATTCCGCAAGGGCGCGGGCGCGGCAATTTCACGCCAGACAAAGCGGTTGCCGCTCCAGCGCCTAGTGCCTATATCGAAGCCTCAACGCGGTCCAGCCCCGTCGCGGACCCAAAGCACAATGGCGTAACCGAGCGATGACAGACCAGGCCGTCCCGGTTGAGGCTGATCCCGAAACAATCGCGCTGACCCCGGTGGTCAACCCGCGCAAGCTGCAGCCCCTGCGCAAGCTCGTTCCCTTCATGCTGCGCTATCCATGGCGGCTGGGCCTCACCGTGGCCTTCATGCTGATTTCGACCGTGTCGTCGCTGGCCATTCCGGCGCTGCTGGGCGGTGCCATCGACCAGGGTTTCGTCGCGCAGAATCTGGAAAATGTCGGCCGCTATGGCTGGATCATCATCGCCGTCGCAGCCGTCATGGCAGTGGCAAGCGGGGCGCGGTTCTACTTCATCTCGGTGGTGGGCGAGCGCGTGCTCGCCGATCTGCGCCAGGCGGTGTTCGCGCATCTGCTGAGCCTTGACGCGCGCTATTTCGATACCCATCGCGTGGGCGAGCTGACCAGTCGGCTCAATGGCGACGTGGCGATGATCCGTGGCGCGGTGGGATCGAGCTTCTCGCTGGCCCTGCGCTCCATGGTCACCATTATCGGCGCGCTGACCATGATGCTGCTGACCAGCCCGGTGCTGACCCTGGCCGTGGTCATCGCGGCGCCGGCAATCCTCTTTCCCGTCATTACCTTTGCGCGCCGCCTGCGCGGCATGTCGCGCAAGACCCAGGATGCGCTGGCCGACCTCTCCGCCATGGCGACCGAGATGCTGGGCGCCACGCGCACGGTCAAGTCCTTTACCCAGGAGCCGATCCAGGCTGCCCAGTATGACGAGCGCAGCGAGGCGAGCTACCGGGCCGAAGTCAAGCGGCTGCTGGCCCGCTCGGTGCTGGTCGGCATGGTGATCTTCCTGGGCACGGCGGCGCTGGTTTTCCTCGTCTGGTGGGGTGCCCGCTCGGTGTTCGAGGGCACGGTCACCGCCGGGCAGCTGGCGCAGTTCCTCGTCTATGCGCTGATGGCTTCGGGGGCATTGACCAATGTCAGCGAAGTCCTGGGCACGCTGCAATCTGTGGCCGGCGCGACCGAACGGCTGACGGAAATCCTCGATACCGAGACGACCATCCGCGAGGCCGCACAGCCCAAGGCTTTGCCGGTGCCGGCGCTGGGTACAGTCACCTTCGACAATGTGGATTTTTCCTACAATGGTACCGAGCCGGTGCTGCACGGGCTCGATTTCACCGTGGGGCGCGGCGAGACGGTTGCCCTGGTCGGGGCCTCGGGATCGGGCAAGTCGACGACCCTGTCGCTGCTGCAGCGCTTCTATGATGTCATGGCCGGCGCCATCCTGGTCGACGGCATCGATATCCGCGATGTCCGGCTCAGCGATCTGCGCCAGCGTTTCGCCTATGTCGAGCAGGAGCCGATCATCTTTGCCGGCACCATTGCCGAGAATATCCGCTTCGGCAAACCCGAGGCGAGCGATGCCGAGGTCGAGGCGGCAGCCAAGGCAGCGCTGGTGCATGACTTCGTGCTCGACCTGCCGTTGGGCTACCAGTCGCTGGTCGGCGAGCGCGGCGTGATGCTGTCCGGCGGGCAGAAGCAGCGTCTCGCCATCGCCCGCGCCATCCTCAAGAACGCCCCGATTCTGCTGCTCGACGAGGCGACCAGTGCGCTCGACGCGCAGAGCGAGCGGCTGGTGCAGGTGGCGCTGGAGCATCTGATGGAGGGGCGCACCACGCTGGTGATTGCCCACCGCCTCGCGACGATCCGTGATGCCGACAAGATCCTGGTGCTGGACGGCGGCCGCATCATCGACCAGGGCACCCATGAGCAGCTGGTCGCCAAGGGCGGGCGCTATGCCGAACTGGCCAAGCTGCAGTTCCGGCTGGATGACCTGCCGGGCTAGTGCTTGCCTTACCTCTCCCTTTGGGGGAGAGGTCGGCGCGCAGCGCCAGGTGGGGGGCCTTTACTGGGTGAGGTGCGTGGGGAAGGCCCCCTCACCCGCCCCCAAGAGGGGTCGACCTCTCCCCCAAGGGAGAGGTGTGAGCCGATCAGCCTTCCGTCAGCTTGAACTCGATGCGGCGGTTGCGCCGGTAGGCGTCGTCATTCTCGGCCGGGTCGAGCGGGGTGAACTCCCCGAAACCGGCTGCCACCAGACGATTGGGAGACACGCCCTTGGTGACGAGATAGCGCGCGACCGAGATAGCGCGGGCCGCCGAGAGCTCCCAGTTGGAGGGGAAGCGCTCGTTGGAAATCGGGCGGATATCGGTGTGGCCGTCGATGCGCAACACCCAGTTGATATCGGGCGGAATCTCGGTTTCGAGCTGCAATATGGCTGCGGCCAGCGCGTCGAGATCCGGCGTGCCCTCTGGGGAAATGTCGGCCTGACCCGGATCGAACAGGACCTCTGACTGGAAGACGAAGCGGTCGCCCACCACGCGCACATCGGCGCGGCCCTCGAGGATCTGGCGCAGGCGGCCGAAGAAGTCGGACCGATAGCGCGTCAGGTCCTGCACGCGTTGCGCCAGGGCCAGGTTGAGGCGCCGGCCGAGATCGGCAATCTGGGTGCGGCTCTCGGTGTCGCGCGCCTCGGAGGCTTCGAGCGCCGCTTCGAGGGCGCCGATCTGGGTGCGCAAAGCCGCGAGCTGCTGGTTGAGCAGCGCGACCTGGGCATTGGCCTCGTCGGACAGCTCCTGGGCCGACAGCAGGTCATCCTGCAGGCCGGCAATGGTCGCGTCCTTGTCGCCAAGGCCGGCGCCGACCCCGGCCAGCTGGCTGGAGAGGCTCGCATTGTCGGCCTGGGCGCTGCTGAGCGTGGCGGTCAGGGTGGCAATCTGGCTGGACAGGTCGTCCGAATTGGCGCGCTCAAGCTGCAGCAGGTCGGTCAGCTCGGCAATCTGGCTGTTGAGCCGGGCAAGCGCGGTGTCGCGGCCCTGGATCTCCTGGCCCAGGAAGAACTGGGTCAGCATGAACAGGCTCAGCATGAAGATGATGACGAGCAGCAGGCTCGACAGGGCGTCGACGAAGCCGGGCCAGTAATTGGCCTCGATACGCCGGCGGGAACGGGCTCCCGGCATGGATCAGTTCCGCCGCTCGGTATCGGCCTGCGTCAGCACGGCGTCGATCAGTTCGCGCAGCTTCTGGTTGGTCTCGCCCTGCTCGTTGATATGGCGGCGCAGATCGTCCTGCTCGGTGCGGATATGCTTGACCAGCCCGTCGATGCCGCGCGCCAGTTCGGCCATGGCGCGGATGGCGTTCTGGCTCGAATTCTGGTTCTGCATGCTGTCGCCCAGCTTGTCGAACATGGCCTGCATGTCGGGGCCGCCGGCATTGACTTGCATGGCGGTGACCGGGTGGTCGAGCTCGGTCATCGAGGTCATCCAGTCCTCCAGGTCCGTATAGAAAGCGTTCTGCGCCTGGCTGGTCTGGAGATCGAGAAATCCCAGCACCAGCGAGCCGGCGAGGCCGAACAGCGATGACGAGAAGGCCGTGCCCATGCCGGCCAGTGGCGCGGCGAGGCCTTCCTTGAGGTTAGAAAACAGCGCGGTGGTGTCGGCCGAGGTGACGTCCAGCGCATTGATCACGCCCGCGACCGAGCTCACGGTTTCCAACAAGCCGTAGAAGGTGCCCATCAGGCCGAGAAACACCAGCAGGCCGGTCAGATAGCGGGAAGTGTCCTTGGCCTCGTCGAGCCGGTTGCCGACGGAATCGAGGATCGAGCGCATGGATGAGGGCGTAATGACTGCCTCGCCGATCCGCTCGCGCAGGATGCCGGCGACCGGGGCCAGCAGGATGGGCGGACGCACATTGGTGGTGGTGCCTTCCTGCAGGGAATTGACCCATTTTACCTCGGGAAACAGCCGGATAACCTGGCGGAAGCTGAGGAAAATGCCGATGAACAGGGCCAGGAAGATCATCGAATTGATGAACGGATTGGCCCAGAAGAAGGTGACGATGTTGGCGAAGAGGATCGCCCCGACGAGGGCCACCAACACCAGAAAAATCACGATCTTGACGAGGTAAACGGTAGGACTGGCGAGGTGGTAGGGATCGTAGCCTTGCGTCATCTGTGCCTCAAACCTCGCCCCTCACGCGCAAATCACAAGGCTGCAGACTAGTCAGCGCGGACGACGGGGGCAATGCAAAAGGTTAACGGGAACAGCATGCACGCGCCAGCTTGCTACAGGCATGCCGCAAGCATGCCTGTAGTTTTCTTGCGGTTTGCCGGCAAACCCGCTCTGGCTAGGCGATCGGCTTGAGCTGCTTGAGCAGGGCGGCCTGCAATGTCTCGTTGCCGGCGACGACCTGGCCGTTCCACACCGAGCCGGGGCTGCCGGCGAAGTCGGAGACGAAGCCACCGGCTTCCTTGACCATCAGCAGGCCGGGGGCCACGTCCCAGGGGGCGAGGCCGGCTTCCCAGATGGCGTCGTAGCGGCCCGAGGCCAGCCAGGCCATGTCCACCGAGATCGAGCCCGAGCGGCGGATGCCGGCGACGGCGGGGTTGATATGGGCCAGCTGGCGCAGCTGCAGGCCGTCATTGGCCGTGCCCTGGGTCTTGATGCCGGTGCAGACCACGGCATCGGCCAGCGACTTGCGGCCGGCCACGCGCAGGCGCTTGCGGTCGTTCAGCCAGGTGCCACCGCCCTTTTCGGCGGTATAGAGCTCGTCCATCACGGGATTGTAGATCACCGAGGCGACGATCTCGTTGGCGCGTTCGAGAGCAATCGCCACGGCAAAGAGCGGGATCGAGTGCAGGAAATTGGTGGTGCCGTCGAGCGGATCGATGATCCAGCGGTGCTGTCCATCGGTGCCGGCGACTTCGCCGCCCTCTTCCATCAGGAAGGCATAGGTCGGGCGGGCCTTGAGCAGTTCGTCATAAACGATCTGTTCGGCGCGCAGGTCGGCCTTGGAGACAAAGTCGGCGGGACCCTTGCGGGAGACCTGCAGGTTTTCGACTTCGTTGAAGTCCTTGGTCAGCGACTTGCCGGCCTTGATGGCGGCGTTGACCATGACATTGAGGATTGCAGAACGTGCCATGGTCAGTCGGCCCGGCGCATATAGGTGGCTTCGGTGGTGTCAACGACGATGCGCTCGCCGACGGCGATGAAGGGCGGCACCATGACCTTGAGGCCATTGGCCAGGATTGCCGGCTTGAACTGGCTGGAAACGCTCTGGCCCTTCTGCACGGGATCGACCTCGGTAACCTCAAGGATCACATTGGGCGGGAACTTGATGCCGAGCGGGGTTTCCTCGTGCATTTCGAGGGTGATTTTCATGCCGTCCTGCAGGAATGCGGCGCGTTCGCCGACAAAGTCCTTGGCCAGTTCGACCTGCTCGTAGCTGTCCTGATCCATGAAGACCAGGCTGTCGCCCTGCTCGTAGAGATAGGTGAAGTCGCGGAATTCGAGCTCGACGGTCTCGACCGTCTCGGCGGAGCGGAAGCGCTCATTGAGCTTGGTGCCGCCAAGGATGGCCTTGAGTTCGACCTGGGCATAGGCGCCGCCCTTGCCGGGCTTGACGTGATCGACCTTGACCGCGACCCAGAGCCGGTCCTGGTGGTTGACGACATTGCCGGGGCGGATTTCGTTGCCGTTGATCTTGGCCATGCGGGTGATGCTTTCGGGTGCGCGAAATTGTCGGTTCGGGCCACGCGCGCCGGATGCGGCTGGCCGAAGGTTGATTGGGCTTGAGGGCGTGGCGGGCTTATTGCCTCAGAACGCCCTTGGGTTCAAGGGTCTTGCGCTTCGACGGGCGCGGTGGCGGGTGCCTCGCCCGCGTCGGTGGGGGCAGGCAAAGCAGGGCTGTCGCTGGCTGGCGCATCGACGCTGGGGATCTCCAGCACGGTTTCGATCTGCGGCGGAGTGGAGGGCCAGAAGCGGGCGCGCTCCTCGGCGCTGGCGAGGTCTGCCTGGGGTATGGAGACCAGCAGCCGGTCGAGCGCAGGGTCGGACAGGCCCTGGCGCCGCGACAGCGCCCGCCACATCGCGGCTTCCTCGAGATCGAGCGGCACACCTTCGCCCACGGCCAGCAGCTTGGCGTAGCGGTTCTGCGCCACGGCATTGCCGGCCTCGGCCGCAATGCCATACCAGCGAGCAGCTTCCTCCACATTCCTGTCCACGCCCTGGCCGAGATAGAGCAGTGTCGCATAGTCGATCTGGGCGGCGATCAGGTTCTGTTCGGCGGCCAGCGCAATATAGCGGGCGCCTTCCTCGGGATTGGGGGCAACGCCGGCACCCTCGATCAGCATGCTGCCATAGTCATACTGCGCCTCGGGCAGTTCGGCATCGGCGGCTTCCTTCATCAGGGTTGCGGCGGTGACCAGGCTTGGCGCGGCATGGACGCCTTCGACATGGAGCAGCGCCATATTGTACTTGGCCGGGATATAGCCCGCCTCGGCGGCCTGGCGGAACAGGTCGGCGGCGCGGGCGCGGTTCTTGGGCACGCCGATGCCGTCCTGGTAATAGAGCGCGAGTTCGAACATGGCGAGGCGATCGCCGCCATTGGCGGCAAGCTGGTACCAGCCGGCGGCGCGCTGGTCGTTCTGGGCCACGCCCAGGCCCTTGGCATAGAGCTCGGCAATCAGCGTCTGGGCGGCCGGGTCGCCCTGTTCGGCGCGCGGCAGTGCCAGTTCGAGCGCCGTCAGGAAATAGCCGCGCTGGAAGGCGCCGAAGGCATAGTCGGTCGGTACGCGCGGCCCGAAGATCTCGTCGGAGATGGCGTCGGCGGGGCTCTCGGTGGCTTCCGGGCTGTCGGTGGCATCCTGTGCCATGGCCGCCAGGGAGGTCAGCGCCAGGAGCGCCGCGAGCAAGAGGCGCGCGATCATGCGGAAACTCCCAGGTCGTCGGCGATGGCGCGCATCGCCGCTGCGGGCGAGGCGGCGGTCCACAGGCTGTGCGACAGCGCCAGGAATTCGGCGCCACGCGCGTCGGCCGCGCCGGGGGCGGCGTCGGGCAGGCTCAGCACGCCGGGCACTTCGAAGGTTTCCGCCCACCACTGGGCGAGGTCGGCATCCTGCGGGTCGGTGGCGCCCTCGAGCGGCCCGAAGAAGACATAGTCGATGTCCATCTCGCCCGCCGTCATGGCGTCATGGCGGGAATGCACATTGCCGGCACCCACGATCATGGACGGCTTGAGGGCCGCCACGGCATCGGCAATGGCCTCGGGGCCGCCCGTCACATGCACGCCATCGGCGCCGAGGCGCTTTGCCAGCGCGATATCGTCCTCAATCAGCACGGCGCAGCCGGCGCCCTGGCCGACATTGATGATGGCCGCGGCGAGCCGGGCATAGGCAGCGTCATCGAGCGTGCCGCGGCTGACCAGCAGCGCGGAAAACGCGGCGGCATTGAGCACGGCCATCAGCGTGGCGGGGAACGTCTCCGGAACGGCGGTGGCAGGAGTGATCAGATAAAGCTGGGGGGCCATGGCTTCCGGGTACTCGACGCGAGACGTCTTCTTGTCTGGCCATTTTGGCGACAAAGAGGTCGCCTTCCAATAGGCGAAGCCCCCAGCAGGCGCAAAGAAAAATGCGCATCCCCGGGAGGAGGATGCGCATCAGTGGTGACGTTGGGACGTCAGGTAGATCGGTGTCAGGCGGCGCGGTCGAGCTCGCCGGTCCAGGTGCCCAGGGCGGCCAGCGAGTTCATGTGGGCGCGGTGGGTAAAGGCGGCCTGGGCCTGGGGGAAGTTCTCGCGACGGCCGGCCCAGGTGCGCAGGGCAACGTTCTGCAGCGCGCGGCCATAGGAGAAGGTCAGCGGCCAGGGCTTGCCGGCAATCTGGTTCATGGCCGACAGATGCGCGGTGGCTTCCTCATCGGTCTGGCCGCCGGAAAGGAAGGCGATGCCGGGCACGGCGGCCGGGACATGCTCGCGCAGCACTTCGACGGTGCGGCGGGCGACGTCCTCGAAGGAGGGGCGCTCGCGCGAATTGATGCCGGGCAGGACCATATTGGGCTTGAGCAGCATGCCCGAGAGTTCGACGCCGGCCAGGCGCAGTTCCTTGAACGTGTTTTCCAGCACGTCGCCCGTCACCTGGGCGCAGCGCTCCATCGAATGGTTGCCCGGATCGCCATCGCCCACCACTTCGGGCTCGACGACGGGCACAATGCCGGCTTCCTGGCAGAGAATGGCGTAGCGGGCCAGCGCATGGGCATTGGCGCGGATATTGTTGCGGGTGGGGGCAACGTCATTGATGGTGATGACGGCGCGCCACTTGGCAAAGCCGGCGCCGAGGCTGGCATAGCGCTCGAGGCGCTGGCGCAGGCCATCAAGGCCCTCGGTGATCTTCTCGCCATTGTCGCCGGGCATGGGGAAGGCGCCACGGTCGACCTTGATGCCCGGAATGACATCGGCATCGGCCAGGATGGACCGGAAGGCCGTGCCGTCGGCGGCATGCTGCTCCAGCGTTTCCTCGGTGAGGATGACGCCGGATATATAGTTGGTCATCGCCTCGGTGGAGCGGAACAGCATTTCGCGATAGTCGCGGCGCAGATCGAGCGAGTTGGGCAGGTTGATCTTGGCAAAGCGCTTGGCAATGGTGCCTTCGGATTCGTCGGCTGCCAGAATCCCCTTTCCCGGCTCCATAAGCTTCTTGGCAATGGCATTGAGCGACTTCGTCATGGTCCAACCTCGGTATCAGGGATTGGTCCCAGATTAGACTTTCGTTACGGCGACGGCGATTAGACCTGCGTTTATGCGACGAAAGGCTAATCTTGTATGGAAGATCGGTCGGCAGGCCCAAAGGTCACGGCACGAGCTATTGCAGCACTGCCACGTCACGCTCGACCGCGGTCACGAGGCGGTCAAAACCGTCGTCAGTTCCCTGGCGGCGCAGCTCCGGGTCGCCACTCAGCATGGCGAGCTGCTCGACATAGACCATCCGTGTCCCGCCTTGCCCGGGCAGGAGTTCGATGGTGACCAGCGAGGCAGACAGAGGCTGGTGGTCGAGATGCATCGAATAGGCATAGACGATGCGCTGGCCTTCGAGCAGGTCGAGGTAGCGGATATCGACCGTCTGGACGCTGCCACCGGGGGAACGCATGCGCGTCAGATGCTGTCCGCCGATCCGGAAATCGATCGTCTCTTCGAGCAGCGACCAATCGGGATGGCAACTGGTCCAGCGCTCCCTCAGCGCCGGGTCGGCCCAGAAGCGGTAGGCATGCTGGGGGCGGGCAGGAAGCAGGCGCTCGACGGTAAAGCTCGAATGCTGCACTGTATTCATTCCGATGTCTCCTCGGGCGTGGCGCGCATCGCTGCCTCGAGCCGGTCAAAGCCAGCATTGAGTTCGCGCTGATGGTCCGCCAGCCAGGTTTGGATGGTGCGCAGGCCATCCTGCCGAATGGCAAAAGTGCGCACCCGGCCAGTCTTGCTGGAGGTAACGATTCCCCCGATCTCAAGCGCCTGCAGGTGCTTGAGCGCCGATGGCAGTGCCAGGCTCAGTGGCGTGGCCAGTTCTTTCATCGAGGCCGGTCCCTGCACGAGACGCGACACCATGGCCCGCCGATGTGGGTCGGCAAGCGCATGGAAGAGACGATCAAGCTGGGCCGGCTCTTGTTGCAGCGGCGGTCTCCGTCAGTCGGCCAGGAATCGCTGGGGCATCGCCTCGCGATAGGGGAACATAGCAAAGAATGGTCGCGCCTCGGCAAGTGTCCTTGCGACGCTGGGGCGTATCAGCAGGCGCTCAAAGTACGCGGCGAGAAAGGTGTGCTCGGCGGGGAAGGGCTCGACTATGCTTGCGTAGAACAAGGCCGGGGCTGCTGAGCAGTCGGCCAGGGTGAAGGCGTCACCCGTCGCCCAAGTCCGGCCCGCGAGCTGGCCATCGATCATCGCATAGGCGGTGCGCAGGGTGTGGCGGGCATCGGCCACACCGTGCGGGTCGGTGGCACCAGCGGGGCGGATGCGGTCGCCGACGATCTTCTGCATCGGGATCTGCACATAATTGTCGAAGAACCTGTCCCAAAGCCGCGCCTCGCGTGCTGCTTCGGCGTCGGTGGGTACAAGCGGGTTGGGACCGGGATAGTGCTGGTCCAGGTATTCGATCTGGATCGTGGTCTCGGGGATCACGCGATTACCGGTGCTGTCATGCAGCAGCGGAATCTTGCCCACGGGCCAGCGGTCGGTCACCTGCCGCGCGGAGTTGGGGTCGGCGAGGTCGACTGTCACTGGCGTGAATGGCGTCTCACTCTCGTAGAGCGCAATAAGGACCTTGTGGCAAAACGAGGCCAAGGGATGCAGATAGAGGGTCAGCGACACGAAAAGTGCTCCAATAGTTTCCGATATCGGAAACTATCTGCTGACCGCCCTTTCTGCAAGGCAAAGTTTCAGAACTTTGAAACTATCTACTTCTTCAGCGCTTCCACGCCCGGGAGGGGCTTGCCTTCCATCCATTCGAGGAAGGCGCCGCCCGCGGTCGAGACATAGGTGAAGTCGTCCTTGACCCCGGCATGGGCGAGGGCGGAGACGGTGTCGCCGCCGCCGGCCACCGAGACCAGCTTGCCGTCATGGGTGCGCTTGGCGACATGCTTGGCGATGGCCACGGTGCCGGCATCGAAGGGGTTCATCTCGAAGGCGCCCATGGGGCCGTTCCAGACCACGGTATGGGCATCGTCGATGGCCCCGGTGATGCGCTCTATCGAGGAGGGGCCGATATCGAGGATCATGCCGTCATTGTCGATGGCGTCGACGCCATAGAGGCGGGTGGGGGTGTCGGCCTTGAAGTGCCAGGCGACGACCGCGTCGATCGGCAGGATGATGGCACAGCCGCTGTCGATGGCCTTGTCCATGATGCGCCGGGCGGTATCGGCCAGGTCCTTTTCGCAGAGCGACTTGCCGACGCCATAGCCCTGGGCGTGCAGGAAGGTATTGGCCATGCCGCCGCCGATGACGAGGCCATCGACGCGGGTCACCAGGTTTTCCAGCAGGTCGATCTTGGACGAGACCTTGGCGCCGCCAACAATGGCAACCACGGGCTTTTTGGGCTTGCCGAGGCCGGATTCGAGCGCTTCGAGTTCAGCCTGCATGGCCAGGCCCGCCGCCGCCGGCAGCAGGTGGGCGAGCGCTTCGGTCGAGGCATGGGCACGGTGGGCGGCCGAGAAGGCGTCGTTGACATAGACATCGCCCAGGCTCGCCATGCGCTTGGCGAGCTCGAGGTCATTGGTCTCTTCGCCCGGGTGAAAGCGGGTGTTTTCGAGGATCAGCACCGAGCCGGGCGGAGCGGACTCGATGGCTTTCTGGGCGTCGGCCATATCGACCCAGTCGGTGGCGACGAAGCCCACCGGATGGCCGGTCTGGTTGGCGACGGCCTCGCAGACCTGTTCGAGCGAGAATTGCGGATCGACCTTGCCCTTGGGGCGGCCGAAATGGCTGAGCAGGATGACCTTGCTGTCATATTTGACGATCTCGCGGATTGTGGGCACCAGCCGTTCGATGCGGGTGGCGTCCGTGACCTTGCCATCGGCGACCGGAACGTTGAGATCGGCCCGGAGCAGCACGCGCTTGTTCTTGAGGTCGAGCTCGTCGAGGGTCTTGAAGGTCGCGGACATGAAGGTCTCCCGGGTCTAGGTCGTCGCCCGTGGCGTAGCAGAGCAGGGCGAAGGGGGGAAGCGGGAGCGGGAAGAATCTCTGGCGGCCAGGCCGTTCAGCGCTCCTCCGCGCGCTCGAACAGGCCCGGATAGGTCACCACCAGCCGGTCGGCATCGACGTCCAGCACGCGCTCGAAGTCGGCGGACTGGAAGCGGAACTGGGTGGCATCGAGCTGGGTATAGACCTGCTCGCTGCGCTTGACCGTCATGGCATCGGCGTCGATCCAGGCCATGGCGAAGCGCTGGGCTGCGCCGATCTGCCATTGGCAGCGCCAGAGCGGCAGGGAATTGGTCAGAGGCGTTGGCCAGATGTCGATATCGATGCAGCCCCTGAGGGCGGGCAGGGGCTCGGCGCGATCATCGGACCAGTTGCCGGCGCCATCGGAGAAGAGTTCGAGCGTCGCCCCATCGGTGCGTTCGAGCCGCACGGTCCGGACATGTTCGCTGTCGTCCAGCTTGATGCGGTAGAAGAGGCCATAGGCCGGCGTGATGACGGTGCCGCGAATTCGGGTGTCGCGCGGGGTGGAGATGACGTGGCAGTGTTCGAGCGTGGCGGGGTCGAGGCCGCGCCAGCGGATGGATCGATCAAGACTCATATGCGCTCGCCGTTGCTGGTCCGGCCAAACCATTGCCTGTGCAGGGTGATCTGACAAGACAGTGCCGGCGGCTGAGTTTCCTGGGCAAGACAAAGGCCCCGCCGCGGAGCGACGGGGCCTTTGCCAGGCAATGGTTGGCTAGAGCGTCTTGCCCAGCGCAACGGCCGTGTCGGCCATGCGGTTGGAGAAGCCCCATTCATTGTCGTACCAGCTCAGGATCGAGGCGAAGTTGCCGCCCATCACCTTGGTCTGGTCGAAGGCCAGGGTCGAGGAGTGGCTGTCGTGGTTGAAGTCGATCGAGACATTGGGCTGGGTCGTATAGCCCAGGATGCCCTTGAGCTCGCCGTCGGCGTACTTCTTGATCGCCTGGTTGATCTCGTCGGCGGTCACATCGCGGCTGGTGATGAACTTGAAGTCGACGCAGGAGACATTGGGGGTCGGCACACGGATGGAGACGCCGTCCAGCTTGCCCTTGAGCTCGGGCAGCACGAGGCCAATGGCCTTGGCGGCGCCGGTCGAGGTCGGGATCTGGGAGAGGGCAGCCGCGCGGCCGCGATAGAGATCCTTGTGCATGGTGTCGAGCGTCGGCTGGTCACCGGTATAGGAATGGATGGTGGTCATCATTCCCTTCTCGATGCCGAATTCCTTGTGCAGCACATAGGCCACCGGCGCCAGGCAGTTGGTGGTGCAGGAGGCGTTGGAGACCACGATGTGGTCCTTGGAAAGCTGCGCGTGGTTGATGCCGTAGACGACCGTGAGGTCGGCGCCATCGCCGGGGGCCGAGATCAGAACCTTCTTGGCGCCGGCCTTGAGATGGGCGCTGGCCTTTTCCTTACTGGTGAAAATGCCCGTGCATTCGAGCGCGATGTCGACGCCCATGGCGGCATGCGGCAACTCGGCCGGATCGCGCACGGCGGTCACCTTGATCGGGCCGCGGCCCACGTCGATGGTGTCGCCATCGACGGTCACGGTGCCGTTGAAGCGGCCATGCACGCTGTCGAAGCGGAACAGGTGGGCATTGGTCTCGACCGGGCCGAGATCGTTGATGGCCACGACTTCGATGTCGGTGCGGCCGGATTCCATGATGGCGCGCAGGACGTTGCGGCCGATGCGGCCAAATCCGTTGATGGCGACGCGAACTGCCATATTAGACGCTCCTAGAGGGGAGTTGGGGGAGGGAGGGCGGGGCTGTCTTACAACTGTGCTGTGACAGCTTCAACCACGGCCTTGGCCGTAATACCAAAGTGCTCGTAGAGCGCATCGATCGGGCCGGAAGCGCCGAAGCTGTTCATCCCGACAAAGCGGCCCTTGTCGCCCAGCAGCTTGCTCCAGCTCATCTCGATGCCCGCCTCGATGGCGACGCGTGCCCGGGCATTGCCGTAGAGCTCGGCCCTGTAGGCGTCGGACTGCCTGGCCAGCAGTTCCATGGACGGCACCGACACGACCTTGGCGGCAATGCCCCGTTCGGCCAGCTGCTTCTGGCCTTCGACGGCGATGGCCACTTCCGAGCCCGTCGCGAAGATCACGACATCGGCATTCTTGTCGCCGGCGATGACATAGGCGCCCTTGGCGCAGAGGTTTTCGGCCTGGTATTCGGTGCGCAGGGCCGGCAGGTTCTGGCGCGACAGGGCCAGGATGGACGGCGCGGTGGTGGATTCCAGCGCCAGCTGCCAGCATTCGAGGGCTTCCACGGCATCGGCCGGACGGAAGACCAGCAGGTTCGGAATGGCGCGAAGCGCGGTCAGGTGTTCCACCGGCTGGTGCGTCGGGCCGTCTTCGCCCAGGCCGATCGAGTCATGGGTCATGACATAGATGGCGCGCTGTTCCATCAGCGCGGCGAGGCGGATGGCGGGGCGGGCATAGTCGGTAAAGACCATGAAGGTGCCGCCATAGGGAATGAGGCCGCCATGCAGGGCGACACCGTTCATGGCCGCGGCCATTTCGTGCTCGCGGATGCCATACATCATGTAGCGCCCGAGGCGGTTGTCAGCCTGGAAGGGCACCATTTCCTTGGTGTTGGTCAGGTTCGAATGGGTCAGGTCGGCCGAGCCGCCCAGCGTTTCGGGCAGGGCGGCATTGATGACGTCGAGCGCCATCTGGCTGGACTTGCGGGTCGCGACCTTGGGCTTGTCCTCGACCAGCTTCTTTTTGAAGGCGTCGATGGCGGACTTGAAGTCGGTCGGCAGGTCGCCCTTGATGCGGCGCTCGAACTCGGCCTTGTGCGGCGAGGCGGCGAGGCGGGACTGCCATTCGCCGCGGATATTCTGCGAGCGTGTACCGGCGGCGCGCCAGGTGTTGAGGATTTCGGTCGGGATTTCGAACGCGGGATAGGTGATGCCCAGCGCGGCCTTGGCGCCGGCCAGTTCCTCGGCGCCGAGCGGGGCGCCATGCACCTTTTCGGTGCCGGCCTTCTTGGGCGCGCCGAAGCCGATCGTGGTCTTGGCGGCGATCAGGGTCGGCTTGTCACTCTTCTTGGCGGCCAGCAGGGCGGCTTCGATGGCGTCCTGGTCGTGGCCATCGATCTCGATGGTGTTCCACTGCACGGCCTTGAAGCGGGCGATCTGGTCGGTGCTGTCCGAGTTCGAGACGGCGCCATCGATGGTGATCGAGTTATTGTCCCAGATCACCGTCAGCTTGTTGAGCCTGAGGTGGCCGGCCAGCGCGATGGCTTCCTGGGAAATGCCTTCCATCAGGCAGCCGTCACCGGCCAGGACCCAGGTGTGGTGATCGACAAGGTCCGCGCCGAATTCGGCGGCAAGCTTGGCTTCGGCGACGGCAAAGCCCACCGAATTGGCGAGGCCCTGGCCGAGCGGGCCGGTCGTGGTCTCGATGCCCTGGGCGAAATGGTATTCCGGGTGGCCAGCGGTCTTGGAGCCAAGCT
The DNA here is from genome assembly GCF_046614475.1 of Devosia sp. XGJD_8. Taxonomy (NCBI): domain Bacteria; kingdom Pseudomonadati; phylum Pseudomonadota; class Alphaproteobacteria; order Hyphomicrobiales; family Devosiaceae; genus Devosia; species Devosia sp. XGJD_8. Next base: position 507,681 of record NZ_JBKJHF010000002.1, read on the forward strand.
GGCGGAAATTCTTGACCTGGTCGATGGTCATGTCCTCGTAGCCCAGGAGGTAGAGCGAGGAATAGAGCAGCATCGAGCCGTGGCCGGCCGAGAGGATGAAGCGGTCGCGGTCAGCCCATTTGCTGTCGGCGGGATCGAACTTCATCACCTTGGTGAACAGCACCGTCGCAATGTCGGCGCAGCCCATGGGCAGGCCGGGATGGCCGGAATTGGCTTTTTCGACCGCGTCCATGGAGAGGGAACGGATCGCATTGGCCAAGTCGTTCTGCTGGGCGGTGTTCGTCATCGGGCTCGCGCTTTCGTCAGGGCTGAAATCTGGGGAGAAGAGGCGCCAGAAGCCTCCTCCCAAAGGCGGGTTCGAGGCATAACAGGTTCGCCTATCGTGTCAATGACAAGGCCCACCGCTTCGCGTGGCGTGCCGGTTGCAATACGGCCGGTGCTGGGGCACGCTGCAAGCGCTGGAATCGTCGCACGCTGAGGACCGTAGTAGCAATGAGTGAGACGGAACTTGAGGACGGGCTGACCGCCGCCACCGCGCGGTTCGATCGCGCCATGGCGCGGCTGGACCAGAGCGTGAAAAATCTCGGCACGCGCATGCGCCAGCAGAACCGCATCGAAGTCGATACGCAGCGGCTGGTGCAGGAGCGCGCCCGGCTGGCGACCGAACTCGACAAGACCGCGGCGCGGGCCAAGCGGCTCGACGACAGCGCGCATGACGTGTCGCGCCGGTTGGTCGAGGCGATGGAAACCGTCCGCGAAGTTTTGGCCAAGGCGGAGTAGCGCGGTGCCCGAAGTCAATGTCGAGATCAATGGCCGCAAGTACCGCATGGCCTGCGAAGAGGGCCAGCAGCAGCACCTGATCGGGCTGGCCGAGCGGTTCAACACCCATGTCGAACAGCTCAAGGGCGCGGTCGGCGAGATCGGCGACAACCGCCTGACGGTGATGGCCGGCATTGCCGTGGTGGACGAGCTGGCCGAGGCCGAACGCAAGATCAAGGCACTGGAAAATGACGTTCTGGTGCTGACGCGGGCCGGCCAGGAAGTTGCCGCCGAGATCGAGTCGCTCGAGGGCCAGTTTGCCGCGAGGCTGAGCGAAGCCGCCAGGACGCTGGAGGGCGTGGCGAGCGTGCTGGATGAGGCCGCGCCCGTGCCGCAGGGCTAATTCGGGCATTGTTGGCAAAGTTTGCCAATTTTGCTAGTCTCCGGCCAAAGGAGACCCGCCATGGCCACGATGAATGTTTCCCTCCCCGATGCGATGAAAGCCTGGGTGGAAGAACAGGTCCAGACCGGACGCTACGGCAATAGCAGCGACTATGTGCGTGATCTGGTGCGCAGGGATCAGGAGCGAGCGGCGAAGTTGGCCGAATTTGAACGTCTTGTTCAAGAGGGCATTGACAGTGGCATTAGTCCGCTGACGCCAGAAGAAGTCTTCGCTAACGCTCGTCGGAAGGCAGGCGTAAAGACTTCGGACGCTGCCTGATGGGGTATCGCTTTTCGGAGCGGGCCATTCTCGATACCGAAGCGCTATATGAAGCCAGCCTGATTCAGTTTGGTCAGCGCGCTGCAGACCGCTACTTCGACATCATGCTGAACGCAGCGCAGTTCGCGGCTGATCATCCGCTTGCTTCACCGGAACGAACCGAAATTTCTATTCCGCTGCGTGTGCGCTACTTCAGCGCCCATCTTCTTGTCTATCAGCTGATTGAGGACGAGGTCGTTATCATGCGCGTTTTCCACCAGAGCCAAGACTGGTTGGAACTCCTCTAACACACCCTTTGCATGGCCAGCCAAAGCGCCTATATCTCATTGGCTGCCCGGCGCGTGATGGATACCTATATCCCCGGGGCCTTAACGATCCTAAGGGAGCTGTCCCTGACTGGGCTCCTGGGCTCAGACATACGGCGCCCACCTACGTAAAGTAGGTTCCCGGGATCGTGTATCACACGGCCAGGGCGGCACCTTATTGTTGAAGCAGGTTTGCAGTACGCCCCATGGTTGACGAGACGATCGAGCAAGCCAAGGCGGCGCTGCGCATCAGGGCCCATGCGGCCCGGGCTGCGCTGGACCATCAGGAGCGCGCCGAAGCGGCGCGCGCGGCGGCCAAACATTTCTTCGACGGCATTGCCCTCAGGCCATCCGATGTGGTCGCCGCCTATTGGCGTATCCGCGACGAACTCGACTGCCAGCCCATCCTGGTCAGGCTGATGGACAGCAACCAGACCGTGGTGCTGCCCGTCGTGCTCGGCCCCGAGGCGCCGCTCGACCTGCGGGTCTGGGAGCAGGGCGCCTCGCTCTACGAGGCCGGCTTCGGCACCTTGGCACCGGCCGAGTTGGCGCCCAAGGCCGAGCCCGACATCGTCATCATGCCGCTGCTCGGCTTTGACAGCCAGGGGACGCGCCTGGGCTATGGTGGCGGCTATTATGATCGCACACTCGCCAGGATGAAGAAGAAGCCCCGGCTGGTGGGCCTGGCCTTTGCCGCCCAGGAGCTGGAGCATATTCCGCGCGACGCGCATGACGTGCCGCTCGATACCATCGTCACCGAAGCCGGTGTGCGCCATTTCGGCGCTGCGGCATGAGGTTTCTGTTTCTGGGCGATGTAGTGGGCCGGTCCGGCCGGGATGCGGTTGCCGAGCGCCTGCCGGGCATCATCGATCGCTACAAATTCGACTTCGTGGTCGTCAATGGCGAGAATGCCAGCCATGGCCGCGGCCTGACCGAGCCGCATTTCAAGGGCCTGCGCGATGCGGGCGCCGATATCGTGACGCTGGGCGACCACGCCTTTGACCAGCGTGACACGCTTTCCTTCATCGAGCGGGAAACCACGCTGATCCGTCCCCTCAACATGGCGCCCGGCACGCCGGGGCGTGGCGCCATGTTCGTCGAGGGACGCAATGGGCACCGCGTGCTGGTCATCAATGCGCTGGGCCGCGTGTTCATGGGGCCGGCCGACGATCCCTTCCGCGCCGTCGAGGCGGCGGTGGCGGCCTGTCCGCTGGGCGAGCAGGCCGACGCCATCATTGTCGACTTCCATACCGAGGCGACTTCGGAAATCCAGGGCATGGGCTTCTTCATGGATGGGCGGGTGAGCCTCGTCGTGGGCACGCATACCCATATTCCCACTGCCGATCATCGTATCCTCAAGGGCGGCACGGCGCTGATGGCCGATGCCGGCATGTGCGGGGATTTCGATTCCATCATCGGCGTCGATGCCGAAGAGCCGCTCAACCGGTTCCTCACCGGCATTGCCAATGGACGGTTCACGCCCGCCGAGGGTGAGGCGACCCTGTGCGGGGTGGCCGTGGAAACCGATCCGCGCAGCGGCCTCGCCGTCAAGGTGCTGCCGGTCCGCCTCGGCGGCACGCTGGCGCAGGCCGAGCCGGTGTTTGACTAGCGTTCGGCGGGCGGCACGGCGCGCAACCTGTCACTGAGGGCTGCGACTTCTTCTGCGGTGAACCGCAGCTGGCGCCGCCTCGTTCCTGCCGGGTGATTGCCAAGGCCCTCCCCGGGACGCCACTCACCTGCTGGCCTGATCGGGCGTGGCACGAAACCGCCACCGCAATTGGGGCAGACATTGTGGAGGACGTTGTCCACACAGTCGCCGCAGAAGGTGCATTCATAGCTGCAGATGCGCGCATTGGCCGATGAGGGTGGCAGGTCCGTGTCGCAGCATTCGCAATTGGGTCTGAGTTCGAGCATTGGGGCCTCCGGTGATACCAATGCTTGTGGCATGGCGCCGGCTTGGCTAAATCCGGATAATGTCCGGCGCGGGCCGGATGTTTTCCGGAGGAACCAGCCATGGCCGATGCCAAGGATGCTGCCATTGTCGATGCCCTCAGCGCCGACAGCCGGGCACCGCTCAAGCAGATCGCCGCTTTGGTGGGCCTGTCGGCATCCAGTGTGCAGGAGCGCATCGCCCGGCTGGTCGCCAACGGCACGATAGAAGGGTTCTCCATCCGCCGCGGCGCCGTGGAGACGACGGCTCGTGCCTATATGCTGGTCACCACCTCCGGCGCCCAATGCGCGTCTGTCGCCCCGCGCCTGCTCGACATTGCCCAGATCGTCCGTTGTGACTCTGTGGCGGGGGAAACCGACATGGTGCTGACTGTCGAGGGACGCGACGCGGCGGCACTGCAGGCGGTGCGTGATCGGGTTGCGGCCACCGAGGGCGTCACCGGCGTCGTGACCATGCCCGTGATGGTGCAGCGGTTTGCCCGTTAGCCCCGCTTCACTTTTTTGCCGCGCTTGCCTATAACGCGCCACCAATCCAAAATTCCAGCTACGAGGGGAGTGACCGATGGCCGGCCATTCACACGCCAAAAACATCATGCACCGCAAAGGCAAGTCCGACGCGGTGCGCTCCAAGATCTTCTCCAAGCTGGCGCGCGAAATCACCGTCGCGGCCAAGATGGGCATGCCCGATCCGGCCTTCAATTCCCGGCTGCGCCTGGCGGTGACCAATGCCCGCGCACTCTCCATGCCCAAGGACAATATCGACCGCGCCATCAAGAAGGCCATCGGCTCGGACGGCGATAACTATGACGAGATCCGCTACGAGGGCTATGGCCCGGGCGGGGTGGCGCTGATCGTCGAGACGCTGACCGACAACCGCAACCGTACCGCCTCCAATGTTCGCTCCTACTTTTCCAAGCATGGCGGGGCCATGGGCGAAACCAACTCGGTCGGCTTCATGTTCGACAAGGTAGGCGAGATCACCTATCCGCTGAGCGCCGGCTCGGAAGACAAGGTCATGGAAGCCGCCATCGAGGCGGGCGCCGACGACGTCGAAAGCGATGAGGAAGGCCACTACATCACCACCACGTTCGAAGCGATGGTGGAGGTGGCGGCGGCGCTGGAAAAGGTGCTGGGCGAAGCCGAATCGGTCAAGGCCGTGTGGAAGCCGCAGACCAATACGCCGATCGATGCCGAAAAGGGCGCGACCCTGATGAAGCTGATCGCCACGCTCGAGGAAGACGATGACGTGCAGAACGTCTATTCGAATTTCGAGATGAGCGACGAAGACGCGGCCAAGCTCGAAGCCTGATTCAAGCTCAGTTTCAGTTGTTTGAGGGCGGTGCCGCGGCGCCGCCCTTTTTCATGCGCTGCGCTTGAGGACGATTGCCGGATGATCGTCCGCATGGACCATGGCAACGCGATTGCGACCGGCCTGCTTGGCCCCATAGAGCCGCTGGTCGGCGATGCGGAACAGTTCGGCAAAGCTCGCCTCGCCCTCGAACACCACGCCGCCAATGCTGACGGAGAGGGGGCGCTGCTGCCCTTCGGGCGCGAAGACGGCCAGGTTCACCGAGCGGCGGATGCGCTCGGCAATGGCTTCGGCGTTCTTCTGGTCGACATCGGGCAGGTAGACGCCGAATTCCTCCCCGCCCATGCGCCCAACCAGATCGCCGGCGCGCAGGATGGTGCGGATCGAGCGCGCGATGACGGTCAGCGCCTCGTCGCCGGCATTGTGCCCGAACTGGTCGTTGATGGCCTTGAAGTTGTCGGCGTCGATCATCAGCAGCGCGCCGCCCGTTGAGCCCGGGTTCTGGGCGAGGATCGTGCTGACCTTGCTGGTAAAGGCGCCGCGGTTGAGGCAGGCGGTCAGGCTGTCGGTCCGTGCGACGAGGCCCAGCCGCAGATTGGTTATTGCCAGGCCGCGCATGCGCAGGCTCATGTAGAGAAACAGCGGCGCGCCAAGCAGGATGGGCAGGACCACGGCGCTGACAATCGAGCGGCGGAGCGCCGCTTCGCCCAGATCGCCGAATATGGTGGCGTTGAATGCTACGGAGACCGCCACGCAGGCCAGGGTGCCGAAGAGCGTCCAGCGGCGGACGCTGGACCAGCTGTGCAAACCAGTCAAAGTCTTGGACGGCAACATCGCGCGGCTCTCGCGGCTGGAGTGACGGATCGTTTCCCTGCCATCGGCAGGGAAGGCGGATGCCTGGCGGGTCCAGGGCGATGCGGCTGGCGTGGTCACGCCGCGATCAGGCGGCCTGCATCGTGGCCGCGCGATCCGGTATTGGTTTGCCTTGCGGTAAAGCCCGCGCAGAAATTCACATATTCAAACTGCTCAAAAATCATCGACAGATGAGGCGGCCAATGCGCCGCCACGCTCGCCTGGGTAATTCCGTGCGAAGTTCCGTCATTGTTTGCCCCTGCCATCCCACGGGTGAGGCTAAGCAGGGGGCGTGAAGACGATCTTTGCGTGTCGGCCGCAATTTTATCGATCCCCGACTTTTACACCGGGCTTGTTGCCTTTTTGTTCACATCGGGCTTGGTAGGCTGCTGCGGCTTCATTAAGGATGGGCGCATGAGTGCTGCTACGCGAATCATCGGCATCGATCCCGGCCTGCGCCGCTGCGGCTGGGGGGTGATCGAGACCCTGGGCAACCGGCTGACCTTCGTGGCGGCCGGCACGGTGACGCCGCCGGTCGATGGCTCGCTGGCCGAGCGGCTGGCGATCCTGTTTGCCGGGCTGGGCGAGGTGCTCGATCGGTTCGCGCCGCAGGAGGCCGCGGTCGAGGAAACCTTCATCAATGCCGGCGCCCGCTCGGCGCTGATCCTGGGCCAGGCGCGCGGCGTGGCGCTGCTGACCCCGGCGGCGCGCGGCCTGCCGGTCGCCGAATATGCCGCCAACCTCGTCAAGAAGTCGGTGGTGGGTACCGGCCATGCCGAAAAGGGCCAGGTGGCGCTGATGGTCAAGACGCTGATGCCACTGGCCGATTTCAAGGGCGCCGACGCCGCCGATGCGCTGGCCATCGCCATCTGCCATGCGCATCACCGCGTCGCCAATCAACGGCTGAGGGCCATGGCATGATCGGCAAGCTCAAGGGGCTGGTGGACAGTTTCGGCGACGATTACGTGCTGATCGACTGTGGCGGGGTCTGCTATGAGGCCTTCTGCTCCAGCCGTACATTGCAGGCGCTGCCGCAGGTGGGCCATGCCGCCGTGGTGTTCATCGAGACCATCGTGCGCGAGGACATGATCCGGCTCTATGGTTTTGCCAGCGAGAGTGAAAAGGCCTGGTTCAACCTGCTGATGACGGTGCAGGGCGTGGGCGCCCGCGTGGCGCTGGGCCTGCTCTCGGCGCTGTCGCCGTCCGAACTGTCGAGCGCCATCGCGCTGCAGGACAAGGCCATGGTCGGGCGCGCCAATGGCGTTGGCCCGAAGCTGGCGCTGCGGCTGGTCACCGAACTCAAGGGCAAGGTGCCAACCGGCGGGGGCATCGATGCCGGCACGCTGGGGCTGCAGGCGGCCCTGGGGGAAGGCGTCGCGCCCACCGCCATTGCCGATGCCGTCTCGGCCCTCACCAATCTGGGCTATTCCAGCGCCCAGGCCTCGGCGGCCCTGGCGCGCATCGTCGCCCGCGAGGGGGATGGGGTGAAGACCGAAACGCTGATCCGGATGGGCCTGCGGGAGTTGAGTAGTTGACCGACCTGACCTCCCCCGCCGCCGGCCGTGACGATCCGCTCGACGTTTCCCTCCGCCCCTCGGGCTTTTCCGAGTTTGTCGGCCAGGCCGATGCGCGCGCCAACCTCGAAGTCTTCATCAAGGCCGCCCGGCAGCGTGGCACGGCGCTGGACCATGTGCTGTTTGTCGGCCCGCCGGGCCTGGGCAAGACCACCCTGGCGCAGATCATCTCGCGTGAGCTGGGCGTCGGTTTCCGCGCCACGTCCGGACCGGTCATTTCCAAGGCTGGGGACCTGGCGGCCCTCCTGACCAATCTCGAAGAGCGCGACGTGCTGTTCATCGACGAGATCCACCGGCTCAATCCGGCGATCGAGGAAATCCTCTATCCGGCGATGGAGGATTTCCAGCTCGACCTGATCATCGGCGAAGGGCCGGCCGCCCGTTCGGTGCGGATCGACCTGGCGCGCTTTACCCTCGTTGGCGCCACCACGCGCGCGGGGCTGCTGACCACGCCGCTGCGGGATCGTTTCGGCATTCCCGTGCGGCTCAATTTCTATACGCCCGAGGAACTGGTGCAGATCGTGCAGCGCGGCGCACGGCTCCTGGGCATGCCGATGGCGCCGGACGGGGCCATGGAAATCGCGCGTCGCTCCCGCGGCACCCCTCGCATTGCCGGGCGCCTCCTGCGCCGCGTCACCGATTTTGCGCTGGTCGATGGTTCGGGCGAGATCACCCGCGCCATTGCCGACAAGGCGCTGCTGCGGCTCGATGTCGATGCGCGCGGGCTCGACCAGCTCGACCGGCGCTATCTCACCACCATTGCCGAATTCTACAGTGGCGGCCCGGTGGGCATCGAGACCATCGCGGCGGCGCTTTCCGAACCGCGCGACGCCATCGAGGAAATCGTCGAGCCCTATCTGCTGCAGCAGGGCTTCATCCAGCGCACCTCGCGCGGCCGCATGCTGACCGGCGCCGCCTTCCAGCATCTGGGCAAGACGGTGCCGCAGGGCTTTGTCGGCATGCAGCAGAGCCTGTTCGAGGAGCCCGAGGAATGAGCGTGGAACGCGTGGTTCTCAGTTTTCCAGGTGGCGGCATGCGCTTCAACCACCGCGTCGCCGGCGCTGCCATTCGCGACGGCCATGTGCTGGTCTGCCGCGAGGACGATGACGACTATTGCATGCTGCCAGGTGGCCGGGTGGAAATGGGCGAGGCCACGGACCTCGCACTGCTGCGCGAAATGGCCGAAGAGCTGGCCATGCCCGTCAGCATGGGTGAGCTGCTCTTTACCTATGAGAGTTTCTACGGCCGGGCGGGCGACCGCTATCATGAGCTCGGCTTCATCTATGCGATCGAACTGCCCGAGGACATTCGCCCCGGCGGGGCACAGCCGTTTCTGGTTCGCGAGGACGAGGGGCACCTGCTGCAGTTTTCCTGGCTGCCGCTGGAGGGGCCAGCCCTGACCGAGGCCAGCCTGCAGCCGCCATGGATTCCGCAGCGGCTGCTTTCGGCGACCGGGCTGCGGCAGCATGTGATCTTCCGCGCGCCGGAGCCGGCCGCGTGAGCCGGCACCACTTTCCCGTCCGCATCTATTACGAAGACACCGATTTTTCCGGCAATGTCTATCACGCCGCCTATCTCAAGTTCTTCGAACGCGGGCGGACCGAGTTCCTGCGCGCCGAGGGCATCCATCATGCCGAACTGGCAGGGCAGGGCATCGCCTTCGCGGTGCGCTCGATGGAGATCGCCTTCGATGGCGCGGCCCATATCGATGACCTGCTGACCGTCACCACGGAGGTGGCGGCCGTCACCGGCGCGCGGCTGACGCTCACCCAGACGATCCTGCGGGGCGAGACGGTGCTGACCCGCGCCAGCGTCGTGGTGGCGGCAATCAAGACCTCGGGCGGCCCGGCGCGCCTGCCCAAGGCGGTGCTTGAGCGGTTCGCGCCGGCCCGCTGACCGGCGCTATTTCGGCTGGGCCGGCTCGTCGAGCTTGATGGCCTTGAGCTTGTCGATCCCCAGCACCTGCAGGGCGAGCTTCTCGTAGAAGGTCTCGGATGTGCCCGAGCGGATCTTGTGCAGGAAATACCTCTCGAAGGCCGCCTTGGCGGTATGCACCCATTTGCCGGAGCTAGCCCAGTTGACGTTGCGGGGCGGGATTTGCGGCTGCGCCACGAAGGCCACGCCGCCATCGCCGAAATCGGCCAGGCAGATGGCATTCCAGGTTGCCTCGGCCTCGGGCGGCTTGCCGGCCACCAGGTTGGCGATGTTATGCGCGGTGGCCGTCACCATGGATTCGATCATGAAGCCGGTCTTGGGCACGCCAACCGGAACGGGCGTCTTGCCGATGGGTGGAATGGCCACGCAGACGCCGATGGAGAAGACATCGGGGAAAGCCGGGTTGCGCTGATACTTGTCCGCCAGGATGAAACCGCGCGGATTGGTCAGGCCCTCGATGTCGCGGACGGCTGCGACGCCGCGGAAGGCCGGCAGCATCATGGCATAGGAGAAGGGCACTTCATGCTGGCGCAGGGCGGCGCCGTCCTCGCCGATCTCGGCCGCAAACACCTTGCCACCGGCGAATTTCTCCACCTTGGCATTGCAGATCCACTTGATGTGCCGCTGGCGCATCTCGCTTTCGAGCAGGCCCTTGGTGTCGCCCACGCCATCGAGCCCGAGATGGCCGATATAGGGTTCGGAGGTGATGAAGGTGATCGGCACGCGATCGCGCACCTTGGCGTCGCGCAGGGCCTTGTCGAGAATGAAGACAAACTCATAGGCCGGGCCGAAGCAGGAGGCGCCCTGCACGGCGCCGACTACGACAGGACCGGGATTGGCGATCAGCCGGTCGAAGGCGCCCTTGGCCGAGACGGCATGGTCGACGAAGCAGACCGACTGCGTCTCGTGCGCGGGGCCGAAGCCCTCGATCTCGTCAAAGGCCAGTTCGGGGCCGGTGGCGATCACCAGGTAGTCATAGTCCAGGACGCTGTCGTCGAGCAGTTCGATGCGCTTGGCGCTGGGGTCGAGCCGCCTGGCACCCTGCGGGTGAAAGTCGATCTGCCGCTTGGCAAAGACCGGGGCGAGATCGATCTCGACATCCTGCCGCTCGCGCCAGCCCACGGCGACCCAGGGGTTGGACGGGACGAAGGAATAGGTCGGCCCCTTGTTGATGACGGAGATCTTGTGTTCGAGGCCGAGCCGGTCGCGCAATTCATAGGCCATGATCGTGCCGCCCAGGCCGGCACCAAGTACAACAATATGTGACACTGCAGTCCACTCCCTTGTCGCGCGAGGCCCGCTTGCGAGCCACTGCCATGTCGGCAGCCTGGCAAAAGCCCCGGCGAACGTCGTTGATCTGGCGCAACGCAACTCACAAATCGCGCAGCCAAAACATTAGTACATTAGAATATAACTACTTTTTGCATGGGTGCAATGCGTCAGTTGCGGACCGGGATGAGAGCCTTTGTTAACCAGTCCTTGACCATAATTGCGGCAAAGCGAACACGTGTCCGGCACCACCCTGCCAAAGGGCCGGTTTGCCGGGCATTTCTCTTAATTTTGACAGATTTCGACCCCATCGCCTGATGCTTGAGGGTCGGGTGCGTGAACCGGGCCGAAAAGGATCACTACATGGAAGCCATGGATGCTGTAGGGGCGGCCGCCCCGCATGCCGACTTGTCCATCTGGGGCCTGTTCTGGGCCGCCGACTGGATCGTGAAGTCGGTCATGCTCGGGCTGCTGGGCGCCTCGATCTGGTGCTGGGCCATCATCATCGACAAGACCATCACCTATCGGCGCACCGATGCCGAAATGAACCGCTTCGAGCGGACCTTCTGGTCGGGCCAGTCGCTGGAAGAGCTCTATCAGCAGCAGGCCGAGAAGCCGTCAGGCGGGCTCGGCGCGGTGTTTGTCGCGGCCATGAAGGAATGGAAGCGCAGCCACGAGCAGAATGCGGCGAGCTTTGTGGGCATGCAGCAGCGCCTCGACAAGGTGCTGGACGTGGCCATTGCGCGCGAGAGCGAGCATCTGGAAAAGCGCCTGGGGTTCCTCGCCACCATCGGTTCGGCCGGGCCGTTCATCGGTCTCTTCGGCACGGTCTGGGGCATCATGAATGCCTTTACCGCCATCGCCGCCTCGTCCAATACCAGCCTTGCCGTCGTGGCCGGCCCGATCGCCGAGGCGCTGTTTGCGACCGCCATTGGCCTGGTCGCGGCCATTCCGGCGGTTATCGCCTATAACAAGCTTTCCTCGGACGCCGCCAAGATGATCGGCCGGCTCGAGGGCTTTGCCGACGAATTCTCCACCATTCTCAGCCGCCAGCTCGAAGCGCGGAGCCGCTGACATGGGCATGGGTGTTTCAGCCGGTGGCGGAGGCGGCGGACGTCGCCGCCGCGGCCGCAAGAAGGCAATCATGAGCGAAATCAACATCACCCCCATGGTGGACGTGATGCTGGTGCTGCTGATCATCTTCATGGTGGCGGCGCCGATGATGACGGCCGGCGTGCCGATCGACCTGCCCAATTCGGCCGCTGCGGCAATGCCCAACCAGGCCGATCCGGTGACGGTGGGCGTCACGCCGGAAGGCGCCATCTTCATCGACGAGACGCCGGTCGCCGAGACCGAGCTTGTTGCCCAGCTCAATACGATGGGCGTCAACGGCGCCGAGGACCGCATTTTCCTGCGTGGCGACACCAGCGCCAATTATGGCGCCGTCATGCGGGTCATGGGCCTGTTGTCGGCCGGAGGCTTTTCGAAAATCGGCCTCATCACGCAGCCGGATCCATAGTCCAGCCCGATGCGTACCGGCGTAACCGTCTCGATCCTGGCCCATATCGCGGTGCTTGCCATCGGCCTCATCAATCTGGGGCTGGCGGAGCCGTTGACACCGGCGGTCGAGTCGATCTCGGTCGATCTGGTGCCGATCGAGGAATATTCCAATATCCGCGCCGGCCAGCTCGACAGCGAAATCGTCGAGACCGATACGCCATCCATCGTCGAGGATGACCAGGTTGCCGAACTGGCGCAGCCCACCGGCAATACCGAAGAAGACCAGGTGACCCCGTCGCCGGCCGATATCCCGACCCCGGCACCTGTTACCAATACGGCACCCGCCCCCGAGGCGGCGCCCGAGCCGGAACCCGAGCCGGAGCCGGAACCCGAGCCCATTCCCGAACCCACACCAGCGCCCGAGCCCGAGCCGACCCCCGAGCCGGTCCCGGCACCCGTGCCGGCGCCGCGTCCGGAACCGGTTCCAGCTCCCGAGCCGGAGCCGACACCCGAGCCTGAGCCCACCCCCGAGCCGACGCCAGAGCCCGCGCCGGCCCCCGAGCCCGAGCCGACACCGGAGCCGGTGACCCCGGCGGTGGCCGCGCCGGTACCGGCGTCGCGCCCGAGCAACCTCACACAATTGCGCGAGCGCTTCGCCGCGGCTGAGGCCGAACGCGAGCGGCGCGAAGAGGAAGAGCGCCAGCGCCAGGCCGCTGCAGCCGCCGCGGCAGCCCAGCAACCGGCGCCTGCGCAGCTCGATGCATCGCTGGCCGATGATATTTCTGCCATCATCAACACCGATACCACCACGGGCGGCACGACCGGGCAGGGTGGTACGCCCACGCTGGGCGATACCGACGGCACCTCGGCGCGGCTGAGCCAGTCGGCGATCGACGGGCTCGTGGCGCGGATCAAAACCTGCTGGAACCTGCTGCCCAGCGACATCAACAGCGGCTTGAATGTGACGCTGCGCGTGTCCATGAATGCCGATCGCACTGTGGCCAATACCCAGGTGGTCTCGGCCGATCCGTCGCCAGCGGGCGGGGCGGTTGCCCGGGCGGCGCAGCGCGCGGTGACGGCCTGCGGGCCCTATGAGATGCTGTCGGCGGATGCTTATGACGAATGGCGGCAGATCGAAGTGGAACTGCGGCCATGATTTTGAATTTGGGCTGTTCGGCGCGCACACTGGCGGCCAACGGCGAGAACGGAGACCTGATATGACCCTTATGACCCGGCGCAATGCGCTCAAGCTCGGCCTGGCTGGCGGGGCACTGCTCGCCGGCTCTTCGCTGGCGATGGCGCAGCTGCGCATCGTGGTGGAGGGCGCCAACTTCCAGCCGCTGCCGATCGCCATCCCCGATTTTGCCTCGTCCGACCCGACCTTCGGCAAGGAGATCGCCGATATCGTGCGCGCCAATCTGCGCCGCTCGGGCCTGTTCCTGCCGCTCGATCCGGCCTCGCTGCCGGTGCAGGTGGGCGATGTCAACAATGCGCCCGATTTCACCATCTGGCGCACGGCCAATGTCGATGCGCTGGTGATGGGTGGCGTCGAGCGCGGCGGCACGATCTCCTCGTCGGTCCGCGTCTGGGATACCCAGCAGGCGGCCCAGGTGGTTGGCAAGAGCTACAATACCGATCCCAATTCGTCCCGCCGCGTGGCCCATATCATCTCGGACGCGATCTATGAATCGCTGGCCGGCGGCACGGGCTACTTCGATACCCGCGTCATCTACACCGCCGAAAGCGGCCCCAAGGCCAATCGCGTGCGGCGCCTCGCCATCATGGATCAGGACGGCGCCAATGTGCAGTATCTGACCGATGGCAGCACCATGGCCATGACGCCGCGCTTTGCGCCCAACGGCGACATGGTCACCTATATGAACTTTGCCGAGGGCAATCCGCAGGTCTATCTGCTGCAGCTGTCGACCGGCCAGCAGCAGAAGCTGGCCAATGTCGGCGCCATGACCTTCGCGCCGCGCTTCTCGCCCGATGGCGGCACCGTGGTCTTCTCGGTCGAGCAGGCCGGCGCCACCAATATCTATTCGGTCGGCACGGGTGGCGGCACGCCGATGCAGCTCACCTCCGGCGCGGCCATCGATACTGGCCCGTCCTTCTCGCCCGATGGCAGCCGCATCGTCTTCGAGAGCGATCGGGGCGGCTCGCCTCAGATCTACATGATGGGCGCCGGCGGCGGCAATGCGCAGCGCATCAGCTTCGGCCAGGGCAGCTATTCCACGCCGGTCTGGGCGCCAAAGGGCGATCTCATCGCCTTTACCCGCCAGTCCGGCGGCCAGTTCAATATCGGCATCATGAACCCCGATGGCTCGGGCGAGCGCATGCTCTATTCGAGCTTCCATGCCGAAGGCCCGACCTGGGCCCCCAATGGCCGCGTCATCATGTTCTTCCAGGATCCGGGCGGCAATGACGGCCCCAAGCTGATGAGCGTCGACATCTGGGGCCGCAACCTCATCACCATCCCCACCGAGAGCTATGCCAGCGATCCGGCCTGGTCAGGCCTGCGGGCCTAGCCGCTTCCCGCCGCTGCGCCTTTGGGGGCGTCATTCCCGCCGGAATGACGCCCTTCTCATGCCCGAAGGCGCGCCATGGCGAGCGAGTCGACATAGGCGCCCTCGCGATAGGCATAGCCGACGAAGACGCCCTCGCGCCGGAAGCCGAACTTCTCGTAGAGACGGATAGCGACACTGTTGTCGGTATAGACATTGAGCTCCAGCCGCCGGATATCGAGCCAGTTGTCTGCCATATCGACCAGTTCGCTGATCAGCGCCGTGCCGATGCCCCGGCCGACACTGCACTGGTCAGTGGGGCCAAGGTCTCGAACAGGCCCACAGCGCTCGTCGTCGTGCCTGGCGAGGTGGCGGGTGGTGGCCTCGCTCGAATTAGGTTCGGGGCCCGCGACTGGCTGCGATGATAACAGCAATGATGATTGTGCCTGTCAGCAGCAGTCTGATGCCGGCAGCGGCCCCATAGGTGTTGAGCATCGACACGACCAGAAACAGAAACAGCGAAGCGCCCCAGATGCCAGGTACGTTGGCGAAACCGCCGGCCACGGCTGTACCGCCGATCACCACTACCGCAATCGATGCGAGGAGATATTCTGCTCCCATGTTGAGTGCCGCACCGCCCGAAAAGCAGCTCAGCAGCAGGCCGGCCAGCGCAGCCAGCACGGCGCAGAGCAGGTAGGTTGCGGCCCGGACGCCGTCCACCGGCACGCCGGCCATCCGCGCGGCCCGCATGTTCTGACCGACGGCCGAAACCCAGCGGCCATAGATGCCCTTTTCGAGCGCGACCCAGGCCGCCACCGATACCGCCAGCGCCAGATAGGCCAGGTTGGGAATGCCCAGAGTCGTCGCGGTGGTGAACTCGGCCAGGGCGGAAGGCGGCTTGATGCGCAGCCCTCTGTTATGCGAGATTGCCGCAGACTGGATGATGAAGCTTGATGAGAGCGTGGCGATGATCGGCGGTATCCGCAACAGCTTGATCAGCGCGTAGTTGATGATGCCGATCGCAAGCCCGATCAGCAGGGTGACCAGGAGTCCCACCAGGATAAGGCCATTACTGGAATCCATGATCTTCAGGGCGACCGTACCGGCAAGCGTCATGGTTGCGGGGATGGAGAGGTCGACATTGCCCGGACCAAGGGTGATGACGAACATCTGGCCGATGCCGACAATGATGGAAAAGGCGGCAAAGGTCAGCGCTGCCTGCGACAGGCCGGCCGCGGAGGCACCGCCGGTAAAGACGATGGTGATGAGCCAGACGCCGGCCGCCGCCAGAAAGGACCAGATCCAGGGTTTGGCGAACAGGGTTCGAAGGGACGTCATTTGCCCACCCAGCCTTCGCGGCGATTGAGGACCAGTCGCAGCGCAAGGACTATAATGAGGATGGCCCCCTGTGCCCCGATCTGCCAATCGGGCGAAATCTTGAGGAAAGACAGGAACGAGGCGGCCAGCGTCAGCGTCAGCGCGCCAATGACGGCTCCGATGGGAGACACGCGCCCGCCGACAAACTCACCACCGCCCAGGATTACCCCCGCAATAGAGAGCAGCGTATAGCGCAGGGCGATATTGGCATCAGCCGAAGTGGTGAGCCCCACCAGGCACATGCCAGCGAGAACCGCGAAGACTGCGGCTAGAGCATAGGCGGCCGCACGGGCCCGCAGCACCGACCAGCCGGCCCTGGTCACCGAACGTTCATTGCCGCCAACGCCGCGAATGACCACGCCGAATGCCGAGCGGATGACGATCCAATGGGCGACTGCCGCGATCAGGACGCTGGCGATGATTGCCATGGGCACGAGCGGAGGCTTGCTCACCATCACGGCGCGGATCCAGTCAGGCGCGACGCCACCGGGCGCCGGCAGCAGCAGCACGGCCAATCCGCCCCAGACGAAGCTCATGCCCAGGGTGACCACGATGGATGGCAGGTTCCGCAGGTAAATGACCATGCCTAGAACCACATAGACGCCAACACATCCGACAAGAATGAGCACGCCCACCACCGGATTGGACTGCAGGAAGGTCGCCGTGACGCAGGCGACGAAGCTGACGAATGTGCCCATGGAGAGATCGAGGTCGTTGACCGTCATGATCAGCATCTGGGCAATGGTCGCCAGCGCTATCGGCACGGCAAGATTGAACAGCAGGTTGAGGCCGGTATAGCTCATGGCGCGCGGCTGCACCCAGAAGACGGCGGCGAGCAGCACCGCCAGCGACAGAGCGGGCACCAGCAGTCGAAGACGGTCGGCGGTGAACCAGGTCATGCGGCCTCGGTCGAGAAAGAAGCGGCAAGCACCCTGTCCTCGCGAATGTCGTCGCCGGCAAGTTCTTCGACGATCCGGCCTTCACGAAACACATAGACGCGGTCGCATTGGCAGATTTCGTCGATTTCGGTGGAGTACCAGACGAAGGTCCGGCCCTGGTCGGCCTCGGCGCGCAACAGCGAATAAACCTCCTGCTTGGTGCCGATATCTACGCCTCGCATGGGGTCGTCCATCAGCACGATGGGCGCCCGCGTCGCCAGCGCCCGGGAGAACAGCACCTTCTGCTGGTTGCCGCCAGAAAGCGACAGTATCGGATTGTCGAGGCTGTCGGTGCGGATGCCAATGCGCTCGCGCCAGCTTTGGGCAATGGCACGTTCATTCCGCTCGCGGACAATTCCGGCCCGGGTCAGGTCGGTCAAAAGGGTGATCGAGATGTTGCGCAGGATGCTCCACATCGGCAGGTTGCCATCAACGTGGCGGTCCCCCGCCACGAAGGCTGCCCTGATATTGGTCCGCGCCTTCCAGTCGCCGCCGAAGCCACGAAACAGTTCGACCAGCGTCTCGGTCTGGCCGTGGCCCCCCAATCCGGCCAGGCCGACGATTTCGCCGGCATAGGCGCGGAATTCGGGAGCACTGTCGCTGCCGCGCCTGGATAGTATGGGCTTTGTATCGGTGCGATCACGCGGGGGAGCGGCGGCGTCGCGAGGGCGAACCACGCTCCCCATGGCACCCACGAGGGTGTCGAGCGTGAAACCACTGGATGGTCCATTGGCCACCACGCTGCCGTCCTTCATCACGACGATGCGGTCGGCGGTGGTCAGGATTTCGTTCAGGATATGGGAGATGAGGACGACCGAGCCCCCCGCGGCCACGAATTTGCGGATATAGGCGAGCATCTGGCGCGCAATACTGGCGTCGAGCGAGGATGTCGGCTCATCGAGGATCACGATGCGCGCCGGGCCATCGCTCTCGGAAAACGCCATGGCGATTTCCACCATCTGGCGCTGGGCGATGCCCAGCATGCCCACGGACTGGCCGCAATCGATGCCATGATCGGGGAAGATCTCGTCCAGCTTGCTGCGAACCACGCGTTCGGCGCGGCGGCGCCAGGCGAAGCCGCGGATGGAGGCATGCGCAATGCGGGCATTCTCGGTGACAGTCAGGTTCGGGCAGAGCGACAGTTCCTGGAAAACGCAGCGCACACCGTGCTTTCGCGCCACCGCGACGGAATAGCGTCCGGTCCCTTCGTTCCCCTCGATACGGATCGTCCCTGTATCTGGGCGGGTGCCCCCATTCATGATGCCCACGAGCGTGGATTTGCCTGCGCCGTTATGCCCGACAAGGCCAACGCATTCGCCAGCAGCAAGTACAAAGCTCAGCCCATTGAGGGCACGGACGGCGCCAAAGCTCTTGCTGGCGCCGTCCACGGTCAAGACCGGGTTGTCTTTCTGGATCGTCATGATCTTGTGGATTGATAGCCCTACTTGGCTGCAGCAATGACTGCCTGGGCGTCCTCAAGGCTGTATTCCACATTGGCCACGCCGCCGGCAGGAGTGGTTTCGAGGCTCGCCTCGAGGCCATCCTGATCGATCCGGAGGAAGGGCACGACAAGTTCCTTGGGCACGTCCTGGCCGTCCAGAATCTGCTGTGCCACCCAGAAGGCAAGCGTGGAGACGCCCGGTGCGATGGAAACGGACATGGTCTCGTAGCCATTGGCGTCCTTCTGTTCCTTCCACCAGGCCAGTTCGTCCTGACGGTTGCCCATGATGATGAGCGGCATCTCGCGACCCGCCGCGGCAAATGCCTGGGCGGCACCATAACCGTCGCCACCCTGGGTGACCACGCCTACAATATCTTCAGGCAGGCTCGGCAGGATGCCGGCAACGGCCTTCTGCGCCACGTCCTGCGCCCAGTCGCCATGCACCGATCCGACGATCTCGAACTGCGGATTTTCGGCGACGCCTTCATGGATGCCGGCGGAAATCTCGTCATCGACGAAGACGCCGGCAAGGCCGCGGATTTCCAGCAGCTTGCCGCCCTCAGGAAGCTTTTCGGCCAGATAGGTCAGCTGGTCCTTGCCCATCTGCTTGAAGTCCACCGCGATGCGCCAGGCGCAGGGTTCGGTGACGATGCCGTCGAACGACACGACGGTAATGCCGGCGTCGCAGGCTTCCTTGACTGCGCCATTGAGAGCGGTGGGCGAGGCGGCATTGACCACAATCGCGTCATAGCCCTCCAGGATCATGTTCTGGATCTGGGCAGCCTGCTCGGTGGCCTGATTTTCGGCGGTGGTGAAAGCATCTGCAGCGGCTACGATGCCTGCCTCAACAGCCGGTTTGGTGATCGTCTCCCAGCTCTGTAACATGGCTTGGCGCCACGAATTGCCGGCATAATTATTGGATAGCGCGATGCGCTTGGCCGAGGTCTCAGCCAGGGCGGTCGACGTCAACAGAACGGTAAGACCCGTCATAACGACAAAGTGCTTCATGTTGTCCTCCCTAGGGCCCTTTTTCAACCGCCGGCCCGTGGCGGCCCGCGAGAGTGCCTCGATCTTTAACGTCGAGCGTGCAACTCGCATTTGCATGCAATCAGGGGCAATGACTGCAGTCAATTGTCTCTCATAGATAAAGCTCGCGAAAGGTCGGCGCCAACTGAACGGGGCAACAGCTTTATCAAGATGGATCGACAGCTGCGCGCGCGATGTCAGCTTTGTGGGAAGCGACTAGGTCTGCCCAACGGCTGCCATGGCTAGGGGGTTCGATGCCGCCGCCCGCCGCCCGCCGCCAGTTGCCAGCTGGTCTGGTCTGTTGACGTCTTGAGACGGATGTAACGCAGGCAGATCTGCTGCCCCAGCATTACCGACCGGGTTTGCCGAGCCTAAACTGCCATCGACAAACGCGTGACGCGACATTGGGAGCCTCAATGCCAGCTTCGGGCCCAGTGCGGTCCCGAACGAGGAGACGTCTGAGTGTTTGCGCGGACGCGTCGTCTTTGCCTCTCAACTGAGGAAATCGTCCCGGGCTGGGTGTGACCTTTGGCTCCAGGCGACTATGGTCGCGCCAGCCGAACCAAGAAGTAGCTTCATGTCCCAACTAGACACCCGCATTGCCACTCAGATCGCCACCGAAGTCTCCGCCCGCCCCGATCAGGTGCGTGCCGCCGTGGAACTGCTCGATGGCGGGGCAACGGTGCCGTTCATCGCGCGCTACCGCAAGGAAGCAACCGGCGGGCTGGATGATACGCAGTTGCGGCTACTGGCCGAGCGGCTGACCTATCTGCGCGAGCTGGAATCCCGCCGCGCTGCGATCCTCAAGTCCATCGAGGAGCAGGGCAAGCTCACCAGCGCGCTGACCGCCACAATCATCGCCGCCGCCACCAAGGCCGAGCTTGAAGACCTCTATCTGCCGTTCAAGCCCAAACGCCGCACCAAGGCCGAAATCGCCCGCGAGCGCGGTCTGGGTCCACTGGCCGACGCCATCCTTGCCAATCGCGGCGCCGATCCCGTGCTGCTGGCCGAAGGCTACATCACTGAAGAAGTGCTCGGCAGCAAGGAAGCGCTCGAAGGCGCGCGCGACATCGTCGTCGAGGGTCTATCGGAAAACGCAGCCCTGCTTGGCCAACTCCGCACCTATATGCGCGACAAGGCCATGCTCAGCGCCAAGGTGCTGAAGGGCAAGGAAGACGCGGGCGCCAAATTCTCCGACTACTTCGCCCATTCCGAACGCTGGAACAAGGTCGCCGGCCACCGCGCCCTCGCCATGATGCGCGGCCGTGACGAGGGTTTCCTCGGCCTCGATATCGAGGTGGATGCGGACGTCACCGATCCGATCAAACCCGCCGAGCGCTTCGTCGCTGCCGCACTCAATGCGCAGCAGGGCAACGGCGCGGGCGACAGATGGCTCCGCGAAGTGGCTGGCTGGGCATGGCGGACGCGCCTGCGCATCACGCTCTCCATCGACCTGATGGTGGAACTGCGGGAGCGCGCCGAGGTCGAGGCCATCGGCGTCTTCGCCCGCAATCTCAGGGACCTGCTGCTGGCCGCCCCCGCTGGCGCCCGCGCCACGATGGGGCTCGATCCCGGCATCCGCACCGGCGTCAAGGTCGCGGTCATCGACGCCACCGGCAAAGTGCTCGATACCGAGACCATCTACCCCTTCCAGCCGCGCAACGACGTGATGGGCTCACAGGCCGCCATTCAGGCGTTGATCAAAAAGCACGGCGTGCAACTCATCGCCATCGGCAATGGGACCGGCAGCCGCGAAACCGAAAAGCTGGTCGCCGACCTCATCGAGCGCCTGCCCGCGCCCAAGCCGACCAAGGTCATCGTCTCCGAGGCCGGCGCCTCGGTCTATTCCGCGTCTGCGCTGGCCGCGGCCGAGTTTCCCAATCTCGACGTGTCGCTGCGCGGGGCTGTCTCCATCGCCCGCCGTTTGCAGGATCCTCTGGCCGAACTGGTCAAGATCGAGCCCAGGGCGATCGGCGTTGGCCAGTATCAGCACGACCTCGACCAATACCGCCTCGACCGCTCGCTCGACGCTGTGGTCGAAGACGCCGTGAACGCCGTGGGCGTGGACCTCAACACCGCTTCGGCCCCGCTCTTGGCACGTGTCTCCGGCCTTGGCCCCTCCGTCGCCGAAGCCATTGTCACGTACCGCGACGCCAATGGCCCATTCCGCTCCCGCAAGGCACTGCTCGACGTGCCGCGCCTCGGCCAGCGCACCTTCGAACAGAGCGCCGGCTTCCTGCGCATCACCGACGGCGCCGAGCCGCTCGATGCGTCGTCGGTGCACCCCGAGGCCTATGGCGTGGCCCGCCGGATCGTCGCCGCCTGCGGCCGTGACCTCCGCACCATCATGGGGGACAAATCGGCCCTGTCCGGCCTCGATCCAAAAAGCTTCGTCGATGACCGCTTCGGCCTGCCGACCGTGCGCGACATCCTCGCGGAACTGGAAAAGCCCGGCCGCGACCCCCGCCCCGCCTTCAAGACCGCGACATTTGCCGAGGGCGTCGACGATATCAAACACCTTGTGCCCGGCATGATGCTGGAAGGCACCGTCACCAACGTCGCGGCCTTTGGTGCCTTCGTCGATATCGGCGTGCATCAAGACGGGCTGGTGCACGTTTCCCAGCTGGCCGACAAATTCGTCAAGGATCCCCACGAGGTCGTCAAGGCGGGCGACGTGGTGCAGGTCCGGGTGGTGGAAGTCGACGTGCCGCGCAAGCGTATCGGCCTCACTATGCGCAAGGAAAGCGACAACACCGCCCCGCGTGAACGCCCCCGCGACCCACCCGTCCGGGCCAACCAGCGCCCAGCTCAGTTAGCCCCCGGCAGTACCGGTTCCTTGGGCGAGATGCTCAACGCCGCCATGCGCAAGAAGAAGTAGCGCACAATGATAGTCCCGCGAGGGACCGGCAACCTGGCATGGTTTGCGGGGCAACCTTGGAGCAGGCCAATACCGGCTGCCTTCGAGAAGCTATGCACGCAACCTGAGTGTCCGGCATGGGGCGCGTTGCCGATCGGCGGGTTTCCAGTCCGTTTGGTCATTTGCCCCGGGCGCCAATTCTAGTTGCCTGAGAACTCACCCGGGAAGGCGGACGGGGTTATCATAGCAGCGAACGAGACCCATCAAGGCGTCCGGGTGAGCCACTTCTTTTCGAGCCGGCAAGCCATGGTATAGGCGGGGTCATAGACGTTGCCGACGTCATATCGCACCACTTGGCCGAGCAGGTGGCTTGCGGCAATGGTATCGAGGCCAAAGTCGCTGGCCAGCCAGGCCAGCATTTCGGTCGTGGCGTGCTGCAGCGCTTGGTCGAGCGGGCGAGCATTGCCAATAGTAAAGATGTCCGTTTCTGTTTCCCCACGTGGCCAGACGATGGGGCTGCGCTTTTCGACCGACAGCCGAATGGTGACTTCGAACGTCGTCTCTATGCCAGTGCCGACAATCTCACCGTCGCCCTGGGTTGCATGACAATCGCCAAGGAAGAACAGCGCGCCGGGCGCGGCGACTGGGAGCCAGACCGTGGTCCCCGGCCCAAACAGGCGATAGTCCATATTGCCGCCAAATTCGGCGCTGGTCGCCGTAGAGATGGCCTGGCCCAGTTTTGGCGCAACGCCGAAGCAACCGATCATCGGCGCCAAGGGCAAAACAAAGTTCTCGAGACCTTTGACCGGCTCTGCAAGGCGAACGGTCAGCGCCTCACGATCGATGGTCCAGGTCGTTGTCGCCCGCGGTGGCAGCGCCCGCACCGTTTCCGGATCGACCACACCGGCAGACACGACATTGCCAGTCCAGCCGGTGTCGCGGGTCGGCGTCATGTCGATGATCTCCACCCGGAGTGCATCGCCGGGTTCGGCGCCTTCGACATGGATCGGGCCGTTCATCGGGTTTGGGCCGTGCTTGCGCTGTACGCCCTCGGCATCGAACCCGCGGGCATCAATGGTTTGCGTAATGACGCTGTCGCCATTGGCAATGGTTAGCGCTGGCGGAAATGTGCCGATGACGTTGTAATAATTGGTGGGAACAAAGCGATGCAGGGTCATGCGGCGATCCTGCTGGAATGGTGCCATCGAGTCCAGAGCGATGTCGGCGCCGCGACCAAGGCAGCGCCGCCGCGACGGCAAGGTTGAAACGGGAGGCATGGCGATCTCCTGATGGAGGAAAGGCGAGCGGCGGTCGGGCCGCTCGCCAGATAGGCCTAGCCGGTGACGGCCTGGCTGAGGTCGCCGGCGACGTTGGCGGAGGCCTTGCGCGGGAACCAGAGGGCGAAGCCGAGCCAGATGAAGGCAAGGCCGACCGGGATCGCGGCGTAGCGCTGGAACTCGTGCGGCAAGAGGGCGGCGGCGGGCGTTACCAGCGCGGCGACGGCCAGCAGGGCCGAGGGTCCCCGCGGCAGGACGCCGGCGCGGAGGGTGCCGATGCCGAGCAGGATGCCTCCCAGCAGATAGAGCACGCCCAGAACGCTGTAGGTCGGCACGATGGGGCCAATGTCCATCGTGCCCGGGTGCTGGTTCACGATGCCGAGGAAGCTGTCGATGAACTGCGGGGCGACCGTGGCAAGCGGCGGCAGGATGAACAGCTCGGCGAAGATGAATCCGGTCTGCAGCCACCAGGCGAGCCCGAACAGGACGAAGCCTGCGAGGGCCGTCCAGCCTGACCTTCCGACCTGCCGGACATAGAGGCCGGTGATGGCAATGATAAAGAACAGGCACATCGCGAGCTTGAGCGACATGAAGATTGTCCAGCTCGGAGCCGTGACCGAGGCGAGAAAGTCGGGCGGATGGATCGGCTGGATGCCGGCGTAGATCAGGCCGGCAAGGATGGCAAAGGGCCCGGTACTGCGGATGAGCGTGTCGGAGGTGAGCAGGCGGTTGGCGGTCGTGGTCATGGCGGTCTCCTCAAGTCGATTGGTCAATTGCTCGTGGGGGGCGGGACAGGAGTCACGGAGATCAGAGACACTCCGAGATCGCGGATGCGCTGAAGCAGGCCGTGCAGCGCCGCCTGATCGGCGGCTACGCCGCGAAGAAGCGTGGTGCCGGCCGGTTCGTGGATCAGTTCGGGGACGCCGAGCCGTTCGGCCCAGTGATGGTCGAGCTGGCCGCGCAGGCGGATGTCATAGGTCCCGGCATGCTCGGGGTGCGGATTGCGCGTGGTCATGGTGCTCCTCAGCGTTCGTGCTGGCGCGAACCGGGTTCGCTGAGGAGGACTATGTCGGAGGACATGGTGAGCCCGGCTCACCAGATGTGGTGAGCAGACATGGTGATTTTTGCTTTTTCTGCCGCTAGTCGCGGGCGTCCCGGGCGAAGAGCTGCATTTCTTCGGCGCGGCGCACCGCGGCCCGACGGCTGTTCACGCCCAGCTTTTCAAAGATGTTCTTGGTGTGGGTGCGCAGGGTGTTGAGTGAAACCGCGAGCTCGTCGGCGATCTCGGGGCCGCTGAGATCGGAGCGCAGCAGGCGGAGGACGTCTCTCTCGCGGTCGCTGAGAGGCTCAATGAGATCGTGGTGAAGGGGTGGGGCGGGTTCGGCAACTGCCGCGCCTGCCGAGACGATGCTGCGGGCGAAGACCGATGTGACCTCGCGCTTGCTCAGCAACTTGAACAGTGGGGCAAGGGCGTCGCCTTCGTCGAGGAAGGGGCGGCGGAGGCTCTCGGGCTCGGCCAGCGCGATCGCCCGGCGCAGCGCCTCGATGGCAGCGGGGAGCTCATGGCGAGCGCGGTGCGCGAGTGCTGCGAGGATGTGGAGGTCAACGAGGCTCCGCCCGCGCCCACCTTCCGACGCCGCATGGGCCAGACGGTCGATGAGGCGCAGCGCGGTGTCGAGCGAGTGGCTGTCGCCGTGCGCGACGAGCAGGCGGGTAAGGGTAACGTGTTCGAACTCGCGCGGGTAGGCCGGTGGATCGTCGGCGCCGATTGCAGCTTCCTTCACCCAGCGCTCGGCCGCATCGAGCTGGCCCAGCCGGATGTGGACATTGGCAATGAGCGCCGGCACGGGCCGCACGTTGGGGAAGAAGTCGCTGACATAGCGGCGCTCGGCTTCGCGCAGATGTTCGAGGGCCTCGGCCGCCCTTCCCACGGCCAGGTCGAGACGCGCCTGGGCGACCCGGGAGCGGTAGGGGAATTGGGGCAGGCCCCAGACCTCGCCGAGCTCGCGGCAGCGGTCCAGGTGCTCGCGGGCGCTGGTGAGTTCGTTGCGCTCAAGGTGGAGAAAGGCGAGACTGGCGTGGGTGTCGGCAGCGCCGCGCGCCATCGGGCGGCCGTTGTCGGTGGCGAGGGAGAGGGCCGCCTCGCACAGCTGCATTGCTTCGGTCAGCAGGCCTTGGGTATTCCTTATGTCGGCGAGGGCGATCGTGGTGCCCTGGACGTCGGCGACGTGCCCCTCTTCGCGCATGCGGTCCCGGCACTCGGTCCAGAAGCGCGCGGCGTCGTTGAGGTCGCCTTTGGTCCACGATACGATCCCGAGGAAGCCCGCAGCGCCGGCCCGGGTCAGATGGTCACTTTTCGGGGCAAGGTCCAGCACCCGATGAGCATGCTCGGCGGCTGCCACGACATCGCCCTGCACCTGCGCGAGGGCTGTCCGGTAGAGTTCGACGTGGGCGAGCAAGGGGTTCGGATCCGCGAGGTTCACGATCTCGGCTTCGGCCGTGCGGAGGCGGTCCTCAATGCCGTCGAAGGCACCGAGCGACACCAACACACCGGCATAGGCAACGCCGAGGACCGGGCGCTTCTTGACGATGGCGTCGGGTATCGGCTGCATCCAGGCTCGGAAAAGCGCCTCCTGGCGGTGTTTGCGGATCTGGGGGATCGCGCGCTCGATCAGCTCGGCTGCCCACTCGTAGTCCCGCGCTTCGAGGGCATGATGGATCGCCTCGGCCCGCTCGCCGTGGGATTCGTACCATTCACTAGCCCGGCGATGGAGTGCGGGGAACGCCTCGGTCTGCGTGTCGGTGAGGTGGGTGCGCAGGACATCGGCGAACAGGTGGTGGTAGCGAAACCACTGTCGGTGGGCGTCGAGCGGAACCAGGAAGAGGTTCTGGCGCTCGAGACGGTCGAGCATGTTCCGGCTGCTGCCCGGCTCGTCCGTGACGGCGTCGCAGAGGGGCGCACTCATGCGGCGCAGGACCGATGTCGTCAGGAGGAAGTCGTGAAGATCGTCGGGGAGACGCGCGAGTACCTCATCAATGAGGTAGTCGAAGACGTAGCGTCCGCTGCCGGCAAAATCCTCGATGAACGCCGCCGCGTCGTCACGGCCTTCAAGGGAGAGCACAGCAAGCTGTAGCGCCGCAATCCAGCCTTCGGTCTTCCGGTCCAGCGTCGCCGCGTCGGCGGGGGAAAGGCCGAGGTGCATGACATCGTTGAGGTATGCCGCAGCCTCCTCGGCGGTGAAGCGCAGATCGGCCGAGCGTATCTCGACCAGGTCGCCGCGCACCCTGAGCCGGGCGAGGGGCAGGCCGGGGTCGGCCCGCGTGCCGATGATGACATGGACGTGGGGCGGCAGGTGATCGATGAAGAATCCGAGCTGCTCGTGGATGTCCCGCCTGTCGATCAGGTGGAGGTCGTCCAGGATCAGGACGAGGGGTATCTCACCAGTGGTGAGCTGGTTGAGGAGGATCGCCACGAAGCCCTGGTCCGGTTGCATCGCCGAGGGCAGATCGGGAAACGCCGCGCCAGCCCTGGCAGAGGCCGCCTGCAGTGCGGCGACGACGTGGGGCCAGAACGCAGAGGGCTCGCTGTCGCTTTCATCGAGCGAGAGCCAGGCGACCGCCAGACCTGGCGGCGCCGAGTTGGCCAACCAATCGGCGAGCAACGTCGTCTTGCCAAAGCCCGCCGGCGCCGAGATCAGGGTGAGCCTGGTCTCAAGGCAGCGGTCGAGCAGCGCGCGAAGCCGCGGTCGCGCCACGACACGGGGTCGCAGGAGGGGCAAGTTCAGTTTGGTGGTAACGAGTGGCAAGGCCATGTCTCCGCCATTTCTGGGCCTGGCCGGGTGCCGAAGCAAGTGGCAGGCAAACGAGAGGGAAGGCCCGGGCCCTCCCTCTCCAGTCGTGAGATCGGCGATGTCCCGCTACGACGAGACGCGACATCGCTGGCCGTCGGAGGTTGGATGTCGGTTCGGCCGACCTCACGACTGATCGGTGTCCAGTGCAGCAAAGGCCGCGGGATTGAAGCCACGCACCAGCAGCCAGATGCCAAGCAGCAGTTCCCAGAAGAACTCGGGGGCAACGGATAGGCTGTGGATGGTCGAGCCGAACTCGAAGTGGCCGAACAACACGCCACAGCTGCCGAGGAGGAGGGCCGGGCCACCGATGAGACCGAGTATCGAGAGGAAGCGCGGCAGCAGCCGGGTCTTCCACATCATGTACCCGAGGATCAGGCCATTGCCGACGCCGACCACGACACCGGGCCCCATCTTGAACGTCCAGTCATGGACGGCGACCAGAGCCTGTCCAACCACGGCTAGCGCGGCTGGGTCGGCGTCGCCGGCGGTCGCCCGCAAAGTGACAAGGGCGAGAACCGAGATGATGCCAATCGCAATGAACGCGCTCTCCATGACACGCGCGGTGACGAAGCCGAGGCTCAGCACGGGAAAGCGCCGCCTGAGCACCGGATAGAGCGTGAGGGCCGAGGCGATGTTGGCGGCGATGAGCAGGAGCTCGAGGATGACGCCCCACGTCACGCCGGCGTTGAATGGCCCACCAAGGACGAAGGCCGGATCGCTCAGCGCCGGAACATAGAGTGTCAGGACCGGCGGAATGGATGTGGCGTAGGTGATGAGGAAGAATAGGCCGGTGAGGCGGCCAAGAAGCTGAGAGTCCTTGTGGCGCTCGGCAGCACCGTCAGTCGGGCGCCGGTCTGAAGTCGTTGCGTTTCGGTGGAAGTTGTCGACGGCGGGGGCCGTCGTAGTGATCGTAGTCATCTAGAGCCCTCATGGGTAGGTGGTGAAGTGAACACCACCTTCCTAAGACACACTCCGGCCGTGCGGAACGCGCACCGTTTGCACCTTATTCGTGCACAGGACGCCATGTATCGGCGGATCGCGAGACGCAGATGTCAGCGGGTCTTGCCAGGAGAACATACGCTGCGCAGGCATGAGCGCAGCCACCTATGGGCCAGATCCCCGTCCATTCGTGGGTGCCACAGCAGGGAAATGGTGAACCCGGCGATCTCGAAGGGTAGCGCGAAGGTACTGACCCCGCGACGCAGTCCCTCGGTGTGCCGCTCCGGCACAGTGGCGACGAGGTCGGTATCGCGGCATAGGCTAATGGCGGCCGCAAAGCCATTGACGACAACGCCGATGCGCCGCCGGGCCCCAGCCGCCAGAGCTGCCTCTTCGACCTCGGAGCTGTGCAGGCCTCTGCGAAGAATCTGCACGTGTTCGGCTGCCCCGTAGCCCTTCAGTGAGTCCAGGGCACCCAAGGCGGGGTGCCCATCCCGCACCACGCCGACCCACCGGTCCTCGAACAGGGGCAAGGCGCGCATCTCTGGCGCCGTGGTCGCGTCGATCACGCCGGTTTCGATGTCGACTTCTCCCTCGCGAAGGGGGGCGCTTTCCTTGTCGGGCTTGGCCACGAACTGCAGGGTTACTCCCGGTGCCTCGTCACGCATCAGGGCGATGAGACGCGGGCCGAAGGTCTCGACGAAGCCCTCGCTCGTACGCGCGACGAAGCGACGCTCCAGCCTGGTGAGGTCGAGCTTCTCGGCGGGACGCAGGATCGCTCGCGCCCCATCCACTACTGCGCCGACCTGGGCACGAAGTTCCAGCGCCCTCGGCGTTGGAACCAGGCTGCGGCCAGCGCGGACCAGCAGAGGATCCCCGGTCACCTCGCGCAGTCTCGCCAAGGCCCGGCTCATCGCGGATGGGCTCAGCCGCAGCCGCCTAGCTGCGCCTGCAACACTGCCCTCGGCAAGCAGGACGTCCAGCGTTACCAGCAGGTTGAAGTCGGGCATCAGCTTCCTCGGATATGGCGTCTGGTGCACGAATATGATGCGAACGCTGCGCGTTCCGCAATAGCTGCGGCAGGCGTATCTCGTTGGCATCCACTTTCAGGAATCTGCAAATGCCAGCTCGTTATGCCCCAACTCTCTTCGGCTTTGTCCTCACGGCGCTGATTTCGTTCCCGCTCGACCGGCGCCTGGTCGGTGTGCTCGTCAAGGCGCCAGCGCCGGTCTCGCGCTAGCTCGATGATGCGTTCCTCCTCCAAACAAGAGGCCAGAAGCCTCGCCTCGCTGTCGCTGGCGATGCTGCTGCCGTCGCTGGGCATCAGCGTCGCCAATATTGCCCTTCCCAGCCTGCAGGTCGCCTTCAATGCGACCAATCAGCAGGCGCAGTGGGTCGTCATCGCCTATCTGGTAGTCGTCACCTCGACCCTGGTCACGGCCGGCCGACTGGGCGACCTGCTCGGCCGCAAGCCGCTTCTCCTCGCCGGCATCGGCATCTTCTCGGTTGCATCAATGGCCGCCATGGTTGCGCCCACCATCTGGGTGGTCGTTTTGGCCAGAGCCGTTCAGGGAGCCGGTGCCGCGATGATGATGTCGCTCACCGTCGCGGCGGTCGGCGACGCGATTCCGGCGGAGCGCTCGGGCACTGCAATGGGACTGCTCGGCACCGTTTCCGCAATCGGCACGGCGGCCGGTCCTTCGCTGGGTGGGCTGTTGATCAATGCGTTCGGCTGGCCCTCGATCTTCGTGCTGATGGCGGGTGCCGGATTGGTCGCCGCGCTCTTTGTGAGCACGCAACTGCCTGCCGCCCCGTCCGGCAATCGCCGGCCGACCTTCGACCTGCCCGGCGCATTCACTCTCATGCTGACCGTTGCAGCCTTCGCGCTGGCGACCACGCTAAGCCCCTTCACCTTCGTCAATGCAATCCTCGCCGGCGTTGCCTTGCTGGGTGCGGGAGCTTTCGTTTCCATCGAGCGTCGGGCCTCAGCGCCCCTGGTGCAGCTTGACGTTCTGAAGCGGCCAGTCATCGCCGCCGGGCTGCTTTCGATCGGCCTCGTCTCGGCGATCGTCATGACGACTCTCGTGGTGGGGCCCTTCTACCTCACCGGCGTGCTCGGACTGGATACCGTGACCACCGGTCTTGTGATGACGGTAGGGCCCACGGTTTCCGCCATCGTCGGTCTTCCGGCCGGGCGGATGGTCGATCGCAACGGCTCGACTGTTGCCAGCCATGTCGGGCTGTTCGCGCTTCTCGCCGGCACCGTTGCCATGATGATCCTTCCAGGCCAGGTCGGGCTGGCCGGATATGTTCTCAGCTTGATCCTCATCACTTCGGGCTATGCCCTGTTCCAGACTGCCAACAATACCGCGCTCATGGCTGGCGCGGAAAAGGACCAGCGTGGCGTGACTTCGGCTTTGCTGGCTCTCGGCAGGAATTCGGGACTGATTACCGGCGCCTCGGCCATGGGAGCGCTGTTCGCCCTTGGCTCGGGCACCACGGATCATGGCGGCGGGTTCGGCCTTCAACTTGTCTTCGCGGCTGCCACAGCATTCGTTGCCCTTGCGCTCGGCCTGTCGACCTGGGCAACAGGCAAGTCGGCCTCCAGATAGCGGCACGGGAGCACGCACAGCTCTCCCGCGGTCGGCATTGCTGGGCTACACTTCCTGTCGGCCAATGCCGGCGGGAGGTTGTCATGGTGGGCGCGCAGATCAGATTTGGCGATGGCGCCAGTTACGAACTTCTGATGGGCGAATGGAGCAGGAATGCCGGCGCTGACTTTCTGGACTGGCTGAAACCGCCCCCCGGACTGGCGTGGCTGGACGTCGGGTGTGGCAGCGGTGCTTTTTCTGGCCTCGTAGTTGAACGCTGCGCTCCCCTTTCGCTGCTGGGCATCGATCCTTCGGAAGGACAGCTGAACTTCGCTCGCGGTCGCGGACTCGGGCCTGCGGCTACGTTCAAGACAGGCGATGCGATGCAGATCGATCTCCCCGATAACTCTGTCGACGTAGCTATCGCCGCGCTTGTTCTGCACTTCATGCCGGAACCACTGCGCGGCGTGAGCGAGATGGCCCGCATAGTCCGCCCCGGAGGCTTCGTTGCCGCCTATACCTGGGATCTCGAAGGGGGCGGCTTTCCTTATGAGGCGATGCATCGCGCAATGCTGGCGATGGACTTCGAGACGCCAAGTCCACCACATCCCGAGGCTGGCAATGCCGACGAAATGCATCGCCTATGGACGGCCGCGGGCCTCGAGAATATCCGGCAACGTCAGATTTCCGTGTCGCGTACCTTTCGCGATTTCGACCACTATTGGCAGGTCGGTGTCCTCTCTCCCCGCCTCGCATCAGTCCTGGGCGACCTTGCACCGGATCAACTCGCTTTACTGAAGGACACCACGCGGAGCTTGGTGCCCGAGCCTGTAGTCCTTCGTGCAAGCGCCAACGCGATCAGCGGAAGAGTGGGGGGTTGAACTGCGAAGGGTCTTTCCGCCAGATGGCCCTGCAACCTGCGATCCTAGGCTGCCTGACCGCAACCTGCGCCAATTGGCTCCCAAGCGCTGTCAAATGAAGCGGTAGCGTCGGCAAGCGGCCTACGCCGGACAACATCGGAGCCGAAGCGGTGATCGTGGCATTCCGGGTGTGCCTGCCCGCTGCCCAAAGAGTGCCCCCCACTTAACCTTAACGTGATCCCTCGCCACGCCTGTGACGGATATGCATCATCACAGAAAAGCCAGGATTCCTGCCACATTCGCGCCGCGATAGGCAAAGATTAACCACGTCGGCAAACCCGGCCTTAAGACTAAGCGCGGTAAATGCCGTGCTTAAGATTTTCGCCTTTCAGGAGCTTTCCGTGGTCATCACCGCACCCCTCAACACCGCATTGCGTGCTGCCGCAATGCTGCTTTTCGTCGTGGTCATCGCGGCCTGTTCGCGCACGCCCAATACCATGCCGACCGGTGTCGGCAATCTGGGGCCGGGCGGCGGCGCACCGGGCAGCCAGCAGGAATTCCTGGTGTCGGTCGGCGATCGCGTCTTCTTCGAAACCGATTCTAGCTCGCTGACCGCCGAGGCTTCTGCCACGCTCGACAAGCAGGCGGCCTGGCTCAACCAGTACCAGAACTACCGCATCATGATCGAAGGCCATGCCGATGAGCGCGGCACCCGCGAATACAATATCGCCCTGGGCGCCCGCCGCGCCTCGGTGGTGGTGAACTACCTCGTGTCGCGCGGTGTCAACCAGCAGCGCATCACGTCGCAGTCCTTCGGCAAGGAACGCCCGGTGGCGATCTGCAACGACATTTCCTGCTGGAGCCAGAACCGCCGCGCGGTCACGGTCGTCCAGTAGCCAAGAAAAGCGGCTCTTCCCCACGGGGCGAGGCCCACACCGATCCAGTGCAAACTGGAGGCAAGAGCGCCCGGAGCCACAATTTGGCCCGGGCGCTTTCTTTTGACCAAAATTGCCCTTTATCGGCAGCGCCTCAGGCACCATGTTGGGTGTCACTTGGGTCCAGCATTTTGGAGGCGTCGTTTGAAGTTATCGGCAATCGCAAGAAGGGGACGGGTGGCGCTGTGCACGGTCGCGGTCGCGTTCGGGTTTACCGGCGCCAGCATGTCGGCCCAGTCGACGAGCCTGCCACCGGCCGAGCTGGGTGGACTGACCTTCACCAATGCCCCCCAGGCCCCGCGCATCCATGTCGCCCAGGCGCAGGATACCGCGCAGCTGATGGTGCGCCTGCAGCAGCTCGAAGAGCAGAATCGCCTGCTCAACGGGCAGATCGAGGGCCTGACCTTCCAGCTCACGCAGCTGCAGGAAATCGTCAACCGGATGGCCGAAGACAATGAGTTCCGCTTCCAGGCGCTCGAAGGCGGTGCGCCGGGAAAAACTGATGCGGCAACCCAACCGGGCGGCGTGACGCAGCCCGAGGCGTTGCCGCAGGACCCCGGTGCTGCGCCCGAAGTGGCGCCCGATGCCGTGCCGATGACCGATATTCCCGAGCAGGGCGTGCAGCCGCTGCCCGGCGAGGTCGAGTTCGACCCGACCTTTGACGATGGCAGCGCGGCGCCCGCCGATACGCTCGGCGAATCCGGCGATCCGCTGGTGGGCACCGGCGCCACGGGCGGGGTGGATCTGGCCACCGGCCAGCCGCTGAACCTGAGCTTTGACCCGGCCGCAGCCGCGACCGGCAATGCCGACGCCGATGCCCAGTTCGCGGCGGGCTATGATGCCCTGGTCAAGGGCGACTATGCCTTTGCCGAGGATCAGTTCAGCCAGTTCATCGCGCTCTATCCGGACAATCCGCAGGCAACCGACGCTGCCAACTGGCTCGGCGATGCGCTGATCCACCGGTCGGCCTATGACGAGGCGGCCGAAGTGCTGCTGACCGCCTTCCAGAAGGCGCCGGACAATCCGCGGGCGCCGGACCTGCTGCTCAAGCTGGGCATGTCGCTGTCGGGCGCCGGCGAGCGCGAGACTGCCTGCCGCACCTTTGCCGAGATCGACAAGCGCTACACCACGTTGACGCCGGCCTTCCTGACCCGGCTGGGCGAGGAAAAGTCCCGGGCCGAATGCCCGCCCGCATGACGCCGGGGCTCGAGACGCCGGCAGAGCTGCAGGCTCTGTTTGCCGCGGTGGCGGGGCAACCCGCCATCGCGCTCGCCGTCTCGGGTGGCGCCGATAGCCTGGCGCTGATGCTGCTGGCGCAGCGCTGGGCCTCGAGCCTGGCCAATCCGCCGGTCCTTCACGTCTATTCGGTCGATCACGGCCTGCGCCCCGAAGCGGCCGGGGAGGTCGCAAGTGTGCTGGCGGCCGCGCAGGCGCTCGGCCTGCCGGCGCGGGGGCTCGTCTGGGCCGGCGCCAAGCCGGCCAGCGGGGTGCAGGAAGCCGCGCGCATCGCCCGCTATCGTCTTATGGGGGCAGCCATGGCCGAGGATGGCGCGACTGTGCTGCTCACCGCCCATCACCGGCATGACCAGGCCGAGACGGTGCTGATGCGCATGGCGCATGGCAGCGGCATCGAGGGCCTCAAGGGCATGAGTGCCATGGCCGAGATCGAAGGCGTGCCGGTGCATCGCCCGCTGCTCGGCGTCCAACCGGCCGCCCTGCGTGCCGTCGTCGACGCGGCAGGGTTGGTCCCGGCCGAGGACCCATCCAATAAAGATCCGCATTATGAGCGGGTGCGCTGGCGCCAGGTGCTGCCACAGCTGGCCTCGCTCGGTCTCGACAGCGCCGCCCTCTCGGTCTTTGCCGAGCGCATGGCCGAGGCCGATGCCGCCATCGCCCAGATCGCCGATGGCTGTTTCAGCGAGATCGTGCGTCTCGATGGCTTTGGCGCCGCGCGCATCGAGCTGGCGCCGTTCATTGGGCTCAGCCCCGCCATTTCGACGCGCCTGCTGGGGCGCACGCTCAACATTGTGGGCGGACGGCAGAAGCCCCGCGCCCTGGGCCAGGTCGAGCGCCTGCGCCAGGCGATTGCCGAGGGTGCGCTGGCCAAGTCCATGACCGTGCTCGGTTGCGTCGTCCGCCTCAAGGATGGCGCCATTGCCGTGGCCCGCGAGCCCGGCCGCGCGCTGCCGCCCGATGCGCAGCTGGCCCCGCATGGCGAGCTGGTCTGGGACGAGCGCTTCCGCATCGTCAATGCCTCGGAAGAGGGGGGTCTCACCGCCAGCGTCGCCGACTACCTGCCGCGCCATCGGCTCGAGGAATTCCTCGGCTTCAAGGTCACCGCCCCCGCCGAAGCCATCCGCACCGCCCCCATCGTCCGCGACGCGGCCGGTGGCGTGCTGTCCCTGGGCGGCTGGTCGTTCGACGATCGCATCAAGGTGCAGTTGCTGATCGATTGAACTCTACCCACCGGATGTAGGAGCCCCGATATCGGGGCCAAACATCGCCCCACCCTTGATCCCTCCCCACAAGGGGGAGGGTGTCGACTGAAACATCGCCCCCGCCTTATCCCTGGTCTGTCCTCTCCATAACCGCGATCCAGCCAGCGCTTCCACGCCTCCGCGGAACCTTCCCGATCCCCACGGCGTATTAACCCAATCGCGACAATATGACTGGACGGAGCGCGCAAAGGGCCGCAGGTCTGGCCCTTGTAACGCCCCAATGCCGGACATACATTCGGCTCACGCGCCGCGCTTGCTTGGCGCCGCTTCTCCGGGACAGGATTGATGAACGGAAATTTCCGCAACTTCGCCATCTGGCTGGTCATTCTCTTTATGCTGATGGGCCTGTTCCAGGTCTTCCAGTCTTCGACCCGCTCGATTTCCGTGGCCGATAAGAGCTACAGCCAGTTCGTCACCGATGTGGAAGCCGGCAGCGTGACCAGCGTCACCATCACCGACGATATCGTGTCGGGTACCCTGCGCGACGGCACGCGGTTCGAAACCGTGCTGCCTGCCGGCGCGGACGTGATTTCGCGGCTCGAGGACAAGGGCGTGTCGATCACCGCCCAGGCGCCGGAATCCAGCCCGTTCTGGTCGATCCTGCTCTCCTCCTGGCTCCCCTTCATCGTCATCATCGGCGTGTGGTTCTTCTTCATACGCCAGATGCAGGGCGGGGGCCGCGGCGGCGCGATGGGCTTTGGCAAGTCGCGCGCCAAGCTTTTGACCGAAAGCCACGGCAAGGTGACGTTCGAGGACGTGGCCGGCGTGGACGAGGCCAAGCAGGACCTTGAGGAAATCGTCGAGTTCCTGCGCGATCCGGGCAAGTTCCAGCGCCTGGGTGGCCGCATTCCGCGCGGCGTGCTGCTGGTTGGCCCTCCGGGTACCGGTAAGACGCTGCTGGCCCGTTCGGTCGCCGGCGAAGCCAATGTGCCTTTCTTCACCATTTCGGGTTCGGACTTCGTTGAAATGTTCGTCGGTGTCGGCGCGTCCCGCGTCCGCGACATGTTCGAGCAGGCCAAGAAGAACGCACCCTGCATTATCTTCATCGACGAAATCGACGCCGTCGGCCGCCAGCGTGGCGCCGGTCTCGGTGGCGGCAATGACGAGCGCGAACAGACGCTCAACCAGCTGCTGGTCGAGATGGATGGCTTCGAGGCCAATGAAGGCATCATCCTGATCGCCGCGACCAACCGTCCCGACGTGCTGGATCCCGCGCTTCTGCGTCCCGGCCGCTTCGACCGCCAGGTCGTGGTGCCGAACCCCGATGTTGCCGGCCGCGAGAAGGTGCTCAAGGTCCATGTGCGCAAGGTGCCGCTGGCTCCCGATGTGGACCTCAAGGTGCTGGCCCGCGGTACGCCCGGCTTCTCCGGCGCTGACCTGATGAACCTCGTCAACGAGGCGGCCCTGATGGCGGCGCGGCGCAACAAGCGCTTCGTCACCCATGCCGAGTTCGAGGACGCCAAGGACAAGATCATGATGGGCGCCGAGCGCCGCACCATGGCCATGTCGCAGGACGAAAAGAAGCTCACCGCCTATCACGAAGCCGGTCACGCCATCATCGCACTCAAGGTTGCGGGCATCGACCCCATCCACAAGGCGACGATCATTCCGCGCGGCCGGGCCCTGGGCATGGTGATGACCCTGCCGGAAAGCGACAGCTATTCGTTCAGCCGCGAGAAGGCCCTGGCCCGCCTCACCATGCTGTTCGGTGGCCGCGAGGCCGAGATCATCAAGTTCGGCCCTGAAAAGGTGACGAGCGGCGCTTCGGGCGACATCCAGATGGCCACAAACCTGGCCCGCTCGATGGTCATGGAATGGGGCATGAGCGAGAAGCTCGGCCGCGTGCGCTACAAGTCGAACGACCAAGAAGTGTTCCTGGGCCATTCGGTGACGCAGAGCCAGCATATGTCGGATGACACGGCCCGCATCATCGACCAGGAAGTGCGCAAGCTGATCGAGGATGGCGAAGCTTCGGCCCGCGAAATCCTCACC
Organism: Devosia sp. XGJD_8; assembly: GCF_046614475.1. NCBI lineage: Bacteria > Pseudomonadati > Pseudomonadota > Alphaproteobacteria > Hyphomicrobiales > Devosiaceae > Devosia > Devosia sp. XGJD_8. The sequence continues at coordinate 544,941 of NZ_JBKJHF010000002.1, forward strand.
ACCCACCACGACCAGTGGGAGGCGATTGCCCAGGCCCTGCTGGAATACGAGACGCTGACCGGCGATGAACTGCGCGCCCTGATGGATGGGCAGCAGCCCGTGCGTCCGGACGATAGCGGTCCTGCCGCCCCCAAGGCGAGCGGTGTGCCGTCGGCCGGCAAGGCGGGCAAGAAGCGTCCCGATGCGCCGCCCGAAAGCGGTCTTGAGCCACAGCCGGGCAGCTAGCCGGTGCAGATTTGATGGGGCCGCCGCAAGGCGGCCCTTTTTCCTGCGCGCAATTTCCGCTATTCCGCCCGAAAGTGGTATTATCCGAAGCGACCGGCAGAGCCGGGCCGGGCGAGGGGACAGACAGATGGTACGCAAGTATTTCGGCACGGACGGGATCCGCGGGCTCGCCAATGGCGACAAGCTGACCCCCGAACTGGCACTGCGCGTCGGCATGGCTGCCGGGCAGAAATTCGTGCGGGGCGACCATCGCAACCGTGTCGTCATCGGCAAGGATACGAGGCGCTCGGGCTATATGCTGGAGCAGGCCCTCACGGCCGGCTTCACCGCCGTGGGCATGGATGTCTACCTGCTCGGGCCGATGCCCACCCCCGCCGTCGCCATGCTGACGCGTTCGCTGCGCGCCGATCTGGGCGTCATGATCTCGGCCTCGCACAATCCCTATGACGACAACGGCATCAAGCTGTTCCGTCCCGATGGCTACAAGCTCAGCGACGATGTCGAAAAAGAGATCGAGCGGCTGATGGACAGCGACATGACGGGCCTGTTGGCGCATGGCCGCGACATCGGTCGCGCCTATCGCGACGAGGAAGCCCGTACCCGCTATATCGAATATGCCAAGCGCACGCTGCCGCGGGGCGCGGACCTGGCGGGCCTGCGCGTGGTGCTCGATTGCGCCAATGGCGCGGCCTACAAGGTCGCCCCGATCGCGCTGTGGGAACTGGGCGCCGAGGTCTTCACCATCGGTGACAAGCCCGATGGCTTCAATATCAACGACAAGGTGGGCTCCACCGCACCCGAGGCCGTGTCGGCCAAGGTCAAGGAAGTGCGCGCCGATATCGGCATTGCGCTGGATGGCGATGCCGACCGCGTCATCATCATCGACGAAAAGGGCGAAGTGGTCGATGGCGACCAGTTCATGGCCGTGATCGCCCAGAGCTGGCTGGAGCGCCAGATGCTGATGGGCGGGGGCATTGTCGCCACCGTCATGTCCAATCTGGGCCTCGAGCGCTATCTGACCTCGCTGGGCCTCACACTCGAGCGCACCCAGGTGGGCGACCGCTATGTGCTCGAGGCGATGCGCGCCAAGGGCTTCAACGTCGGCGGCGAGCAATCGGGCCACATCATCCTGTCCGATTTCACCACGACGGGCGATGGCCTGGTGGCGGCGCTGCAGCTGCTGTCGGTGCTCAAGCAGCAGGATCGCAGCGTGTCCGAGATCTGCGCGCGCTTTACCAAGGTGCCGCAGTTGCTGCGCAGCGTGAAGTTCAAGTCCGGCAAGCCGCTCGAGCACAAGCTGGTCATCCAGGCCATTGCCGATGGCCAGGCCATGCTGGGCACGGGCGGCCGGCTGGTGGTGCGCGCTTCGGGCACCGAGCCGGTGATCCGCGTCATGGGCGAGGCCGACGATGCCTCGCTGGTCACCACCGTGGTGTCGCAGATCGAGGCGGCCATCCGCGAGGTCGCCTGATCTGCGTTTACTTTGCGTTAACTACCATTGGCCGGTGCCAATATTGTTAGGGTTAAATCTTTAGGTTAAGCGGCTTTTAAGAAAATTGTCCGATATTGGGCGCAATCGACTGGTGTCGTGGCAACCCAAGGACGTTTCACATGCGTAAACTCATTGCAGCGATCATGGTGGCAGGAGCCACCCTCGTTGCCGGCTCGGCAGTCGCCGCCGACTTCCCCGAATATCCCCCGATCATCGAAATCCCTGATGTGGATTATGGTGTTCAGGGCTCGTTCTACCTGCGCGGTAGCGCCAGCCTGAACGGCATGTGGGCCAAGGAAGTTGTCCACACCACGCTAGCAACAGGCAATGTTCACGCCATCGACGCTTGGGGCTACGGCTACTCGGTCGGTGCGGGGTTGGGCTACGAAACTGGCACCGGGCTGCGAGTCGACGCGACACTGGATTACCTGGCCAACGAAGGAATGCAGGCGACTATTCAGCCTTCGGCAAATCCGGCCCTGACTCGGGGGCCACATAAGCTGTCCCTCCGTTCCACGGTCCTGTTGGCCAATGCCTATTACGACTTCGGTTTCGGCGATGGCGGCTACGGTGCAGCCGGCGGTGCTTTCGGCTATGTCGGTGCCGGTGCCGGTGTCGCCTTCAACGACGTGATCACTACCGGTTCCGCGTTGCCTGATACGCGCGGCGGCAATACCAGCTTCGCCGCGGCCGGCATGGTCGGCGTGGGTTATGACTTCGGTCAGGTGGTTGCCGATGTGGGCTATCGCGGCCTCTACATCAACCAGATTGCCAATACCTCTAGCACCTACCCCTACCGTATCGACCATGCCTGGGTGCATGAAGTGCGCGGCACCGTCCGCTACCGCTTCAACTGAGATCAGACGTGGCGGGATAGCCACGACCCGCTATGCGAACAATCGGCGTCCAGAAGGGCGCCGATTTTCTTTTGTCCCCGACTCCGGTGAACGCGCTAAGCTGGCGCAAAACACGCGGGGGATGACATGAAGGTCTTGGTAATCGGCGCAGCCGGCATGGTCGGGCGCAAGCTGGTGGCAGCGCTGCTGGCAAGCGGCCGTGTCGGGGAGCAGGCCATCACCGGCCTCGCCCTGGCCGATGTGATCGCGCCCAGCGCGCCGGCTTCGACCATTGCCATCACGACCAGCGCGGCGGATCTTTCGGTACCCGAGGTGGCAGAGCGCCTGGTGCAGGACCGGCCCGACCTGATCTTTCATCTCGCCGCCATCGTCTCGGGCGAGGCCGAGGCCGATTTCGAGAAGGGCTATCGCATCAATCTCGACGGGACGCGGCACCTGCTGGAGGCCATACGCCTGGCCGGGCAGGCAGCACCCTACCGGCCGCGGCTGATCTTCACCTCGTCGATCGCCGTCTTCGGCGAGCCCTTGCCCGCCGTGATCGGGGATATGCAGGAGCATACCCCACTTACCAGCTACGGCACCCAGAAGGCGATCTGCGAATTGCTGCTGGCCGATTATTCGCGGCGCGGCTTTGTCGATGGCGTCGGCATCCGCCTGCCCACCATCGTGGTGCGGCCGGGCAAGCCCAACAAGGCGGCGTCCGGCTTTTTCTCCGGCATCATCCGCGAGCCCCTGGCGGGGCAGGAGGCGCTGCTGCCCGTTGCCGATACGGTGCGGCACTGGTTTGCCAGCCCGCGCGCGGCTGTGGGTTTCCTGCTGCACGCTGCGGGTATGGTTACCGGCCTCCTCGGCCATCAGCGCAATCTCACCATGCCCGGCCTTGCCGCCACCGTCGCCGATGAGATCGCGGCGCTGGAGCGGGTTGCCGGCCCCCGGGCCACGGCCCTGATCCGCCGCCAGCCCGACGAAACCATTGCCCGCATCGTCGCCGGCTGGCCGCAGGCCTTCGAGGCCGGGCGCGCCCGGGCGCTGGGCTTTACCGCCGACAGCAGCTTCGACGAGATCATCCGCATCCATATCGAGGATGAGCTGGGCGGCCGCCTCGGCTGATACGATTGGCCGGGACGCTGACTGCGTCCCGGCCCGGTCTCGTTCTAGCCCCAGCGGACACCGGCATGCGGTGTCGGTTCACCCGGGCGGGCCAGAGCCCCGACGGCCAGGCGATAGAGCCGCCGCGCCTTGTGCAGATGCCAGCGCAGGGTCGTGGTCAGGATCGCGCGCGTGCTCATCGCGATGCTTCCCAGAGGGCGACGGCGTCGGGACCGGCGGGGAAGCGCTGCTGGCCGGATGTGTCATTGGCGGCCCGCCAGACCGCTTCGGCCACGTCGATCTCGCGGGTCGTCACGGAGGGGGTGGCGAAGGCCTCAAAGATCGGCCGGGCGAAGTCGGCATAGGCCGGGGGTATCAGGTCTTCGATCGGCAGTTCGGTATTGGCCCCAAACCGGGTGGTCGGCGCATAGCCTGGCTCGACGAGCTTGATGCCGATGTCGAAGGCCACCAGCTCCCTGGCCAGCGCCCGGGAAAAGCCTTCGATGGCGGTCTTGGTCGCGGTATAGGCCGCGGCGAAGGGCGATGGCGCCAGGACGACGCTCGACGTGACATTGACGATCACCCCGCTCCCCTGCTGCCGCATCAGCGGCAGGACGGCCTGCGTCATCGCCATCACGGCAAGCGTATTGGTCTCGAACAGCCGGCGAACCTGCGCCATGGGCGAGGCCTCAAAGGCCCCGACCATGCCGATGCCGGCATTGTTGACCAGCACGTCGATGGGGCCGGCCGCCGCCAGGCACGTCTCGATACTGTCGGGATCGGTGACATCGAGCGGCAGCACGGTGAGACGATCGGACTGCGGCAGCAGGTCGGGCTGCGGACGGCGCATGGTCGCGATCACCTTCCAGCCCTGGGCATGGAAGTGGCGGGCGGTTTCGAGGCCATAGCCTGAGGAGGTGCCGGTGATGAGAACGGTCTTCATGGTGCGTTTCCTTTGAGTTCGAAGTGGAGGAGGAGGGATCAGGCGATGGCGTTGAGGACGCGGCTCAGCCAGGCGCTGCGGGCCGAGCGGGCCGCGGTGGAGACGTCGGCCTGGGGGAACATGGCGTCGAAGCCGTGGAAGCCGCCGGCCCAGACATGCAATTCGGCCTGGCCGCCCGCGGCCCAGATGCCGCTGGCATAGGCGACGTCCTCATCGCGGAACAGTTCGGCGCTGCCGGCGTCGATATAGGTGGTCGGCAGGCCGGCCAGGTTGCGCTCGAGGGCCGGAGAGACGCTGCTCGGGACCTCGCCCGCGTGCCCAGCGAGCACCGATTGCCAGGCGAAGATATTCTTCTCCCGCGTCCAGACGCCGGGGTCCCCGGCATATTGCTGGCTGGATACCGTCGCATTGCGATGGTCGAGCATCGGGCAAATGAGGATTTGCGCGGCGATGGCCGGACCATTGCGGTCCCGCGCCAGCAAGGTCGTCCCGGCCGCCAGGCCACCACCAGCACTGGCGCCGGCAATGATGATGCGGCCGGGGTCGATGCCGAGTTCGCCGGCATGCGCGGCGATCCACAGCAGGCCCTGGTAGCAGTCCTCGACAAGCGTGGTGCCGCCGACTTCGGGGGCCAGGCGATAGTCGATGGTGACGACCACCGCGCCATGCTGGGCCAGCCATTCGAGCGGAATGTCGAGATTGGCAAAGCGGTCGCCCATCACCATCCCGCCGCCATGCAGCCAGTAGATGCAGGGTGCATTGGCGACGGGCGCGACAGGCCTGAACACCGAGACCGGCAGCGCGGCGCCGTCGGTCGAGGGCACCTGAAAGTCCTTCCGGTCCACGGCGCGGCCTTCGAGATAGGTTTCGGCCGGCACCAGGTACTGGCGCATCTGCGCCAGGATTTCGGAATCGAGATCGACCCCGAGCGGGAAGGCGGCGAGCTTGTCGCGCAATTCCGGGTCGAGGGCAGGGCGAGGCAGGGACATGGTGTTTTCCTTGAATGGGCGTGCAGAGGCCAGCGCCTCGACGGGGGCGTGAGCGATCAGCGATGAGGTGAGGCGTGATGGACTAGCCGAGGACAGCCTTGCCGCCGGTGGGAACGGCGTCGGTGTAGATGGAATCAGCCATGACCAGTGGGGCCAGCTGGGCAATGAAGGCCTGCGCCGCGGGGCTCGCAAAGAACTGGCCATGGGATTGCTGGCTGCGCCAGCCTTCGGCGACGCTCACCACATCCGGGTTGCTGGCGGAGCGGCTGACGAGGAAGACGAGGCAGTCGTCATTGGTCAGCGACGGGGCTGAAAGCAGGAGATCGACAAGGGCGCCGCCCTGGCCGGGATGGGCGGTAATGGTGGCGTGAAAGCCATGCTCAATGGACATCGGAGTTCCTTCTCATTGCGGGGCGGCTGCTGTCGCAAGCCGATGAGGCAATGAACCACCATCCCGGTCCGCATGGTTATGACCATCCTATCAAGCTCTTGCACAATCCTACCAAAACAGAGAAAATCAAGCATGGCGGCAATGGGCTGTGCTATCAGCGTGACAGACCCAAGCGAGGTGAGCGATGCCCCTTGAAGAACTGCGCATCCTGATCGGCCGCCATGCGAGCGCTGATATGACAACGCCAATCGAGGGGGTGCTGATCGCCCGACAGGACGTCTCGGTGCTCGAGCCCTCGATGTCCGGCTCGGTCATGGCCCTGATCGTGCAAGGCGTGAAGCGCCTCGCGCTCAACGACCGGGTCTATGAGTATGGCGCCGGAGAATATCTGGTGTCGTCGCTCGATCTGCCGGTCACCGGTCAGTTCATCGATGCAAGCCCCGATCGTCCCGCCCTCGGCGTCGGCCTCATGCTGCACCCCGCCAGCATTGCCGAATTGCTGCTGCAGGCCGGCGCGGCCGATTTTCGTGACGGTCGCGGCAGTCCGCCTGGCAGCATGGCCGTCTGCACGGCGTCAGCGCAGTTGCTCGACGCGGTCCTGCGCCTGCTCCGCTTGCTCGATTCCCCACGCGACATTGCCGTGCTCGCGCCGCTGATCAAGCGCGAAATCCTCTGGCTGCTGATTACGGGAGAGCAGGGGGCCGCCGTTCGGCAACTCGGACTGGCCGACAGCAATCTCAGCCACATTGCCCGGGCCGTGCGCTGGATACGCGAGCACTATGCGCGCGCCTTTCGCGTCGAAGACGTGGCCGAGATTTGCGGCATGAGTGCCTCGGCCTTCTACCGCAATTTCCATGCGGCCACGGCCATGAGCCCGATCCAGTTTCAAAAGCAGATCAGGCTGCAGGAGGCGCGCCTGATGCTGGCGGCCCAGCCGGAGGACGTGGCCTCCATCGGCTATCGCGTCGGCTATGACAGCCCATCCCAGTTCAGCCGGGAATACCGGCGCCAGTTCGGCTGTCCGCCCAGCCAGGACGCGCTCAGGTTGCGCAGCGTCACCGCCTTCCCCGCCACGGGGGCGGTCTAGCTCTATCGGACAGCTGCCGAAGGGCCGCTACACAGGGGTCGCAGGGCGCTCGCGTGGCTGTGTTTTCGTGGTGCGCACAGGGTGCTTGACGATCGTCGGAAAGTTGATAACGTTTCAACTTACTTGATCGAACCAGCCAAAAATGGCGGTTGATCCAAGGGAGGAGAAGTCAATGACCACCATCTTTAACGGCCCGTCCGTGGGACGGCGCCTCGTGCTTGCGGCTGCAAGCCTTGCATTGATGACCGGCACCGCGCCGCTGGCGTTCGGGCAGGATCTGAGCGGCGAGCTCGTGATCCTGAACTGGCAGGGCGGCGTGGATGGCGAAATGTGGGACGTGCTTGAAGCCGCCTTCACCGAGGCCAATCCCGGCGTGACGATCCGTGAACTCGAGATCACCGCGCAGGGCGATGCGCGCGGCGGCATTCGGACCGCATTGCTGGGTGGCGAAACCGTCGATATCATCATCAACACCTGGCCCGCCTTCCGCGCCGAGCTGATGCAGGCGGGCATTCTGCGCCCAATCGAAGAGCAATGGGCGAGCTTTGGCTGGGACGAGCAGCTCTCCCAGTCCTGGCGCGACCTTGGCTCGATCGATGGCGTGCCCTATGGGCTGACCTATACCTATGGCGACCGCTCCGGCATCTGGTACAAGACCGAGCATATGGAAAAGGCCGGTATCGCGGCCCCGCCTGCGACCTGGGAAGAGTTCCTGGCCAGCTTCGACGCGCTCAAGGCGGCCGGCTACCAGTATCCGGTGGCCATGCCCGGCAAATACTGGGCCCATGCGGAATGGTTCGAGACCTTGCTGCTGCGCACGGCGGGCGTCGAAGTGGCCGCCCAGCTCGCAGCGCACGAAATTCCCTGGACCGACCCGGCGGTCAAGACCGCGCTGATGAAATATGCCGAGATGCTCAATGCCGGCTGCTGCGGCGATCCTGCCGTGATGTTCGCCAATGACTGGGATGGCGAGGCCGACCAGATCTTCCAGGCCGACGCCAAGAACTATCTGCTCATCGGCATGTGGATGAATGCGCGCGCCCTGGGCGACTATGATCTGACGGAAGGGGAGGACTATTCCTTCTTCCAGTTCCCCGCGCTGGGCATGGGCCATGACGACACGTCATCGGTCGATGCCAAGGAACTCAACGTCACGACCAACGGCGCCAACCCGGAAGTGGCCGACGCCTTCCTCGACTTCATCGTGTCCAAGACGGCTGCCGATATCCTGGCGGACTATGGCTATGCATCGCCCAGCAGCGAGGCCGATACCAGCAAGCTGGGGCCGGTGCAGCAGACCGCAACGGCAGCGGTCGCCAGTTCCAAGGTGCAGTTCGTGCTGGGTGACCTGTTGCCCGGCGACCTGGGCGATGAATATCGCGTCCAGCTGCAGCGCTTCCTGCAGGACCCGTCCGAAAGCAATATCGACACCGTGCTTGCGGCCATCGAGGCCAAGGCCGCGAGCCTCTACTGATGGCCCGGCCCACTGCACCCGTTGCGGTGGGCCGCGGCCCCTCCCTGATCTCCCAGGCGGGCGACGGGCGCGATATCGCGCTTGCCGCCCGCGGCTGGAGGCTCAAGGACACGCCTGCGGCCTGGCTGCTCATTGCCCCGGTCATCGTGCTGTTCACGATCTCCGTGCTGTATCCGCTCATCGAGACAATCAGGCTCAGCTTCTTCAACATTGTCGGCCTGGCGCCACCGAGCTTTGTGGGCCCGGCCAATTACATCAACCTGTTCGCCGATCCGGCCTTCCGCAACACGCTGGTCACGACCCTGATCTTCACGCTGGCCACGACGACCATTTCGGTGGGGCTGGGCTGGACGCTGGCCATGCTGTGCGCCTTCGCGCCCCAGCAGACCTTGCCCTTCCGCGTCATGATCTTTGCCGCCTTCGGCATTTCCGAAGCCGTGAGCGGCTATATGTGGATCGGCATCCTGCGCCCCGATACCGGCGGCCTGCTCAATACCGTAATTGGCCTGTTCTCACCCGGCTTTGCCCATCCCTGGCTCGGCGACACCAATACGGCGCTGTGGGCGATCATCGTCGCTGCCTGCTGGAGCGGGGTCGGCCTGCCGCTGATGCTGTGCTTTGCCGCGGTGCAGTCGATCCCCAAAAGCGTGCTCGAGGCCGCCTATATGGATGGCGCGCGCCCGTTCTCGATCATGCGCCACATCATGGTGCCGCTGTCGCTGCCTGGGGTCCGGGTGGCCATCTTCATCAACCTGCTGGGCGCTCTGCGCGCCTTCGACATCATCTATGTGCTGACGGGGGGCGGGCCGGTGCGCTCGACGGAAACCGTCGGCTATTTCATGTACCGGGAGTCCATGACGCAGTTCAAGCTCGGCTATGGCGCGGCCGCGACCGTCGTGCTGCTCGTGGCCGTGCTGGTCATCTCCATCCCCGCCATCATCCAGCGCACGGCAGGTGCCAGATGATCGGCCGCGCCCCCTTCTGGACCACCGCCCTGGTTGGCATTGTTGCCCTGATCTGGATCGTGCCTATCCTGGGCATTGTCGTCACCTCCATTCGGCCGCCCAGCGAAGTGACGCTCGGCTGGTGGCGGCTCGACCAGGTCAGCTTCACCCTCAGTGCCTGGCAGCGCGTATGGGAGGCCTATCCGCTGGCCAATGCCTTCTGGGTCACCGCGCAGCTGGCCGGCATGGCGACGATCGCCACCATGCTGCTGACCCCGGCGGCCGCCTACGCCTTCCATTTCCTCAAATTCCCGTTCCGGCGCCTGCTGCTGATCATCATCATCAATGCCTTCGTGCTTCCCCAGCAGGTGGTGATCATCCCGCTGTTCCAGCTCTGGCGCGAGCTGGGCCTGATCGACAATTTCCTGTCCGTGCTCATTCCCTATGTCGGGATGAGCTTTGCCTGGTCGATCTTTCTCGTGAAGAATTTCCTCGAGGATTTTCCGCGCGAGTTGATCGAGGCGGCCAAGATCGATGGCTGCGGCGCGCTGTCGACCTTCCGGCATGTGGTGCTGCCCAATACGCTCAGCCCGGTCTTTGCGGTCGGCATCCTGCAGTTCCTCTGGACCTGGAATGCGCTGCTGCTGCCCATGCTCTACCTGCGCAGCAATGTGCCGCTGCCGGTACTGCTGACGCGGGTTTCGGGGACCTACGACGTCAACTGGGACCTGCGCTCGGTCGCCGCGATCGTCACGACCATCGTCCCCCTCGTCATCTTTCTCGTGTTTCAACGCCAGTTCGCCTCGGGCTCCCAGACCCGGACCGGCGCCAAGGAGTAGTCATGGACACCCGTCCCAACAAGCCGCTGCGCTACCGCCAGATCCACCTCGACTTCCATACGTCCGAGCATATTCCCGGCATTGGCGCTGCCTTCGATCCCGAGGCCTTCGTGCAGACCTTCAAGGCTGCCCATGTCGACAGCGTGACCATCTTTGCCAAGTGCCACCATGGCTGGTCCTACTACCCCACCGAAGTTGGCGCGCCCCATCCCCAGCTGGCCCGACCCGACCTGCTGGGCGAGATGGTGACGGCGCTCAATGCCGCCGATATCGAATGCCCGATCTACATCTCGGTACAGTGGGACGAACGCAATGCGCGCATCCATCCCGAATGGCGCGCCCGCAGCGCCACGGAGAACCGGTTCGATCCCAGCCAGCTGACCGCGGGCTGGCACACGCTGTGCCTCAATCACCAGGCCTATCGCGCCGAGTTGCTTGAGCAGGCACGCGAAGTGGCGCGCCGCTATGAAACGCCGGGCATCTTCTTTGACATCGTGCTGACCCCCGACTGCGTCTGCGCCGAATGCATCGCCAGCATGGAGGAGCATGGGCTCGACCCGGAAAATCCGGCGGACCGGCTGGCCAATGACGAATGGGTCAATGAGCGTTTCCGGCGCGAGACCACCGAGGCACTGCGGGCCGAGTTTCCCGGGCTGCGCATCTTCTACAATTGCGGGCACATCCATAAGCAGGGCCCCAAGCGCTTTGCCACCTATAGCCATCTCGAGCTCGAGAGCCTGCCCACCGGCGGCTGGGGTTATGACCATTTTCCTTCGAGCGCCCGCTATGCCGCGACGCTCGGGCTCGACTTCGTTGCCCATACCGGCAAATTCCACACCAGCTGGGGCGAGTTCGGCGGTTTCAAGCATCCCGACGCGCTCGAATATGAAGCCGCCCAGATGGTCGCCCTGGGGTCGAAATGCCTCGTGGGAGACCAGTTGCATCCCAATGGCGCGATCAATCCCGATACCTATGCCTCGATCGGCCCGGCCTATGCGCGCGTCGAAAAGCTCGAGCCGTTCCTCGAGGGCGCGCGGCAGGTTTCCGAAGTGGCGATCCTCTCGGCGGAATATTTCCACCCGGTCGGCGCCCGCAACAATGACAGCGACGATGGCGCCGCGCAGATGCTGCTCGAGCTCAAGGTGCCGTTCGATGTCATCGATCCCTCGGCGGAGTTCTCGACCTATCGCCTCATCATCCTGCCCGATGACATCACGCTGGATGCCGATCTCGCCGCCCGCTTCCGCCGCTATGTCGATGGCGGCGGCAAGCTGATCCTGAGCGGCACGTCGGGGCAGGATGCAGCAGGCGCCTTTGCGATCCCGGCGGGCCTGACGGCCACCGGATCAACCGTGGCCTTCACGCCGTCCTACATGGTGGCAGGAAAGGCGCTCGATCCCGCGATGACGACGACACCCTTTGTCGTCTACGGCACGGCCCAGCAGGTGGAAGCAGCCGGTGCCGAGGTGCTGGCGCAGATCGTCCGGCCCTATTTCAACCGGTCCTACAGGCATTTCTCGTCGCATGCCCATACGCCGGACGATCCCGATGCGCCCCCGCTCGGGCCGGCCGTCACCCTTGCGGGCAATGTGGGCTATATCGCCTATCCGATCTTTGCCATCTACCACGCCATGGGGCAGCCGCTTTACAAGTATGTCCTGCGTGGCCTTTTGGCCCGCATGCTGCCGGAAAGGGCGCTGGAGACCGACCTGCCGTCGGCCGGGCGCGCGACGCTGGTCCGGCAGGATGCACAGGGTCGGCATGTGCTCCATCTGCTCTATGGACCGCCCCAGGTGCGCGGCAAGGGCGTGCCCAATGGCGACGGTGTCCGCGTCATGGAAATGATCGAGGATATTCCCGCCATCGGCCCCGTCACGGCCACGCTCAGGCTGCCCCGGAGGCCGAGCCGCGTCTTCGATGCGCTGACCAATGCCGACGTCGCCTGGCAGGAACTGTCCGACGGCCGTATCGCGGTTTCCCTGCCCGGCCTGCGCATCCATTCCGCCATCGTTCTCGACGGCTCTCTCTAATGACTGGGGGCGCGGCGCCACAAAGGGTGACATCGACGCCGCGCCCCCGCTATCTATGCGGTTCACATCCGGCCAGGGGCCGGAGAAGTCCCTGCAGGAACGCCAGAATTATGCATGCCAGCCCGCTCGACACCGCCATATTGCGCAAACGCAACCCCACCATCATCGATGTGGCGGCGGTGGCCGGCGTGGCCATCGGTACGGTATCGCGCCATCTCAATGGCCTTCCCGTGCGCGCATCCAACCGCGACCAGATCGAGCGGGCCATTGCCGAGCTGGGATACCGGCGCAATTCGATCGCCGTCTCGATGAAGACCGACACGACCCATATCGTCGGTCTCATGATGCCGGCGATCAGCGAGTTTCATGCGAGCCTGCTCGACCAGCTGTCCCGCAAGATGCGCCAGTCGGGCCGGGCCGTGCTGACCTTCTGCCACGACCAGCAATTGCGCACGATCCAGGAGGGGCTCGAATTCTTCGCCTCCCATCGGGTCGATGCGGTGGTGATGGATGGCGAGCCGCATCTGCGCCAGGCCGTGCTCAAGCATATCGAGGACGGGCTGGTCGTCGTGCTCTACGACAACGACATCGAGGACCTGCCGGTCGACCGGGTGTTCTCGGCCAACCGGGCCGCCAGCGCGCGGGCGGTCGATCACCTGATCGACCTGGGGCATAAGCGCATCGCCACTATCCACGGCCATCTGCGCGACAGCGCGGCACGCGAGCGCCTGGCCGGCTTCGTCGAGGCCCACGAGCACAATGGGCTGGAGATCATTCCCGAGCTTGTCGTCGATGCCGGCTGGCAGCAGTCGAAAGGCTACGATGCCCTGCGCACGCTGATGGCCCTCGAGGCGCCGCCGACAGCCCTGTTTTCGGCGAACTACAACATGACCATCGGTGCGCTGATCGCGGCGCGCGAACTCGGCTTGCGCATACCCGAGGACCTGTCCGTCGTCAGCTTCGACGATGTGCCGGCCTTCTCGGTGCACAATCCGGGCATTACCTGCGTCGGCCAGCCCATCGAACGGCTGGCCGAGACCATCACCACCGTCCTGTCCCAGCGGCTGGCCGATCCGGCCGGCCTGGGCCGGCGGCTCGTCACCATCGATTGCGACATCATCTTGAGAGGCTCGACCAGGCGCCTCAGAACCTGAGCGCCGGTCACTGAAAAGGATCCGTCATGGCCCATGTGGAACTCGCAGGCATCAGCAAGGCTTACGGCGCTATCGAGGTCATTCGCGACCTCGACCTGGCGATCGAGGATGGCAGTTTCACGGTCTTTGTTGGCCCGTCGGGCTGCGGAAAATCGACGCTGCTGCGCATGATTGCCGGGCTCGAGCCCATTACCGGGGGGGAGGTGCGGATCAATGCGCGCCGGGTCAACGAAGCCGAGCCGATCGAGCGCGGCGTGGCCATGGTATTCCAGAATTATGCACTCTATCCGCATATGACGGTCGAGCAGAATATCGGATTTTCCCTGCGCATGGCCGGCCTCTCGAAATCGGCCATCAGCCAACATGTGGCGGAGGCGGCGCGGAGCCTGCAGATCGAGCCGCTGCTCAAGCGCCGGCCGGCCGAACTGTCCGGCGGCCAGCGGCAGCGCGTTGCCATCGGCCGCGCCATCGTCCGCCAGCCCGAGGTGTTCCTGTTCGACGAGCCGCTCTCCAACCTCGATGCCGAACTGCGCGTCTCGATGCGCGTCGAGATCGCCCGGCTGCACCAGCGGCTCGGCTCGACCATGATCTATGTCACCCACGACCAGACCGAAGCCATGACGCTGGCCGACAAGATCGTGGTGATGCGGGCCGGCCGCATCGAACAGGCCGGCTCGCCGGACGACCTCTATGAGGACCCCGCCAACAGTTTCGTGGCCGGCTTCATCGGCTCGCCGCGCATGAATTTCATTCCCGCCCAGCTCCGGGCCGGCCGGCTCGAAGTCGCTGGCAGCCCGTTCACGGCAGCATTGCCCGGCGCCGACGGCCCTGTGCAGCTCGGCATCCGTCCGGAGCATTTCACCGTCGGGGAAGGCGCAGCGGGCTTCTCGCTCACGGTCGATGTCGTCGAGAATCTGGGTGGCACACGCTTTCTCTACGGTACCCTGGCCGATGGCACGACGCTGGTGGTGGAGGCGCGCGACCGCCCCGGGCTCAAGGCGGGAGACGTGGTGCCGATCGGCTTTGCGCCGGAGCGGGCCTACTATTTCGATGCCGATGGCGCACGGATCCGGAAGGCACATTGAGCATGGACGACACGACCCATTGCCTCTGGTACCGCTCGCCCGCGGCCGAGTGGACCGACGCCCTGCCGCTGGGCAATGGGCGGCTCGGCGCCATGGTGTTTGGCGGCGTGACACGCGACGAATTCGCGCTGAACGAGGATACGCTGTGGTCCGGCGGACCATACCAGCCCGCCAATCCCGACGCCCCCGGGCATCTCGATGCGGTGCGCCAGCGCCTCTTTGCCGGTGACTATGCGGGCGCGCAGACCCTGGCCAACCAGACCCTGATGGGGCGGCCCTATATGCAGACCTCCTATCAACCCGCCGGCCGGCTGCTGCTCGACTGCAACCACGCGACGCTGTTCTCGAACTACCGGCGCAGCCTCGATCTCGCCTCTGCCATCGCCACCACCCGCTACAGCGTTGCGGGCACGGGCTTTGTCCGGGAGAGTTTCATTTCGGCCGCCGATGGCGTCCTCGTCATCGCATTGACCGCCGACCAGCCGGCCGCGATCAGCCTTGCTGTCGATTTCGTCTCCGAACAACCCGGCACGGCCGCCCTTCATCCGGATGGTCTTGGCTATATCGGTCGCAACCGGTCCGAAAACGGCATTGCCGCGCGGCTCAACTGGGCTTTCCGCGCAAAGGTCCTGCATACCGGTGGAGCGCTGACGGCCGAGGATGGCCGCATCCTTGTCAGCCAGGCCGATGCCGTGACGATCCTGATCGACATCGCAACCAGCTATCGGCGCTTCGACGACGTGACCGGCGATCCGCAGACGCTGATCAACGAGCGTCTTGAGCGGGCGGCGGCAAAATCGCTGTCAGCGCTGCGGGCGGATCATGTCGCCGCCCATAAGGCGCTTTATGACCGGTTCGAGATCGATCTGGGCCGAACGTCGAATGCGGCGCTCCCGACCGATGAGCGGATTGCCGCCTTCGCCGAGGGCAACGACCCCGACATGGCCGCGCTCTATGTGCGCTACGGGCGCTACCTGGCCATTGCCTCGAGCCGTCCCGGCACGCAGCCTGCCAATCTGCAGGGCATATGGAACAAGGAGATCCGGCCGCCTTGGGGGTCAAAATACACCACCAATATCAATCTGCAGATGAACTACTGGCTGGCCGATGCCGCCAATCTGGCAGACTGCTTTGAGCCGCTCATCGGACTGGTCGAAGACCTGGCGGTGACCGGCGCGGAGATGGCGCGGATCCACTACGGCGCGCGCGGCTGGGTGCTGCATCACAATACCGACCTGTGGCGGGCGACGGGTCCCATCGATGGCGCGCAATGGGGGCTGTGGCCCATGGGTGGCGCATGGCTCTGCGCGCAGCTGTGGGATCACGCGCGTTTCGCCGGCTTCCCGGATGCGCTGGTCGAGCGGCTCTATCCCCTGCTGGCTGGCGCCGCGCGGTTCTGTCTCGATATTCTCGTGCCGCTGCCGGGCAGTGACCTGCTGGTGACCGCGCCTTCGGTTTCGCCGGAAAATGTTCATCCGCATGGGGCAACGCTGTGCTTTGGGCCGGCCATGGATAGCCAGATCCTGCGCGATCTGTTTGCGGCCACGCGCGCGGCTGCCCAGCGGCTGAACCGCGACGCAGCCTTGGTCAGCGAGATCGACGCCGCCCGGGCACGCCTGCCTGCCGACCGGATCGGCAAGCAGGGGCAACTCCAGGAATGGATGGAGGACTGGGACGCCGATGTTCCCGAAATCCATCACCGCCACGTATCCCATCTCTATGCGCTTTACCCCTCGCTGCAGATTGCCCCGCACACGACGCCCGAGCTCGCCGAAGCAGCGCGCCGGACGCTCGACATCCGCGGTGACGATGCAACAGGCTGGGGGATCGGGTGGCGCATCAATCTCTGGGCGCGACTGGGTGATGGCAACCGCGCCTTTTCCGTCGTCCGTCGGCTGATCCATCCCGAGCGCAGCTACCGCAACCTGTTCGACGCCCACCCTCCGTTTCAGATCGACGGCAATTTCGGCGGTGCTGCCGGCATTCTCGAAATGCTGGTTCAGTCCGACGAGGCCGGCATTACCCTGTTGCCCGCCTTGCCCGATGCCTGGCCCTCCGGTCGCATTCGCGGGCTCCGGGCGCGCGGGGGCATCAGCGTCAACCTGGAATGGGCCGATGGCCGGGTCACTGCCTATGACATCGAGGGGGCAGTGCCCTATCGCGGCACAATCAGTTTCGGTCTGGGCCGGGAGATGAGAATTCCGATGGGCGCCTGAGGGCGCGGAACTGCTCCGGTGGTGCCCTAGAGGCTTTCTTCGAGGATGCGACGGAAGTCCGGAGCGCCGATGGGGCGAGGATTGGAGGCCGTCGAGTGATCCTTGACCGCGTGCTCGGCGATCTGGTCGAAGCAGTCTGCGGTTAGGCCCATCGCGCCGAGCGTCCCCGGCAGGCCCAGCCGCTGGGCAAGGGCGGCGATCTCCGCGCCCAGATCGGCCTGTGCCGCAAGGCCCAGCGCGGCACGAAGGCGGGCATATTTGTCTTCATTGCCCACGGCGTTGTAACGCAGCACCGCCGGCAGCAGCACGGCATTGAGCGTGCCGTGATGAAGCCTCAACGATTTCAATCCCCCCAGCGGATGGGACAGCGAGTGCACAGCGCCCAGTCCCTTCTGGAAGGTCAGGCCGCCTTGCAGGGCGGCCATCATCATTTCCTGCCGCGCCGCCGGGTCACTGCCGTTGCGCGTGGCGGGCTCGATCCAGCGTGCCGCGCGCGTCAGTCCATCGAGGGCGATTGCATCGGCCACCGGGTTGAACCTGGGGCTCAGGAACGTCTCGATACAATGGGTGACGGCATCCATGCCGGTTGCCGCCGTGAGATAGGGCGGCAGGCCCAGGGTAAGGTCGGGATCGCACAGGGCCACATTCGGGATCATGTGGGGAGAAATGAAGCCGAGCTTGCGGCCATCCTCCAGGGTCAGCAGCGCGGCCCGCCCCACCTCGCTGCCGGTACCCGCAGTGGTCGGCACTGCAACGACCGGCGGCTTGTCTGGGGTGATCCGGCCCATTCCGCCCAGGATGGCCGCATAGTGTTCCAGCGGTCCCTCGTGGGTGGCCAGGAGCGATACGGCCTTTCCCAGGTCGATCGCCGAGCCGCCGCCGAGCGCCACGATGCTGTCGCAGCCGGCTGCCCTGAACAGCTCGACGGCACGCAGTGCCGCAGCCTCGGTGGGGTTTTCGGGGGTATCGTCAAACACGGACGTGTCTTGCGGAAGCCCGGATTTGGCCAGCGCGGTCGCGAGCAGGCCGGCGGCAACGATTCCCTTGTCCGTCACGATCAGGGGACGGGACACGCCGAGCAGCTTCAGCTCCTCGGCGAGCAAGGCGATGGCGCCGGCTTCGAACTGAATGCGTGTCAGATACTGGATCAGGGCCATTGGGTTTGTCCTATTCTGTCGCCGAACGGCCCGGTGCAACAAAGACCCGGCTCGACAATTGCTAGCAAAGGTCGCGGCCGACGGCCATGCCCCATGGTCGGGTCGAGCCGCTGGATGGCCCCGCATCGCGAACGGATGCGAGGCCGGTATCGCTAGAGCGACTTGATCGGCTTGAGGCCGTTCCTGGACGGGACCAGGGAGATGGCGTTGCTCAGGGGGCGGCCGAATTCGGGAATGCTGATCTCGAAGACATCGCCGACCTGGGTCTTGATGCCGTCACCGAACGAGGCGACCGAGGTGCCCATGAACTGCACATGCACATCGCCCGGGCGCAGGAACTGGTCATACTTGAAGTGGTGATATTCGAGGTTGGCCAGCGAGTGGCACATATTGTCCTCGCCGGTTGGGAATGACTTTTCCCACAGCGTTGCGCCGTCGCGCAGGATGCGGACCTGGCCGACCAGATTTGGCGGCAGGTCGCCGACGAACAGCTCCGGGCCATAGGCGCAGAAGCGCAGCTTGGCATGGGCCAGGTAGAGGTAGTTCTTCTTTTCGGTGACGTGGTCGGTGGTCTCGTTGCCCACCGCAAAGCCGACGCGCCAGGGGGTGCCGTCGGGCGCAATGACATAGAGCCCCACCACTTCGGGCTCCTCGCCCGAATCCTGGGCGAAGTCGGGCATGGGCAGGGGCTGGCCCGGGCGCGAGACGATCGAGCCGTCGCCCTTGTAGAACCATTCCGGCTGGACGCCGGCCTGGCCGGCCGCGGGCTTGCCACCTTCGACACCCCATTTGAAAATGCGCATGGAGTCGTTGAGCTCGGCCTCTGCGCCGGCAATCTTGGCATGCATCTGGCTGCGCGCCGCGGCACTGCCGGTATGAGTCAGGCCCGTGCCGGCGATCACGGTATGGGCGGGGTCTTCGTGGTCGAGCGGCGGCAGGACGCGGCCTTCGGCCATCAGCGCGTCATAGTCATGCGCCTTGCCCGTGCCGCGGACCTTGACCTCTTCGGTCAGCGAGCGGCCGGCGACAATGGCGTCCAGCGCCAGCTGGCGGACCGTGGTCGTGCCGTTGAGGGTGAGAATGCTATTGCCATCAACCACGCCCACAGCGCGTGCGCCATCGGTGGGCTCGAACTGAATCAGCCGCATGAAAATACTCCGCTATCCTTGAAAAAGGGACGACCCCATGGGGGCCGTCCAGGTGGGGAGGCGGCCAGCCGCCTCCCGCCGGGTCCGCCTTAGTTGGCGGTGCCCATGTCCTCGCGTGCCTGCTGGATCAGGTCGGCGCCGATGGTTTCGGTGAATTCCTCGACGACGGGCGCAACGGTCTCGCGCATGCGGGCCATTTCTTCGTCCGACAGACGGGTCACTTCCATGCCCTCTTCTTCGAGCAGGCCGATCAGCCGGTCCGCGTCATTGCGCGACAGGTCGCGCTGATAGACAGCAGATTCATGGGCAGCCTCCATCACGAGCGCCTGGTCCTCGGCCGAAAGGCCATCAAACCAGGCCTTGCTGGCGAGCAGCAGGTAGGGCGTGTAGACGTGGCCGGTCAGGGCCAGATGGTCCTGCACTTCATAGAAGCGGCTGGAGTGGATGAGGCCGACCGGAGTCTCCTGGGCATCGACGGCGCGGGTCTCGAGCGCGGTGAACAGCTCGGGATAGGGCAGCGGCACCGGATTGGCGCCGAGCGCGGTGAAGGTCGAGATGAACAGCGGGTTGGGAATGACGCGGATGTTGAGCCCGGCGACATCGTCGACCGAATTGATCGGGCGGACCGCATTGGTCATGTGGCGGAAGCCGTTGTCCCAATAGGCCAGGCCCACCATGTTGAGCGCGTCGAGCTTTTCGAACAGCGCATCGCCGACGCGGCCGTCCATGACCTTATCGACCGCGGCAAAATCGGGATAGAAGAAGGGCAGGTCGAAGATCAGGAATTCGGGGATCGAGCCGACGAGGTTGGAGGTCGGGCCGACCATGACCTCGAGGATGCCGCCCTGGATGGACGACTGCATCTGCGGTTCGTTGCCGAGCGTGCCATTGCCGAACTTCTGCAGCTCGATGCGCCCGCCGGTCTTTTCGGCGACCAGTTCGGCGAACTTGTTGACGCCCTGGCCGACCGGGTGTTCCTCGACCGGCACATAGCCGATGCGGGCGGTCTGGGCCGCGGCGGGCAGGCTGGCCGTGGCCAGTACCAAGGCGGTGGCTGCAAGCAGTTGGGACAGTTTCATGGGTTTCCTCCGGTGTGTTGTTCGGTTCAGTAGAAGAGGTCGAGCGGGCCGGTGATGATGCCTGGAAACAGGATCAGCAGGACCAGCACGGCAATTTCGGCGAGCAGGAAGGGCATGACCCCGACCACGGCCTTTTCGAGCGGGATGCGGGCGACGCCGCTCACCGTGTTGAGCACGGCGCCGACCGGCGGGGTGATCATGCCGATGGCGGCGCAGATGATGAAGACCACGCCGAAATAGATCGGATCGATGCCGGCCGCCTTGACCACCGGCATTAGCACCGGCACCAGGATGGTGATGGCCGGCGTGAAATCGAGCACGCTGCCGATGATGAAGACGCCCAGCATCATCAGCGCCATGAGCAGGATGGGCTGCTCGATGAAGGGGCCGAGGAACCCGATCACCTGGGCCGGCACATTGGCGACGGTGATGAGGAAGGCCGTGACGCTGGAGGCGGCGACCAGCAGCATGATGATGGCGGTCAGCTTGGACGAGGCCAGCAGGCACCCGTAGAGGTCCTTGAGGGTCAGCTCGCGGTAGATGACCATGCTGACAAACAGCGCATAGGCGGCCGCCACGATGCCCGCCTCGGTGGGCGTGAAGACACCCATGCGTAGGCCGACAATGATGATGACGGGCAGGAACAGCGCCCAGACGGCGTCGCGCAGCGCGCGCAGCACGTCCTTGAGGCTCTTGCGCGGCAGGGTGGGCGTCTTGTCGTGGCGCGAGACGATGAACCAGGCCACCACGAGGCTGCTGGCCATGAGCAGGCCCGGCACGATGCCGGCCAGGAACAGCTGGACGATCGAGAGATTGGCGGTCACCCCCAGCACGACGAAGCCGATGGAGGGCGGGATGACCGGGGCGATGATGCCCGTTGCGGCCATCAGGCCTGTGGAGCGGCCGACCGGATAGCCGGCCTTGAGCATGATGGGCAGCAGCATGATGGCGAGCGTGGCCGTATCGGCGATTGCCGAGCCCGACAGCGTCGCGAGCACCACGCCAGTGCCGATCACCACATAGCCCAGGCCTCCGCGCAGGTGGCCGAACAGGGCCATGGCCACGTCGACGATGCGGCGCGACAGGCCGCCGGCCGTCATCAGTTCGCCGGCCAGCATGAAGAAAGGAATGGCCATCAGCGGATAGCTGTCGGCGCCATCGATCATCTTTTGGGCGAGAATCTGGGCGTCCATCATGCCCAGCATCCACATCATGGCGATGGCGCAGACCATGAGGGCGAAGGCGACGGGAACGCCAATGGCCATGGCGGCGCCAAGCGAGCCGAGGAAGATCAGGGCACTCATGGCGTGGTCACCTCGACAGGCAGGGCATTGGGCTGCAGCTGGCTGTGATCGCCGCGCAGGGAGCGGTAGAGGTTGAAGAGCAGGATGGCCGCCCAGAACACGGCGGCGGCGATGCCTGCGGCATACATCCAGCCCACCGAGACGCCCGACAGCGGCATGTGGTTGCTCCAGTTGACCTGGGCCTGGCGCAGGCTGCCCTGGAACACCAGCCAGCAGCACCACAGCATCAGCAGATGCGCCAGCCACAGAGACAGCACCCGCAGGCGCGGCGACAGCCGGTTGATCACGGCGTCGACGGAAATATGCATGCCTTCACGCAGGGCGACGACGCTGCCCAGCATGATGATCCAGACAAAGATCAGCCGCGACAGTTCCACCGAAATGGGAATGCCTGAGCGCAGGCCGTAGCGCAGCACCACGTTCCAGAATACCAGCAGGCACATCATGGTCATGCCCAGGACGAGCAGGTGCTCCATCCAGCGAAAAACGAAGAATTTGGGCTTCTCCACCAGCAGTCTCCTCATGCACGATCGGGTTCGCCTTACTATGGCGGTTCTCGGCTTTCGCGCATGACGGATTTTCTAGCGGCCCGCAGACGGCCTGTATAATGATGGGTTCTGATAGAGGTATGAGGAGGAGTTATACCCATGTTGCCGACCCTCGATTCCATGGCCGCCCGCCTGCGGCTGCGCCACTTCCGCCTGCTCATCGCCATTGACGATCATGGTTCGGTGCAAAAGGCCGCCGAGGCGGTGGCGCTGACCCAGCCGGGGGCCACCAAGGCGCTGCAGGAAATCGAGTCCGCCATGGGCGAGCAGCTGTTCATCCGCAATCATCGCGGCCTCGAGCCGAACGAGCTGGGCCATTGCGTGATCCGCTATGCGCGGCTGGTGATGACCGACATGCAGCACCTGCGCGAAGAGATGAAGGGGGTGCTCGAAGGCGTGGGCGGCAGGCTGTCGATCGGCATGATCATGGGTGCGGTGCCGCTGGCCATGGAGGGCCTGTCGCGCCTCTTGCAGAAGCAGCCCCAGCTTTCGGTCCAGGTGCACGAGGATACCAGCGCCCGGCTGCTCCACCTCATCGATGACGGGCGGCTCGACATCGCCATTTGCCGCACCAGCGTCAGCCATCGCCCGGAGCAATACCGCACCGTCAAGGTCAAGGATGAGCAGCTGTGCATCGCCGTCAGCGTGCAGCATCCCTGCGCCAAACTCAGCGCGGTGACCCTCGATGATGTGGCCGATTACCCCTGGGTGGTCTGCTCGGCCAATATGCCGATGCGGCGCCTCCTGGAGCGCGAATTCAACGAATATGGCCTGCAGTTCCCCACCAACCTGGTGGAAACCACCTCGGCCTTCGCCACCATGTCGCTGATGCGGCATAGCCACCAGATGGTCGCGCTGCTCTCCACCGATGTCGGCAATTTCTTCTCGCAGTCGGCCGCCGTCCGCGTGCTCCCCGTGACCCTGCGCACCCGGTCGGAGCCCTATATGCTGGTCACGCGCTGGGACCGGACGGAATCGCCGGTGATGCGGATGTTCATCGAGCAGCTCGTCGGCACCGACGCGGTGCCCGAAGCGCAGGCGGGGGTGGCGGAGCTGGTTCTGGCGTGACTGGGGGCGGGGCAGCGCTCCACGGAGCGCATGTCACCGGACGTCAGGCGCGAAACTCTCGCATAGCTGACAACCCTTGTTGGATGCCTGCAGTATGCAACATTGGAGGACGAAGCCCATGCAGACTTCAACGATCGAGATCAGAAATGTGGCAGGCACGGAAGCCGCACTGGGATGGGCAGACGGCCACACCATTGTCATCGACAGGCCTCAAGGCCGAGCGGGCGGTCTTGGGCTGGGTTTCAACGGTGCCCAGTTGCTGGGCCTGACAATTGGCGGGTGCTTTGCCAATGATCTGCGCTACGTCGCTGCCAATGCGGGCCTCAAGATAAAGGATATTGGCATAGAGGTAGAGGTGACCTTGCAGGGTGAGCCTCTCATAGCCACCAATGCGGCAATGCGTGTTTCGGTACAGATGGAAGATGGCTCCGACGCGGCCGACTTGATCCGGCGAACGAGTGAGATATCGATGGCCATGAATTCACTGAACAGGGGCATATCGGTTACGCTGAACGACTAGGCGTCCGCGCGCGTTGCCACATCACCGCATGATGTTAGAGTGGCCGCATTGCCCCCTGCAAAGTCCACATCAATGCCAGATCATGATCATGTGATTGGTTGGCTTTCCGATACCGATCCGGCGCTTCGATGGCAGGTCATGCGCGACCTCCTGGACGCCCCGGAAACCGCGTGGCGCGCCGAGCGCGGAAAGGTGGAAACCGAGGGCTGGGGCGCCCGTCTTCTGGCCTTGCAGGACGACGATGGCCAGTGGGCGGGTGGCGCCTTCGCCCCAAGCGATTTCGACTGGTCCAGGTGGAAGACGCTGGGACAACCGTGGACGGCGACCTGCTTTGCACTGACGCAGCTTCGCGAATTCGGTCTCGACCCGGCATCGGACCGGGCGCGGCGTACCGTCGAGCTGATCGGCAGGCATTCTCGCTGGGAGGAAGGCAGTCAGCCTTACTGGGAGGGAGAGGTCGAGGAGTGCATCAACGGTCGAACTGTCGCCGACGGCGCCTATTTCGGTGTCGACGTGACACCCATCGTTGAAAGGCTGGTCGGTGAGGTTCAGCCGGACGGCGGCTGGAACTGTGAGCGCTGCAATGGGTCGCGCCGGTCTTCCTTTGCTACGACGATCAACGTGCTCGAGGGACTGCTTGAATACGAGATCGCCACCGGCGGAACGGAAGCGTCGAGGGCTGCCCGCAAGTCGGGAGAAGAGTACCTCCTCAAGCGGAGCCTGTTCCGGCGTGCCGAAACGGGAGAAATTGCAGATCAGGCGTTCCTTGCTCTCCTCTATCCCAACCGTTGGCGCTACGACATCCTGCGAGGGCTGCACTATTTTCGCGCAAGCGGCATGCAGTCCCCCGGCGCCCAGCCCGACGAGCGCCTCGGCGAAGCGATAGGGATTCTCCGGTCCAAGCGGGATGAAAGCGGCGCCTGGTTTCTGGACTGGCAGACCCCCGGGCGGGTCTGGTTTCACATGGACGATGGGCCTGGCAAACCTTCGCCATGGATCACGCTCAGAGCGCTCAGAGTGCTGCGATGGTGGGACGGCTTGCATGCCGAAAGAAGATCGGGCTGAACGTCGGCTTTCGCGACCGGCCGCAAGCTGTCGAACCGCCCCGCACCCGTTGCCAACCTCATTGGCTGACACGCTGAGTTACACACCAACAGACACCCTCCAAATGCGCTATTGACGGCGCCCCGGCATCGGGCGTATCTCCCGCCTCAGGACATCTCGCCCTAACGCGAGACGCATAGACCTGGGAGGGTCGCTGAAGATGGCTGCAATGCCCCTGACCGCGCCGGCGGTGAAACCGGCTAATCCGAATTTTTCGTCGGGCCCCTGTGCCAAGCGTCCTGGCTGGACGGTTGAAGCGCTGGCCAATGCGCTGGTCGGTCGGTCGCACCGCAGCAAGCCGGGCAAGGCCCGCATCCAGCGCGCCATCGACCTGACGCGCGAACTGCTCGAAGTTCCCGCCGATTACCGCATCGGCATTGTCCCGGCATCGGATACCGGCGCCGTCGAAATGGCGCTGTGGTCGATGCTCGGCGCCCGCGGCGTCGACATGCTGGCCTGGGAAAGCTTTGGCGAGGGCTGGGTCACCGATGTATCCAAGCAGCTCAAGCTGGACGACGTGCGCATCCTCAAGGCGCCCTATGGCGAATTGCCGGACCTCACCCAGGTCGATTTCGACCGCGACGTGGTCTTTACCTGGAATGGCACCACTTCGGGCGTGCGCGTCGAGAATGGCGACTGGATCGCCGCCGACCGCAAGGGCCTGACCATCTGCGACGCCACCTCGGCGGCCTTTGCGCAGAATCTCGATTTCGCCAAGCTCGATGTCGTCACCTTCTCCTGGCAGAAGGCTTTGGGTGGCGAGGCCGCCCATGGCGTGCTGATCCTGTCGCCCCGCGCCGTCGAGCGGCTCGAGACCTTCAAGCCCGATCGCCCGCTGCCCAAGATCTTCCGCCTCACCAAGGGCGGCAAGCTGCTCGAGGAAGTGTTCGAGGCCGCGACCATCAACACGCCGTCGATGATCTGCATCGAAGACGCCATCGACGCCATGGAATGGGGCAAGTCGCTGGGTGGCCTTTCGGCCATGCAGGCGCGCGCCGATGCCAATTTCAAGGTGCTGGCCGATTGGGTGGCCAAGACCGACTGGGTCGACTTCCTGGCCAAAAATCCGGCCAACCGGTCCAACACCTCGGTCTGTTTCTCCATCGTCGATCCGGCGGTGACGGCCCTCGATGCCGACAAGCAGGCAGCCTTTGCCAAGGCCATCGTGTCGCGCCTCGACAAGGCGGGCGTCGCCTATGATATCGGCGCCTACAAGGACGCGCCCTCGGGCCTGCGCATCTGGGCCGGCTCGACCATCGAGACGTCCGATCTCGCCGCTTTGGTGCCGTGGCTGGACTTTGCCTTTGCCGAGGAAAAGGCCGCGCTGGGTCAGGCTGCCGCCTGAGCCATTGTATTCCCCCGATCGATACATTCATTCACCGTTCACAGATG
This sequence comes from Devosia sp. XGJD_8, assembly GCF_046614475.1. Lineage (NCBI taxonomy): Bacteria > Pseudomonadati > Pseudomonadota > Alphaproteobacteria > Hyphomicrobiales > Devosiaceae > Devosia > Devosia sp. XGJD_8. The sequence continues at coordinate 571,076 of NZ_JBKJHF010000002.1, forward strand.
TGACGGAATCAAGGAGGGCGTCATGCCCAAGGTTCTCGTTTCCGACAAGCTCAGCCCCACCGCGGTCCAGATTTTCAAGGACAATGGCGTCGAGGTCGACTACCTGCCCGATCTGGGCAAGGACAAGGAAAAGCTGCTCGAAGTCATTGGAAACTATGACGGTTTGGCGATCCGCTCGGCCACCAAGGTGACCGAGAAGGTCATCGCCGCGGCCACCAATCTCAAGGTGATCGGCCGTGCCGGCATCGGCGTCGACAATGTCGATATTCCGGCAGCGACGAAGAAGGGCATCATCGTGATGAACACCCCCTTCGGCAATTCCATCACCACCGCCGAACACGCCATCGCCATGATGTTCGCGCTGGCCCGCCAGCTGCCGGAGGCTGATGCCTCGACCCGCGCCAGCAAGTGGGAGAAGAACCGCTTCATGGGCGTCGAGGTGACCAACAAGACGCTGGGTCTGATCGGGGCAGGCAATATCGGCTCGATCGTGGCCGACCGCGCCATCGGCCTCAAGATGAAGGTCGTCGCCTTCGATCCGTTCCTGACGCCGGAACGTGCCCAGACCATGGGCGTCGAAAAAGTCGAGCTGGATGAACTGCTTAGCCGTGCCGACTTCATCACGCTGCATACGCCGCTGATCGATGCGACGCGCAACATCATCAATGCCGAGGCCCTGGCCAAGACCAAGAAGGGCGTGCGGATCATCAACTGCGCCCGCGGCGGCCTGATCGATGAAGCGGCGCTCTATGAGGCGCTCAAGTCCGGCCAGGTCGCCGGCGCGGCGCTGGATGTGTTTCTTGAGGAGCCGGCCGCGAATAATCCGCTGTTCGAACTGCCCAACGTGATCTGCACGCCTCACCTGGGCGCGTCGACCACCGAGGCGCAGGAGAACGTGGCGCTGCAGGTGGCCGAGCAGATTTCGGCTTATCTGATGACTGGCGAGATCACCAATGCGCTCAACTTCCCGTCCATCTCGGCCGAGGAAGCCCCGATCCTCACCCCCTGGGTGAAGCTGGCCGAAACGCTCGGCCTGTTTGCCGGCCAGCTGACCGAAACGGCGATCAGCGGCGTCAAGATCGAGTTCGAGGGCAATGTGGCCCAGCTCAATATCAAGCCGATGATTGCGGCCGCCATCAATGGCGTGCTCAAGCCATCGCTGGGCGACATCAACATGGTCTCGGCGCCCCAGATCGCCAAGGATCGCGGCATCACGGTGGAAACCACCACGCGTGACCGTCAGGGCGCCTATGAGGGCTACATCCGGCTGACCGTCACCACCGAGCGCCAGGTGCGCGGCGTGGCGGGTACGCTGTTTGCCAATGGCAAGCCGCGCATCATCCAGGTCAAGGATATCAACATGGAAGCCGAACTCTCGCCGTCCATGCTCTATGTCACCAACGAGGACAAGCCGGGCCATATCGGCCGTCTCGGCACGCTGCTGGGCAAGCTTGGCATCAACATCGCCAACTTCAATCTCGGTCGCGTCGAGGTGGGATCGGACGCCATTGCGCTCGTCTCCATCGACGGGACGCTGACCGAGGCCCAGCTGGCCGAGATCGCGTCGCTCGAAGGCGTCAAGCAGGCCAAGTCCCTGCGGTTCTAGAGGCCAAGGGCGTTTATCGCTTGGAGGGCCGGCGCTTTGCGTCGGCCTTCTGCATTTCTAGCGTCGCCGCCGGGCGGCCCATTCGGCAAGGACGATGCCACCGATGATGATCGCCGCGGCGAGGTAATGGTAGAGTTCCAGCCGCTCCCCGAGGATCAGAACCGAGCCAATTGCCCCGAATACCGGGATCAGGTTGTGGCTTGGCGCGGCGCGGTTGGGGCCGACCAGGTCGACGCCGCGGGCGTAGAAGACCTGGCTGAACATGGACGGAAAGATCATCACATAGACCAGGACCGCCCAGACGGTGGGCGACATGGCTGGAATGGTGGAAAAGGACCCGATGCCCGGGCCGAAGAGTTGCAACATCACGAGGCCGGTGATGGCGGCACCCATAAACGCGACGCCCATGAAGCTCATCATGTGGATAGCCGGGCGAAAGCGCAGGGCCAGCGTGTAGGCCGTGTAGGTGAGACAGGCGAGCAGCACGAAGCCGTCGCCAACGTTGATGTCGAGGGTCAGGAGACGGGTGAGATCGCCGTGGGTGGCGGTGAGCATGACGCCGGTGATCGCGATCAGGACGCCGACGATCTGCAGCCAGGTGGCCCGCACCCGGAAGACGATGAAGTTTGCCGCCAGAATCATCATAGGCAGCGCGCCCGTTTCGATCGACGAATTGACCGCCGTCGTTGTCGTCAGGCCGACATAGAGCAGCACGTTGTAGAGCGCATAGCCCAAGGCGCCAAAGCTCATGACCAGCGGCCAGGTGCGGCGGATCACGGGCCAGTCTGCCTTGAGGTAGGGCCAGGCGAAGGGCAGGATGAACAGCGTTGCACCCACACAGCGCGCCGCAAGCAGCAGAAATGGGTCGATTTCGCCCACGACCAGCTTGGCGGCCACGACATTGCCGCCCCAGAACAGTGGTGCCAGAATCAGCAGGAGGTAGGGCTGGTCGAGCAGGCGGGCCGAAATGCCGCGATTTTCGTGGTCTAGCGGCTTTGTCATCGTCGCCCGGGTGATGTAAGGACAATCGGACTTAGCAGTTATTCGGCCACGATCAAAATCACACCCAAGGTGGCCGGGAGGACAGACGTCCAAAGGGAGAAGGGTGCGGCGATTGCGCCACGCTCTTTGTGTCACGCCTATCCTGGAGAAGGTATTTCTATGGCTAATGTGGTTGTCGTCGGCTCGCAGTGGGGCGACGAGGGCAAGGGCAAGATTGTTGACTGGCTCAGTGAGCGCGCCGACGTGGTGGTGCGCTATCATGGCGGCCACAATGCCGGCCACACACTGGTCATCGACGGGGTCAGCTACAAGCTGGCACTGCTGCCTTCCGGTCTCGTGCAGGGCAAGCTCTCGGTCATCGGCAATGGCGTGGTGGTGGATCCGCACCATTTCGTCCAGGAGATGGCCAAGCTGCGCGGGCAGGGGGTCAAGATCACCCCGGAGATCCTGCGCATTGCCGACAATGCGCCGCTGATCCTGTCGCTGCACCGCGAGCTGGACGCGATCCGGGAAGACTCCAATTCCGGTCTCAAGATCGGCACGACCAAGCGCGGCATCGGCCCGGCCTATGAAGACAAGGTCGGCCGCCGCGCCATCCGCCTGATCGATCTTTCCGAGCCCGATACGCTGATGGTCAAGATCGAGCGCCTGCTCGGCCACCACAATGCGCTGCGCCGCGGCATGGGCCTGGTCGAGATTGAGGCGCAGAAGATCTACGATGAGCTGACCAGCGTTGCCGCAGAAATCCTGCCGTTCATGGACCAGGTCTGGAAGGTGCTGGACGACAAGCGCAAGGCCGGCGCGCGCATCCTGTTCGAGGGCGCCCAGGGTGCGCTGCTGGACAATGATCATGGCACCTATCCCTTCGTGACCTCTTCCAACACCGTCGCCGGCCAGGCCGCGGCTGGTTCGGGCCTGGGGCCGACGGCGATCGGCTATGTGCTCGGCATCACCAAGGCCTATACGACCCGCGTCGGCGAGGGCCCGTTCCCCTGCGAGCTCGACGACGATATCGGCCGGCACCTGGCTACCGTCGGCCGCGAAGTCGGCGTCAATACCGGCCGGCCCCGCCGCTGTGGCTGGTTCGACGCGGTGCTGGTGCGGCAGACGGTCAAGACCTCCGGCATTTCGGGCATCGCGCTGACCAAGCTCGACGTGCTCGACGGCCTCAAGGAGATCAAGGTCTGCGTCGGCTACGAGCTGGACGGATCACGGATTGATTATTTGCCTGCCTCAATGGGGGCACAAGCGCGGGTTAAGCCGATTTACGAGACCCTTGAAGGATGGTCCGAGACGACTGCCGGCGCCCGCAGCTGGGCCGATCTACCGGCGCAGGCAGTCAAATATGTCCGGTATATCGAGGAACAAATCGGGGCGCCGGTGGCCATGCTGTCGACGAGCCCCGAGCGGCTCGATACCATCCTTGTCGTTGACCCATTCCAAGACTGATTTTTTTTGCTACAAGACGTCGCTGCAATTGTGAGTACCAAGTAACCAATGGCGGACTACAAGGAGCTGTTGCGCCGGGCCATCTCGGCGCTTCCGGAGAACAATGGGGCCGCCCGCCGGGCTGTCTATGAGAAGGCGCGTTCCGCCCTTGTGGGGCAATTGCGCGCCATCACGCCCCCATTGCCGGCGCGCGATATTACCCAGCATCGCCTGCAGCTCGAAGATTGCATCCGCCAGGTCGAGCAGGAAGCCAGTGAAGCCGTCATAACGCTCGGTCGTGAGAACGTGCTGGGTTCGCGGCATGCGGCAGCGCCGGCCGACCCCGCGCCGATTGCTCCCGAGCCGACTCCGGCGCCGGTCGCTGCACAGCCCAAGCCAGTCGATACTCCCAAGCCCGCTGACACACCGGTGTCTGCTGATGCTTCCCTGTCGGCGGGCCCTGCAGCGCCCGTCGATGTGCCCAAGTCCGAGGACAAGGCTGCGCCTGCCAAAGAGAACATGTCTATCGAGGACATCATCTCGCAGGCAGCCGAGACGACCGGAGCACCGGTCAAGCTGGTCAAGGACGAAGAAAAGCCGTCCGAAAAGCCCGAGCTGAAGTCCGATTTGCGGTCGATGCCCTCGATCGTTGCCCGCGCCGAGGCGTCCAAGACGGGGCCAAGCTCGCCGCTGCAGCCGGCGTCCAATGTCCGGTCCATGGAAGCCCCGCTCAAGGGACCAAGTTTCGAGCTGCGCCGGGATCCCCCGCCGCTGGCTGCTAATTCGACCAGCGAAATCGTGCGGTCTCCTGTGCGTGTCGAGCCGGCCATGGGCAATCACGCCGTGGCGCGGCAACAGGTGACAGCGCCTATTGCCGTGCTGGAAGCGCCGCCGGTCGAAAAGGCCCTGTCGAGCGTCCGCGAAGTCGAGGTCGAGCCCGATCCGAGTGAAGCGCAAGGGGCGATCGAACGCGCCATAGAGGCCCTCGACCGTGAAGCGCGCGGCGAGACGGCTACACCAGTGCCCGACTCCATGGCTGGTGCGCCTGCCGCGATGCAGGCCGCCGATGATGCCGACGATTCGGGCTTTGCCGATGCACCTCTGCAGCAGAACAACGGCTCCGGGCTGACCATATTCCTCGTCGTGTTTGCCATTCTGCTGGCCGGCGCCGGCGGCGCGGGCTTCTGGGCCTGGCGCGAGGGCTATGTCGATCTCGACCAGATGTTCGGCCAGGTTGCGGTGACCGAGACAGCCGATGCGACGACCACGACACCAACGCTGGACCCGGTTCAGCCGGCCAATACCGGTACCGATGCCGCGGTCGGCCCGGGCAACACCTCGCCAACCACGACCAATGGCCTGGCCGGTACCGAACTGGACGGCGTGCAGATTGAGGATCGCCTCGAGCCGACGCCAGAGCCCGTGCAGCCGACAGGCACGGAGTCCGTACTTCCCGATGTGAATGCTGGCGAGGACAAGGGCGAGGAACGCCTGCCGGGCGAGGATGCTACAGCACTCGCGGCAAACGACCCCGCTGCTTCGGTCGATCCGGCCGTGCTGGCGGGCAGCCAGTCCCTGCTGCTGGAAGCCAGCCAGGATGGTGCCACTGGCGCCGTGCCCTTCTCGGGCACAGTGGAATGGAGCGAAGGGGTCGACGAGCTCGGCCTGCCGACGCTGAAGGCGACGGCCAGCATCCCGGCGCGCAATCTGGGCGTGGACATCACCATTCGCAAGAATTCCGATCCCAGCCTGCCGGCAAGCCATCTGATGGAAGTCGACTTCCGGGTGAGCGACACCTTTATCGGTGGCACAATCGCCAACCTGCCGGGCGTGCTGCTGAAGAATGAGGAACTGGTGCCCGGCACCGCCCTGGTCGGCGCGTCCGCCCGGGTGGTGGGCAATTCGTTCCTGTTCGCGTTGAGCGCCACGCCGGCCGATGCGACCACCAATGCCGAGCTTCTGGAAAACCGCCGCTGGATGGACCTTGCTGTGGTCTATGGCACGGGGCGCAACGCCATTATCACCCTGGAAAAGGATGAGACGGCGCAGGCACTGTTCGACAAGGTCTTTGCCACCTGGGCTGAATAACTCGCTCATGGCGGCAGTCTAGATCCCCGGACCTGGTCCGGGGATTACTTTTTGGTCTCGCCACTTGGTGACAGCCGTCCGCTCTCAAGGACGTAGCGTCGATTGGCGAGCGCTTCGACATCATCGGCGTGGTGGCTGACCAGAATCGTGTGCCAGCCATGGCGCGTGGTGAGAGTGCGTACGAGGTCACGGATCACCGAGCGGGTCTCGTCGTCCAGGGCCGAGAAGGGCTCATCGAGCAGCAGGATCGGCCGGGCGCGCAGCAGGGTTCGGGCGAGGGCGACACGCTGCTTCTGCCCACCCGACAGCGTCGCGGCCTGCTGATCGCCAAGGCCTTCAAGACCGACTTCGGCGAGCGCATCGGCCACGCGCTGAAGGGCCTGTGCCTTGTCAGTGCGCGAAGGCAGACCCAAGGCAATGTTCCGGGTGGTGCTCAAATGATCGAACAGGCTTTCCGACTGCAGAAGAAGGGAGACCGGCCGCGCCTCGGGCGGCAATGGCAGCAGGTCCTGACCATCCAGTGTCACCTTCCCGCTGGTGGGCTCGAGGAAGCCGGCCAAAAGGTCGAGCAGGGTGGACTTGCCGGAACCGCTGACGCCTGAAATGGCGGTGATCTCGCCGGCATCAGCCTCGAACGAGAAGACATAGGGCGTCGCCTGGCCGGGATGGGCGAAGGTCAGGTTCTCAACGCGCAGCATTGGCGATCCTTTCAACGAGCCGGGGCAGGCCGATAAAGGCGATGATGGTGCCGATCAGCAGGATGGCGGCAATGGCCGAGGCATCATTGCTGCGGTAGGAGCCCAGGGCGCGAAACATCATCAGCGGCAGGGTCTGGAAATCCTGGGTGCCGAATAGCGCGATGACGCCCAGGTCACCCAGCGAGAAACAGAATGCCAGAGCCAGCATGACGCCGATATCGCGACCCAGAAGAGGATATTCAACGGCAGCGAACTGACGCCAGCCGGACAGGCCAAGCGAGCGGATCAGCTTGCCCCGACTGCGGGCAATGGCTTCGAGCGGCGGGCCAAGCGTGGCCATGGCGAAGGGCAGCGCGAGGAGGCTATTGGCCAGGATAACGACGAAGGGCGCGGCCGTGGCGGGGGCGATGCCGAGTTGGCGCACCAGGAGGAAGAAGCCGAGCGAGAGGACGACGGCAGGCACGGCCAGATAGGCATAGGCCGGCATGCCCAGCAGGGTGCGCAGCGGACCGTCGGCGGTGGCGCCGCGGCCCATTGCGAGCAGCATGGCCAGCACGAGTGTCAGTATGGCTGAGGCAGCGCCAATCAACAGGCTGCTCGCGGCAGCCCACCAGAAGGCCGGCCGGGCGAGCAGGCTGCCCAGGCCAGAAGCCAGGCCATCGAACAGTACCGACAGCAGCGGCAGCGCGAAGCCGAGGATGCAGAGCGCCAGCACAAGTGCCTGGAGCAGGCGGGCAGGGGCAGCATCGCGCCAGCGCGGCGCGGCCGAAGTGCCCAGACTGGTGGGAATGGGACCCATGGCAGATGCCGCCAGAATGACGGCCGAGCAGACGGCGATCTGGGTGGCGGCCAGACGCACCGCGCCGGCGAGATCGAAATCCTGCCGAACGGCGGCATAGATGGCGACTTCAAGCGTCTGGTTGGCCGGGCCGCCGCCCAGCAGCAGCACGATGGGGAAGCTGGTGAAGGCCAGCAGGAAGATGATGGCCGCAAGGCCGGGCATGGTCCCCCGCAGGGTAGGCCAATCGATGATGGCGAAGCGCTGCCAGGCCGTGAGGCCGAGCGACTGGCCGGTCTTGAGACGGGCGGCGGGAATTGCGTCGAGCCGGGCCAGCAGGATGCGGGCGGCGAAGGCGCCATCAAGGATGACATGGGCGAAGAGGATGCCCGAGAGGCCGAAGGCCGGATTGCCGATGGAGACGCCGAACAGGGCCTCGCTCAACTGGTTGATCCAGCCATTGCGGCCCCAGATGGAGAGAAGGCCGAAGGCGACGACCATGCCGGGGGTGACAATGGCCGAGGCGAAGAGGCCGACCACGAGGTCCCGACCGGGAAAGCGCAGTCGATTGAGCGACCAGGCGAGCGCGGTGCCGACCGCGAGGGAAAGTACGGTGGTCAGGCCGGCCTGGATCGAGGTCATGCGCAGCAGGTGCGGGATGTCGATGCGCGAGGCGTTCCCCTCGGCGCCGGTGGTGGCCGCCAGGATGGCCCAGAGGACGAGGGCAACCAGGGTGGCGATGGCGGCGGCCAGGGTGATGGCAGCCCCGATGCGCAAGGGCCGGTGGGGTAGGGTCAGCATTGATCTCGACCGATCCCCGGGAGGGGCCAAGCCAAGGCATCGTGCCTGGCCGTCACCCCCTCCCAGCCTCCTCTCCTCAAATCGCTCCACTGGAGCGATTTGCCCTGCGGGACGGGTCGGAGCCCATCAAGGGGGAGGTGCTGCTCCGTGCTTGTGGTCACTTCAGTGCCTACTGGACCGCTGCCAGCATTTCGTCGATCCAGGCCTGGCTGTTGGCTTCGATTTCGGCGTCGGTCAGCGTCAGGGTCCTGGCTGGCTGCGGCAGGGTGGCGAAGGCCGGGTCGAGGTCGGCGCCCAGGTCGATGACGGGGAACATCCAATTGGTGGTGGGGATCACCTTCTGGCCCTCGGCGGAGGCGAGGTAGGCGAGGAACTCCCTGGCCAGTTCCTGCTTGTCGGAGGATTTGAGAATGCCGGCCACTTCGGTCTGGGCCAGATGACCCTCTTCGAACAGGGCAGCGTGGATGGTGTCATCGCCTTCAGCGCTGATGTGGTAGGCGGGCGAGGTCGAGTAGCTCAGGGCCATGTCGGCTTCGCCTTCGAGGAAGAGGTTGTAGCTCTCGCTCCATTCGCGGGTGACGGTGAGGATATGCGGCTTGAGGCCGGCCCAGATTTCGGGGGCGCGGTCACCATAGGCGGCGCGGATCCACAGAACGAGGCCGAGGCCCGGCGTGGCCGAGCGCGGGTCCTGCACCACGATCTTGAAGTCGGCGGGCAGGGCGATGAGCTCTTCGAAGGATTTGGGCGGCGTGGTGACGCTGTCGGTGTCGTAGACGAAGGCGAAATGGGCGTAGTCGAAGGGCACGAACTGCGCGTCGGTCCATGGCTCGGGAAGGGTGAGCGCGGCAAGGTCGAGGCTGTGGTCAGCGAAGAGGCCGGTGGCGCGAGCCTCGCCGGCAATGGCTGTATCGAGGCCGACGATGAGGTCGGCTTCGGTCGTTTCGCCCTCGAGCTGGACGCGACGCAGGGCGCCGATGGAGCTGTCGGTGGCGACCCACTCGACGATGCAGCCGCCGCAGATGGCTTCGAAGCCGGCCTTGAGGCCGGGGCCGGGGCCCCATTCGGCAGCGAAGCTGTCATAGGTGTAGATCTTGAGGATCGGCACCTCTTCGGCGAGCGTGGGCGTGGCGAACAGTCCGGTGAGGACCGCAAGCGCCAGACGGGTGAATTTGACCATGGGTCATTCCCTTCAATGGTGTCACGGCCATGAGTGAAGGGGGTGTCAATGGTGAGGGCGGCGAGATGCCCTTGCCATCTCGAGCTTCCTCCGCCAGCATGACCTGGTTCAGGTTCAATGGGTAATTCTCAGCTCCGGAGACTTCCGGAACACCCCAGCGAGACGCCTCACACTTAATGAGAGCTTTGTGACAGTGCAAGACACTTCCGTGCCGGCTGCGGATGCGCCGATGGTCGTATTCGATCGCCCCATTGCCATTGTCGGCGGCGGCGCCGTGGACCCCGCCCTGCTGGTGGAGCTGGCGGCGCGGGGGATCGCCCTGGTGGGCGCCGACGGCGGTGCCGATGCGATCGGCGATGCGGGCCTGCTGCCAGCCGCCATCATCGGGGACCTCGATTCGCTTGCCGACCGCTCGGAATGGGAGGCGCGGAGCCGGGTCATCCATATTGCCGAGCAGCTCACCACCGATTTCCAGAAGTCGCTCTATTCGACCCGGGCGCCGGTGACGCTGGCGCTGGGCATGACCGGCAAGCGGCTCGACCATACGCTGGCGGCGCTGAGCGCGGTGCTCGAATATGCGCCGACCCGCAAGCTGCTGCTGGTGGACGAGGTGGATGTGGCCCTGGCCGTGGTGGGGCCGATCGCCTTCGAGGCAGCGGCGCGGGAGCGGGTATCGATCCATCCGCTGCTGCCAATCCGCTTCATGCGATCGAGGGGGCTGTTCTATCCGATGGATGGGCTGATGCTGGAGCCCGGCGGGCTGATCGGGACCTCCAATGAGGGGACAGGTGGGCGCATCGAGATCGTGCCGGAGGATGAGACGCCCTGGCTGCTGATCCTGGGCAAGGAACGGCTCTGGGACATGATCGAGGCGTGCCAAAGCGCCGCCTGAACGCGGTTATCATTGAAGAGACGGACCCCGAGGCGGCTATCGCCTCTGGAAATTTAAAAACGAGACGTTAGCCGCCTCGGGGCGCCGGTTTTTGGAACAGTCCCGGTTATCGCGCAGCATGATCGCTCGCCATGCTGCGGCCAGGTCTCGAACCTGCGCGAGAGGCAAAGCCCGCGCCCGGCTCACCCCAGCCACTGTTCGCCTGCAGGCCGCCCATGCGGAGTGATGGGGAGATTATGGCATGGGTTTTGGCGAGGGGGATAAGTTGGTGCCGGCCGCCGCACACCCCAGCAATCACGGTCGTCACCCTCGGGCTTGACCCGAGGGGACTGCACTTAACGACGTTCGGCAAGTGAAGAGCCCTCGGGTCAAGCCCGAGGGTGACGATCTGTGGGTGGGGGCCAGGAGCCAAGCCCCTCCCCTCAAAGGGGGAGGGAAGGACGACTGAGGCAGGCGTTGTCCGTTAGACAGACAAAACAAAAAGGCGGGCATTGCTGCCCGCCTTTGTACATTCCTTGCCTGGCTCAGTGGGCCGCGGCGGCTTCCTTGACGGCGTCCTGGACCTTTTCGAAGGCGCGGACCTCGATCTGGCGGATGCGTTCGCGGCTGACGTCATATTGCTGGGCCAGCTCTTCGAGCGTCGCGGGATTATCCTGCAGGCGGCGGGCCTGGAAGATGGCGCGTTCGCGCTCGTTGAGCACGTCCATGGCATTGTTGAGCAGCCCCATGCGCTCGGAAAATTCCTGGCTTTCGCCCAGGCTGGTTTCCTGGCTCGGGGTGTCGTCGACCAGCCAATCCTGCCATTCGGACGAGCCTTCGTCGGCTCGCATCGGCGAGTTCAGCGAGGCGTCACCCGAGAGACGGGCATTCATCGACACCACGTCGTCCTCGGTGACCTTGAGGGTGGTGGCGATCTGCTTGATCTGGTCGGGATGCAGCGCACCGTCTTCCAGCGCGGCGATCTGACCCTTTACCTTGCGCAGGTTGAAGAACAGACGCTTCTGGGCGGCGGTGGTGCCGATCTTGACCAGGCTCCAGCTGCGCAGGACATATTCCTGAATGGCGGCGCGGATCCACCACATGGCGTAGGTGGCCAGGCGGAAGCCCTTTTCGGGCTCGAAGCGCTTGACGGCATGCATCAGGCCGACATTGCCTTCCGAAATCACCTCGGAGATGGGCAGGCCATAGCCGCGATAGCCCATGGCGATCTTGGCCACGAGACGCAGGTGGCTGGTAATCAGCTTCTGTGCGGCACCGGGATCGGCGTGTTCCTTGTAGCGCTTGGCCAGCATGTATTCTTCATCCGGCTCCAGCATGGGAAACTTGCGGATCTCCTGAAGATAGCGGCTCAAGCCCCCTTCGGTGGAGAGGACGGGAAGATTTGTCTGGGCCATATGCGCACCCCTTTCTGGCTCCCCCGCATGACGCGGGCGGACATGAGTCCGCGATGCCCTTTCGGACCATCGTCAGACTACGATGGATATATAGGCGACATTTTGTCTTTTGTAAGAGGTCAACCCTTGCAAACGTCGCTGTCGCCCATGGGTTGCACTATGGGCGACCAACCTTGCGCGAAGATTGCAGTTTGCCCTCAATCTGTTCTAGCGCGCAAAGGCCTTGTCATAGTCCTGCAGGACATCGTCCAGCGCCTGCAGATCGGGCGGGAGTGGCGCCTCGAAGAACAGTTCTTCCTTGGTCACCGGATGCTCGAAGCCCAGTTCGGCGGCGTGGAGGGCCTGCCGGCCGAGCGCCTGGATGGGCGCCGCAACGTCGGGTGGCAGCTTGTTGATCTTGGTGGCATAGCCCGAGGCATAGACGCTGTCGGCCACCAGCGGATGGCCGATATGGGCCATGTGGACGCGGATCTGGTGGGTGCGGCCGGTTTCAAGGTGGCATTGCACGCGGGTAATGTCCCAGCCCGGATCGCCAAAACGCGCCTCGACGAAATAGTGGGTGATCGCTTCGCGGCCATCCTGGCGCACGGTCTGCTTGAGGCGATTGTTCTGGTCGCGGCCGAGCGGAGCGTCGATCGTGCCCTTGGCGGTTTCGGTCGAGCCCCAGACATAGGCGATATAGGCGCGGTGCAGCGGCCCGGTGCGGCCGTGGTCGGCGAACTGGTCGGACAGGTGCCGATGCGCCCGCTCGGTCTTGGCCGCTACCATGACGCCGGACGTGTCGCGATCGAGCCGGTGCACTATGCCGGGGCGCTTGACGCCGCCAATGCCCTGCAGGCTATCGCCACAATGGAAGAGCAGAGCATTGACCAGCGTGCCATCTGGCGAACCGGGAGCGGGGTGGACCACCATGCCGACGGGCTTGTTGATGACGATGAGCTGGTCATCCTCGTAAAGGATGTCGAGCGGGATATTCTCCGGATGCGGTTCGGCGTCTTCTGGGGGTGGGGCAAGAAGGACGATTGTCTCGCCCGCGTTAAGCCGGTATTTGGGCTCGCTGACGGTTGCCCCGTTTATCGTGACGGCGCCGCCCAGGATCAGATCCTTGATGCGGTTGCGGCTGAGCACGGTGTGCACCTTGGCCAGCGAGGCATCCAGCCTGCCGCCGGCCATGTCGGCATCGACAACGACCTCGACTTCGTCGCCCTCAAACTCTTCAGCGGTATTTTCGGCCATGAGCGATCCTTACGAGACTGGGCCAGACGGCCCCAAGGCGGATGCCCCGCTGTCCCCCGAGGCGCTGGCCATGTTCAGCAAGGCGCGCCGGTCGTTCGGGATATCGATCGGCATCCTGTTGCTGGGCTTTATGGCGATTGGCATCGCCCTTGTCTATCGCGTGATGCGCGACGCCCCGCCGCCAGTGGTGGCGGAGGCGGTTGCGCTGCCCGCCGGGGCCGAAGTGGTCTCGGCGCAACTCAGCGAGGGGGCGATCAATGTCACCTATGTGCTGGACGGCGTTACCACGCTGGCGCTGTTCGACCAGACGACGGGCGAGATGACGCGGCAAGTGGTGATCGGGCAGTAGCCCCACCCGGCCTCCTCTACTGGGAGGGCTAGCGGCTCTGAATCTCGCGCAGAGCCGTCATGCGGTCGGAAACCGAGGCGCGGCGGTCGCGGGGTGGCGGATCGATGGGGAGGGCGTCGCTGGCCTCGTCATCGGCGGCGAAGCGTTGCACGCGATCAAAGAGGCTTTCCGGCTCGGCGCTGGGCGCCGGGGTTTCGGTATCGACCGCGTAGACGAGCCGGCTGACATTTGCGGCAATGTCGTTGAGCTTTTCGCGCAGCGCGGTTTCGTCGACCCGCTCGGTGTCCCAATCGGACAGGATGGTATTTTCGACGTCCAGCACCTGCTTGCGGAGCGTCTCGACGTCGTCTTCCAGGTTGAGACGATCGGCCAGGGACTGGTCGGCCGCGTCCACTACAGGGCTGGTTTCGGCCAGCAGGGCATTGAGGCGGTTCTCGGCGCTGGCAATGCGGGCTTCGGCAATGACCAGGTTTTCGGCATCGGCCACCTTCTCGTCGGTGCGACCGGCCAGAGCGTCGCGGAGCTTTTCCAGCTCCTCATTGCGAGCCTCGAATTCGCGGTCGCGCATGCGCAGCCGCTGCGCCAGATCGGTGCCCTCGCGCTCGAGTTCGGCCAGGCGGGTACGCAGCTCGGCCTCGCGCGCCTCGAGCTCGCTGATGATGGCCGCGTTCTTTTCGCGCTCGGCCTTGAGCAGGCCGAGATCGCTGCGCGCCTGATTGACCTCGCCAAGCTGTTCGGCAAGGCGCTGGCGCAGGGTCTCGACATGGACCTCCAGCCGGCGGGTCGACAGCGCGAATTCGGCCCGGAGCTGATCCTTGTCAGCGCGGAACTCGGCCATTGTGATGGGGGTGGCAGCCTCTATGCGGCGCTTGGTGAGACGCACGGCGCGCTTCCACACCGCCGGCAGGATGATCAGCGAGACCAGGCCGGCCACGAGCAGGCCCAGCGCGAAATAGAGGATGTTCTCGATGACCATCGGCCAAACTCCGGCACCGCATCAGCACGCGATACGAGCAATTGCATTCTGACAGCTCAGCGCGGCTGATGCCACATTTGCCAGTGACTAACCCTAACGGGTCGCGAGCGTTCCGTCACGGGCCAGACTGGGGCGCTTGCACAAGCGTGATCAGGCCTGCTGCCAGCTGCAGCCGCGCGTTTGCGGCTGGATCAGAAGGGGTTCCAGGTGGGTTCGTTGGTGAACTTGAGGTAGCCGATATTGAGGCCGAGGCGGGCGCCGACGCCGGAGCGGATGGGGACCATGACGACGTTGGAGCGCTTGAGCACCGTCATGCCGAAGCCGCCCAGCACATAGGCCGAGCCATCGACGCCGGCAAAGCGACCCAGCACGTCCTGGATCTGGTTGAGATTGTAGACCAGGACCATGACCTTGGAGCCGTCGCCGCCAATATCGAAGCCGATCGAGGGGCCCTGCCAGAAGACGCTGAACTCGCCCGCATTGCGGGTATAGAGCACGCCCTCGCCATAGCGGGCGCCGGCAAAGAGGGCGCCGCCGGCATCTTCGCCGAGAATATAGCCATTGGGCAGGCCGAACTGGCTGACGGCCCGCTCGACCAGCGAGGCGAGGCCCTGCGAGGTCGAGCCGAAAAAGGCCTTGCCGTTATCGACCAGGTCGTCGCCGGAATAGGTGTCGCTGAGCGATCCCTGGGCGAATGCCACCGGTGCGGGCGCCGCCATTGCGATCACGAGAGCGAGGAGAAGGGCAAGGCGCTTGAACATCGAAGTCTCCCAGGGAGGGCAGGCCGGCGGTTACGAAGTCGTTAAGGCTTCAACCGTACCTTTGTGGCGGACATTTGGTCGCCAGCGTGCCGATCATTGGGTCGATGATGAAGCAAACCTCTAAACAAATCTTAACCATGCTTGCCTTTGTTTTGCCGCTATTGGGCATGGTTTCGCTTGCCATTCCGGGGGTGCGCGCACAGTCGGTGGTGACGCTGATCGTGACCGATCCGCTGACCGGGGTGGGCATCTATGGCTGGGATCCGGTGAGCTATTTCACCGAGGCCGAGCCGCTGCCGGGGCGGGCCGATTTCGAGTATATCTGGAACAAGGTGCCCTGGCATTTTGCCACCGCGGCCAATCGCGACATCTTCGAGGGTGCGCCGGAAATCTATGCGCCGCAGTTTGGGGGGCACGGGGCGATGGGGATTGCGCGGGGCTATGTCTCGGACAGCAATCCCACCATCTACACCGTGTTCAAGCAGCGGCTCTATCTCTTCTATTCGGCTGCCAACCGGGAGGCCTTCCTGCTGGCCCCGGACGAGGCGGCGCGGGAGGCCGAGGCGCGCTGGCCCGAACTCTCCAAGGGCCTGTCCATCAACTGAAATCCACCCGCAACGCGATCGGGGGCGCAAAACATCTGTCCACTTTGGCGGATCACCCTCTAATGTCGGCAAAACTGATTCTTACGGAGACTGCCCAGATGGACATCATCGAGCTCAAGGCAACCGACCTGGCGGCCATGCTGTGCAGCCGCGTCTGCCATGACCTGATCAACCCCATCGGCGCGATCGGCAACGGGCTCGAAGTGCTGGCCGACCCCAACCAGACCGAAATGGCGGAGGGCGCGCGCGACCTTATTGCCAGCGCTGCCAAGCAGAGCCGCGCCAAGCTGGAATTCGCGCGCCTGGCCTATGGCGCATCCTCGACCTCGGGCACCGATATCGACACGCGCGAATGCGAGCGGGTGGCGCGGATCCTGTTCGAGATCGAAAAGGCCGACCTGGAATGGAACGTGCCGCTGATCCTTCTGCCCAAGCACAAGGCCAAGCTGTTCATGAACATGCTGCTGATCGCCGCCATGTCGGTGCCGCGCGGCGGGCAGGTGACGGCCGCGATCCTGGGTGATGCAGGCAATGAGCGGTTCGAATTCACCTCCAAGAGCGATCCGGAAAAGCGGCAGAAGACGCTGGTGCCATCGGGTTGCGCGGGCCTGCTGGCGGGCACGCCCGACGAGGGGTTTGTCGATGCGCGGGGCATCCAGCCGTTCTATACGGGCATACTGGCGCGCATGACCGACATGGACATCAAGATCGGGCTGGAAGACGACAAGTTCTTTTTCACCGCCACGCCCAAGAGCGAGCAGCCCGCGGCAGAATAGTCAGGACTTTGCTAACCAATCTGTAGGATGTGACATTCATAATCGACTGCAGCGTTAGCCTCTGCGGAGCCCCCCGGCATGAAGTCCTGCCTGATCGTCGATGACTCGAGCGTCGTGCGCAAAGTGGCGCGACGTATACTCGAGGACATGGACTATATCGTCGAGGAAGCCGAGGACGGGCAGGACGCTTTTGACAAGTGCCGCCAGGAGATGCCGGATGCCATCCTGCTCGACTGGAACATGCCGATCATGAGCGGACTCGAATTTCTCAAGCTGCTGCGGGCCTATGTCGGCGGCGACAAGCCGCATATCGTCTATTGCACGGTCGAGAATGACATCGGCGCCATCGCCATGGCGCTCAAGGCCGGCGCCAGCGACTATATGATGAAGCCGTTCGACCGCAGCGTGCTCGAATCCAAGTTCGAGATGCGCAGCGAGGCTGCATAGCCATTTGCGGCTATGCACTTGTGCTGGAAGCCAAGGTCACATGCACAAGAAGCCCACCCTCCCCAGCAAGATCTGCGCCAGCTGCGGGCGCCCCTTTGACTGGCGCAAGAAGTGGGCGCGGGCCTGGGATGAGATCAAATATTGCTCGGAGCGGTGCCGCCGGACGGCCAAGGAAAAGTCCTAGGGCTCGCCGCCGTTGAGGCCGGCCCGCCCCAGCAGGTAGGCTTTCTCGCGAGTGTTGCGGGTGAGTTCGGCGGCCTTGCGGAATTCCAGGGTGGCCTCGGTGTGGCGGCCCAGCTTGCTCAGCATGTCGCCGCGCACGCCATAGAGCAGGTGGTAGCTCTTGAGCGCCGGACTGTCCTTGATGGTATCGATCAGCTGCAATGCCGCGGCGGGACCCTCGGCCATGGAAATGGCCACGGCCCGGTTGAGCTCGATCACCGGCGACGGGGTCAGCCGGGCGAGGATGGCATAGAGGGCGGCGATGCGGGCCCAGTCGGTATCGGCCGCCTTGCGGGCACGGGCATGGCAGGCGGCAATGGATGCCTGCAGCGCATAGGGGGCGTTGGCGCCACCCAGTTCGATGGCTCGATCCAGCGCGGCAAGGCCCCGGCGGATCAGCAACTGATCCCAGCGGGAGCGGTCCTGATCGAGGAGGAGCACCGGCTCGCCCTGCGCATCGGTGCGGGCATCGGTGCGCGAGGCCTGGATCTCCATCAGCGCCACCAGCGCGTGGACCTCGGAATCGTCGGGCGAAAGGCGGGCGAGGATGCGGCCGAGACGCATGGCTTCGGCACAGAGCTGGGGCCGCATCCAGTCCTCGCCCGCGGTGGCCGAATAGCCCTCGTTGAAGATGAGATAGAGCACACCCAGCACCGAGCCGAGGCGTTCGGCGCGCTCCTCGCCGCGCGGCACCTCGAAGGGAATGCCGGCTTCGGCAATGGTCTTTTTGGCGCGGACGATGCGCTGGCCGATGGTGGGCTCGGCGGCGAGGAAGGCGCGGGCGATTTCCTCGGTGGTGAGGCCACCCAGCAGGCGAAGGGTCAGGGCCACGCGGGACTCGGCGGGCAGGATGGGGTGGCAGGAGGTAAAGATGAGGCGCAGCAGGTCATCGCCGACATCGTCGTCCAGCGCCTCGACCAGCTCGGCCTCATGGTCGGGCGCGTAATCCTCGATGATGCGGCCGACTTCCTCGAGCTTGGTCGCGGCCATCTTGCGATGGCGGAAATAATCGATGGCGCGGCGCTTGGCCGTCTGCATCAGCCAGGCGCCGGGATTGTTGGGCACGCCCGATTGCGGCCAAGCCTTGAGGGCGACCAGGAGAGCATCCTGCGCCAGTTCCTCGGCCAGGGAAATGTCGCGGACCATGCGGGTCAGGCTGGCGATCAGGCGGGGCTGCTCGATCTTCCAGACCGTGTTGATGGCGCGGTGGGTGTCGGACTCGGTCTGCATGGTTGCGGATGAAACCAGTATCGGCGTCCACCCGCAACCGCTTC
This sequence comes from Devosia sp. XGJD_8, assembly GCF_046614475.1. Taxonomy (NCBI): domain Bacteria; kingdom Pseudomonadati; phylum Pseudomonadota; class Alphaproteobacteria; order Hyphomicrobiales; family Devosiaceae; genus Devosia; species Devosia sp. XGJD_8. Next base: position 589,586 of record NZ_JBKJHF010000002.1, read on the forward strand.
GTGAAGGACGGCTAGAGGACACGCCGACCTTCGCCGACACCTCTATTGGCCCATGAAGCCGGCAGGGGTTTCGCCCTGCAGGAATGGTTCGATGAAGCCGTAAAGGAGGTCGGTCTGGTTGATGACGGCCGTATGCGAGGTCGCCGGCAGCACGGCCAGGCGCGAAGCAGGCAGTGGCGCGCCCATGTCGCCCATGCCGCCGCCGCCGAGCAGGCGGAACAGTGCGACATTGTGCTCGAGCGTGGTGACGTCGGCATCACCGGCAATGATGAGGATGGGCGTCTTGAGCTGCCTGACCTCCTCTTCCCAGGCCATGGGTTCGTGCTCGAGGGCGATGAGCTTTTCGACCACATCGCGGAAGCGGTCCGGATTGGGCGCCAGCTTCTTCCATTCCTCTTCCATGGGCGTGCCGATGAAGAGCTCGGGCACCATCTGGGGGATGAATTCGACGAAAGCGGGCTGCCAGCCCGACGCATCATAGGACACGGAAGCGGCCACAAGCTGATCGACCTTTTCGGGGTGGTCGATGGCGAGACGCAGACCGGCGGCGGCGCCCATGGAATAGCCGAAGATATCGGCCTTATCGATGCCGACCGTGTCCATGAAGGCAGCCACGTCATTGGCAAGGGCGGGATAGGTGATGGGGCGGTCGATGTCGGTGGTGCGGCCGTGCCCCTGGAATTCCAGCGCATAGACGGTGTGGGTCTCGGCCAGCTTCGGGATGATCCCGCCCATGGTGGGGATGTTCATATAGGCGCCGTGCAGCACGATCAGCGGATCGCCCTGGCCCGAAACCTCATAATATAGCTGCATGCCGTTGACCTCGACTGTGGCGGCTGTGGGCGCGGGCTGGGCGAAGGCGGCGGTGGTCAGCAGCGTGGCGGCGAGGGTGATGGCGGTGCGGAACATTGAGCGTCTCCCTGTTGGTGCGCCAGCAGTGGCGCTTCTGCGGGGACGACGAGCGGGTGGGGGACATTTCGACAGGCGTCCGCCAATTTGGCGCATCGCGCACTCATCCTGTTGACGGCGCAAACAAAAAAGCCCCGCGCGACGGGTGTCGCACGGGGCAGGAGGGAGGAGAATTGTCTTAAGCGACGTTCTCGGAATAGCCTTCGACGTCATCGGGCTCGCGCAGCACATAGCCGCGGCCCCAGACGGTCTCGATGTAGTTCTTGCCGCCGGTCGCAACGGAAAGCTTCTTGCGCAGCTTGCAGATGAACACGTCGATGATCTTGAGTTCGGGTTCGTCCATGCCGCCATAGAGGTGGTTGAGGAACATTTCCTTGGTGAGCGTGGTCCCCTTGCGGAGGGAGAGCAGCTCGAGCATCTGGTATTCCTTGCCCGTCAGGTGGACGCGCTGGGTCATCACTTCGACCGTCTTGGTGTCGAGGTTGACCGTCAGGTCGCCGGTCTGGATGACCGACTGGGCGTGGCCTTTGGAGCGGCGGACGATGGCGTGGATGCGGGCCACGAGTTCGTCCTTGTGGAAGGGCTTGGTCATGTAGTCGTCGGCGCCGAAGCCGAGACCACGAACCTTGTCTTCGATGCCGGCCAGGCCGGACAGGATCAGAATTGGCGTCTGCACCTTGGCGACGCGCAATGTCCGCAAGACTTCGTAACCGCTCATATCGGGCAGGTTCAAGTCCAGCAGAATAATATCGTAGTCATAAAGCTTGCCGAGATCGACGCCTTCTTCACCGAGATCGGTGGTGTAGACGTTGAAACTTTCGGACTTCAGCATCAGTTCGATGCTCTGCGCCGTAGCGCTGTCGTCCTCAATAAGGAGTACCCGCATTATATTCCCCTTGCCATTTCGTTCCTGCTGGAACCCGTGAGGCAGAGCGACCAGGACGCCGCCTCACTCCAACCCTACTGGATATGACTGAACCCTAACCCCCAATAGTTAACAAAGTTTAATTCGGTTGGGCAATACGCAAACGACGTTAGGATAAATTAAGTCTAACTCATTGAAATATAAGGGTTAATCTTATCCATTTTTCTTAAGAAAATGGTTTAAGTAGCCGTTCTAAGCGACTCACTTGACTCGTGCAATCAGGACTGTGACGGGGGTTTGGCCAAGGTCGGTGCCGGAGCACGGACGGAGCGGTCCAACGCTTGAAATAGCGCCATTTGCTTAATGTTCGGTTACTGTCTGATTCGAGGTTAGTTACGATTCGACGGGCGCGGAAACCATAATTCGGTCACCGCTATGAACGGGTAATGAACGAGCATGAAGGCGCTGATCTCTGCCATAGAGGCGATCGACGACATCGAGGTGTTCGGCCGCGTCAAATCGGTGCAGGGCCTGCTGATCGAAATCGTCGGGCCGGTGCGCGAATTGCGCGTGGGCGGCCGCGTGCAGATCGAAACGGTCAATGGCGAATTCCTGGCCGCGGAAATCATCGGCTTCAAGGACGGCCATGCGCTGTGCCTGCCGTTCGGGCAGTTGAGCGGGGTGCGGCTGGGCTGCAAGGCGGTATTCCAGCGCCATGACGGGGCGGTGTTCCCCTCGGAGGGCTGGCTCGGCCGGGTGGTCAATGCCAATGGCGAGCCGATCGACGGCAAGGGCCCGCTGCCGCGCGGCGCCAAGGCCTTTCCGCTCCGGCAGGACCCGCTGCTGGCGCATGATCGCGTGCGCGTGGGCGATCCGCTGAATCTGGGCGTGCGCTGCCTGAATACGTTCACGACGCTTTGCGAGGGCCAGCGCATGGGCATCTTTGCCGGCTCTGGCGTTGGCAAGTCGGTGCTGATGTCGATGCTGGCACGCAATACCGATGTCGACGTGTCGGTGATCGGGCTGATCGGCGAGCGTGGCCGTGAGGTGCACGAGTTCATCCAGGAATATCTGGGTGAAGAGGGCCTGGCGCGCGCCGTGGTGGTGGTGGCCACCAGCGACGAGGCGGCGCTGATGCGGCGGCAGGCGGCCTATATGAGCCTGGCGCTGAGCGAATATTTCCGCGACCAGGGCAAGCGCGTGCTGTGCATGATGGACAGCCTCACCCGCTTTGCCATGGCGCAGCGCGAGATCGGGCTGGCGGTGGGCGAGCCGCCGACGGCCAAGGGTTATCCACCGACGGTTTTCACCGAATTGCCACGCCTGCTGGAACGCGCGGGGCCGGGTACGCCGACAACGGGCTCCGTTACCGGTCTATTTACCGTTTTAGTTGAAGGTGATGATCACAATGAGCCCATTGCGGATGCCGTGCGCGGCATTCTTGATGGGCACATCGTAATGGAGCGCGGAATTGCCGAGCGGGGACGATACCCGGCGGTGAACGTGCTCCGGTCCATATCGCGCACCATGCCAGGGTGTGTCCCGGTCGATTTCAGACCGGTTCTGGCCAAGGCGCGCGAGCTCATGTCGATCTATTCCGACATGGAGGAACTGATCCGGCTTGGGGCATACCGGAAAGGGTCAGATCCGAAAGTGGACCGCGCGATCGCCATCTATCCCGCGCTGGAGGCTTTTCTGAGCCAGGAGCGGGAAGAGACGACGACGATTGCCGAGGGCTATAAAATGCTCAAGGCGGTGGTGGACGAGGCGGGCGCGGCAGGCTGATGGGGCGCTGTTCAGGCCCCGGAACTGACTTGGTGTGTAAGGAGTACAGGTCTTGAAATCGCGCAGCGAGAGCCTCATTCGGCTCAAGAAGTTCCAGGTGGACGAGAAGCGCCGTCAGGTCGCGCAGATCGAGATGATGATCAGCGATTTCGAGCGCATGGCGTCCGAACTCGATCAGCAGATCGAAATCGAGCAGACCAAGACCGGCATTTCCGATGTGGCCCACTTCGCCTATTCGACCTTTGCCAAGGCGGCGATGACCCGCCGCGACAACCTGCTCAATTCAGCCAATGACATGAAGGGCAAGCTCGAAGCGGCCCAGGATGGACTGGCCGAGGCCATCGAAGACCTCAAGAAGGTCGAGCTGCTGGACCAGCGCGAGCATCAGCGCGAAGCCGCCGAACAGCTCAAGGTGGAACAGAGCGAATATGACGAGATCGGCCGGCTGCGGTTCCGCGGGCAGTAAGATCAAGCGTCAGCCGAGACGAAAAGGGCTCGCCTTGGCGGGCCTTTTTGTTTGCGCGGATTCAGGCAAGCCTGCCCTCTGATCAGGGCGTGATCACCATGCGCTGGGCTTCGCGTTCGGCGTTGTAGGTGGCCGGGTCGTAGGCGGGCTGGTTTTCGAGTTGTTCGCGGCTGGCGTTGAGGAACAGGTAGCGGTTGCCGAGGGTGTCGGTGGAGAAGATCAGGTTGTCGTAGCCGACGGCGACCGGCTTGGCGCCAAGGCCCAGGAAGCCGCCGACATCGACGATCACCGCGTCGAAGCTGCCATCGGGGGTGATGACGATGTCGCCGATCGTGCCGATCTGCTCGTCATTGATGCCGTAGACGCCGATGCCGCGCAGTTCGTCGGCGGCCAGGCCCGTTTCGTCGAACTCGGTGAAGCCGGAGCGATCGACCGGCGTGCTGATGGTCTGGCGGCCGGGCTGGTCGGTGGTGAGGTCGGGATCGACCGGGGCGGCATTGGGATCGAACTCGACCAGCTGGTCTTCTTCCTGCTGGGTGGTGAGGGCCGGGTCGCCGGTAACCAGTTCGCTGTCGGACCAGATGAAGGCGGGCGCATCGGTCAGGGTCTCGACGGTGGTTTCGAGCACCCAGCGGCGCGAGCCGTCATCGCGGCGCAGCCAGGAGAGCTGCGCGAAATCGACGGCAACATCCTTTTCGCCGACGCCGAGAAAGCCGCCGACACTGATGACCACGGCGGATATGCCCTGGCCGGAGGTCACGACCATATCGGTGATGGTGCCGATTTCCTCGGCCGTATCGTCGAGCGCGGAGAAAACCGTTTCGCCCAGGAGCTGGGTGACCAGCACATCCTCGCCACCGGTGGCATAGCCTTCGGAGAGGACGGTGGGCGGAGTCAGGCCGCTTTGCTCCAACTCACTTGGCGCGCTGGCGGCCGGGGCCTGGCCCAGGGCCGGTGCGGCCAGAAGCAAAGCAAGGGCAGAGGCGGTGATGAGCGGGCGCAGCATGGCAGTCTCCTATGACGCAAAAGGGCCGGCCCGAGGGCCGGCCCTTCGTGGATAATCCGCGAGGGATCAGTTGGTTGCCGACGTGGCAACCGACCAGATTACATGTCGTTGGCGCGCTGGGTCGCCGGATCGGCGGCATAGGCGGCTTCGTCATATTCCGGAGCGGCTTCGAGCTGCTCGCGGGTGAAGTCGCTATAGACCAGCAGGTCGCCATTTTCATTGGCAGCGAATTCGAGGTTTTCCATGCCAACGGCAACGGTCTTCTGGCCGAGGCCAAGGAAGCCACCGAAATCAACCAGCATGGCGTCGATCTGGCCATCCTGGGTCAGCAGGATGTCTTCGACCTCGGCAATGTCATTGCCGTCCGGGCCGACCACGGTCGCGCCGGTGACGTTATCGGCGGTCAGAGCTTCCATTTCGAGGGGCTCGTAGCCTTCACGCGGCATAGCCATGGGAGCCGGGGCTGCATCGGTGGTGGCGGCAGGAGCCGCAGCATCGGTGGCAGGGGCCATGGCATTGTCAGCGGCAGGAGCCATCGCATCATCGGTGGCCGGAGCCATTGCCGGATCGGTGGTCACAGCGGCGCCGTCAACAGGTTCCATGGCCTCGTCGCCATCAACTGGCTCATCTTCTTCCCAGACGAAGTCGGGAGCGGCCGTCAGGGCATCAGCCGAGGTGGGGAGAACCCAGCGTTCGGTATTGTCGGCAGCCAGGGTGAATTCGAGGTCCTGGAAGTCAACGGCAACGGCCTTTTCGCCAATGCCGAGGAAGCCGCCAACGCCGATCACAACAGCGGTGATCTGGCCGCTTTCGTCAAAGACCAGGTCAGTGATGTTGCCGATTTCTTCGGCGTCATCGCCAGCGGACGAATAGACGGGCTGATCGATCAGGCGCGAACCGAGATTGTCGGTGTCAGCGGCAACATAGCCGGCCGACATGTCCCAGGGCTCGTTGATGTCAGTTTCTTCCATGGCGCCGGATTCGACGTCGCCGCCGGTGGCAGCATCCGTAGCAGCGGGAGCTGCCGGATCAGCGGGGGCCTCGGTCGTGGCTGGGGCAGCAGCCGGATCAACCGGGGCTGCATCCTGGGCAATGGCGCCAGAGGTCAGCAGGGCTGCAAGGGCCGTAGTGGCCAGAAGGGTGCGGATCATAGTAAGCTCCGATGGTTCATCGTTGAGGTGAACGGGCCGCGCGGTGCAAAACTTGCCGGTAGAGTACCGTGCGGCCCATGATGTCTCGACAACGCAACGACCTGCGCAGACGTTCCGATCCGATTTGTCGCTGAATTGAAAAGGCCGGCACTCGCAAGCGAGACCGGCCTTCTCCGCCTCCCTGGCGGTTATTGTTCCAGATGCCGCGCAGCACTTGGTGCGCAGGCCTCCCGACATCGCAGACAATAGCGCAAAGGGCGGGGCAGGGCATGCCCTCATGGCAAAGAGGCTTAAGGGGTCGCTAACTGGTTAACGCGGCGGGCCGTTCACCAGGCATAGGTCCGCATGGCGCGGTGGGGCATGCCGGCATCGTCGAATTCGGGGCCGAAGGCGGTAAAGCCGAGCCGCTCGTAAAAGCCCAGCTTGTCGGTCTGCGCGGTGAGAAAGAAGCGGTCGCGGCCCATGGCGCGGGCGTGGTCCATCGCGGCCAGCATCATCTGGCGGGCAATGCCCTGGCCGCGAAAGGCCTGGCGCACGGCGACGCGGCCGATCTTGATATGCTCGGGCTTGTCGATGAGCCGCAGGGTGCCCACGACCTCGCCCTCAAGGATGGCGACGAAGTGGGTAGCGGTCATGTCGTCGGCGTCATGCTCGTCCGCCTCCGGCACTTTCTGTTCCCAGACAAAGACCTCGCGGCGCAGCGCGAAGGCGGCATTGCACAGGGTGGAAAAGGGCGGGACGGTGAGGATGGTGGCGGGCATGGCAGGCAAGATAGCCGAGGTCGGGCGTGGCTGCTACTGCGTCCTGCCATGCACCAGATCATGCACGAAGCCGAGCTTTTCGATCACCTGGGGGGTGAGAATGAAGGGATAGGCGTCGGGGTGGCCCATGGCGCGGTTGAGATTGTTGAGCATGCTGGCCAGCGGCACCCAGTTGTCGACGATGGTCTGCACATTGGCGGCCGCGTAGGGGTCGAAATCAACGCGGACGGCCAGGTTGGCATCCTCGGTGCGGGGGCGGGCGCGCACGCCGAAGGCCGAGGCCATTTCCACCGTATCGGTGATGTGCAGGTAATGGGCGAAGGTTTCGGCGAAATCTTCCCAGGGGTGGGCGGTGGCATAGGCGCTGATATGGGTCTGCGGCCAGCCGGCGGGGGCGCCATTGGCGTAATAGGCCTGCAGCGCCATGTTGTAGTCGGCGGTCTCATCGCCGAAGAGGGCGCGGAAGCGGTCGAGGGCGGGCAGGCCGGCGACCAGCAGATCCCAATAGTGGTGGCCGATCTCGTGGCGGAAGTGGCCCAGCAGGGTGCGATAGGGCTCGCCCATGCGGGTGCGGCGGGATTCGCGCTCGGCGTCATCGGCTTCAGCCAGGGCGATGGTGATGATGCCCTCCTCGTGGCCGGTGAGGACCGGGCCGGCGGCGATGGGCATATCGGCAAGGAAGCGGAAGGAGAGGCCGTGGCCCGGATTTTCGTTGCGCGTCTCCAGGGGGAGGCGCAGGCGCAACAGGGAATAGAACAGGCGCTTCTTGGCGCGCTCGATGACCTGCCAGCGGCGCAGATTGAGGGCATCCTCGATGGCGGGGATGGTCTCGTTGTGACGGCAGGCGGCGCAATAGATGTCGCCACCCTCGCGAGCGGGGATCAGCCAGTTGCAGGCGCCATGGCGGGCATTCTCGCAGAAGACATAGCTTTCGCCGGCAAAGGCAGGCGTCGACCACTGGCCATCGCTCTGCACCAGCGACACCAGTGCGTTCTTGTCGGGCAGGTAGCCGAGCTGATGGCCGCAGCGCTCGCATCGGGCATTTTCGAAATAGACGGTGTTGCCGCAATGGTCGCAGGCGAAGAGTTTCATGAGGGGCCCCGGGGTTGGCTGGGCAGTAATGCGCGAGAATGTGGCACGTTCCGTGGCCAAGATGCAGGAGAGGGATGCGGCGAGCGCGGCGCAAATTCAACAAAGCGTCGCGTGCCAGTCGCATTGGACAGGCAACTTGTGCGCCTGACTCTGCATTGAGAGTTGAGCAGAAAGGGAGAGTGACATGCACACGCACAAGGAAGCCGAAATCCGCGACCGCGCCTATGCCCTCTGGCAGGAGGAAGGCTCGCCCGAAGGCCGCGAGCAGGAATTCTGGCATCGCGCCGAGCGGGAACTGGCCGAACAGGCCGATGTCGACAGCTCGGAACAGGCCGCGGAGCTGACCCAGCCGACGCCGCCGGCCGGGCTGCCGACGCACTGACAGACTGAGGCCAAGGCCCAGCCGGACTAGATGCTGCCGACCGTCTTGAGGCGGATGCGGGGATGCACCTCGTTCTGGCTCATGACGACGGTCTGCGGGCGGAAGCGCTCGATGATCGAGCGGACATGCGGGCGGATCGAGGGCGAGGTGATGAGCACGGGCAACTCGCCCTGCTGGGCGGCGCGCTCATAGGCCTGCTGCACGCCGGCGATGAACTGCTGTAGGCGGCTGGGGGCCATGGCGAGGTGGCGGTTGTCGCCGTCGCCGACCATGGCCTCGGCAAAGTCGCGCTCCCATTGCGGGCCCAGGGTCAGCAGCGGCAGGTTGCCGTCCGGGCCGAGATGGGCGGCGCAGATCTGGCGGGCGAGGCGGCTGCGGACATGCTCGGCAATGACCTGGACCGAGCGGCCGGGGCCGGCGATCTCGGCAATGCCTTCGAGGATGGTCGAGAGATCGCGGATCGAGATGCGCTCGTTGAGCAGGGTCTGCAGGACGCGCTGGACGCCCGAGACCGAGATGAGGCCGGGAACGATATCCTCGACGAGCTTCTGCTGTTCCTTGGGGAGGCCCGAGAGCAGGGTCTGGACGTTGGCATAGCTCAGCAGGTCGGCGACATTGGCCTTGAGCACTTCGGTGAGGTGTGTCGAGATGACGGTCGAGGGATCGATGATGGAGAGGCCGCGCAGTTCGGCCTCGTCGCGCAGGGCGGGCTCGATCCAGGTGGCGGGCAGGCCGAAGGTGGGCTCGGTCGTGTGGGTGCCCGGCAGGTCGATCTGGTTGCCATAGGGGTCCATGACCATCAGCTGGTTGGCATAAATCTCGCCGGCGCCGGCTTCGACTTCCTTGATGCGGACCTTATAGGCATTGGGCTCGAGCTGCATGTTGTCGAGGATGCGGACCGGGGGCATGACGAAGCCGAGTTCCATGGCCAGCTGGCGGCGCAGCGCCTTGATCTGCTCGGTGAGGCGGTCGGAGCCGTTCTCGTCTTCCTTGACGAGGCTCAGCAGGCCATAGCCGAGTTCAAGCTTGAGCTCGTCGATCTTGAGGCTTTCCGAAATCGGTGCGTCGGACGCGCTGCCGCCGCCACCACCGGCCGGATTGGCGGGGGCGTCGAGCGCCGTTTTGGCGAGGGCATCCTCGGCCTTTTCGTCCTTGGTGCGGGCGGCGCGCCAGGCGACATAGCCGACGCCGCCGGCCAGCGCCAGGAAGGGCAGGACCGGCATGCCCGGCAGCAGGGCCAGCAGGGCCATGACCGCCGAGGACATGCCCAGCGCGCGCGGATAGCCGGTGAACTGGGCCGAAAGGGCCTTGTCGGCCGAGCCGGTGACGCCGGACTTGGAGACCAGGATACCGGCGGCGGTGGAGACGATCAGCGCCGGGATCTGGGAAACCAGGCCATCGCCGATGGTGAGCAGGGTATAGACGTTGCCGGCTTCCTGGAAGCTCAGCCCCTCCTGCATCATGCCGATCAGCACACCGGCCGAGACGTTGATGAAGGTGATGATGAGGCCGGCAATGGCGTCGCCGCGCACGAATTTGGATGCACCGTCCATGTTGCCGAAAAAGGCGCTTTCGCCTTCGAGCTCGGCGCGGCGGCGCTTGGCGGTGTCTTCATCGATGAGGCCCGCACTGAGATCGGCGTCGATGGCCATCTGCTTGCCGGGCATGGCATCGAGGCTGAAGCGGGCGGCCACTTCGGCGATACGGCCGGAGCCCTTGGTGATGACGATGAAATTGACGATCACCAGGATGATGAAGACGACGATACCGATGACGAAATTGCCGCGCGTGACGAAATTGCCGAAGGCCTCGATGACGTGGCCGGCGGCATGGGTGCCTTCATGGCCGTCGGAGAGGATCAGGCGCGTGGTGGCCAGGTTCAGGCCCAGCCGCAGCATGGTGGCGATCAGCAGCACGGTGGGGAAGGACGAGAATTCGAGCGGCTTCTGGATGAACAGGGCCGTCATCAGGATCATCACCGAAAAGACGATGGAGATGGCCAGCAGCAGATCGACCAGCAGGGCCGGCATCGGCACGATGAGGATGACGATGAGGCCCATGACGCCGGCGGCCAGGGCGATATCGCCCGAGCGCAGCATGTCGATGACCGAGGTGGCGGTCGGGATCTTGAAAGGGGCGCGGACGCGGCCGGTGGGGAGGTCGCTCATGGGCTACGCCGAATTCCCGCAGGACGGATAAGGGGGGTCTTGCCTCTCCCTTTGGGGGAGAGGTCGGCCAAAGGCCGCCGCTTCGCGTCGACCTCTCCCCCAAAGGGAGAGGTGGGTGCGCTGCTGTTGGCCCAGTGTGCCATCAAGCCACGCTGCGGCGTTCGCCGGGGTCGGGCACGTGGGTGCCTTCGTCGGCGTATTGGTTGAGCTTGTTGCGCAGGGTGCGGATGGAGATGCCCAGGATATTGGCGGCGTGGGTGCGGTTGCCCAGCGTGTGATCGAGCGTGTCTAGGATCAGGTCGCGCTCGACGTCGGCCACGGTGCGGCCGACCATGGCGCGGCTCATGGTTTCGGCGGTCTGGGCGAGCTGGGCGGAGAGCGAGCTGGTCGAGGCGGCCTCGGTCAGGCCCATGCCGTCGGGCAGGACGATGGCGTCGGGGCCGATGATGTCGCCCGAGGAGAGCAGCACGGCGCGGTGGAGGGTGTTTTCCAGCTCGCGCACATTGCCCGGCCAGGGGGCCTTGAGCAGGGCAGAGCGGGCCTCGGGAGAAAGCTCGCGCGGCGGCAGGCCATTGGCCTTGGCATATTTGGCGACGAAGTGCTCGGAAAGGGCGGCGATATCGCCCGGGCGATCGCGCAGAGCCGGCAGCTTGAGATTGACGACGTTGAGCCGGAACAGCAGGTCCTCGCGGAAGCTGCCTTCGCGGACGGCCTCATTGAGGTTGCGGTTGGAGGTGGCGAGGATGCGGATATCGACCGGCACCGGCTTGCCGCCGCCGACGCGGTCGATCAGCCGCTCCTGGATGGCGCGCAGCAGCTTGGCCTGGAGGCGGACATCCATTTCGCTGATTTCATCGAGCAGCAGGGTGCCGCCGGAAGCCTCTTCGAACTTGCCGATGCGACGGGCGACGGCGCCGGTAAAGGCACCCTTCTCGTGGCCGAAAAGCTCGGATTCGAGCAGGGCCTCGGGAATGGCGGCGCAGTTGACCGAAATGAAGGGCTTGTTGGCGCGCTTGGACTTGGCATGCACGTATTTGGCGATGACTTCCTTGCCGGTGCCGCTTTCGCCGGTGATCAGGATGGAGGCGTCGGAGCCGGCAATCTGGTCGGCCATCCTGACGACGCGTTCCATGGCGGGATCGCGGAACAGGAATTCGGAACTGTCGCGGGCCACAGCCGCGATGACGGCGGCAATCAGCTCGGCATCGGGCGGCAGGGGGATGTATTCCTTGGCGCCGGCCCGGATGGCGTTGACGGCGGCGGCGGCATTGGCCTCGACGCCGCAGGCGACGACCGGAATGGCGATGCGCTCGGCTTCGAGCCCGGCGATGAGCCCGGCAATGTCCATGGCAACATCGACCAGCAGCAGGTCGGCGCCGCGCCCGGCGCGGAGGGCGGCCAGGGCGATTTCGACGGAGGGGGCATGGGCCACCTTGGCGCCGCCGTCCATTGCCATCTTGGTGGCGGTGCTGAGTTGGCCCTCGAGGGCTCCGATGATGAGCAGACGCATCCTGGCCTCCCTTATTGTGGTTTGATGATTTCGGTCATGGTGACGCCGAGCTTGCTCTCGACCAGCACGATTTCGCCGCGGGCGACGAGCCGGTCGTTGACGAAAATCTCGACGGCTTCACCGACCTGACGGTCGAGCTCGATGACCGTGCCGGTATCGAGCTTGAGCAGTTCGCTGACCGCCATCTTGGTGCGGCCGAGCACGACCGAAATGCGGACGGGAACGTCGAACACCGCCTCGAGATCGGCCGCGTTGCGCTCGACATGGGATTCGGGGCCTTCGGGCTTGCCGGGGGCCAGCATCTCCTCGAAGGAAATTTCCTCGGTGGTGGTGATGTCGTCGGGATCGGAAGCGCTCAATGGTCGCTCTCCTCTGGTTTGGCCTGGCCGCTGCGGGCGGCGAGATAGGCCGAAATCTTGCTGTCGATATCCTTGGAGACGGCGCCGATGTCGCGGACCAGGCCGCCATCGACCCATTCGAGGCGTCCGTCGCCCAGGCGCTGGTCGGGGTCGCCCATCACGATCAGGCGGCCGGCAAAGCCGGAGGTCTGCATATGCGCGGTGGCGACGTCACGAATGCCATCGGCGATGGAGGGGTGGCAGCGCACCACCAGGTGCGGCACGCCGCCGAGATTCTGCATGCATTCGGCGATCAGCGCATCGAGCTCGACCGTCGGGTAGCGGGCCAGCAGATGCAGCGCCAGCTTGCGGCCGATGCTGGCGGCCAGCTCGACGGCCTCGCGGCGGGCAAGGGCAGAGGCATCATCGAGGGCGGCCGTCATTTCGGCGGTCTGGGTGGCCAGGGTGGCGGCAGCGGCGGCCATGGTCTGGGCGGCCATGCTGGTGGCATTGCGCTCGCCGGCTGTCAGACCCTCGGCATAGGCCTCTTCGCGGGCCTGGGCGATGAGCTGGGCGACCAGATCCTCGGGCACGGTCGGGATCGGCGGCGGCGCTGGCTTGGCCGAGGCAACGCGTTGGGACAGATCCAGATCGAAGGTGAAGCGGGCAGGGGATGCCATGGGTTACGCCACCATCTGGTCGTCGACCTTGGACTTCATGATGAGGATTTCGCCCTTGGCGGCGAGATCCTTGGCGGTCGAGACCATGCGGCCCTGCGCCTCGTCGACATCCTTGAGGCGGACCGGGCCCATGACTTCCATATCGTCCCTGAGCAGCTTGGCGGTGCGGCCGGACATGTTCTTGAAGAAGGTTTCCTTGACCTGCTCGTTGGCGCCCTTGAGGGCCATGGCGAGGTCCTTCTTGTCCATCTTGGTGAGCAGGGTCTGGATGGCCGAGGATTCGAGCTTGGCCAGGTCCTCGAAGGTGAACATCAGGGCCTTGATGCGCTCGGCGTCGTCGCGGCTGTGCTCTTCCAGCGTGGTGATGAAGCGCGCCTCGGTCTGGCGGTCAAAGCTGTTGAAGATCTCGGCCATCTGCTCGTGGCTGTCGCGGCGCTTGGAGTGGTTGAGGGTCGACATGAATTCGGTACGCAGGGTGGTCTCGATCTTTTCGAGGATTTCCTTCTGCACCGGGTCGAGCCCGAGCATGCGCTGCACCACGTCCATAGCGAGTTCCTCGGGCAGGACCGCGAGGACCTTGGAGGCGTGGTCGGTGGCGATCTTGGACAGCACCACGGCGATGGTCTGGGGATATTCGTTCTTGAGATAGGCGGCGAGCACGTCGGCCTGCACGTTGGACAGCTTTTCCCACATGTTGCGGCCCGCGGGACCGCGGATCTCTTCCATGATGGAATCGACCTTGTCGGGCGGCAGGAAGCTGAGCAGCAGGCGCTCGGTGGAATCGGTATTGCCCGAGAGCGAACCGTTGGACGAGACGGTGGTGACGAACTCGATCATCAGGTCGTCGAGCATTTCCTGGGTGATCGGCCCGAGGCGCACCATGGCCCGGCTGAGCTGCTTGACCTCGAGCTCGTCGAGTTCGTCGAAGATGGGCTTGCCATAGTCGGGACCCAGCGCCAGCAGCAAGGCGGCCGCCTTTTCGTCGCCCTTGAGGACGCGCGTGGTGGTGGCATCGCTGACGACCAGCTGGCTGGCTGCCTTGGTGGCTTCGGTCTGATCGGATTGGGAAACCAGGGCCATGGCGGTTACGCTGCACTACCCAGCCAGTCGCGCACGATCAGTGCGGCCTGGCGGGGATTTTCTTCGACGAGATTGCCGACCATCTTGAGGGTCTGGAGCTGGGTTTCGCCCATTGACTTGGCATTGGCGACCCAGGCGGGTGTCTTGTCGCGCTGCTCCTCGGCGGCGTCGGGAATGACCTGGCCATCGGCGCTCAGCACGCCATGGTGGCCGAGTTCGGCAGCGGACGGCAGAGCCAGGGGCTGGGATTCGGGGGTCATGACCTTCTTGAGCAGCGGGCGCATGACGAAGAAGACCAGGGCAAGGGCGATGAGCAGGGTGACGGCCATTTCGGCGCCGTTCATCAGGTCGTCGCGGGTGAAGTCGAGCAGGCCGCCATTGGCATCGGTACCGGGCACGGCCAGTTCGGGGCGCTCGGCGAACTGCATATTGACCACTTCGACGCTGTCGCCACGCTCGGCGGAATAGCCGACAGCGGAGCGGACCAGGGTCAGGATCTGGGCGATTTCATCGGCGGAGCGCGGCGTATAGGTGTCGGTGCCGACCGCAGGATCGGCGGCGTAGACGCCATCGACAACCACGGCGACGGAGAGGCGCTTGACCGAGCCGGCTTCGGTGACGGCGGTCTGGGTGGTCTTGGAAATCTCGTAATTGGTGACTTCCTCGGTCGAGGTGCCCTGTTCGGTGGCGCCGGCCCCGCCATTGTTCTGGCTGGCGCCGGGCAGTTCGTTGGCGACGGTGACCTGGCCATTGGCACCGGCGGTGAGGTTCTCGGTCTCGCGGAGCTGGCTGGAGCGGACGACCTGGCTTTCGGGGTCGAAGCGTTCCTCGGTGGTGGTGGAGCGGTTGAAGTCGATCTCGGCGCTGACTTCGACGCGCGCCCGGCCGGGGCCCACGACATTGGCCAGCATGTCCTCGACGCGGGTGCGCAGGCGGTTTTCGTAGCTGAGGGTGCGCTCGGCGGCGTCGCCGGCCATGGCGCCCTCGGCCTCGTCGCCGCTGCCCGAGGCCAAGAGGTTGCCCTGATCGTCGACGATGGAGACGCGGGCCGGGGTGAGGCCCTCGATGGCGGAGGCCACCATGTGCTGGATGGCGCGGATTTCGCTGTTGGACAGCTCGCCGCGCACGGCCAGCACGATGGAGGCGGACGGATCGCTGCGCTCGCGACGGAACAGTTCGCGCTCGGGCAGGACGAGATGAACCCGGGCGGTCTTGATTCGGGTCAGCGAGGTGATGGTGCGTGCCAGTTCGCCCTCGAGGGCGCGGACATTGTTGAGGTTCTGGACGAAGCTCGTGGCGCCCAGGGTCGACTGCTGGTCGAAGATCTCGTAGCCGACCTGGCCACGCTGGGGCAGGCCCGAGCCGGCCAGGGTCATGCGGACAGTGGTGATCTGATCGCGCGGGATCAGGATGGTGTCGCCTTCGCCGCGCAGCTCGTAGGGTACGTTCAGCGTCTGCAGCTCGGTGACGATGGCCGAGGAGTCCTCGAGGCTCAAACCGGTATAGAGCGGGGCGAGGTTGGGCGTCTGCGCCCGCATGATGAGGAAGCCGAAGAAGCCCAGCATAAGCACGGCCACAACCGCCATCGCTGCCAGACGCGGCAGGCCTATGCGGTTGATCAACTGGGAGAGGTTATCCACGCCGGCACTCGGTTAGAAGGGGTGACCATGGCTACGCAGATACACGTGCCGGCCGCTGGGCAAAAATTACCTAGCTGATGGTAAACATTGTCTTAACTCTCGGTTGCAGTTTGCGAATTCCGGCACAAAATGCCGATTGACGTTGAAAAAGGATGAATGCGGATGCTGAAGATTCTCGGTCGGGTGACCTCGATCAATGTGCGCAAAGTGCTCTGGGCGCTGGACGAACTGGGCCTGGACTTTAGTCGGGAAGATTGGGGTCTGCCGCTGCGCGATCCGAAGGTGCCGGAATTCCTGGCGCTCAATCCGAACGGGCAGGTACCCGTGCTGGTCGAGAACGGGTTCGTGCTGTGGGAAAGCAATGCGATTCTGATCTACCTGGCCGAGCGCGAGGGCCAGCTGCTGCCCCGGCAGCTGGAGGCGCGGGCGCAGGCGCTGCAATGGCTGATCTGGCAGACCAGCGAACTCAATCCGCCCTGGGGCTATGCCGTCAATGCGCTGATCCGCAAGACACCGGGCTATGACGATCCGGCCAAGATCGCGGACTCCATGACGCGGTGGGGCGCCAAGATGGACCTGCTGGAGGCACAATTGGCCAAGAGCGAAACGGGCTTTGTAGCGGGCGAGTTCAGCATTGCCGATATCGCGCTGGGCCTGTCGGTGCATCGCTGGATGTCGATCGCGGCGGACAAGCCGGTGCTGCCGGCGGTGGCGGAGTATTACGAGCGGCTGAAGGGTCGGGAAGCGGGGGCGCGGTGGATGGGGAAGGAGACGCCGTAGGGATGGCGGCGGCGAGCTGCCGCCAAGTGCTAGGCGCGCATCGAGGCTTCGTACGCCGCCTGCATTTTTGCCAGGGCGGAGGAGACCGGTGCTGGTGATCCCAAGTGGATATGGCGCAGTTCATCCATGAACTCGGCCCAGAGCACCGGACCGCCCTCTTCGAGAACCTGCGCGCGCGCTGACAGCTCGATGGATGGTCGTGCGTGTCGCACCCCCCAGCTGCCCATGACGGCCATCAGGGGAACAAGCTCGATGGCGCTTTCGCTCAGGCTGTAGACAATCCTCTGCTTGTGGCCAGGATCGGAAGCCCGCGTGAGCAGACCGCTTGCGGTCAATCGCTGCAGGCGGTCGGCCAGGATGTTGGACGCGATACCTTCAAGGCTCTCTGTCAGAAACGATCGAAAGCAGCGACGACGCCCTCCGAACATTGCGTCACGCAGGATGACCAGGCTCCACCGATCGCCAAAGGTCTCAAGGGTGAGGTTGATCGGGCATCCTGACCGTCCAGCTCTCATGTGTCGTCCCAAACCAGTTGCAAAATAGGGGTGGTTTTCGCGTCAGGCTGACTGCTACCACAGCCTTGCGAACAACTGAACGTGGCGTGACGCGGTGTCTGCCAACAGTGGGAGGCGCAAGATGGCCAAGCTGTTCTTTGGAATGAACCAGTCGTTGGATGGCTACGTCGACCATATGGCCATGCTGCCACCGAGCCCGAAGCTTTTTCGTCATTTTGTCGAACAGACGGATGGGCTTGCAGGCAGCCTTTATGGCCGCCATCTCTATGAGCTTATGCGCTATTGGGACCACGACCAACCCGACTGGGATGCCGACCATCACGCCTTTGCCGTGGCCTGGCGCAAGTCGCCTAAGTGGGTGGTCTCAAGGACGCTGACTGCAGTCGGGCCCAATGCAACGCTGGTGCAGGGTGACCTTGCGGGGGAAGTCCGCCGGCTGAAGGCCGAGGTGCGTGGTGAGATCGAAGTTGGCGGCCCCAAGCTCGCGCACAGCCTGACCGAGCTCGGCCTCATCGATGAATATCGCATATATCTGCACCCGGAAGTGCTTGGCAAAGGAACGCCGTTCTTTGCCGCGGCGCGACCGCCACTACGTCTGGCCGGCAACGAGCAGATCGACGACAACGTCATGCGGCTCAGCTACGTGCCAACCTGATCTGCCAATCCAAAACACAAAGCCCGCCGAGTTTCCCCGGCGGGCTTTGAAATTTGGTGGCTCTCCACCTTCGGCCCGGCCCTTCGCAAGGCTCGGGGCGTTCGCGGCTCAAATCGCTCCACCGGAGCGATTTGACGGGCTATGCCCGTCGCCCCTCACCCCTCGCGGTAGTGCTGGATCCAGGTGGTGCGCAGACCGGCGAGGCCATGTTTGTCGATGGCAGCCTGCCAGTTCAGGAATTCATCGACGCTCAATGTGTAGCGGTCGCAGGCCTCTTCGAGGCTGAGCAGCCCGCCGCGCACGGCAGCGACGACTTCGGCTTTACGGCGGATGACCCACCTCCGCGTATTGGCGGGGGGAAGGTCTGCAATCGTAAGCGGACTTCCGTCCGGTCCGATAACGTACTTAACGCGAGGACGCATTTGTACGGTCATTTTACTCTCTACTCAACCTGACCATATGAGGAAGAGAGTAGGCCAACGGCCTTAAAATTCGACTAAGGGGAAACTTACAACAGGTTAAGAATGGTCGGGACTATCGGACACTGTATTGACGTCTTGCCGGATGGCAAAACACCCCCGGAATGACCCGGGGGTGCTGGTCTCAGGCGCTGACGGCAAGTCTTAGGCGGCGGTGTCTGTATCGTCGTCTTCCACAGGCGCCGTCACATCGGGGATGCGCACGTCGGTGACGTCGGTGATGGTGACGCGGCGGCTGCCGACGGTGAGGACAGGCACGTCGCCAGTGAAGTCGACGGCGGTCACGATGCCGATGGAGGCCGTGCTGATCTTGACGTCCTTGCCGTTGGCGTCCTTGCCCTTGATGTCGATGGTGTAGATGCCATTGGGCTTCATGTTGCCGTCGCTGCCCTTGCCATCCCAGCGGAATGTACCTGGGCCGGACTGGAGCGGGCCGGTCTGGTTGTAGACCGTCTGGCCGCTGGCATCCTTGATGGTGATGGTGGCGTTGGCGGCGTTGGCCTCGGCGCTATAGGCCCAGAAGGCCGCATTGCTGCCGGTCAATTCGCCCGTCTTGCCCGATGAGGTCACTTCCTTTCCGATATAGGACACGGCGTCGGACTTGGCGGTGTTCTGGCCCGACAGCATCAGGGTTTCGAGGAATTCATTGGTCTTGAGCTGCTGCTCGACGCCCGTGAACTGCACCAGCTGCTGGGTGAACTGGTTGGTATCCATCGGATCGAGCGGGTTCTGGTTCTTGAGCTGGGTGGTCAGGATGGACAGGAAGGTGTCGAAATTGTCGGCGATGGTCGCCCGCGAGGACGACATCTGACTGGTGGATGTACCGGATACGCCGTCGACTGCCATGGCACCTACTCCTTACGCAATAATGTTGACGCCGCTGGCACTGAGGCTGGCGCGGTAGAGATTGACTGTGGGCGGCACGTCTTCTTCTTCGGCCGTGGCTTCATCGCCAAAGAAGGGGCGGCCATTGCCGTCGCGGCCCTGCTCGCCGCCGCTGAACGGGTTCTGCTTGAGCGAGAATTCGAGATTGGTCTTGGCGCCATCGAGGCCGGCCTGCTGCAGGGCGCGTTCAAGGCCGCGCTGGTCGCGCTGCATCAGGTCGAGCGTTTCGGCCTTTTCCACCGTCAGGCGGGCATTGACCTGGCCGGAGGCGTCGATGTCGAGCTTGACGTCGATCTTGCCCAGTTCGGGCGGATCGAGGCGGATCTGGAAGCGGGTATTGCCATCATTGACCTGGCGCACCAGCTCGAAGGCGAGCTGGGGCAGGTTGAGCTGCTGCTGGCTGGTCTGGTAGCCGGCCTGGACCACGCGGGGCGCGGCAACGATATCGACGCGTGCCGCCGGGGCCTGCTGCAGGGCGGCCTGCGGTTCGCCGGGCTGGTCGATGGCGGCCGCCGGTGCGGGCGCGGTCCGGTTTTCGGCCTTGCGCTCATCGGAACGGGCATCGGCGCTGTCATCGCCGGTCTCGGTATTGGCGGCAGAGGTGGCAGGGGCGGCGTCGGGCGTGTCGCCGGTCTGCTCGATGGCCGCAGCCGCGTCGGCATTGGCCTTGCCGGTCAGAACCGGCTCGGTGAGCTTGAGCTCGGGCGTGGCGAGGACGGGCGCTGCGGCACTGGCATCGACCCTGGGCGCGGGGTTGAGCAGCCGGGCGATTGCGGCATCGAGCTCGGCGTCGGGCGCGGCATCGGCATCAAGTCCCAGCTGCGCCAGTTGTTCGGCGTCGATTTCGCCGGTGTTGAGCGCCTGCAGCAGGGCTGCCAGCTTGTCGCCCATGGCCTTGAGCTGGGCCGAGAGATCGACTGCCGCATCGGTGCCGGACGCGGCCGAGCCGTCCAGCAGGGTCTTGGCCAGCGGCGCCAGCGCGGCGGTCAGCTGGGCCAGGGGGCTGGTATCGTCGGGAAGGATGCCGGCGGTCAGGGCTGCCAGCTCCTCGAAGGTCGGCTGGGTTTCAAGATCGATATCCAGCGTCTCGGCCAGATCGGCCAAGGCGGCCTCGAGATCGGCCAGGGATTTGGGATCGAGCAGTTCGCCGGCATCGAGCCTGTCCTTGAGATCGGCAAGGCCCTCGATGATGGCGGTCAGGTCCGCTGCCGGGTCAGCCGGCGTCTCGACGGGAATGACGGCGTCGATGGCGGCGGCGACAGCTTCGGGGTCTTCGCTCTGCTCGGCGCCATCGCCGCCAAAGCTCAGGGACATGTTGATGGCATTGGCCAGGTTGATGCCGGCCTCGGAGGCGGCGGGGGCCGTCGCTGGTGTCGCTTGGC
The DNA here is from genome assembly GCF_046614475.1 of Devosia sp. XGJD_8. Taxonomy (NCBI): domain Bacteria; kingdom Pseudomonadati; phylum Pseudomonadota; class Alphaproteobacteria; order Hyphomicrobiales; family Devosiaceae; genus Devosia; species Devosia sp. XGJD_8. The sequence continues at coordinate 610,115 of NZ_JBKJHF010000002.1, forward strand.
CGGAAATGCCCAGCAGGGCTGCAAAAATGTCGGAGCCGCCCTCGGCTTCGGCGCCTGCGCCAAAGGGTTTGGTGGAGGTGACGCCGGCGGTGCTGGTCGTAACGGTCAGGTGTGATGCCACGAAAGCGGCCCTACATAATGAGACTAATCCGCTGAAGACGATGCAAGCCGGATGCCAAGTGCCGCGGCTTAGGAAAAACGTGGTGCTGCAATGGCTTGGCGGGACAGCGCGCGGAGAGATGGCGCGACCGGTGGGGCAGAGCGGCAAAAGCTGCCGGGCAAATGTTGCGGGCGCAGCGGGAAAGTCGTATTAGCCCGAATTCGAATTCGTCCGCTGGCCCTTGAACCCAACCGGATACCAGAAAGATGCTGAACTCGCTTGATATTGCCAAGCGTCCCGAAGACACGCGCGTCGTCGTCGCGATGTCGGGGGGCGTGGATTCCTCGGTCGTGGCGGGCCTATTGGCCCGGCAGGGCTATGACGTGGTCGGCGTTACGCTGCAGCTCTACGACCATGGCGAAGCCACCCATCGCAAGGGGGCGTGCTGTGCCGGGCAGGATATCCATGACGCGCGCCGCGTGGCGGCGACGCTCAACATTCCCCACTATGTGCTGGACTATGAAGAGCGCTTCAAAAAGAGCGTGATGCAGCCTTTCGCCAATGCCTATCAGCAGGGCGAGACGCCCGTGCCCTGCATTGCCTGCAACCAGTCGGTCAAGTTCGTCGACCTGATGGAGGTGGCGCGGGACCTGGGCGCCGACGTGCTGGCGACGGGGCATTATGTGCAGTCGCGGCTCGGCGCGGATGGACGGCGGCAGCTGTTCCGGCCGGTCGATGCGGAGCGCGACCAGACCTATTTCCTGTTCGCCACGACGCAGGACCAGCTCGACTACCTGCGCTTCCCGCTGGGCGGCATGGGCAAGGCGGAGGTGCGCGAACTGGCGCGCGAGATGGGGCTCGAAATCGCCGAGAAGCACGACAGCCAGGACATCTGCTTTGTGCCGCAGGGCAAATATGCCGACATCATCCGCAAGATGCATCCCGAGGCGGTGGCGACGGGCGAGATCGTGCATCTCGACGGTCGCGTGCTGGGCACGCATGAGGGGATCGTCAACTACACGGTGGGTCAGCGCAAAGGGCTGGGCGTGGCAGCGGGCGAGCCGCTCTATGTCATCAAGCTCGAGCACAAGAGCGGGCGGGTCATCGTGGGGCCGCGCGAGGCGCTCAAGACCCATACGGTGCGCCTGCGCGACGTGAACTGGCTGGGCGCGCGTCCCTTGGCAGAGCTGAGCGCCGGCAATGGCGCGCCGGTCGAGGTCAAGGTGCGCTCGACGCGCGGGCCGCAGCCGGCAGTGATCCAGGAGCGGGATGGCGCGGTGTTCGTGACGCTGGTCAGCGGCGAATATGGCATTTCACCCGGCCAGGCCTGTGTCTTCTATGCCGATGACACGCCGACTTCGGAAGTCTGGGGCGGCGGGTTCATCGCCGAGGCCGTGCCGCAGGTGCTGGTGGCCTGATCTTTACCCTCTCCCTCAAGGGGAGAGGGTAGGCTCCACCGTCGTTTGCTCCTGTGTTGCTGACGTCGCCGCGGCATTGGCCTCGCGCAATTGCTGGTAGTCGTTGATGCCGCCCATCGAGGTGGAAATGGCGATGAGCACCAGGAAGGCGCCCAGGATCAGCAGCACGATGCGGCCGCGATTGAGGGCGAAAGGGCTGAGCTTGGGTTCGTCCATGGGACCGGCCTTCAAATAAATCTGCAAAACCACCCAAGGAAGTCCCGGGCAGGGGCGTCTTACCACTACAATCGTGCCGGAGGTAAGGCGCAGGTGCATGGGTTGATGGAGCGCGATGCCGCATCCCAGGGTGACATGGCGAACGCGGTGACGCGGGCGCTGGTCGTGCGCGCGCAGAATGGTGATGCCCAGGCCTTCGGCGAGCTGATCGCGGATCACTACGACCTCATCCATCGCACGGCGTGGAAATGGTGTGGCAACCGGACCGATGCGGAGGACATTGCGCAGGATGTCTGCGTCAAGCTGGGCCAGGCCATTGCCCAGTTCGACGGACGTTCGGCGTTTTCGAGCTGGGTCTATCGTATCACGCTCAATGCAGTGCGGGACCTGCAGCGATCCACGGTGCGGCGGGCGCGGCATGCCGATGCCTATGCCGAGGTGGCGCCCGAGCAGCAGGCGGCCGAGCAGGAGGAGGCTGCCACGAGCGGGCAGCTGTGGCAGGCGGTGCGGCGGCTGCCGGAGAAGCAGCGCGACGCGGTGCTGCTGGTTTATGCGGAGGACCTTTCCCACGCGGCGGCGGCCGAGATCATGGGCATCAAGGAAGCCACGGTTTCCTTCCATGTGCACGAGGCACGCAAGACCCTGAGGGGGCTGCTATGAGCGACGACATGCACGACCCATTCGAGAGCCTAAAGGGCGCTGCGGCGCCGGACCCGCGCGCGGAGGCCAGGCAGCGGGCGCTGGCGGCCGGCATGGCCGCATTCGAGGCCAGCCAGAAAAAAACTGCGGCGCCACCCCAAGGAAACCCATGGGGCCAGCGTCTCACGTCCATCATCGCTTCCTTGAAAGGGAAAAAGATCATGGACATGCGTCTCCCCCTCGGCACTGCCGCCATTGTGCTGCTGGTACTGCCCCTGGGCCACCAGCTTTATACGACGACCTCGATGACGCCGGCCGATGTGGCGGTGCGCCAGCAGCCTGCACCCGAGCCGGTGCCGGTCGAGGCGGCGACGGAAGAGCGGCAGGAATTGACCGTGGCCAGCGACGCGGTCGCGGCGCCGCCGCCGGTAGTGGCTCCGGAACCGCAACCGGTCGAGATGGACAGCGCCCTGGCCGATGCCGAGATGGCCAGCGAGATCGCGCCGCAGCGCGGCGTCGTGGCTCCGGTGCCAATGGCGACCATGGCGCCCGCCGGCAAGATGGCGGAAAGTGCTGCCATGCCCGGGCCGATGGCGACCGAGCCGAGCGGGGACCAGTTCACCAGCTTTGACGAGCAGCGGCTCAAGGCCGTGGCGGACGAGCCGGTCTCGACCTTTTCGATCGACGTGGATACGGCCAGCTATGCCTATGTGCGGCGGCAGCTGGAAGACGGTTTCGTGCCCGAGCCCGATGCTGTGCGCATCGAGGAGCTGATCAACTATTTCCCCTATGGCTATGCGCCGGCCGACAACGCCGAGGTGCCGTTCAAGCCGACGATCGGGGTCTATCCGACGCCGTGGAACCCCAGGACGCAGCTGCTGCAGATCGGCATCAAGGGCTATGTGCCGCCGGCGGGCGAGGACAGGCCGAGCAACCTGGTGTTCCTGATCGACACGTCGGGATCGATGGACGAGGCGGACAAGCTGCCGCTGCTCAAGCGCGCCTTTAGCCTCCTGGTCGACCAGCTTTCGGCCAATGACACGGTCTCCATCGCGGTCTATGCTGGCTCGGCCGGTGTGGTGCTGGAGCCGACGGTGGCGACCGAGAAGGCGAAAATTCTCGGCGCGCTGGACAATCTGGCGGCGGGCGGCAGCACGGCCGGGGCCGCGGGGATCGAACTGGCCTATCGGCTCGCCGAGCAGGCCAAGGTGGATGGCGGCACCAATCGCGTGATCCTGGCCACCGATGGCGATTTCAATGTGGGGATCGATGATCCCGACGCGCTGGAGGACTTCATCAAGGCCAAGCGCGAGAGCGGCACGACGCTGTCGGTGCTCGGCTTCGGGCGCGGCAATCTCGACGATGCGACGATGCAGGCGCTGGCGCAGAACGGCAATGGCAATGCCAGCTACATTTCCAGCTTCCGCGAGGCACAGAAAGTGCTGGTTGAGGAAATGGGCGGCACGCTCGACATGATCGCCAAGGACGTCAAGATCCAGGTCGAGTTCAACCCGGCCGTGGTGAGCGAATACCGGCTGATCGGCTACGAAACCCGTGCGCTCAACCGCGAGGATTTCAACAATGATGCGGTGGATGCCGGCGATATCGGCGCGGGGCACACGGTGACGGCGCTCTACGAGATCACGCCGGTGGGCTCGGGGGCAGAGCTGATCGAGCCGCTGCGCTATGGGCAGGTGACCGAGACGCCGGTGGCGGGCGGGGAGATTGCATTCCTGCGCATGCGCTACAAGCTGCCGGACAGCGATATCAGCCAGCTGATCGAGCAGCCGGTGACGCCCGATGTGGTCTATGGCGACATTGCCGAGGCCAGCGAGGACATGCGGTTTGCCGCGGCGGTGGCGGCATTCGGGCAGAAGCTCAAGGGGAGCAATTATGGCTCGGCGATGGGCTGGGGCGATGTCGAGGCGCTGGCCCGCTCGGGCCGGGGCGCGGACGAGAGCGGGTATCGGGCGGAGTTCATCCAGCTGGTGGAGGCGGCGAGCCTGCTGAAGCCGGATACGGATGCATGTGATGCGAGTGTGAGTGGGGAAGTGTGCGAGTAAGCACGCTGAGATTACAGGGGACACCCCCGGGCCTGGCCCGAGGGTGCTTCATTTTGTGGCGCCGCGCCGTCCGGATGCATTGAAGCATGGGATGACGGAGCGCACTCACCCTGGTGCCTAAACCAGCGGCTTGAGGCCTGCTTCGATGCTGGCGCGGCGGCCTTCGAGGAAGGGGGGCAGGGCCAGGCTTTCGCCAAGGGTTTCCATCGGCTCGTCGGCGGCAAAGCCGGGGACGTCGGTGGCGATCTCGAACAGGATGCCGTTGGGCTCGCGGAAGTAGAGCGAGGTGAAGTAGAAGCGCTCGACTTCGCCGCTATTGCGCAGGCCGGCTTTGCCGACCCGTTCGATCCATTGGCGCAGGCCATCCTGGTCGGGCGTGCGGAAGGCGACGTGATGCACGCCACCGGCACCGGGACGGGCGGGCGGCAGGGTGGGGTCGACCACGACATGCAGTTCCGCGCCGGGGCCGCCGGGACCCATTTCGAAGACATGGGTTTCGGGCGTGTGGCTGGTCATGGCGTATTCGCGGACCTTGCGCATGTTCATCACCTGGGTCAGCACCGCCTCGGTGCGGTCGAGCCGCGGCACGGCCATGCTGATCGGGCCGAGGCCAATGATCTGGCGTTCGGCCGGCACGGGCGACTTGGCCCAGGGCACGACCTTGTTGGCGGCATCGATCACCATGCGGAAACGCTGGCCCTCGAAATCCTCGAAATCGAGCGAGAGCTGGCCATTGCGCTCCTTGATGGCGCTGGTGCCGACATTGTGGCTCTGCAGATAGTTCTTCCACCAGGTGAGACTGTCCTCGCTATCGACGCGCAGGCCGGTGCGGCTGACGGTGTGATTGCCGCGGCTTTCGCGCGGGGCATCGAAATCGAAGAAGGTGAGGTCGGCGCCGGGCGAGGCCACGCCGTCACCATAGAACAGGTGATAGGCGGTGGTGTCGTCCTGGTTGACGGTCTTCTTGATCAGCCGCATGCCCAGGGTCTGGGTGTAGAAGGCAAGGTTCTTCTTGGCCTCGGCGGTGACCGCCGTGAGGTGATGGATGCCTCCGAGTTCGAGCGTCATTTTCTGTCTCCTGATGGACGCGGCGTCGCGCCGCTGTTGGGGTAGATGTAGTGGACAGCGGGCGGTTTGGGCAGCCGGACAATGCCAACACACTGGTGTCGATCGTTGAACGATCTCCCATGCCTGCGAAAGGCCCCCTCACCCGGCTCGCAGGAGCGATCCGACCTCACCCCGGGGAGGGAGAGGTGAGGACGAGTGATCACAAAATCGCGTCACCTGTCTTTTTGACATGCGCCGACCCCTCGCCATGCGGTATCCCTTTGAGTGAACATAAAGGGAACGAACATGGCCGCGCTCACGCTGCGTCGCAAGCTGGCAATCCTCTCCGACGCTGCCAAATATGATGCGTCATGCGCCTCCTCGGGCACGGAGAAGCGCAGCAGCGCCGGCACGGGCGGGATCGGATCGACCGAGGGAAGCGGGATCTGCCACTCCTATGCGCCGGACGGGCGCTGCATCAGCCTGCTCAAGATCCTGCTGACCAATTTCTGCGTCTATGACTGCATCTATTGCGTGAACCGCTCGTCGTCCAATGTGGCGCGGGCGCGGTTCAGCGTCGCCGAAGTGGTGCGGCTGACGCTCGACTTCTACAAGCGCAACTATATCGAGGGGCTGTTCCTGTCCTCCGGGATCATCCGCTCACCGGACTATACGATGGAGGAACTGGTGCGGGTGGCGCGGAGCCTGCGCGAGGAGCACCTGTTCGGCGGCTATATCCATCTCAAGGTCATTCCCAATGCCGCGCCGGAACTGCTGGCGGAAGCCGGGCGCTGGGCCGACCGGCTATCGACCAATATCGAGATGCCGACCGATATCGGGCTCGAGGCGCTTGCGCCGGAGAAAAAGCCCAGCGAGATCCGCACCGCCATGGCGCGGGTGCGCGGCAAGCTGGACGAGGCGAGGCCGGACAGCAAGGCCAGGGCCAACCCGCAGAAATTTGCCCCGGCGGGGCAATCGACGCAGATGATCGTGGGCGCCGATGCGGCCGATGACGGGGCCATCCTCAACCGGGCGGCCGGGCTCTATTCGGGCTACAAGCTGCGGCGGGTGTATTATTCGGCCTTTTCACCCATCCCCGATGCTAGCTCCCGGCTGCCGCTCAAGCCGCCGCCGCTGATGCGGGAGCATCGGCTATACCAGGCGGACTGGCTGATCCGCTTTTATGGCTTTGACGTGCCGGAAATCATCTCGGGCGGACAGGATGGGTTGCTGGACCTGGCCATCGACCCCAAGCTGGCCTGGGCGCTGCGCAACCGGGCGCGTTTTCCGGTGAACGTCAACCGCGCCGACCGGGAAATGCTGCTGCGGGTGCCCGGGCTTGGGACGCGGAGCGTGGACCGGATGCTGGCCACGCGCCGGCATCACAGCCTGCGGCTGGATGATGTGGCGCGCATTGCCGGCGCGATCGACAAGGTGCGGCCCTTCATCGAAGCGGCGGACTGGACGCCGGGCGGGCTGACCGACCATGCCGGGCTGCGCGCCCGGCTGACGCCGGCGCCCGAGCAATTGAGCCTGTTCTGATGCAGGTGGTCCAGCTGCAGGCGCTCAATGACTTTGGCGAGTGGCGCGACAAGGCGCGCGCCTTGCTGGCGGCCGGTGTGGCGCCGGAGGCCGTGTCGTGGCGCGAACCCGGCGGGGTGGCGGGGCTGTTCGAGGATGCAATGCAGGCGCATGGCAATCGACCGGTCGGCGCGGTGCCACCGGCCTTTATCGAGCTGGCACGGCAGGCCATCCTGCATGCCGATCCCGAGCGGTTCGCGCTGCTCTACCGGTTGCTGTGGCGATTGCTGGCCGACCGGGGGCTGATCGAAACGGCGTCGGATCCGGACCTGTTGCGGCTGACGCGCATGGCCAGCGCCGTGCGCCGAGACAGCCACAAGATGAAGGCCTTCGTGCGCTTCAAGGCCATTGTGGACGATAGCGGGCTCGAGCGGTTTGCCGCGTGGTTCGAGCCCGAGCACTATACGCTCGAGGCCACGGCCCCGTTCTTTGCGCGGCGGTTCGACGGCATGATCTGGGCCATCGTGACGCCCTATCGCAGCGCCTATTGGGACGGGGAGAGCCTGGCCTTCGGGCCGGGCGGGCAGAAATCGGACGTGCCGCAGGACGATGCCGTCGAAGGCGACTGGAAGACTTATTTCGGATCGATCTTCAACCCGGCGCGGCTCAAGGTGGCGATGATGAAATCGGAGATGCCGGTCAAATACTGGCGCAACCTGCCCGAGGCGGAACTCATTGCGCCATTGATCCGGGGAGCGCGGGAGATGGAGGCGGCGATGATCGAACGCGCCACGACACAACCACCCTCGCGCCATCTACGGCACAGGGAGCGCGCGGCGCCGGCCGCCGCAGATGAGCGCGCAATGGCGAGCCTGGCCGACCTGCGCGTGGCGGTCGAGGGCTGCCAGCGCTGCCCGCTTTACGAGCAGGCGACGCAGGCGGTGTTCGGGGAGGGGCCAGAGACGGCCGAGGTTATGTTCGTGGGCGAGCAGCCGGGGGACCAGGAGGATCTGGCGGGCAAGCCCTTCATCGGGCCGGCCGGGCAGGTATTCGACGCCGCCCTGGCAAAGTCGGGCATCGATCGTGGCCGGGTCTATGTCACCAATGCGGTCAAGCATTTCAAGTTCGAGCCGCGCGGCAAGCGCCGCATCCACCAGCGGCCCGATGGCGGGGAGATCCAGGCCTGCAAATTCTGGCTTGAGCATGAGATCGGCCTGATCAAGCCCAAAGTGATCGTGGCGCTGGGGGCGACGGCGGCACAAAGCCTGCTGGGCCGCGCGGTGACCATAGGCAAGGCGCGGGGCGCGCCGATCCCGCTGGATGATGGCACGCTGCTGTTTGTCACCAACCACCCGTCCTACCTGTTGCGCATTCCCGATGCCGCCGGAAAAGCCCGCGAGCAGGCAAAGTTCGAGGCCGACCTGATGCAGGTCCGCGCGGCGATGGCGGGCGGAAGCGGCGGAGGCTGAAAGAGGCTGACTGATGTCTTGACAGCGCGGCATGCTAAACCTAGTTAGGGCATATCGCCGGGGAAACCCGCGCGCCCCTTGGGGCGGAGTAGCTCAGTTGGTTAGAGCAGCGGAATCATAATCCGTGTGTCCCCAGTTCAAATCTGGGCTTCGCTACCATTTCAAACCCCCGGGAAACCGGGGGTTTTTTGTTTCCGCCATAAGCGTCAGGTTGCGCGTACTTGAGGCCAGGTAGCAAATAGGTAGCAACCGGCTTTGGCGCGCCCCTTCGGGCGCAGTGGTCGCTCAGTTGGCAAAGAGCGTCAGCTTTCGCCACTTTCAGCCGCTTATGCGGCCTTGGCCGGCGCCTGAAATCAGGCCATGCGTCCTATAGCCAGTGCAGTCTGGAATGGGGTGGAGGCCGTGTGATAACTCGCCACGGCTCGTCGCTGAGGATGGCTTGCGATTGCGCGCGTTAGCTCCGTTCACCCCGTTATCGCTTTGAGGGTCGAGGCAACGCCGGCGACGGCGATGGCGCGCTTGATGTTGTAGGCCAGGATCGCCAGGCTGGCTTCGGTGGCGACGTGCGTGAGGCCCCGCGTTCGGAAGTGGGTGGCGCCCATCCAGCCCTTGATGGTGCCGAAGACGTGCTCAACCGTACAGCGGCGGACCGCCATCGCCTCGAGGCGACGCTCCATGGCATCGAGCACCGCTTCGTGCTCCCATCGGCGGATGCGCTTCTCCTTGCCGGCCGTGCACAGGGGACGGGATGGGCAGGCACCACAGGCCTTCTGGTTGAAGTAGACGCTGATGAGCTTGCCGCCCTCCACTCTGGCAAACCGCTTTTGCAGCTGCTCGCCGGCTGGGCAGCGATAGGTGTCAGTCTCAGGCTCATGCACGAACATGGCCTTGCCCCAGAAGCCTCTTGCCTGAGCCGGTGACGTATTGGGCTTGGGCACCATCGGGATGATGCCAGCTTCGGCGCAGGAGCGGATCTGCTCGCCCTCATAGTATCCGCGATCAGCCAGGGCGATCATCTCGGCAGCGCCGATCTCGGCCTGTGCAGCCTTGGCCATCTCCAGCAGATGCGAGCGGTCATGGCCCCGGTTCGTCACCGCATTGGCGACGACGATATGGTGCTGGGTATCGACCGCCGCCTGCACATTATAGCCGACGACGCCGCGATGGTCGCTTCCGGTCGCCATGGCGCGGGCATCCGGATCGGTGAGCGAGATCTGCTCGTCCGGTGCCGCTTGCAGCTGCCGACCAATCGCCTCGAGTTCCCCGAGACGCCCGCGCAGTGATGCCAATCGCTCGGTCAGGTGCTCGATGCGCGGTGTAGCTGGGCCGGTCTCGGCTCTGTCGGCTTCCTCAAGCTCGGCCAGATAGCGCGCGATGCTCTCTTCGACATGGGCCTTCCGCCGCGCCAGCTTACCCTTGGTGTAGTTCTTCTCGTGCGTGTTCACCGCGCGCAAGCGTGACCCATCGATGGCAACCATGCCCCCGCCGACCAGGCCAAGGGCTCGACAGATGGAGACGAAGCGCTGGCACGCGATCTGGATCGCACCGGCATTGTCACGGCGGAAGTCGGCGATGGTCTTGAAGTCGGGCACCAGCTTGCCGGTCAGCCACATCACCTCGATATTGCGGCCCGCTTCGCGCTCCAGCTTCCGGCTCGAGGTCAGCTGATGCAGGTATCCATAGATGTAGAGCTTGAGCATGGTGCCCGGTGCGTAGCCGGGTCTGCCGGTCGATGCCGGCTGGACACGCCCGAAGCCGAGCCCGGCCAGATCGAGTTCATCGACAAAGGCGTCGATGATGCGAACCGGGTTGTCAGCATCCACATAATCTTCGAGACACGCCGGCAAAAAACTCGCCTGGTGACGGTCAGCACCCTCAACGAAACCGCCCATATGGCACCTCCGAAGCAGTGCCAGATCATAGCATAATCAGGGGTTTTCACACAGCCTCGGGTGGATTGCGGACGGTCCGCTTTCAGATTGGTAGGTCGGAAAGCGGACTGATTGGCTAAGCTACACGGAATTAGCTGATCCACACACCGGCCATGCGGCGGTTGTTGTTGGTTTGAGAATGCAGGCGGTAGTCGTGCACCTCATTGCGGGTACCAAGGAAGCGGAAGGAAAAGGCGACCGGATAGACCAGGTATTGGCCGAGCACTAGGGCCTCCAGTTCGTTCGACATGGCCTTGCGCTTGGCCGGATCAAGTTCTTGGCTCTGGGCAAGAAACAGCGCGTCGATTTCCGGGTCGGCGATTTGGGAATAATTCCCGCCTGCGCCTGACACGACCTGATTGCCGAAGATGGCGTCGGGATCATCGACGGCAATGCTGAGATTACCGCCATGGATGTCGTAGGCCTTGGCCTTCTGGCTCTCCGAATAGGTAGCGGCCTCCTGCGGGTCCAGGTTCACCTTGATGCCGACCTTTGCAAGTTGATCCTGCAGGAACACGCCCCAAGGCCCGAAGCGGTCGTCGCGGCGAACGACCAATCTGGTCTCGAAGCCGCTGGGAAAGCCGGCCTCCGCTAACAGCGCCTTGGCCTCGTCGATGGCGTCGGGTGCCTGTTGCGGACCGAACCCCGGAATGGCGTGAAGTTGCTCGTCGGGCAAGGCCCAGGTTCCACTGGGTGGCGACATGCCGCCCAAGACGGCATCACCCTTGAACAGCACCGCAACTGCCGCCGAACGGTCGATAGCGAGTGCCGCAGCCTTGCGCACGCGGACGTCGTCCCAGGGCTTTACCGCTAGGTTGAAGTGCAGGGCGATGGCGTTGAGGCTCGGAGCGCTTTGCACTGTGGCCTCGTCAGCCATGTCGCGCTCGGCTTCATGCGCCAGCGTGGCTTCCATGCCCTCGAAAATATTGAGTTGGCCGCTGCGGAAATAGGCCATGACGCTGGCTTGTTCAGGAATGATGTAGACGTTTATGGCGTCGGCATATGGCTTGTCGGGATCGAAATAGTCGGGATTACGCACCAGTTCGATGCTGTTGCCGCGGCTGTAATTTGCCAGCTTGAAGGGGCCTGTGCCCACGACCACGTCCTTCATCTGGCCCTGTTCCAGCACGTGCTTGGGCAGCACGGAAAACCAGTTTGGGCAAAGGCCGGCGATGAGCCCGGGCGACGGACGGTTGAGCGTGAACACAACGGTATGGTCGTCAGGTGCGTCAATGGCCGAAATGGCCGCAAGCGCCGATTTGCGTACGCTGACAATGCCTTCTGGCGGATCACGGGTGATGTCGAAAGTATATTTCACATCTGCCGATGTCATCGGCATGCCGTCGTGGAATTTTACGCCCTGGCGCAGCTTGAAAGTAATGGCGAGGCCGTCGGCGCTGACGTCCCAGCTTTCCGCTAGGTCGCCGATAATTGCGTTGGGATCGAGCGGATCGTATTGGACCAGACCGTTATAGCAACCGCCGATCGAATCCAGCACCCGTGACGTGGTGTTGGAGAGAAGGTCGAAGTTTGGCGGATCGCTTTCGATATTGTAGCTAAGCACGCCACCCTTGCCTGGGGCAGGCGCCTGCGCCCAGGCTGGCAGCAGCGTCGCGCCGGCAAGAACGAGGCTGGCGGCGCCGCTGGCTGTCAGGAAACGACGACGGCTCAAATTGGCGTGCGAATAGGTCATAGGTTCTCCTCAAGAAGGCAGCACTGCACGGGCCATGACAACATGCCGCGCAAGTGGTACCGCGCAGCGCAGTACAGGTGGCTTGAATTCCTCGAACTGGCGCTTGGCACGCTCTTTCGGGTGGAGGCAATTTCTTACGCCTGCCCCATCAATTCAAGCGAGTTTAGTTCGCACTGATCCATCGCTATTTGGATGACCTAGCCCCTTATCCCAAGCGGTCGATTTTGCGCATGTCGGGAAAGGCGCGGTACCAGAAGCCGGCAATGCCCAACGCGGCGACGCCACCAAAAACCACCGCGGGCACGACCCCGAACAGCACGGCAAAACTGCCGGCACGGAAATCGCCCAGTTCATTGGAAGCGCCGACGAAGACGCTGTTGACCGCCGTCACCCGGCCGCGCAACTGGTCGGGCGTGCGCAGTTGCACGAGGCTTTCGCGGACATTGACGCTGACCATGTCGAAGCTGCCTCCGATCAGCAGGGCGGCAAAGGAGAGCCAGTAACTCGATGACAGCCCAAAGATCAGGATGGTGATGCCGTAGCCGGCGACGCAGGCGAGCATGGTTTTGCCGGCGTTGCGGGTGATGGGTCGCCAGGCCAGCAGTACGGCCATCAGAAACGCCCCGGCCGCCGGACCGGCGCGCAGGATGCCGAGGCCGACCGCGTCGGTATGGAGGATGTCCTTGGCGTAGACTGGCAGCAAGGCCGTGGCGCCGCTGATGAACATGACAAAGAAGTCGAGCGCGATGGTGCCCAGCAAGGTGGGGTCGCGGCGGATGGCATCGAAGCCCCCCAGCAGATCGCCTTTCTTGATTGCGGTCGACACGCGAACTTGGGTGCTGCCTCGCAAGGTCAGCGATAAAACCATGGCGCAAACGAAAACGCCGCAGGCGACGCCGAGCGCAACGGTGGGCGAGACGGAATAAAGCAGCCCGCCGGCGATGGGACCGGCGACCACGGCGATCTTTGCCAGCGAGGAATTGAGCGCGATGGCGCGCGGCAGATCGCGGCGATCGACCAGATTGACCAGCAGCGCCTTGATCGTCGGATTGAGAAAGGCGCGCGCCACCCCGACCAGGGCCAGCATGCTCAGGATCGGCCCCGGTTCGAGCAGGTTCTGCGACGAAAACACTGCCAGTGCGCCGGCAGCGATGGCAAGGGTGAGATAGCAGAAGCCAACCACCCGCTGGCGATCGAAGCGATCGGCCACCATGCCGACCGCGAGCATCAGCACAAGGCTCGGCGTGAACAGCACAAGTCCGGCAAGCCCGAGGTAAAAGGCGTTGCCGGTGACGTCGTAGAGGGTCCAGGCCACTACGAGGTTGAGCGTGGAAATCGCCAGGGTCGATAGCGAGCGGGTCAGGACGTAGAGCAGATAGTTGAGCGACCTGGGCTTACCGGGTTCTTTCACGGCGTCGGCGGGCGGCGTCAGCCCATCGGGCATCAGGCTCGAAACTTGTTCGTCTTCCGCCATGACCTGGAATTCCCCCATGCGCCTGATGTGCTTTTCTTGATGTGCAAAGGGACCCGTTTTGCGCTGGGAACAAACGAAATTATCGCCGGACTGGTATCGCTTTACGTCATCGAAACGTCATCGGGCGGGCAGGGAAGTGCTGCGCGCCCGAGAAGAATGAGATCAAGCAACCGCCTGCGGCATGCGGGGCGATTTCCTGTCGATGCGGCTCAACCTTCGCGCTGATGCGGATCGAGCAGGTCGCGCATGGCGTCGCCGAGGAAATTAAAGCCAAAGACCACGAGCGTGATGGCCAGGCCAGGCGCGATGGCGAGCCAGGGAGCCTCCATCATGTAGCGCTGCGTCTTGCCACTCAGCATCGCGCCCCAGGACGGTTCTGGGGGTGGTGTGCCGAGGCCGAGGAAGCTGAGCGAGGCTTCCGAGAGGATCGCAGCGCCGAGACCGGCGGTGGCGAGGATGATGAAGGGGGCAAGGCAGTTGGGCAGGATGTGGACGAGCACGATCCGCGCGTTGCTGAGCCCGAGGTTGCGCGCGGCGACAATGTAGGGGCGTTCGCGGACCGAAAGGGTGGTGGCGCGAACGACGCGGCAGGCGTTGGGCAGTTTGACGATGGCGAGGGCGATGATGACGTTCTGGATGCTCGGGCCGAGAACGGCGACCATGGCCAGGGCGAGGATCAGGGTGGGGAACGCCATCAGCGTGTCCATGACGCGCTGGATCAGGTAATCCACCGTGCCACCGAAATAACCGCTGACGAGGCCGAGCAGGGCACCCGAGGTGCTGCCGATGCCAACGGCCATCAGGCCGACGAAGATGGAAACGCGAGCGCCAAAGATCAACCGGCTCATGATGTCGCGGCCGTATTCATCGGTGCCCATCCAGTTGTTCCAGTTGGGCGACGCCAACAGATTATTGGAGTCGATCAGGAACGGATCGTGCGGGGCCAGGAGCGGGGCGAAAGCTGCAACGAAGATGAAGGCCAGAATGATGAGCGCACCGACGGCACCGAGCGGCTTGCGGCGCGCGGCGCGGCGCAGCTTGGTCCAGATGGAGCGGTGCGCCTCTTTATAGTTGGCCTGAGGTGGTTCGCTGAGAGTGATGGTCATTTTTGTAAATTCCCGATCCCTATTCGTAGCGGATGCGTGGGTCGAATACGCCATAGAGGATGTCGACGATGAGGTTGAGCACGACGTAGAGCACGCCCATCAACAAGATGATGGTCTGCACCACCGGGTAGTCGCGGTGGTAGATCGCATCCACGAGATAGCGACCGATGCCGGGCAGCGTGAAGATGGTCTCCATCACCACCGTGCCGCCGAGCAGGCCGCCCAGTTCGATGGCGCCGAGGGTAAGGACCGGCAGCACGGCATTGCGCAGGGCGTGCTTGCCCAGCACCGCCTTTGGACGAAGCCCCTTGGCGCGGGCGGTTCGCACATAGTCCTCGCGCAGCACTTCGAGCATGGTGGAGCGGGTCATGCGCGAGATCAGGGCGGCGTTGCCGAAGCCCAGGACCAGCGCCGGCCAGATCAGCTGTTGCAGGTTGACCAGCGGGTTGCGGGTGAAGGGCATGTAGCCGAGCGGCGGTGTCCAGTTGAACCACAGCGTCAGGAACAGGATCACCAGCGTGCCGAGCCAGAAACTGGGCACCGCAAGCCCGGCGATGGAGACCGAGCGCATCAAATAGTCGATCCAGCTGTCCTGACGGACGGCGGAATAGATGCCGATCGGAATGGCGATCAGCATCGATAGGGATAGCGCGATGAAAGCCAGTTCAAGGGTCAGGGGAATGCGTTCGCCGATTTCGACAAGCACCGGGCGGCCGCTCCACAGCGAGTTGCCGGCATCGAGGCGCAGCAGTCCCCAGATCCAGTCGACATACTGGATCCACAGGGGCTGGTTGAGCCCGAGTTGGATGCGCAGGGCTTCGATGGCCTCCGCGCTGGCGCCGGTGCCGCCTTCTTCGTCGCCACCCAGGATCATGGCGGCAACATCGCCAGGCAGCAGGCGCATGATCAAAAAAACGACGACGGAAATGCCAAACAGAATCGGTATCAGCCCCAAAAGGCGACGCCCAATATAGCCGATCATCGCGAACTCCTAAGCAGTGCGACTGGGCTCAACCGACCAGAGCTGGACAGCCGAGCACCGGGTGACTTCAAAAGCCATTTCACGCTAGTCCCCTCCGTGTCATGAAGCCATGACATGTCCTTCATTGAGGACGGCGACCTGCTTTCCAGGCCACGATTGCGGAATCCTAGAGCCAGCCAGCAACTAAACAAGCGATAAAATTTCTGACCCTCGCATCGCTAAAATGAATAGTTAGAACCACGCCGGTCCGGTATGTCGAGCGACAAATAGCGATGATCTAACCAGCTATAAATTCGCTTATCGGAATTGGGATCCGAGGCTAAATCTTTTCGCAGCAACCAAACCCTGCCCGAACACAACGGGTATCGCTGCCCGAGGAGAGCAAAGTGCCGATTGGATTTCGCATAGCCGCCGAGCGCATTCGTGCCGACCAGGCGTTGATCGAACGATTTGCCAAGGTTCCCGTCGCCTGTATCAGCGACTCCATGCGACGCCTGGTCGCCGGCGGCGCGCGCCTGCGTCCCATCGGTGCCGCCAAGATGTGCGGACCAGCCTTCGTGGTCAAAACGGCACCGGGCGATAACCTCATGGTGCACAAGGCGCTGTCACTGGCCAAGCCGGGCGACATCATCGTCGTCGATGCCGGTGGCGACCTGACCAATGCCATCATCGGCGAGCGGATGGTCACTGTCGCCCATGAGCGCAAGCTGGCGGGGATGATCATCAACGGCGCTATTCGTGATGCCGACACGCTCAAGCACCATACGATGCCGGTGTTCGCGGCCGGGATCACTCATCGCGGGCCCTACAAGAACGGCCCCGGCGAAATCAACTTCCCGATCGCCATCGACGGCATGGTGATTGAGTCCGGCGACATCATCATCGCCGATGACGACGGCTTCGTCTGCGTTCCCATCCGCGACGCAGCTGCGGTGTGCACTGCTGCCGAAAAGAAGTTCGAGCACGAAACCAATACGCCGCCCGGCTCGGACGGAAAGTCCGACGACGTGCTGCGTGCCCTAGGCTGCGAATTTCCGGAAGACGCCCGATGAGCAAGCTGCTTGGCATCGATCATATCGATATCGTCGTGCAAAATCCCGAAAGCATGGCGCAATTCCTGCAAAGCGTGGGCTTTTCGGTGCATCGCCGCACCGCGCATGGTGGCGGCTCCATCGAATTGGTTTTTCCAGGTGACGGCGAGCAGCCGATCCTGGAACTGACGTCGCCGACCGACGCCGCGGGCAAGGCACGACCGCTTGGGCTCCGGCACATGGCGCTTCGAGCCAGCGACATTCACGAGACATTCGAGCTGTTCCGCAACCAGGGTCTTCCGGTGCGCGGAGAGCCCAGGTCCATCGCCGATACCGGCCGCACGCTGATCAACCTGACCGATCCCGAAGGGGGGACGCTGCAGATTGTCGACGGCCCTTAGAGGCGGGCCGGCTGCAATGGCCGCATGGACGATGGGTGTGCTAGTTCTACTCGACCACAGTTGAGGGACCGATGATGCCAAGCGTGAAACAGGTCGAAGCCTTTTACTGGAGCGGTACGCTCGGCAGTTTCGTCGCGGCGGCGGATCGGCTCAATACGACCCAATCCAACATTTCCAAGCGCATTCAGGAAATGGAAATGACGCTGGGCATCTCGGTTTTCGACCGGACGCGCCGCGCTATCCGGCTCACCCCCAAGGGGGAGGAGTTGATGCAGGCCAGCGAGAATTTCCTGCGCGCCCATAGCGGCGTCACGGCTGTCGGCGGCAATGCCCATTCCGCCACCGGCCCGTTCCGCTTCGGGGTGACCGAGGCGGTGGCGCTAACCTGGCTGCCACGCCTGTGCGGAGCCATATCGGCGGCGTTTCCCGGCCTCATCCCTACTTCGCGGGTGGATACTTCGACCCAGCTCAATTTGCTGCTGCGCGAGCGCAAGATCGACCTGGCAATCGGCACCAAGCTGCGGGTCGACTCTGACTTCGAGGTGACAGAGTTGGCATCGCTCGATCGTGTCTGGCTGGCCAGCCCGTCCCTGGTGCCCGATGACGCGGTCCTGACCGCCAAGGAACTGGCGCGCCTGCCATTTCTGGGTCATGGCGACATGGCAGCGGCCGAGGTCATCATCAGTCGCTACCTGCGAGGCTACGGCGTTTCTGCCAGTATCGTGACCTCGTGCACCAACCTCACCGCCCTGGCCCGCATGGCGGCTGCCGGGATGGGCATCACCTATCTGCACAGGGGTGTATTCGACGACGAAATCCGGCTCGGCCGGTTGCGCGAAGTGCAGACCGAGATCGTCTTGCCCAAGCTGCAATACGTGGCCGTGCACCGCGACGACCCACTCAGCCCGCTGACCAGAACCATCGCCGAGATTGCCAAATCAACCTGCGACTTCTCCTGGAGCTGGGAAACCGAGGCGACGTAACGGGCCTTGGCCAAATCATCTATGCCTTTTCGCTATGGGAACGTCGTCGTTTTTATCGCTTTCATTGGTGCGCTAACTGCGGCTTATTGCCGAACACACCAGATGTGCATCACCCGCAGAGGCGAGTGCATCGTCGATACACGGAGGAATTCATGGCAAGCATCAGTGCAGCGGCACCCGTTTCGGCACAGGTCGCGCCCGGCTCCGCCCCAGTCCTGTCGGTGGCCAACCTCAACGTCGCGTTCCAGACGATCGACCATTCCGGCCGCATCGGCTGGACACCGGTGGTCAACGACGTCTCGTTCGATATCGGGCCGCGCGAGACGCTGGCGGTGGTCGGGGAATCGGGGTCGGGCAAGAGCGTAACCTCGCTTGCCATCATGGGCCTGCTGCAGCGCAAGCAGGCGCGGGTGTCGGGTCAAGTGATGTTTGGCGGGCGGGACCTGCTCAAGCTTCCGGACGACAAGATGCGCACCATTCGCGGCAACGAGATCGCCATGATCTTCCAAGAGCCGATGACCAGCCTCAATCCGGTCTACAGCATCGGCGAGCAGGTCAGCGAAGTGCTGATCGAGCACAAGGGGATGACCCGCGAGGCCGCCGACAACGAAACTGTCCGGCTGTTCGAGCGCGTGCGGATCCCGGCGGCGCGGTCGCGACTCAAGGATTTTCCGCACAATTTCTCGGGCGGCATGCGTCAGCGCGTACTAATTGCCATGGCGCTGGCCTGCAATCCAAAGCTGCTGATCGCGGATGAGCCGACGACGGCGCTGGACGTCACCATCCAGGCCCAGATCGTCGAACTGATCAAGGAACTGCAGGCCGAGCAGGGCATGTCGGTCATGTTCATCACCCACGACATGGGTGTGGTCGCCGAAATCGCTGACAAGACCATCGTCATGTACAAGGGCAATGCCGTCGAAAAGGGTACCACCGACGCCATTTTCGCTCACCAGCAGAATCCCTATACCAAGGCCTTGCTGTCGGCGGTCCCCCGCCTGGGCTCGATGACCGGCATCGAACGACCGATGCGCTTTGCCGTGGTCGACAAGAAGACCGGCCTTTCCGACGTGCCGACGCAGACGCCGGACACAGTATCCCGTGTCGGGGCGCCGCTGCTGCAGGTGACCAACCTGGTCAAGCGCTTCGACATCCATTCGGGCATGATGCGCAAGGTGGTGGCGCGGGTGCATGCGGTGGAGAACATCTCGTTCGACCTGCGCGTGGGTGAAACGCTGGCGCTGGTGGGGGAGTCGGGGTGCGGCAAGTCGACCACCGGGCAATCGATCCTGCGGTTGCAGGAGCCCAACGGCGGCAAGATCATGTTCGACGGCAAGGACCTGCGCACGCTGAGCGGACAGGAGATGCGCGACATGCGCACCGAAATCCAGATGATCTTCCAGGATCCCTATGCCAGCCTCAACCCGCGCATCAAGGTGGGCGACGCACTGGCCGAGCCGATCCTGACCCACAAACTGGGCGACAGGCGCTTTGCGCGCGACAAGGTGGCCGAACTGATGCAGCAGGTCGGGTTGACGCCGGAAATGGCCAATCGCTTCCCGCATGAATTTTCGGGCGGCCAGCGCCAGCGCATCTCGATCGCCCGAGCCCTGGCGCTCAACCCCAAGCTGATCGTGGCCGACGAGGCGGTCTCGGCGCTCGACGTGTCGATCAAGGCACAGGTGGTCAACCTGTTGCTCGACCTGCAGGCCAAGCTCAAGCTGGCCTATCTGTTCATCTCCCACGACATGGCGGTGGTGGAGCGGGTCAGCCACCGCGTTGCCATCATGTATCTGGGCGAGATCGTCGAGATCGGGCCGCGCGCTGAAATCTTTGCTAATCCGCAGCACCCCTATACGCGGCGCCTGATGGCGGCTGTGCCGATCCCCGAGCCGGCGCGGCGCCACATCAAGCGGCCGGTATCGAACGACGAGATCAAGAGCCCGGTTCGCCCGCCGGACTATGTCCCCGTGCAGCGCGGCTTCACCGAAGTGTCCCCCGGCCACCTGGTGCAGGCTTTCGGGGAAGAATGGGCCAAGTCGGCCTGATCTGAAGTCTTGCCAGTCAAAAATCGGCGCCGGCTTGTGGTCGGCGATCGCTGACCCACGTCTGTCGCAACCCCAGAGGAGCAAATATGTCTCAGTACATTTCCGGCATCGACCACATCGAGTTTAACGTCGACAATCTGGAAGAAATGGTCGCCTTCCTGAAAAAGGCCGGTTTCACCGAAACGCGCCGCACCGAACATACCGGCGGTTCGGTGGAACTGCGTTTCCCGGGTGGCCCGGACGCACCGATTTTCGAGATCAACCAGTCCGACGACGAGCCAAAAGGCTTCCAGCATATCGCCATGCGGGCCACCGACATCGACGCGGCCTTCAAGGACTATGAGGAAAAGGGGTTCGAATTCATCCGCCCGCTGTATGGCCAGAAGCCGTCGTCCAGCGGCCGCCGAATCTTCAATCTCAAGGATCCGCAGGGCAACAAGCTGCAGATTTCCACGCGCATCGAGGATTGATTGCCGTGGAGAGGACCGCAGCGAGCGCGCAGGACATTGCCCTGCGCCAGGAAATGCTGACCTTTGACTCGTGCCTCGTTTCGGACGCGCTGGAGCGTCTGGGGCTGCCGCAGGGTATTGCCGGCATCAACCGGCAGGCGACGGGCAAGCGCATCTTCGGCGCCGCGGTGACGGTGACGCTGGCGCAGCACGATGGCACGGTGGCCAAGCGGCACCTGGGTTCGGCGGCGATCGATGTGGCGCAGACCGGCGATGTCATTGTGATCCAGCATAGCGCGCGCGACGATTGCGCGGGCTGGGGTGGGCTGTTGTCGACGGCTGCCCGGGCCAAGGGCGTTGCCGGCGTCGTCGTCGACGGGCTGGTGCGGGACATCGACGAGAGCGAGGAACTCGGCCTGCCGGTGTTCGCGCGCGGCGTGACGCCCGTGACGGCGCGCAACCGGGTGTCGGAGGTGGCGACCAACGAGCCGGTCAGCATCGGCGGGATCACGGTCATGCCGAGCGATTATGTGCTGGCGGATGGCAGTGGCGTGGCGATCATTCCGCGTGATCGGCTCGACGAGGTTGTGGCGACCGCGCGCGCCATGCTGGCGGTCGAGAACGGTATTCGCGCCGCGCTGGCGCGGGGCGTGCCGATCAGCGCGGCGATGAACGAGATCTACGAGACCCTGCTCAAGCCCCAGACCTAGTCGAGTTCGATGGTCGTGGCATCGAACAGTTCATCGACCACCAGGCGCCGCGGCAACAGCCGCTGCGTCCAGGCCATGTCGATGGCGACTTCGAGGTTGCGGCGGTTGGTTTGGGCGCCAAATGGAAGCGCATCCAGTCTAAGTTCGAGCTTGGGCGCGGCAGCTTTGGCGCGCTTGAGTATGCCGTAGATCGCCCGCACCACATCGGGGCGCCTGGTTGAGAGTTCGGCATTGACCACGAACATGTGGTTGAGCTGGAGCGCGCCGAACTGGGTGTACCAGTCACGTGCGGCCCGCGCCGGGTCGGCGAACAGCGTGCGCATGGCGGGATTGGTGTTTGGCCTGGCCAGCACCACCGCATCCACGTCGCCCGCAAGCAGCAGGTTCTCAAGCGATCCGTCGTTCAGTGCGATACGCTCCACATTGGCGGGATCGCGCCATTCGGCGAGGTGGCCATCCTCATGGGCGAACCAAGTGATGCTGTCGATGTCGACGCCGAACTGCGCCTGCAGGATGGCGCGGGCCCAGGTGACCGTAGTGACGGTGTAGGAGCGGATGCCTATACGTTTGCCGGCAAGCTGGGCTGGCTCGGCGATGTCGCTGTCGGCGCGCACCGCCAGAAACACGTGCTGAAAGCGGCCGAGCACCGTCGCGGGCAGCAGGACCAGCGGTTTGTTGTAGGCCTTGGCCTGGAGGAACGTCATCACCGACAACTCGCTCGCCTGAAAGGCGTTCTCGCGCACCAGTGGCTTGAAGCCCTTGGACACCGAAGCCGGGCCGCAAATGTCCAGGGTCACGATGGGAGAGGTGATTTCGCCGGTGAACAAGCCATGCGTGTTTGGCCGGTCTGCGAGGTGGGTGCGAACGGACAACGGCGTCATGGCATGGCCCCTGATTGGGCGGCAGCGATGTGGGGGGCAAGGCGCGGATAGACGCGCAGGGCGTTGCCGCTGAAGATTTTTTCCTTGTCGGCAGCGGACAAGGCGCTGTTTTCGACCATTGGCTTGGTGTCGTCATAGGTGCGGCCGGTCTCGGGGTCGATGCCGCGCACCGCGCCGATCATTTCGGAGGCAAACAGGATATTGTCGGCGGGGATAACCCTGGTCAGCAGGTCGATGCCTGCCTGATGGTAGACGCAGGTGTCGAAGAACACGTTTTGCAGCAGGTGTTCGCCGAGCGGGGGCCGACCCATGTCCTGAGCGAGGCCCCGATAGCGGCCCCAATGGAACGGCACGGCGCCGCCGCCATGGGGGATGACGAAGCGAAGCTGGGGAAAATCGCTGAACAGGTCCGAGGTCAGGAACTGCATGAAGGCGGTGGTGTCGCCGTTGAGATAATGCGCGCCGACGCCATGGAAATTGGCGTTGCACGAGCAGGAGACGTGTACCATGGCGGGCACGTCTAGCTCGACCATCTTTTCGTAGAACGGATACCAGGAGCGGTCGGTCAGAGGTGGATCGCGCCAAAAGCCGTCGGTGGGGTCCGGGTTGATGTTGCAGCCGACAAAGCCAAGCTCGGTGACGCAGCGTTCAAGTTCGGCGACGCTGTTGGCCGGTGAAACGCCGGGCGACTGCGGCAATTGGCAGACACCGGCAAAGCGGTCGGGGTAGAGCGTGACGCAGCGGTGAATCAGGTCGTTGCAAATGCGGGTCCATTCGATACTGGTGCTTTCGGGGCCGGAATGGTGCGACATGCCGCCTGCCATGGGTGAAAAGATCACCATGTCGATGCCACGCGCCCGTTGCTGGGCAATCTGGTTGGCTTCCAAAGTCTCGCGCAATTGGTCGTCACCGATGCGCAGTGTCGGGGCAGCCAGAGCGGGGTCGATCAACCGGGCCAGCTGGCGATCACGGAACGCCTGCAGGCCACCTGGAGCAGTGGTAAAATGCCCATGGCAGTCGATGATCATCGGTTGTCTCCTCCGCGCTGTAGAACAACGTCTGGAGCGCAGCAATAAAACCGCCGGCCTGGTCGTCAAAACGAAATTTTCGAAGATCTACCCATTCCAATTGTTCTTGCCCGACGCGGATTTGCACCAGGCTTGCTCACTCGAAGCGATGGGTGCCTATGAAAATTAGTCGCTTGTAGGAGGGGTGACCTAGCAAGGATAATCGTGCGTCAACAACAAGTGGCGCGGTTCAACCGACTCCACCTGACATCGGTGCCATCCGGCGCCAGGAGGAAACATGTCTGATACCACAACACCCAATGCGGCCTTCATGTCGCGTAAAACGTTCCTGCGCGGAGTCGGCGCCTTTGGTGCCGCAGCCCTGATCGGCAAGGTTGGCCTGTTTTCCGGCGCTGCCTGGGCGCAGGAGCAGGCCGAAGGCAAGAGCGGCGGCGTCCTCGCATACAACCTGACCGGCGATCCGCCCAATTTCGATCCGCTGTCGGCAACCAGCAGCACGGTGATGTGCGTCATTGGCCCTTGCTACAATGGCCTAGTGCGCTTCGATCCGCAGTCGCCCCAGAGCATCATCGGCGACCTGGCCCCGACATGGGACATTTCCGAGGACGGCTTGAGCTATACGTTCCATCTGGTGGAAAACGCCAAGTTCCACGATGGCAAGCCAATGACCTCGGCAGACGTGCAATACACCTTCGACACCATCCGCAATCCGCCAGAAGGTACTGTCAGCTCGCGCAAAAAACTGCTGGCCGAAGTGACCTCTATCGATGCACCCGACGCCTACACCGTCGTGTTCAATCTGGGCCGTCCATCGCCGTCGTTCCTCACCAGCATGGCCAGTTGCTGGATGCTGGTGATGCCCAAGCATATCCTCGAAGTGAAGGGGCATATGAAGGAGGACATCGTCGGCACGGGACCGTTCAAGCTGCAGCAGATTTCGCAGGGTGTCAGCTACGAGCTGGTCAAGAACCCCGACTATTTCGTGCCCAACCGGCCCTATCTCGACGGCATCACCGCCTATGTCATTCCCGATAGCGGCACCACTTGGAATTACCTGCAGAACGGTCAGTTGCAGATCATGATCTCGATCCAGGGCCAGGATGCGGGCTCGTTCAAGTCCGGTGGCAATGTCGAGGTGCTCGAACAGCCATCGACGTCGTTTATCGGCATCAACTTCAACACCAAGGCCGCCCCCTTCGACAACGTCAAGGTCCGCCAGGCGCTCTCGATTGGCGTCGATCGCAACGCAGCGCTCAACGTTACCTACAATGGCCAAGGCCAGTTGGGCGGGATCGCGGTGCCTGGTCAGTGGGCCCTGCCCGATGACCAGTTGGCAACCGTGCCCGGCTATGGACCGGACGGGGCTGCCAATATCGAGAAGGCCAAGCGCCTCCTCGCGGAGGCCGGCTTCCCCGATGGCTTCGACGTCAATATCCTGGTGCGCAAGAACCCGCTGTTTGAGCCGGTCGGGGTGTTCCTGAAGGACCAATGGGCCAAGCTAGGCATCAACGCTACCATCGACATCCAGGAGAATGCTGCCTACGCCGAAGCGATCTCGTCCAAGAACTATGCGGTCAGCGCCAGCGGCGCGTCCTATGCCCTGGAAGACCCGGACTCCGTGTTCGGCGACGACTCCTTCTGTGGCGTCAACGACTGCTCGCTGGTGATCGAGGACCTGTTTGCCCAGCAGGCCGTCGAGATGGACCCGGCCAAGCGGCTTGCGCTGGTCAACCAGCTCGAACTCGAACTGGCCAAGGAATACAGCATCTATGTGATGTATTGGCGCAACCGGTTCATGGGCATCACCACCAATGTGCGGGGCATGAAGCTGCACCCCAATATCGACCAAAACCTGCGCATGGATCAGGTCTGGCTCGACGCCTGAATGGTTCGATAGCGAAAGCCAATCGCCCCATCCGATACGTTCGGGTGGGGCGATTGGCTTGGTCGGGCGCTCTTGGTTGTACGGCCCCTCCCCCTCGTGATACAGTTCAGGGCTTTTCATGGGGTGGCATCTCAGTCCCCCTTGCGAGGGGAATGTTCATGTTGGGCGCATGCAAGGGCGTCTGAGCCCCTCCACATTTAGGGGAGGGCTTGGGGTCTGCTTTTAGGACTTCGACGTGTCGGTTCCGTCCCTCCCTCCCCCTTGAGGGGAGGGTAGCGAAGCTTGGCCGAAGGCTTAGCGGAGCTGGGGTGGGGGTGGCCATGCTTGTCACTGATGGACCCCCACCCTCAATCCCTCCCCTCAAGGGGGAGGGGCTAGAGGCGCTTACACTGAACACACTCCCTCAGGGAGAGGGAGGCGCCGGAACGTGAAGGCAGGCGGTTGGGCTCAGCTGAGGGCGTCGCGTAGGGCGGTCATCACGGCGTGCACGGATTCATCGGTCACAGTCGAGCTTGCCGCCTGCTGCTTGAGCTTGAACGTTTCCCAACCCTTGGGGCCATCGGCGTAGCGGGGCACGAGATGGGCGTGAAAATGTGGGGTCATTTCGGTCATCGAGGCGAGGTAGACCCGCAGCGCGCCGGTGGCGCCGATGAGTGCCGTCGAGATACGCGCCATGGTCGGTCCCAGGTCGGCCAGTTCCGTCGCCGAAAGGGCGGTAAAGGACTCGGCATGACGCTGGCTGTGCAGCGTCATCCAGCCGAGCGCAGCATAGGGCGGCCTGGTGTGGCGCAGCACCCACAGGTCATTGCGCCAGACCAGATAGGGATCGTCGGCTCGTGCATTGGCAGTGCAGGCCTTGCAGTCGGAATGGTCCGGCATCAATGGCCCCAATAGAGTTTGGCGGGATTGGACACCAGCATGGCGTGGCGCTGCTGCGCGTCGGGCGCCCAGCGGGCAGACTGGTCGAGCAGCTTGGCGTCGTCGGGCTTTGTCACTTCGCCCGAATGTGGCCAGTCCGTACCCCACAGCATGCGATCGGGGCGGTGTTGCACCAGTCGGGTCGCCAGGTCATCGACATCGGCGTAGTCCGGAAAGCCGCTGGCCGAGGTAAAGTAGACACCCGACAGCTTGATCCAGGCGTTGCCGGTGTCGAGCAGGCGCAGCATCGTCGCGAAGGCGGCGTGGCCTATGCCTTGCGGCTGCGGGGTGTAGCCGAGATGGTCGATGACAATCCGGCAGGCCAGTTGCGCCAGCATCGGTTCGGCGTCCACCAGGGCGTCGCCGCGGGACGGCATGATTTCCATATGCCAGTCGAGGTCAGCCGCCTTGCGGCTGAAGCCTGTAAGTTCTTCCGCCGTCGCCGGCGTGCCCTTGACCAGGTAAAACCGGCCGCCGCGGACGCGCTGGCGATCGAGTTCCTGCATCTGTGCCAGCGGAGCGTCGGTCGCCACGATGGCGACGCCACGGCTGTCGTCGCCGAAGCGATCGAGTGCGTCGAGCAGGCAGGCGTTGTCGATGCCATAGCTGTTTGGCGCGACGACGACCGACCTGGTGATCCCCAGGCGCCGCTTTAGCAGGGCATAGTCATCGACGGTGCCGACGGCCCGCATCGGCTTGCCCAGCTTGGGAAAGCGCGGATCAAAGATATGGTGGTGGCAGTCGACGGCGCCGGCGGGCACCGGGAGCACGGGGGGCTCGACGCCGCTCGAATTGGGCACTGGCCGCAGCATGGTCTGGCTCATGGCTTGAGTTCCGTCAGGATTGCGGGGAGCTGCTCGGGAGCGAGCACCACCAGCCCGTCGCCGTCACCGACAATGATGTCGCCAGGCCGGATCTGCACGCCGCCGACCACAACGATGCCGTTGAGTTCGGCGGTCTCCTGGTTCCACTGCGAAGCGATGGGCGAGGTGCCGAGGTAGAAGGCTGGAAAGCCCATTGCGCGGATTTCGTCGCTGTCGCGCGTGCAGCCGTTGATCAGCACTCCAGCGACGCCGCGCCCGTGGCAGCGGGCCGAGTGGTTGCCGCCCCATGAGGCGATGTCCATGCGGGCGTTGGCATCGACCACCACGAAATCGCCAGGCTGTGCCAGCGACGTGCTTGCCTCCTTGTGACGCGTGAGGCGCTGGTCGTGTTGAGCGGGAAAGTGCTTGGGCACCTGCCTTATCGTATAGGCGGTGCCCACCACGGCACCGCCTTGCGGCCGCGTGCCGCCAAAGCCGACGATGACGGTCCGGGGCATGCCCAGCCGTTCCATCGCATCACTGATCGCGGCTGGTCGCGCCTTTGCCAGATGCGCCCGGGCCTTATCGTCTAAAGTCATATCGGCATCCTCCCATCGCCAGAGTAGGGTTGCCAAAGCGCGTAAAAAAGTGAATTAACGGATGGATCGATAATCGCTATAAGCGATGAAAAGCGGAGGTCGCGATGCCCAGCATCAAACAAGTCGAAGCCTTTTACTGGAGCGGCCAGCTTGGCAGCTTCGTCGCCGCAGCAGACCGCCTCAACACCACCCAATCCAATATTTCCAAACGCATCCAGGAACTGGAGAGTACACTGGGGGTGGAATTGTTCGACCGCTCCAAGCGCGCCATCAAAGTGACGGCCAAAGGCGTTGAGGTCATGGCCATCAGCGACCAGTTGTTGCGGGTGCACATGAACCTGCGGCAGGTGGGCAACAGCGAACTGGCACTGGCCGGGCCGTTCCGTTTCGGCGTCACCGAAGCGGTCGCCCTGACGTGGCTGGCGCGGTTCTCGCTCGACATCCAGAACGCTTTTGCCGGACTGGTGCCCATCTCCACTGTGGATACATCGATCAATCTCAACACGCTGCTGCTCGAGCGCAAGATCGACCTCGCGATCGGCACCGAACGAAACCTCGACAAGGCGCTGGTGCGCATCAGGCTCGCCGATGCCGAGCGGGTGTGGGTCGCCAGCCCAAGCCTGATCGAGCATGACCGAATCCTCACGGCTGCGGAAATGGGGGAATTGCCGATGCTGGGGCACGGTGACAGCTCGTTTCAGAATAACCTGGTTATCCAGCACCTGCGCGACCGCGGCATCAACCTGCGGATCGTTACGTCCTGCACCAGCATGAGCGCGCTGGCCCGCATGGCGATCGATGGCATCGGCATCACCTATCTGCATCAGGATGTGTTTGCCGCCGAAATCGCGGCAGGTCGGCTCAAGGTGATCAAGACCGACTTCGAGATACCGCCGGTGACCTATGTGGCGGCGCATCGGGACGATGTGATCAGCCCGGTGGCGGCACTGGTCGCGGCGCGCGCGGTGGCGCTGTGCGATTTTAGAAGCCATACGACACCGTCATAGGGCGCGCGGCCGGGCGAACAGCGCGGTCAGCAGGGTTGCGCCGGTGACGCCGAAAATACCGGCGACACCAAGCGGCGCCGCGATCAGTCCGGCCGCCAGCGGCAGGAAAAACTGCGCCAGCCGGTGCGCCGTGAGCCGCATCGAAAGCGCGGTGCCGCGGGCCCTGGCAGGTGCAATGTCGATGGTCAGCCCGACGGAACTGGTGAGGGCGATGCCCAGCCCGGTTCCGATCAAGACGAGCGCCAGGGCCATTTCCCGGACCGGCAATGGCAGGGCGATCAGCAACTGCCCTGCGCCGCCCATGCCCGAGGAGGCTAGCATGAGGGGCATGCGGCCGAACCGCCGGACCGCCTGGCCGAAGACCAGCCTGGGAATCAGCGAGGCGGCGGCGCGAATGCTGAGCAGCAGGCCGATGGTCGCGGGGGCAATGCCGCGCTCCTCGCCGAGCACGGGGAGGAAGGCCAAAAGCAAGTCGAGCGACGCCACGCAGATGCTGCCGGTCAGCACGATCCACAACAGCCCGGGCGTTGCGGCGATCTCGCGCAACGGCACTTTGGTCGGTTTGCGCGCGCTCTTGCGGACATGCACCACGTGCAGCAGCACAAGCGTTGCCACGATGAGCAGCGCGCTGCCAATGACCGGGATCGCCGGCAGCAGCCAGCCATCGCTTGGCAGCCCGAAAAACAGCGGCCCGACGGCCTGGCCGAGCGACATGGCGACCATGTAGTTGCCCCAGCACGGTATCGTGATGCTGGCGGGTGGCACTGAGCGAGGTGATGACCTGTAGCGAGGACAAGAGCTTGACCTGCCCGATGCCAAGGATGGCGGTGCCCAAAAGCAAGGATGGCAACGAGGGGGTCGGCAGCCACAGCACCAGACAAGCCAGCAAGGTGCACACCGCCCCGCCAGGCTCATCCGGGGCTACGGAGCCGCCATCGTTGAAGCGGCCGACCAGGATGGTCAGCAGGATCGGCAGAATCGCAAAGGTCGCCGAGAGCACACCGACGATTTCGGCACCAAGCCCGAGGTCAAGCGCCTGGTAACTGGTGTGCACCCGGGCAAGCGGCACGACCGCCTGGGCCAAAAGACTGGCGGCGAGCAGGGGCAGGACCCCCTGCATCTTGATCAGCTTGCGGGCCATCTACTTTTGCGAAAAGCCGTAAAGGGCAGCGGCATTGTCGACGAGGATGGACTGTCGCAGCGTGTCGTCCGTCACCCATTCGCCGAACAGGGTGACCAGTGCGCCCAGGTCCGGCGTCTGCTCGCTCATGTTGGGGAAAGGCCAGTCCGATCCCCAGACCAGCCGGTCCGGCCGGGCGGTGATCAGCGCATCCTGAAACGGCCGCACGTCGGCATAGCGGGGGAACTGCGCGGAGTTGCGCTGTGGCGTCAGCTTGATCCAGATGTCCTCGTGCCGCAGCAGCGCAAGCAGACGCTGGAAGCCCGGATCGTCGGTGCCGATGGCACTGTCGAACGGACCGGCCAGGTGATCGAGCACCAGAGGGACGACCTGCCCCAGCAGCGCCGTCGCGCGATCGAGAAAGCCGGTGAGCCCGATATACATTTCGGCATGAAGGCCCAGATTGGCCAATTTCGGTGCGATGGCAGGAAAATTGTCGATCCGGCTGGCGCCGCCGCTCGTGAAGCGCAGGGCGCGCACATTGCGAGATCGATAATCGGCCAGTTGCGTCTCGGCGGTGTCGGCAGGGAGAAGGGCCACGCCACGCAGGCTATCGCGGTGCTGGTCCAGCGCATCGAGCATGGCGGAATTGTCGAACTTGTAGGCGCCGCCCTGCACGATCACGCCACGCTCGAAACCAAGTTGGGCGTGGACATCGAGATAAAATTCGATAGGCGACAGCGGCATGGTTTCGTTGTCGGTCGGATAGAGCTTGCGGGCCGGAAAGATGTGGCCGTGGCTGTCGCAGGCGCCGGAAGGCAGGACCCAGCTCGATTGCACGACGGCCGGCGGCTCCTGGGAGAAACGGTCGGTCTTGCTCATTGCTGTGCCTTGCGCAGGAACTGGCGCGCGCCGTCGAGCAGCAGCTTGTTGACCCGGCAGAGGCTCATCACATCGTCCTTGAGCTTGCCGCCCTGAGCGTGGATGAGGGTCGTGGCGGCATCGACGGCCTCCAGGACTTCGTCGGGGAAGCCATCGGCCAGGCGCGCATAGCCCATGCTTTGCGACAAATCCTGCTTGCCGATGGTGAAGTAGTCGATGCCGCCCATTGCCAGCATGTCGGGGAGCAGCGCCAGCGCCTCGCGGCTCTCGATCTGCACCGAAAGGGTGATATTGGCATTGGCCCGGACCAGAGCCTCGCTCATGTCGTCAACGCCGCGCCAGAAGCTGGAGGCACGCGATCCGCCACTGGGGCGCAGACCCTGCGGCGCATAGCGACAGCTCTGCGTCGCCAGCCGCGCTTCGGCGATCGTATCGACGTGCGGCACGACGATTCCCTGCACGCCGGCATTGAGGAATTGGGAAATGCCATTGCCGTCCGCCGCCGGTACCCGCGCCACGACCGTCAGCGCGTATAATTCGGCGGCGCGGCAGCATTCCTCAATGTCGGGCAGGGAAAAGGTCCCGTGCTCAGCGTCGAGGAACACGAAGTCGAAGCCCAGCCCGCCGAGCAATTCGATCTGCAGGGGCACGGCAACGTTCATGTGAAAGCCGCGAGCCGGAATGCCGGTGGCGATGGCACGGGTGATGGCGCTGTCTCGAACCGGATTTCGCATCGAGTGAAATTTGCTTTCTAACAAGAAGGCGACGGCCGACATCGGTCGACCGTCTCAACGGAGGTGATCAGGACAACCAGACATTCTGGTAGCGGCGATTGTTGTCCGGCTCGGGATGCATGGTGTAGCCGTTGACGCGCTTGGACGTGGCGATGAACTTGCCCTTGAAGTAGAGCACCACGGTGCCAATCACATTGAGGGTTGCGCGTTCGAGCTCCCGCGCCAGCTCGACCCGCTTGGCCGGATCGGTTTCCTGGGACTGGGCTAGAAACAGCGCGTCGATCTCCGGCGAGCGCAGCCCCGAATAGTTGAGCGCCCCATCACTGGTGTGGAAGGCGCCGAACATGAAGTCCGGATCGCTGCTCAGGGCCGAGATGACATTGGTCGCAATGTCGAAATTGCGATTTTTCATTGTCTCGAAATACTCGGCACTTTCTTGGATGGCGAGGGTGGCCTTGATGCCGATCTTGGCGAACTGGTCCGCCAGGAACAGCGCCCGCGCTTCATGGGTGCCGGCCGCCTTGCGCGCCTTGAGCGTGGTCTCGAAACCATCGGGGTAGCCGGCCTCTGCCAGCAGGCGTTTCGCCTCGGCGCGATTGGCCTCGACATCCTTGCCATAGCCCGGAAAGGTCGCCAGTTCCTCGGCGCCGATCGACCATTGGCCGGGAATGAGGTGGCCGCCGACCTGGCCGTCGCCATCCATCAGCACCTTGAGGGCTTCGTCGTGATTGACCGAGAAGGCGATGGCCTTGCGCACGCGGATATCGTCGAACGGCGCCCGCGCGGCATTCATGGTGAAGGGGTCGCCGACATAGGAGGTCGCCGAATAGATCGTCACACTATCGGGGAAATCGCGTTCGGCGGCGCGAGCATCCTTGCCGGCCAGCCCGTCGTAGAAATCGATCTGGCCGGATCGCAGATAGGCGAAACGCGTCGATTCATCGGGCACGATGTAGTATTTGAGTCCATCGATGAATGGGCGATCCGCCACGTGGTAGTCGGGGTTGCGCTCCATCTCGTAGCTGACGCCGCGGATGTATTCCTTGAACTTGAACGGGCCCGAGCCGATGACGTCCTCGCTCATGGTGCCCTTGGCTTCGAGCACATGCTTGGGCGCGACGATGAACCAGCCGGTGGCCAGGCTTGCCAGTAGGCCAGGACTTGGCCGCGACAGGTTGAAGCGCACCGTATAGGCGTCTACGGCATCAATGCTGGAGACGGCTGCAAGCAGGGACTTGCGGGCGCTGATGATGCCCTCGGGCGGATCGCGCACGATGTCGAAAGTGTGCTTGACGTCGGCCGACGTCAGCGGCGTGCCATCATGGAACTTGGCATTCTGCACGATGGTGAATGTGTAACTGAGGCCATCGTCCGCTTGCACCCAGTCGGTGGCCAGGTCGCCGATGATCTGGTCCGGATGGTCGGGGTCCATCATGATCAGGCTGTTGTAGCAAGCTGCCACGACATGGAGCACGAAGGATGTGGTGCTGGCAAAGGGGTCAAAGTTCGGTGGGTCACCGGAGGTAACGAGATTGAGGATGCCGCCCCGCTTTGGCTCTTCCTGGCCAAGAGCGATGCCGGGCATTCCGAGCACGGCGCCAGCGCCGATGCCGTAGATGGCGATGTCGCGAATAAAGTTTCGTCGCGTATATGGCGACATGAGCAAGTGATCGGTCATTTCCCCTCCCAGGGTCTGCAGCAAGCTAAAAGAATGCGGTCTTCGCCAATGCCTGGCGGAGAGCGGTGTTGTTTGAAGGTTGCGGTGCGAGCGCTTGGATGTGCCTGGCGGGGTCAGTCCCAGTCGTCGACTTTCAGGTCTTCCTCCACGGCCATTCGGCGCATGGGAAAATGCTAGACCTGGATCTGCTTCAGAAAAAACGATTTATTGGACTACGAATATATTCCGTCCATGCGTTGGGCTGGCTTGCCGGCAAATCTACCAAGGTCCAATTGCAGGGTGGGCCGAAGCGTGAGGCTTTGCAGTCTGACAGCGCATTAAGGCACGACAAGTGACACACCCCGCGTTTCCATCGCGCCTGCCTACGTTGATGCTTCCGGGCCTGCTCTGCGATGACGCCCTCTGGTCCGATCAGGTGGCAAACCTGGCCGACGTCATCTCGCCCAACATCGCCAACCTCACCCTTGACGACAGCATCGGCGCCATGGCCGAGCGCGCCCTGGCCATGGCACCCGACGAGTTCGTGCTGGTGTCGCTGTCGATGGGCGGCTATGTCGCGCTCGAAATCATGCGTCGCGCACCAAAGCGGGTAAAAGCATTGGCCCTATTCAGCACCAGCGCCGCGCCCGACACGCCCGAAAGGGCCGCCAGGCGCCGGGACGCCATGGCCTCGCTGCAGCAAGGCCGCTTTGTCGGGGTGACCAACAGGATCCTCAAAACCCTCGTCGATCCAAGCCATTCCAAGGGCCCGGTAGCCCAAAGCCTCAAGGCCATGGCCGGACGCGTCGGCGGCGAAGCGTTCCTGCGGCAGCAACAAGCTATCCTCGATCGCGTCGATTCTCGTCCACTCCTGCCCTACATCAACGTGCCGACGCTGGTGGTGGTGGGCGAGAATGACGTCTTGACGCCGCCCAGTGACGCCCTGGAAATCCACCTCGGCGTGCGTCGTTCATCATTCCTGGTCATGCGCAACTGCGGCCATCTGCCAGTACTCGAACGCCCCCAGGAAGCCACCTTCGTCTTGCGTCGATGGCTGTGCGATCTCGGTGTTTAAGGCAATTATCAGCGGAAGAGCTGTTGGTTCTAATGGACGTTGCTCTTGGTCATTCGCTGGACGCCGAAGTTTGTATCGTGGGCAAGATGTTCGCGTGACCTATGGTTACCAATTCATAGACAGTCATTACCAACGGTCGTTAGCAACACGTCGGGGTATCTTGCCATCCTTTACACAATCAATTTCGCTTCGAAGAGCAGATATGCTGGATCATCATTTGTTGGGCAGCAGCAAATGCGAAGCTAGGTCGATCTTTTGGCTACCGCAGCCACTAACACCCATCACAAGCAGAGGTCCGCTTTTCAGGTAAGGTCTTGATATGTGTAATGACTGAAGTGGGGTCGCTCGCCGCCAGTCAGGTTGCCATAATCGTTCATCCAGCGGCCGCTTTGGCCGAAGGAGAAAGGTTATGGGTATCTCACAATACGACCCTGCTGCGGCAGGTAGGCCTGCCTGGAATGCCGGCAGACAGGTTGGCGCGAAACGCGCCTTGAAAGTCAGACAGATCTGGTCGATCCGCTTCTTTCTCGACCGCGAAGGCAGGATGAGGGACCGGGCACTCTTCGACCTCGCTGTGGACAGCAAGCTACGAGGCTGCGACCTGGTGAAGATCAAGATCGGCACGCTCGTGGCTGGTGCGGCGATCCGCACTCGATCCATGGTGATTCAGCAAAAGACGGGAAGACCGGTCCAGTTCGAGATATCCCCTGACACCCGGGCCAGCCTGCTTGCTTGGCTCGAACGACGCGGCGGCACATTGGACGACTTCGCCTTTCCGAGCCGGGTTATTTCGAACGGTCACTTGAGCACCCGCCAATATGCGAGGCTTGTCGACGAGTGGGTGACGGCTATCGGCCTGACGCCTGAAGAGTATGGCACCCACTCGCTACGCAGAACCAAAGCATCACTCATCTATAAGGCCACCGGAAACCTGCGAGCCATCCAGATACTGCTCGGCCACAGCAAGATCGAGAACACCGTTCGATATCTAGGTGTGGACGTTGACGACGCTCTTTCGTTGGCAGAGGCCACTGAAATCTGACCTCGGGGACTTCGCCGACGAAGATCCCGGTGGAGTCGGCGAAGCGCCCCTTATCGGTCGCTCAATAGGGAGTGGCTCGCTCCTAGAAGCGGACCTAACAGAAGTACGCCGCCAGAGGCAGCCAGCGGCCAACCTCTGCTATTGGCCACCAGGCGCGACGGTGATTGGCCTCGTCAGGCGGGCCTGGCTCAGAAGCGTTTCCCGAAGCATGTCGATAAAGCGGCGCATCGGTCGCGAAAGAGGCGAGTCCCGCAGGGTGATTATGCCGTAGTCGCTCCACGATTCGGGCTCAAGCGGGATCAGTCGAACCCTATCCGAATTGATGAAGCTGCCGATCAGCGAGGGGACGATTGAAATGCCCACGCCCTCGGCGACCATGGCAATGCTCGATTCCACCGAATGGGTTTCCACCCGGCATTGCACATTGCCTTGAGCGTTGCGCAGGCGTTCCTCGATCTCCTGGCGGTTATGCCGAAGCCGGCCGAGCAGCACGAGATCCGTGCGCACCAGATCCTCGGCCCCGATCCGCTCCTGCGCGGCCAGGTGATGGTCCGCAGGCACGGCGCACAGCATGCCGCTGGACAGCAAGGGCATCACTTCGAATCCCAGATCCTCGGTGGGCAGACGCACGAAGCCGAAATCGGCGGTGCGACCCATCACGGCACGCTCAATATAGTCATACGGTCCGGCCACCAGTTCGACGCTGATCTCCTTGGCTTCACCCAAAAAGTCGCGGATAAGCCGTGGCAGCACGGTGGTCGTCATCGAATGAGGAAACCCCATCTTTATCAAGGATTTGCCGAACCGGCCGGCACCCAGCTCGTCGGTGCGCCGTTTGAGTCGGGCCAACACATCGGCGAGTTCTCCAACTTCCTGAGACAGCAGGTGAGCCTCCGGCGTGGCCACCAGTCTGCCGCGGTCGCGATGAAACAGGTCAAACCCGATCTCGGCCTCAAGCCCGGAGAGCTGCCGGCTGATGGCTGATTGCGACAGCTTGAGCACTGTCGACGCACCAATTGTCGAACCCGTGGACATTACGGCGCGAAACACGTCGAGTTGCTTTGGCGTCATTGCGGGACCTGGAGTGCGGGACGGTTCCGACCCTAGCCCATTTATGCATTGGGCAATGCGCAAACTTCATAAGATTGCGCGCTCCCGCCAAAGCTCCTTAGCTGTCATCCAGTTGTCGCGTTTCGGGTGCGCCGCGCGACCAAGGGGACTGTGATGGGTAGGTTCGGGTTTGATGCGACGGCGGAGGGACGAGGATGACGGTCTTCATCATCCGCCGCATCCTGCAGAGCCTTGGCGTCCTGCTGGCCACCTCGCTCATCGTCTTTCTGGGCGTCTATGCCATTGGCAACCCCATCGACATCCTGATCGCCTCCGACGCGACGCAGGCGGAACGGCAGGCAGCCATTGTGGCCCTGGGGCTCGATCGCTCGCTGCCCGAGCAGTACTGGGTGTTCTTGTCCAATGCGTTGCAGGGTGATTTCGGCCGCTCCTTTGTCTTCAACCAGCCGGCCATCGGGCTGATCTTCGCCCGGCTGCCGGCCACGCTAGAACTTGCCTTCCTCGCCCTTGGCATTGCGCTGGTCCTGGGCATTCCGCTCGGCCTGATCGCCGGCCTCAAGCCGCGCTCGATCACAGACGAAACCATCATGACCGGCTCCATTCTCGGCTTCAGCCTACCCAATTTCTGGCAGGGCATGATGCTGATCATGATCTTTTCAGTCGGGCTCGGTTGGCTGCCCGCCAGCGGGCGTGGCGACACCGGGCAGATACTGGGTATCACCACCAGCCTGGCCACCTGGGATGGCGTAACCCACCTCATCCTGCCGGCGGTCAATCTGGCCTTGTTCCAGCTGGCCCTGGTGATCCGGCTGACCCGCACCGGCGTGCGCGAAACCATGCCGCTCGATTTCATCAAGTTTGCCCGGGCCAAGGGGTTGAGCGAACGCCGCGTCGTGCTGGTGCATGTGCTCAAGAACATCATGATCCCGGTTGTGACGGTGGTGGGCATGGAGTTCGGCTCGGTCATCGCCTTCGCCGTTGTGACCGAAACCATCTTCGCCTGGCCGGGCATCGGCAAGCTGCTGATCGACTCCATCATGGTGCTCGACCGGCCGGTGGTCGTCTCCTACCTGCTGGTCGTGGTGGCAATGTTCATTCTGATCAACCTCCTGGTCGACATCGTCTACTCGCTGCTCGATCCCCGTATCCGGCTGAGGGACGCACAATGACCGACCAGCCGATCACACGGCGCGCCTGGCGCCTGCCATCCTCCGACACCCTCATGGGACGGGCCTTCAACGGCACTGTCACCAGCCCAAAGGCGCTGGTCGCGGCCGTGCTGTGCATCGCCCTTGTGCTGATCGCCACCTTCGGCCCCTGGCTGGCGCCACAGAACCCTTATGACCTGGCGGCGATCGATTTCTTCGATGCAAGACTGCCGCCAATGTCTCCATCCATGACCGGCTCGGTCTATCTGCTGGGCACCGATGGGCAGGGGCGGGACATGCTCTCCGCCATGATCTACGGGTTGCGGACCAGCCTTGTCGTCGGCCTGCTTTCGGGCGTGGTTGCGCTGTTGATCGGCACGGCGCTGGGCCTGGTCGCCGCTTATTTCGGCGGGCGCATCGATGCCCTAATCATGCGCGTCGTCGATCTGATGCTGGGCCTGCCGGCTATCCTGGTCGCGCTGATGCTGCTGGCGACGCTGGGGCAAGGCATGTGGAAGGTCGTACTGGCGCTGGTTTTGGTGCAGTGGGCCCAGTTTGCCCGCGCCGTCCGCGCCGCCGCGCTGATCGAACGCGGCAAGGAATATATCGAGGCGGCGGTATCGCTGGGGCTCTCCAAACGCCGTATCCTGTTCGGCCACATGCTGCCCAATTGCATGGCGCCGATCATCGTGGTCGGCACGCTGCAGGTGGCAAGCGCCATCTCGGCCGAGGCAACCCTATCCTTTCTGGGCATCGGGCTGCCGATCACCGAGCCGTCGCTGGGCCTGCTGATTTCCAATGGCTACCAGACGCTGCTATCGGGCCAGTACTGGATCAGCGTCTATCCGGGCCTTTTGCTGCTGGTGCTGGTCTTTTCCATCAACATCGTCGGGGATCGCCTACGCGAAGTGCTCAATCCCCGCTTCGTGGGGCGCTGAGATGACAACGCTCACCATCGAAAATCTTTCGACGCAGTTCTTCAGCGACGCCGGCATCGCCAAGGCCGTGGATGGCGTCTCCCTCTCCGTCGAGCGCGGAGAAATCCTTGGCCTCGTTGGGGAGTCCGGCTCCGGCAAGTCAATCACCGGGTTCTCCATCCTCGGCCTAGTCGATCCGCCCGGCCGCATCACCAATGGCCGCATCCTGTTCCAGGGTGAGGACCTTGTCGGTCGCTCTGAGCGCGAGATGCGAGCCATTCGCGGCAAGAAGATCGCCATGATCTTCCAGGACCCGATGATGACGCTCAACCCCGTGCTCTCGATCGAGACCCAGATGGTCGAGACCGTGCGTGCGCATGACAGGGTGGACAAGGCGGAGGCGCGGCGCCGTGCCGTCGAGGCCCTCGGCCTTGTCGGCATCCCGTCGCCCGAGGAGCGGCTGGCCGCCTATCCGCACCAGTTTTCGGGCGGCATGCGCCAGCGCGTCGCGATCGCCATCGCCCTGCTGCACCGACCTGATCTCATCATCGCCGACGAGCCGACCACCGCGCTCGACGTCACCATCCAGTCCCAGATCCTGTTCGAAATCCAGAAACTGTCGCAGAGCTTCGGCATGTCACTGATCTGGATCAGCCACGATCTCGGCGTCGTCGCTGGCCTCGCTCACAAGATCGCCGTCATGTACGCCGGCCGCATCGTCGAATCCGGCTCGGTCGATACCGTGCTCGATAACCCTGTCCATCCCTACACTATTGGCCTGATGCGCTCGGTTCCCGCCAATCTTGAGCGCGGCGAGCCGCTGGCAACCATACCCGGCATGGCGCCGTCCCCGGTCAACCGGCCATCGGGCTGCCCCTTCCGCCTGCGCTGCTTTGCGGCCACCGAAATCTGCGCCACCGAGCCGGCTGAAACTATTGCCGGAGACCATGCCTGGCGCTGCTTCCACCCCCAGGCAGAGGCCGCACCATGACCCAGCCCCTGATCGAAGCCAGAGACCTGTCCAAGCGCTTCACGACCAGGCTCGATGTCGCCGAGCGTGTCGCTAACCTGTTTGGCGCCGGGCTCGAGGAACGCACCGTTCACGCCGTGGATGGCGTCTCCCTGGCGATCCGGCCGGGCGAAGTCCTCGGGCTGGTGGGCGAATCCGGTTGCGGCAAGTCCACGCTGGGCCGTGTCCTCGCGGGAATCCATCCCGGCTCGTCGGGCGATGTCTTCTGGGAGGGCCGTAACGTGGCCGAGCTTTCGGCCGCCGAGACCCGGCAGGCCCAACTCGCCGCGCAGATGATCTTCCAGGACCCGATGTCCTCGCTCAATCCGCGCAAGACCGTGGCGCAGGCCATCGGCGAGGCACCACTTGCCCATGGCATGGTGCGGCGCGGCGATGTCGCCGCCATGGTTGCCGAACTGATGGGGCGCGTCGGGCTCGATCCATCCTATGCCAGCCGCTATCCACACCAGTTTTCTGGCGGTCAACGGCAGCGCATCGGCATTGCCCGGGCGCTGGCGGTACGGCCGCGCTTCCTGATCTGCGACGAGTCGGTTTCAGCGCTGGACGTCTCGATCCAGGCGCAGATCCTCAACCTGTTCATGGATCTGCGGACAGAGCTGGGGCTGACCTATCTGTTCATCAGTCACGATCTGGGTGTGGTCAAGCACATCTCCGACCGCGTCGCGATCATGTATCTCGGCCGTATCGTAGAGAGCGCCGATGCGGACGAGTTCTTCGCCCGTCCCAACCATCCCTATACCCAGGCGCTATTGGCCGAGATGCCGACCGTCAAGCAGCGGCGGCGGGTGTTCCGGCCGGTCAAGGGCGAGATCCCGTCACCGCTGCATCCGCCCAGCGGCTGCCACTTTCATCCCCGCTGCCCGCACGCCTTCGAGCGCTGCCGCGTCGAGCGGCCGGTGCTGCGCGAGATCGCACCAGGCCATGTCAGCGCCTGCCACCTCAACGACGCGCCGCCAACGGCGCGCAACACCAGTGCCTTGCACGAAACCACCTAAGGAAGGGAACGACCAATGAATCGACTGCGCTCCGCACTTGCCGCCCTCGTCCTGTCGACGAGCCTCAGCTCCGCCGCCTTTGCCATCGACCTCACGGTGGGCCTGTCCACCGAACCGGCAGCCATCGACCCGCATTTCTCGCGCACTGGCAACAGCCAGCAAGCCGCCCAGCACGTCTTCAACCGGCTGGTCGAGCCGGACGAGAACCTGGCTATCCAGCCCTCGCTGGCCGTGTCCTGGGAAAACGTCGATGAACTGACTTGGGAGGTGAAGCTTCGCGAAGGCGTAACCTTCCATGACGGCTCGCCCTTTACCGCCGAAGACGTGGTGTTCTCGCTCGAACGCGCCGGCGATATCCCCAATAGCCCCGCGCCCTTCACCGCCAATGTGGCGCCGCTTGAGTCGATGGAAGTGATCGATCCGCTGACGGTGCGGTTCACCACCACCAAGCCGACGCCGCAATTCATGGAACTGGCTGGCCTGGTTTACATCGTCTCCAGGGCCGCGGCAGAGACGGCGACCATTGACGACTTCAACAGCGGTGCGGCGGCGGTTGGCACGGGGCCATACAAGTTCGTGGAATGGGTGCCGGGGGACCGGCTAACCCTTGCCGCCAACGAGAGCTACTGGGGCGATGCTCCGGAATTCGAGAATGTAACCTTCCGCCTGATTTCCAACGCCGCAGCGCGGGTCGCTGCGCTGCGGGCCGGCGACGTCGACCTGATCGATGCCGTGCCGCCAGCCGACAAGGCGACCCTCGAAGGGGTGGATGGCATTGCACTGCATTCCACAGCCTCGGCCCGCATCATCTATCTTGGTCTCGACAGCGCGCGCGACGAAAGCCCGTGGATCGTGGGCGCCGATGGTGCCCCGCTCAATCCTAACCCACTCAAGGATGCGCGCGTGCGTCAGGCTCTGTCCAAGATGATCGATCGCCAACTGCTGATCGACCGCATCCTGACTGGCGCAGGCGAGCCGGCGGGCCAACTGGTTCCCGCGGGCATTGGTGGGCATTCGACCAATCTGCCAATCGACACCATCGACCTCGAAGGGGCCAAGGCCCTGCTGACCGAGGCGGGTTTCCCGGACGGATTTGGCATAACCGTGCATTCCTCCAATGATCGTTTCGCTGGCGATGGCGATATCGCCCAGGCTATCGGTCAGTTGTTCGCGCGCGGCGGGTTGACGGTCAACGGCATCGTCACCCAGCCCTATAACGTCTATGCCACGGCCGCCGGCAACCAGGAGTTCAGCGCCTTCATCTTCTCGTTCGGTACCACGACGCCCACTTCGGCGCCTGGCATGACCAATGTGTTGATGACCAACGACGCCGATGCCGGCACCGGCTCGTTCAACCGCATGCGCTACTCCAACCCGGACTATGACGCCAAGATGCGTGAGGCCCTGGCGGAATTCGATCCCGACAAGCGCAACACTCTACTGGCCGAGGCAGCCGACATCGCCTTTGGCGAGCACGCCATCCTGCCGCTCTACTGGCCCGAGGTCACCTGGGCCAGCCGCGATGGCATCGGCTTTGTCGCCAACAAGCTCGAGGACACGCTCGCCATGTATGCCAGCGTGACCGAATAGGCTGGAAGGTGCCGAGGCGATGATGGACAAGGCCATGACGACGAACCTTCCCGAGCCCGAATTGGTGGGCGATGGTGTCTTCGTGCATCGCGACGTGATGGTCGCGATGCGGGACGGAATTCGTCTGGCTTCCGACATCTATCGTCCCGCCAAAGCCGGCACCCCATTGGCAGGTCCGCTCCCGGTCATTCTGGAGCGGACAGCCTATGGCAAGTCCGAGCGTTCACGTTCGGAAATCGAGGTTGGCATGGACCGACCGATGACCCGCAGCGAGGTGGCCAGCCACTTCGTGCGGCATGGCTATGTCGTGATTTACCAGGATTGTCGGGGCCGATATGGCTCGGAAGGCGAGTTCACCAAATATCTGGCCGAGGGACCGGACGGGTTTGATACCCTGGCCTGGATCGTCGAACAGCCCTGGTGCAACGGCAAGATCGGCACCATGGGCCTGTCCTATGCTGCGCACACGCAAATGGCGCTGGCTTGTCTGAACCCGCCCGGACTGGCCACGATGGTCCTGGATTCGGGAGGCTTCTCCAACGCCTTCACCTGCGGCATCCGCCAGGGCGGGGCATTCGAGCTCAAGCAGGCCACCTGGGCCTATAACAATGCCCATGAAAGCGCCCAGGCGCAGAGCGATCCCCTGCTGCGCTCGGCGCTGGAGGCGGAGGATTTGCACGCCTGGTTCAAGGCCATGCCCTGGGCCGAAGGACGTTCCCCGGTCCGCTGGATTCCCGAATATGAGAGCTACTTGCTCGACCAGTGGCGCCGCGGCACGTTCGACGACTATTGGAAGCAGATCGGCCTCTATGCCGCCGGTCATTATGACACGCTGCCCGACATTCCCGTGGCCCTGCTGTCGAGCTGGTACGACGCTTACGTAAGGACCACTTTCGAGAACTACGAAGGCCTGTCGCTGCCGGGCACGCGCCACCTCAGCCTGATGATGGGGCCGGGGTTGCACGGCAATCGCAACACCACCTTCGCCGGCGATGTCTCGTTCGGCGACAATGCCCCGATTGGCGGTAATGTGGCGCCGAGCTGGCTGGAATATCGCCGGCACTGGTTCGACCGCTGGCTGTTGGGGCGCGACAATGGCATTGACGCCGACCCGGCGGTACGCCTGTTCCTGATGGGTGGCGGCTCGGGCCGCAAGACCGCCGATGGCCGCCTCGACCATGGCGGGCGCTGGATCAGCGCCGCTGCCTGGCCGGTGCCCGAGGCAGAGACCTTGCGATTGTACCTGCATACCGATGGGCGGCTGACGGCAGCCCCACCGGCTGCCGATGTACCACCACTCGTCTATGATTTTGACCCATCAAACCCAGTGCCGACCATTGGCGGCGCGCTCACCAGCGGTCAACCAATCTTTGAGGGGGGCGGCTTCGACCAGCGCGAGGCGCCGCGCTTCTATGGCTGCACGCGTCCAGGCCTGCCGCTATCGGCGCGACGGGACGTGCTCAGCTTTGAGACCGACCCGCTGGCCGAAGACACGGCGATTGTCGGTCCCGTTACTGTGACGCTGCATGTAACCACCGATGGCCCCGATACCGATTTCACCGCCAAGCTGATCGACGTGCATCCGCCGAGCGCCGACTATCCCACC
This sequence comes from Devosia sp. XGJD_8, assembly GCF_046614475.1. Classification (NCBI taxonomy): domain Bacteria; kingdom Pseudomonadati; phylum Pseudomonadota; class Alphaproteobacteria; order Hyphomicrobiales; family Devosiaceae; genus Devosia; species Devosia sp. XGJD_8. Next base: position 653,384 of record NZ_JBKJHF010000002.1, read on the forward strand.
GGTTTTGCGCTGATCCTCACTGACGGCATTTTCCGCTGCCGTTATCGGAAATCGTTCGAACAGCCGGAGCCATGCCTGCCCGGCGAGATCATGGAGATTACCATCGAGCCGTTTGCCACGGCGAACCTGTTCAAGGCCGGACATCGCATCCGGCTCGAAATTTCCTCGTCGAACTTCCCGAAATATGACGTCAATCCAAACACCGGCGCTCCCGAAGGCATGGGCCGAACACAGCGGGTCGCCCGCAATGCCGTACTGGTGAATGCGACCCATTCCTCTCACGTCAGTCTGTCGGTCATCCGCCAAAATGGATGATTGATCAAGGGTACCAAGCTGGGCAGCATCTGGAACGCTCCGACCAGGCTGCTTATCCCCTCAATAGGCGAGGCGGTTTCGCGCCCCATTTCGGCCATTACTGCAACATTGGCGACTGCCCGTAAGCAGACGTCGCTTGGCTGCCAATGTCGGCGGCTCATACTACTGGGACGAAGCCACAATTCGCCGCCTGTGCCACGGAGCCGTTAGCGTTGGGGGTGATACCATGCGCAAAGCGATCGCGCGAAGTCCTGGAGCCCGAGACGCGCTTCGGCGACCTGCCGAGAGATGTCTAGGGATAAGCGGTAGACCCGTCGGGCTTGCGCGTCACCTTGCGCTCCCAATGAACATAATCGTCCTTCTCGAGAACCTTCTCGTCGATCTCAATTCCCCAGCCGGGGCGGTCGGGACGCAATTCCATGTGCCCATCGACGGGAATATAGGGGTCAATGGCCCAAGGCGCATGGATATGCGGCTTGAATTCCAGCACTTTGAAGTTGGGCTGGGCTGCGCAGAAGTGGATGTTCACCGCTGTCGCAAGCGGACCCATAGGATTGTGCGGCGCGACTGTCACGTAGTGCGCTTCCGCCAGAGTAGCGATACGGCGCATTTCGCTGACGCCGCCGACCACGCAGATGTCAGGCTGAATAATGTCGACGCCTTGCGCGGACAGGAGTGCCAAAAACTCGAAGCGGTTGTACAGAGACTCGCCAGTTGCCAAGGGCACCGCAACCTTGGACTTGAGCTCCTTCCAGGCAGGAATGTGTTCCGGACGGATTGGCTCCTCATAGAAATAGGGATCATAAGAAGCGATGGCTTGCGCAAGCTGCACCGCTTGGTAGGGCTCGAAAATTTTGGCGTGGGCGTCGAAGGCAAATTCGAAGTGACTCGGCGTCAGTTCCCGCACACGACCGAAATAGTCGCCAGTTTCCTTGACCAGTTCACCCCAGCGGCTGCTGTGCAGGTCGCGTCGGTAAGGGCTCAACTTGAAAGCGGTGTAGCCGTATTTTTCGTTGAGTTCGGTTGTCTGGTCGAGCGCACGCTCAGGGTCGGGCGCGGTGTAGACGCCGCAATAGACCTTCACCCGGTCGCGCACATTGCCCCCCAACAGCATATAGACCGGCAGGCCCGCGGCCTTACCCGCGATGTCCCAAAGCGCATGGTCGATGACAGAAATTGCCGCCAGGCCGAGCGCACCGGGCGGGAACCGACACTGCTGATTGAGCTTGAGAACCAGATACTCCACGCGGCGCGGGTCTTCGCCGACGAGGTAGTTGAACATGTAGTCAAGGATGGGTGGCAACGCCCAATCAGGACCATGATTATAGGCCTCGCCCCAACCCGATACGCCCTCATCGGTTTCGATCTTGACCAGGAGCCGCGGCCGGTCGTCGACGCGCTGCATGTAGGACTTAATGGCGGTGATCTTCATGACAAGGACCCGCGCAGAGGCTCGCTCGCCTTAACCCGCGAAACAATCTCGCGAAGCGCACTTCGCTCGTCTTCGTTGAGCGCCTCCATACCGGGCGTGCGCACTGGACCGACGCTTTCGCCGAGTATGCCCAAGGCCTCTTTGACCACAGTGACGTTGGCGCCATTGAGATACTTGGTGCGTAGGGCTTCGAACCCGGCGATCGGTGCGATCAGCTCGCGCGCTCTGGCAAAATCACCTTCTTCGAGCGCAGCAAGGATCGACAGCGACAGATCGGGGAACACATTGACCAGACCCGACGTGAATCCCCGGGCGCCCATGGCATAGAATGCTGGAGCCCAGCCTTCGGCCAGCCCGCAGACCCATATGGCGGGCAGGTCGGCCGTGGCTCGGATGGCCTCGGCCAGCAGCATCAGATTGGCCGAGGCGAATTTGATCCCTGCGATATTGGCGTGCCCGGCCAGCAACTTGAAATCGCTGACGGACAAAGTGTCGGATCGGACATAGGCGATGACCGGTATGGTCGATGTCTCGGCCAATTCCAGAAAGTAGCGCGCCTGCGCCGCAGGAGCAGCAAACGGGTCCATCGGATGATGGCCCATGATGGCGTCGGCGCCGGCGGCGATGGCGTCGCGAGCTAGTGCCTTGGCCTCGACCAGCGAGCGGCCGACAGCGGCGCTGACAATGCTGGTGCCCTGCCTGGCTGCCTCAATGGTCACCGCATGGACCTCGCGAATCTCGTCTAGCGACAGTGCGAAGAACTCACCCGTATTGCCCGCGGCCATCAGGTTATGCACGCCACGGCGCGACAGCCGCCTGATCAGGCTCGCCAGCCCGTGTGGATCGATCGCACCGTCTGCCAGGTAGGGAGTCACCGGAACACCCGAAACACCTCCGAGCGCAGCGCGTACTTTAATTATGGCGTCCGACATGACCGCTCCTCAATTACTGAAACCCGACTTGGACTCGTGATGTACGAACCTCATTGACGGCTGACCCAATCTATGAACATTGAAATATCAGATTTCAAGGGGCTTCAGATGCAATTCAGCAGACTGGGCCGCGAACGAGGAGGTTCGTATGGATCGTCGTACTATGCTCAAGGGCGCCCTGATGGCCGGCGTTGCCGCCGCAGTTGTTGCCCATTCGGCTGCGGCCCTCGCCGCAACGCCCCCCGATCAACTGGTGATCGGCCTCGACATGTCGTCCATGCGCGGTCTCGACCCGCATGAATTGAACCAGCTCGAAGCGGCCGAGGTCGTCGCCAACCTCTATGAACGCCTGATCGTCCTGCCGGCCGACAACCTCGCAGACCCGCAGCCTGGACTGGCCGAAAGCTGGACCATTAGCGAGGACAGTCTGACCTTCACGTTCAAAATTCGTTCCGGCGTCACCTTCCATTCGGGCAATCCGCTGACGGCCAAGGACGTCGAATGGTCGCTGCGACGCCTCGTCAAGCGCGGCTTGGCGCCTGCCGTCGACTTAAAGCAGTGGGGTTTTACCCCTGAAAACGTCGATGGCCTCATTACCGCGACCGACGACACGACGCTGGTGCTTCAGACGCCCGAGCTGTGGAACGCCAACCTCATCCTTTACGCGCTGGCCAGCTTCTCGACCTCGATCGTCGATAGCGTCTTCCTTGCCGACAAGGACAAGGACGGCGATATGGGTGGCGAATTTCTTCAGACCAGCGACGCCGGTTCCGGCCCCTATTCCCTGCGCACCTGGCGCGCCAATGACCTGTTGATCGCCGAAGCCTTTGACGGCTACTGGCAGGGCGCTCCGGCCATGAAGCGCGTATTGCTGCGTCACCTGCCCGAATCGTCCGGCCAGCGCCTCCAGATCGAAGCGGGCGACATCGACATCGCCTCGCGCCTGTCATCGACCGACCTTGCCTCGCTCGACAATGGCGATGTCGCCACCGTCCAGCGTACGCCCGGTTTTGGCTTTTACTATCTCGCCCTCAACCAGAAAAACGAGATACTCGCCAAGCCGCAGGTGCGCGAGGCCTTCCGCTACCTCATCGATTATGAGGGGCTGGCTAATGGCGTCATGAAATATTATGGCAACCTGCAGCAGACCATCGTGCCCGCTGGCCTTGTCGGCGCCATCGACAACAATCCCTATAAGCTCGACATCGCCAAGGCCAAGGAACTGCTCGCAGAAGCCGGTCACGCCGATGGCTTCTCGCTCACTTATTATGCCAGCCCCGCGACGCCCGAAGCCGAAGTCGCCCAGTCGCTGCAGGCCAATGCCGCCGAAGCCGGCATCACGCTCGATCTGCAGATCGGGGACCATATCGGCAAGTTCCGCGGCCGCGAGTTCGAGGTTTTCTCGGCCCGTTCCGGTGATCGTCTGCCCGATCCGCATGCCGTGCTGCAGTCCTATGCGACCAATGCCGACAATTCGGACGAAGCCCAGCTTACCGGTATCAATGCCTGGCGCACGGCCTGGGATGTTCCCGCCGAAATCCAGGAGCAGGTGATCGCCGCAGCGCACGAGCCGGACCAGGCCAAGCGCGAAGCGATCTACACCTCGATCAACGAGGCCTATCTAGCCGCTTCGCCAGCGCTGATCACGTCGTTCCAGCGCACCGATGCCAAGGCCATCCGCAACAATGTGCAGGGCTATGTCGGTCACTCAACCTGGCTGACGCGCTGGGACACGGTTACCAAGTCCTAACGAGCAACACCTCCTATCGAACAGGGTCCAGCGATGTCGAACTTCCCATCGAGTGCCATGCCGGGGCTTGTTTCTGCCTCCCGCAAGCTGGCTGCGTCACTGGCTATCATCGCCACGACCCTGTTCGGTCTCCTCGTCATCACCTTCGTGGTCGGCCGGCTCGTCCCGGCCGACCCGGTCATCGCCGTCATCGGCGACCAGGCCGACCGGGAAACCTATCAGCGCGTCTATGTCATGATGGGACTCGATCAGCCCATATACATGCAGTTCTTCAACTACCTGCGCGACGTCGTGACCCTCAATTTCGGCCAATCGCACCTCACCAAGAACCCCGTGATCCTCGATCTGGCGCGCGTCCTGCCCGCGACCATCGAGCTGGCCGGGCTCTCCATTCTCATCGGTGCCGGTCTGGGCATTCCGCTGGGCATCGTTGCCGCCACGCAGAAGGGCAAGTGGATCGACCAGGTTGCCCGCGTCGTTGGCCTTGTCGGTTATTCGACGCCAATCTTCTGGCTCGGCACGCTGGTCTTGCTGCTGTTCTATGCGCAACTGGGCTGGATACCGGGCAGCGGTCGGATCGACATCTACAATGAGGGCCTCGTCGAAGGCCCCACGCGGTCTCTGCTGCTCGACTCCATCCTTGCCGGCGAATGGGAGGTGTTCTGGAGCGCCCTCCACCACCTCATCACCCCAGCCCTGATCCTGGGTTATGCCTCGATGGCCTATATCAGCCGCATGAGCCGTTCCTTCATGCTCGAACAGTTGGGCCAGGAATATGTGCTGACCGCCCGCGCCAAGGGCCTGCCCAGGCGCAGTGTCGTCTGGGGCCATGCCTTCCGCAATATCCGCGTGCAATTGCTGACGATCGTCACCCTGGCTTTTTGCGGCCTACTCGAAGGCACTGTGCTGATCGAGACCGTGTTCGCCTGGCCCGGCCTTGGGCAGTACCTGACCACGGCGCTGCTCTATGCGGACATGAACGCCGTCCTCGGCGCAGTACTGGTGATCGGGCTCTTTTCCATTGTGATCAATCTCTTGTCCGACGTCGTCTATCGCTTCGTCGATCCGAGGACCCGCTGATGTCTGCCGAAACTTCCGCCCCGGGCCAGAGCCTGCATGACTGGCTGGTCAGTGACGACGTGACATCCACCCGGCAGGCCCGCCTTGGCGGCGCCTATCGGTTCTGGCTGTCGCTGCTTGCCAATCCACTGGCCCTGGCTGGTGCCATCGTTATCCTCCTCCTCGTACTCATAGCCATTTTTGCACCGCTCCTCGCGCCCTATAGTCCCAACGCGCAGGACTTGTCGCAGGCCCTGCAGCCCCCCTCGGGCACCCATTGGTTCGGCACGGACGTCTATGGCCGCGACGTTTATTCCCGCATCCTTTTTGGCGCGCGCACCACGCTTTACACGACCGTCCTCGTAACCGTCATCGTGGCGCCCATTGGCTTTATCGTCGGCGCCACTGCCGGGTATCTCGGTGGCTGGGTCGATATCGTCCTGATGCGCATCACCGATATTTTCCTCGCGTTCCCCGGCCTTGTGCTTGCCCTCGCGTTCTCGGCTGCGCTTGGTCCTGGCATCGAAAATGCAGTGATCGCCATCGCCCTGACCGTGTGGCCACCCATTGCCCGCCTGGCACGCGCCGAAACCATGACCGTCCGCCACGCCGACTATGTGACCGCCGCCGAACTGCAGGGCGCCAAGCTCCTGCGCATTCTCTGGCGCCATATCGTGCCAATCTGCGCGCCGTCCATCGTCGTGCGCCTGACGCTCAATATGGCCAGCATCATCCTCACCGCCGCGGGCCTGGGCTTTTTGGGTCTTGGCGTTCAGCCACCAACGGCGGAATGGGGCCAGATGGCCGCTTCGGGCCGCCAATACCTGCTCGATGCCTGGTGGCTTACCACCATTCCGGGTCTGTCAATTCTACTCGTCAGCCTTGCCTTCAACCTTCTGGGCGATGGCCTCCGCGATATCCTGGATCCCCGCAATGCATGACCAGACTTCGCCTTTGCTGATAGCGCAGAACCTGCGTGTGCAATTCAGCACATTGGCCGGTCCAATCGAGGCGGTTCGCGGTGTATCCTTCACCATCGGTCGGGAAAAGGTCGGCGTAATCGGTGAGTCCGGGTCGGGCAAGTCCATGACCGGCCGCGCCATTATGCGCCTGCTCGGGCCGAGCGCCACCATCGCTGCGGATAGGTTGCAGTTCGAGGATGTCGACCTGTTGCGCGCCAGCGAAAAGCAGATGCAGACGGTGCGTGGGCGGCGCATCGGCCTGATCCTCCAGGATCCGAAATATTCGCTCAATCCAGTGATGAGCGTGGGAGACCAGATCGCCGAAATGGCGCGTCTGCATTTGCGCGAAGGCAAGTCCGCTGCCCGCGCGCGGACCTTCAGCATGCTCGAACAGGTCCGTATCCGTGATCCGCAGCGGGTTTATGGTCTTTATCCGCACGAAGTGTCGGGCGGCATGGGCCAGCGCATCATGATCGCCATGATGCTGGTCGCCTCCCCAACCCTGATCATCGCCGACGAACCCACGTCGGCGCTCGATGTCTCGGTGCGCGGCCAGATCCTTGATCTGCTCGACGAACTGATCGTTTCGCGCGGCATCGGGCTCATGTTCATCTCGCATGATCTCAACATGGTTCGCCGCTTTTGCGATCGCGCTCTGATCATGTATTCCGGCCAGATCGTTGAAACCATCAAAGCCGCCGAGCTCGACGCGGCGACCCATCCCTATACCAAAGGCCTGCTGCATGCTTTGCCGCGCATGGACGCCCCGCGCGACCTGCTCCAGGTGCTCAAGCGCGACCCGGCCTGGCTGGAGCTCCGCCCATGACCGCCTCGGTTTCCGTCAGGGATCTCGTCGTCACCTTCGGCCAGCATGCTGGCGCCTTTCGTGCCGTGGACGGCATCTCGTTCGATATTCCGGCGGGCTCGGCCTTTGGCCTTGTCGGTGAAAGCGGTTGCGGCAAGTCGACCGCCATGGGGACCATTGCCGGCCGCGTCGGCAACTGGACGGGCAAGATCACCATCGACGGCACGCCGCTTTCCCCGAAGCGCACCCTCGCGCAAAGAGCCCAGGTGCAGATGGTGTTCCAGGACCCCTATGGGTCGCTCCATCCGCGCCACACGGTCGAGCGGACGCTCCTTGAGCCATTGGAAATCCACGGCCTTGGGGATCGCGACAAGCGCATTGCCGACGTGATCGACCAGGTCGGTCTGCCGCAGCGTTTCCGCTATCGCTATCCGCACCAGCTGTCGGGCGGCCAGCGCCAGCGTGTTGCCATTGCACGGGCGCTGATCCTCTCGCCCAGGCTCTTGCTGCTCGACGAGCCCACTTCTGCCCTCGACGTTTCGGTGCAAGCCGAAATCCTCAACCTGCTCAAGGCACTACAGCGCGACCAAGGGCTGACCTATCTTCTGGTCAGTCATGACATGGCGGTCATCGCACATATGTGCAGCGACATCGCCGTGATGCGCGAGGGGCGGTTTGTCGAGGTTACCGACCGCGACCGGCTGATCGCCGGCACGGTCGAAAACGACTATACAAAACTACTCCGCGACGGGGCTTAGCGCCGAACTCGGCCGGTCGCTGTTGCGGAATACGAGGCGGAGATAATGATCGCCCGAGCGCACGACATGGTCGCGCATGGCGCGCTCAGCGCCCTCGATGTCGCGCTCGATGATCGCCCTGCCGATGGCATTGTGTTCGGCCAGAGCACGGGCCTTTTCCTCAGGGTCCGAATGGATGATGCGTCGCGTCCCAGCATCGTAGAAGCGCTGCCGCTCGATCAACTTGCCCAGATATAGGCATTCGGACGCCTTGTGGATCTGGTCGTGAAACTGCTCGTTGAGCGCGATCAGACGGTCGGGGTCCAGCTCCTCGGTTGCCTCGGTCATGGCAGCCATGGTGACCTCAAGGCTCCGTCGCGCGGCGTCGTCGATGCGGCGCGCAGCGAGGTGGGCAATCATGGATTCCAGCGCGGCTCGCGCGAGGATCATTTCCTCGGCCCAGGTCCGGCTATAGAGCACGATGACGCCGCGCCGCGGGAGTGTGGCGATCAGGCCTTCGCTTTCCAGCTGCCGCATCGCCTCCTTGAGCGGCGTGGTGCTGACCCCCAGTTCCTCGGCCAGCTGCCGTTCGTTCAGTCGTTCCTGCGGGGCATAGCGGCCGGAGAGGATCGCAAGCCGCAGGGCTTTGTGAACGTGGTCCCGCAGGGTGATCGTCAGCTTGGGGTCCAACCGTTCAAGTCGGGCTACAGCGTGGTCCTGCATGTCTAAGTCTCCGGAACGGCGCAATCGATCTATTTCAACCGGCTGGGTTCAAAGCACAAGGCCACGTTCGGCGAGCATCGCGCCAATATCAATCGATTGCCCCGTCTCGATCGACCGGTTCGCGGCAATCCCTGTCAAAATCGACCAGGCGCCAGCCACTTGGTCCGAACTGCGATTATACTTGTCCGGCGGCATGGTGTGCGGCGCGAAGAGATAGCCGAGCATGATCGGGTCCGCCCCGCCATGCACGCCCTTTCCTTCCCAGACCGGCAAGCGCTCGGGATGCTGGCCGAAGAGGTGCAGCTCGGTTGTCACGTTGTCGTCCACCGCCCGGTTGCGCTCGCCAGCAAAGACGCCGTGCACCTCGATATGGCGGTGGTTGAGCTCGCCTTTGGTGCCATAGAATTTGATCTCAAGGCCTTCCCAGGGGCTATAGGCATTGAGCGTATAGTTGCACGTGACGGCATTGTCGTATTGGATCTGCACCTGCATGGTGTCTTCGATGTCGATGTCCTCGGCGAAAACGCAGCGGTCGCGGATATAGCCGCTGGCATTTTCAGCATCGAGATAGAGCGCGCTCAGCGCTTCGTCCGCCGCGATATCGAGATGATAGTCGCATTCATCAAATTGCGGGCAGGTGCGGCAACGATCGCCGCGTCGCGTCAGACCGAGGCTGTCGGCGGTCTGCGGCGTATAGAAAGCGCGGCGCCCAGTGGCATGAACCTTGGTGGGGTGCGAGCCGACCCACCAGTTCATCAGGTCGAAATGGTGCGTCGCCTTGTGTACCAGGAGTCCGCCGGATTTGGACTTTTCGCGGTGCCAGCGGCGGAAATAGTCGGCCCCGTGCACGCGGTCGAGATGCCAGCGGAAATCCACCGCGGTGATCTCGCCGATAGCTCCCGACAGTAGCAATTCCTTGAGCTGGGTACGGGCGGGCGAGTAGCGATAGTTGAAGGTGACGGCGACGGATTTTCCCGTCTCGGCCTGCGCCTCGACGATTGTCTTGAGCCGTTCAAGGTCGGTCGTCATCGGCTTTTCAGTCATCGCATTGCAGCCCGCCCGCAGCGCCTTGGCGATATAGACGTGATGCAGAAAGTCCGGCGTCGTCACCACCACGCAGTCGGGGCGGTGCCGCTCGATCATGGTGTCGAATTCGTCGGCCCCGTAAAGCGCAATGCCCTCTGAATTGGCGATGGTCGAGGCCGACAGTTGCAGGCGATGCGCATCGATGTCGCAGAGCGCCACCAGTTCGTTCTCCGCCGCATAGGTCTCGGTGATCGCCTTGCGGAACATGCGGTGGCGTCCACCGGTCCCCACGATTGCGTATCTCATGGCCTAGATCGCCTGTCCCTGTGCATCGAACAGATGGATGCGTGCCGGGTCGATATAGGCGGCAACGGTCGAGCCAAGCTCCACCGCGCGCTGGCCTTCCAGCACGATATTGATCGGCTGGTTGTCGGCCGTCGTGGCATAGACCACGGTCTGTCCGCCCAGGTTTTCGACGAGGTCCACCCGCACATCGGCGAGCTTGATGCCGTGGCCTTCAAGCAGCGTGATGTGCTCGGGACGCACGCCCAGCGTGGTTGCCCCGGCCACGGCGCGCGGCAGCTGCAGCATATTGCCCGCCACCTTGAGCCCAGCGCCATCCTCGGCGGCGGTCAGGAAATTCATCTTGGGGGAGCCGATAAAGCCGGCCACGAACAGGTTCTTGGGATTGTTGTAGAGCTCGAGT
>NZ_JBKJHF010000003.1:0-312851 GCF_046614475.1 Devosia sp. XGJD_8
GCGCCCGGCTCACCCCAGCCACTGTTCGCCTGCAGGCCGCCCGTGCGAGGTGATGGGGCGATTATGGCATGGGTCTTGGAGGCGGGGATAAGTTGGGGATGACAATTCCGCCGGGGGTGCATTTGGCCCACAGATAGGGGCTCCCACACCCCCTCCCACCCTCCCCCATCAAGGGGGAGGTGCCGGCTGGTGGGTGGACTGGGATGTGCCCACCAATAGCTTTTATGAACGACAAGGCCACGGTGCGGCCACGTACATCGGTCTTCACCTCCCCCTTGATGGGGGAGGCTGGGAGGGGGTGACGGTTGGCCCGGATATCCGAGCTAGACACTCCCACCCTGGAGGGGAGGGACACGACTGGGAAATTGCAGAACGGCGCAACCTATGCTGCCGGCTGACCGCCGATCGACTGCACCGCTTTGGCTCCTGCCGCGATTCCCCGCGCCAGTGCCGTGGCTTCGTCGGCGCCATCCAGATGCGCCGCGATGAAGCCGGCCGCGAAGGCATCGCCCGCCCCCGTCGTATCCACCACGCTGACCTGCGGCGCCGGCAGCGCGACGCGCACGCCATCGCGCCCGCCCAGAGCCGCGCCCAGCCTGCCGCGCTTGATCAGCACGGTGCGGTAATGCGCGCCCAGCGCCCGCATCTGAGCGGCGTGGTCTGAAAGTCCGGTCAGGGCCTCGGCCTCGCTTTCATTGGCGAAGATGAAATCGGCCTCGCCGGTCCAGTCGAGGAAGTTTGCGGCCCCGACTTCGACCAGGAATCCCACCGAAGCCGGATCCACCGCCACGGCAATGCCGCGGGCCCGCGCCGTGGCGAACAGCGCCTGTACCGCCTGCCGCGGGCCGGGTGCAAAGAAGCTGTAGCCCGAGACCATGACCATGCCGATACCATCGAGCAGGCTGTCGGGCAGGTCATCGGGGCAGAGATTGAGGTTGGCGCCGCGATCGGTGAGAAAGCTGCGCTCGCCATCGGGATCGACAATGGTCACCAGGACGCCCGAGGGCTGATCCCGGTCGCCAGAGAGCACCGGCACAACCCCGAGGCCCCGGAAATAGTTCTCATACATGGCCTTGTCGGTCGCGCCGACGCGTGCCGCGAACACCACCGCGGCCCCCATCGCCCCCAGCCACACCGCCTGATTGGCGCCCGACCCGCCGGGCCGGCTGCGCACCGTGGCGCGCCGGTCACTACCTTTGACGATCGGACCCTCGGGCACCACGATGACGTCGGTCATCACATCCCCGACGACGAGGACCTTTGCGCTCATGCCCGCCGCACGGCCGGCTTGGGCGCGTGCCGCGCCGCCAGGGCCGCGGCGATGCCGGCGGCCACAAGGGCATTGTTTTCCACCAGCGCGATATTGGCGACCAGCGACTTGCCGTCGGTGAGCTCGAAAATGCGCTTGAGCAGGAACGGCGTCAGCGCCTTGCGCGACACGCCCTCCTGCTCGGCGCCCCGGATCGCCTCGGCAATGCGCGCCTCGATGGCGGACGGATCGAGCGCATCGGCCTCCGGGATCGGATTGGCCACCAGCACGCCGCCCATGCCCAGATCGGCCTGCATGGCCACGACCCGGGCAATATCGGCGACGTCGTCGAAGCGATGGTCGACCTTGTGCCCGCTCTGGCGCGCCCAGAAAGCCGGAAACTCGTCGGTGCCATAGCCCAGCACCGGCACGCCATTGGTTTCCAGCACTTCGAGCGTCTTGGCGATATCAAGGATGGACTTGGCGCCGGCGCAGACCACGCAGACGGGCGTGCGGCTCAGCTCTTCGAGGTCGGCCGAGATATCGAATGTATCCTCGGCGCCGCGATGCACCCCGCCAATGCCGCCGGTGGCAAACACCTGGATGCCCGCCAGGGCCGCGATCTGCATCGTCGTCGCCACCGTGGTGCCGGCAATCTCGCCCTTGACCAGGAGCGAGGCGACATCGCGCCGGCTGGCCTTGGCGGCCTTGCCGCCCGTCTGGGCCAGACGCTCCAGATCCTCGCCCGACACCCCGACGCAGAAGCGCCCATCCATGATGGCGATGGTGGCGGGCACAGCGCCATGCCGGCGGATCACCGCCTCGACATTCTGCGCCATTTCCAGGTTTTGCGGATAGGGCATGCCATGGGTGATGATGGTCGATTCCAGCGCCACGACCGGCGCGCCGGCAGCCAGCGCTTTCTTTACCTCGGGGCTGATCGAGAGGTAGGCCTTGGCGCTCATCTGTTCACTCGCTTTTCCGTTCTGCGTCCGGGCCGCTCCGGCCCCTTTCGGCGCGGGTTTTGCGCCTTGTTGCCGCAGGGCGTCAACCCCTGCAAAAACATGGGCGCAAGCGGCTTGTCGCCCCTCCGTTTTGGCTCTAGGTTGCCCCCATAACCTCCAGCGTGGAAAGGGCACTTCGCTGCAGACGATGATTGTTGGTCGCGCGCCTGGCGCCGATCGATACGCGCCCGGCATCGGGCCCAGTCCAGCCAAAATGCCCAGCGCTTCCGAGCGCCCTGTTGCCGTATCAGCGATTCAGACCGGACCACGTGGTCCGGGCACTCAAAGATGAGCGCCCGCTGCTGATCGTCCGTGCCCGCCCGGGCCAATTCCCGATTGCCGCGCCGCGGCGCCGCAAGCCAAAACCAATACTCTCCCAAGGAGCTCCCCAGATGAAGAAGTCGCTCGCCCTTGCCCTCGGCACTCTCATGGTCGCCAGCCCCGCGCTGGCTCAGGAAGAGGCCGTGCTCAACGTCTACAACTGGTCCGACTATATTGCCGAGGACACGATCGCCAATTTCGAGGCGGAGACCGGCATCAAGGTCAATTACGACGTCTATGACAATAACGAGATCGTCGACGCCAAGCTGCTGGCCGGCTCTTCGGGCTATGACATCGTGGTGCCCACCGGCAACTTCCTCGAGCGCCAGGTGCAGGCCGGGCTGCTGCTGCCGCTCGACAAGTCCAAGCTTCCCAATCTCGCCAATCTCGATCCGGCCGTGCTCGGCGTTGCGGCCGCGCATGACCCCGACAATGCCCACTCCATCCCCTATATGACCTTTACCATCGGGCTGGGCTACAACACCGCCAAGGTCGCCGAAGCGCTGGGCGAGGTGCCGGTCGACAGCTGGTCGATCCTGTTCGATCCGGCCAATGCCGAAAAGCTCGCCGGCTGCGGCATCGCCGTGCTCGACAGCCCATCCGAAGTGGTCGGCACCGCCCTGCACTATCTGGGCCTCGACGCCAATTCGGAGAGCGAGGAAGACCTGGCCAAGGCCGAGGCGCTGCTGACCGCGGTCAAGCCGCATATCCGCTACTTCCACTCCAGCCAGTATATCGATGACCTGGGCAATGGCGAAATCTGCCTGGCGCTCGGCTATTCCGGGGACGTCTTCATCGCCGCCGACGCCGCGGCCGCTGCCGGCCAGGGCGTCGAAGTGGGCTATGCCATTCCCAAGGAAGGCGCCGCCACGCTGATGGACCTGCTGGCCATCCCCGCCGATGCGCCGCATCCGGACAATGCCCACAAGTTCATCAACTACATCATGCAGCCCGAAGTGGTCGCCGCGATCACCGACTATGTCTTCTATGCCAACCCCAACCTGGCAGCGACCGAGTTCGTCTCCGAAGAGGTCAAGGGAAATCCCGGCATCTATCCGCCGGCCGAGACCGTCGCCAAGGCCTTCGCCCTCAAGGCGCATAGCCCCGACTACGAAGAAGTCCTGACCCGCACCTGGACCCGCATCAAGACCGGCCAGTAAGACATCGGGGGCGGCACCAGCCGCCCCTTCCACCTCTGGCCCACCAGCAGCCCTCATGGTGAGCCCGTCGAACACGAGGGCGCGGCACCATCCGAGACGACCTCGTCCTTCGACGGGCTCGGGATGAGGTCTACTGACAGGATTGCTAGGGACCGACATGGCTAAAAAGCCCCAATTGGCTATCGACACCCGCCCCTGGCGCGACCCCGCGGCCAAGCCCTTCGTGCGCATCCGAAATGTCACCAAGAAATTCGGTGACGTCCATGCGGTGCATGACGTGTCGCTCGACATCTACAAGTCCGAGCTGTTCTGCCTGCTCGGCGGCTCGGGCTCGGGCAAGTCGACCCTGCTGCGCATGCTGGCCGGCTTCGAGGAGCCCACCGCCGGCACGATCGAGATCGACGGCCAGGACATGACCCATGTGGCGCCGTATAACCGGCCCGTGAACATGATGTTCCAGTCCTATGCGCTGTTCCCGCACATGAATGTGGAACAGAACATCGCCTATGGCCTCAAGCGCGACCACCTGCCCAAGGGCGAGATCGCCGACCGCGTGGCGGAGCTCTTGAGCCTCGTCAAGCTCTCCGACTATGGCAAGCGCAAGCCGCACCAGCTGTCGGGCGGCCAGCGCCAGCGCGTGGCCCTGGCCCGGGCCCTGGCCAAGCGGCCAAAACTGCTGCTGCTCGACGAACCACTCGGCGCGCTCGACAAGAAGCTGCGCGAGGAAACCCAGTTCGAGCTGGTCAAGATCCAGGAAACGCTGGGCGTCACCTTCATCGTGGTGACGCATGACCAGGAAGAGGCGATGAGCCTTGCCACCCGCATCGGGGTGATGAACCAGGGCGAGATCGCCATGATCGGCGAGCCCACCGACATCTATGAATTCCCCAATTCGCGCTTCGTCGCCGGCTTCATCGGCTCGGTCAACATGGCCGAGGGCGTCGTCATCGAGGACGAGCCCGACCATGTGCGCATCCGCTCGGCGGAACTGGGCTGCGACATCTATGTCGACCACGGCGTCGACTGCGCACCCGACCAGATCCTGTGGTGGGCAGTGCGGCCGGAAAAGATCCATCTCAGCCGCGAGGCGCCCGATAATCCGCATGACGCCAATGTCACCAGGGGCCTGGTCGAGGAGATCAGCTATCTGGGCGACATGAGCGTCTATCAGGTCCTGCTCGACAGCGGCAAACGCCTGCGCGTCACCCAGACCAATACGGTGCGCGGCAATCCCGACTCCATCACCTGGGACGAGCCGGTCTATTGCACCTGGGGCGGCAATGCCGGATCGGTGCTGACGGTATGAGCAGCTACGACATCGATTCCCCGCCACCGCGCCGCCGGGCCTGGACCGGGGTCGAGCGCGCGCTGGCCGCCGTCGGTCTCTCCGGCAAGGCACTGGTGATCGCGGCGCCGGCCATCTGGCTGACGGTGTTCTTCCTCGTGCCGCTCGCGGTGGTCTTCGGCATCTCGCTGACGCTCAAGCAGTTCGGCCGGCCGCCCTATACGCCGCTGCTGACCACCGAGGAGGGCACGGTGCAGCTCACCCTGCACCTCAACAACTATATCCGCCTCTTCACCGACAGCCTCTATGTCGCGGCCTATCTCAACTCGATCAAGATCGCGCTGATCTCGACCATCATCGCGCTGCTGATCGGCTATCCCATGGCCTATGCCATCGCCCGCGCGCCCGAGCGCTGGCGCAATATCCTGCTGATGCTGGTCATCCTGCCCTTCTGGACCTCGTTCCTGCTGCGCGTCTATGCACTGACCGGCTTCATGCGCGGCAATGGCGTGATCAACCAGGTCCTGGCCGTGTTCGGCATCGAACCGCTGGTGATGATGCAGACCGATTTCGCCGTCTATGTCGGCATCGTCTACACCTACCTGCCCTTCATGATCCTGCCGCTCTATACCAACCTCGTGAAGCTCGACGGCGCTCTGCTGGAGGCCTCGGCCGACCTGGGCGCGCGCCCGGCACGCACCTTCCTCTCCATCACCCTGCCGCTCTCCATGCCCGGCATCATTGCCGGCTCCATGCTGGTCTTCATCCCCGCCATCGGCGAATTCGTCATTCCATCGCTCCTGGGCGGACCCTCGACGCTGATGATCGGCCGCGTGCTGTGGGACGAGTTCTTCGCCAATACCAACTGGCCGCGCGCCGCCGCAGTGGCCATTGCCATGCTGGTGGCGGTGGTCGTGCCGGTCATGCTGCTGCAAAAGGCGCAGGACGCCGTGCAGGATTCGGGGAGGACCAGATAGATGCGGCGCGGCTGGTTCCTTCCCGTCACGGCGACGCTCGGCTTCGCCTTCCTCTATGCCCCCATCATCTCGCTGGTGATCTTCTCGTTCAACGAGAGCCGGCTGGTGACGGTCTGGTCGGGGTTTTCGACCAAGTGGTATGGTGAGCTCTTCGCCGATCCGCAGATGCTGGGCGCCGCCTGGCTCAGTGCCCAGGTGGCCTTTGTCAGCGCCACCATCGCCCTGGTGCTGGGCACGCTCTGTGCCGTGGCACTGGTGCGCTTCAAGCGCTTCCGTGGCCGCACCGTGCTGGCCGGCACCGTCTCGGCCCCGCTGGTCATGCCCGACGTGATCACCGGCCTGGCTCTGCTGCTGCTGTTCGTCGCCATGGAGGCTACTCTGGGCTGGCCGGCCGGACGCGGCCTTGTCACCATCATCATCGCCCATTCCACCTTCTGCATGGCCTATGTGACCGTTGTGGTGCAGTCGCGCCTGACCGATCTCGATCTCAGCCTCGAAGAGGCCGCGATGGATCTGGGGGCGACGCCCGTGCGCGTCTTCTTCGACATCACCCTGCCCATCATCGCCCCGGCTTTGGTATCGGGGTGGCTTCTGGCCTTCACCCTCTCGCTCGATGACCTGGTGATCGCCAGCTTCGTGTCGGGCCCCGGCTCGTCGACCCTGCCCATGGTGATCTTTTCCAAGGTGCGGCTGGGCGTTTCGCCCGACGTCAATGCGCTGGCCACCATCATCATCGGCATTGTGGCGCTCGGCGTGTTTGCCGCAACCGTGCTGCAGCTGCGCTCGCGCCCCAAAAAGCTGCGGAACTAGGCCGGCCCCGGCCGGCCCAGGACCGCCTTGCGCGCCGGGCGCCGCGCCGGCCGGCCGGCATCGAGTTCGGAGCCCCGGCAGATGAGCCGGCTGGGATCGGGCACGGCCTGTGCGGCCCGGCCGAAGAAGCCAGCGATATAGGCGCTGTATTCCGGCTCTTCCGGATCGTGGTAGGATTGGCGCAGGACATCGATCAGCGCGACGACCTGCTCGCGCGGCATCACATGCCGGTCGCCCGCCTTCTCCACCGTCTCATTCTCCCGCGGGGCGACCAGCAGCCAGGCGGGCGTTTCATGCTTTTCCGCCTCGAACAGGAAGCCGGCTTCATGCAGCGGCATCTTGAACGGCATATCCACCTTGAAGACCGAGGGCGAGGGTGACTTGGGCGGGAAAAGCCAGCGCAGCGGAGGGCGCTGGAGCAGCCAGCGCAACGGGTGATCAAACTTGGAATAGCGCAGGTGCCAGGCATATTGCTGGAACCGGCGCAGTCGCGTGACGGCCTCATGCGGATCCCGCGAGTCCACTTCGGCGATCACATGGTCCCAGCCGCCATAGCCGTTGCAGACGCGGATCAGCTTGCTGACCAGGTCGGTGGCAACCTCGCTTTCGGCAGGCTCCCGCCCTGCCCGTTCGCCCGGCCGGACATTGGGAGCCTCCTCGCCTTTGGCGATGTACCAGAAGAAGATGATGCGCTCGGACCGGAAGTGCTCGGCCGTGAGATAGGCCAGGATTTTCCCGCCGACCTTGTAGTAGAGAACGATCATCGCGGCGTTCGAGCGGGGCTTGCCGAGCATGTTGAACTTGGACGCGGCGATCTTCTGCGACAGCAGGCCCTCGGGATCGCGTTCCTCGATCGGGAAGCGGACGCGCTGGATATCCTCGACATCGCCCAGCGCCGGATCGTCGGCCGAAATGATCTGATGCACCCGACGCAGCTTGAACACGGACATCAGCACCAGGAACAGTTTCCCCGCCACGAGCACCACCAGAGGGGAGCCAATGACGGTCACGATGGTTCGATATTCGGTCAGGAATTTCTCGATCTGAGTGAGCAGGTCTACCATTGTTCCCCCCAACGGATCTGCACGGGCACACAGGCGCGAAAGCGCAAATAATCACGAGAATGCCGGGGCTGGCGTTGACGATCGTCAATGACGCGGGGGCCGTGTCATGCATCGGGCGTGCCCGGCACGACGATCTGTGACTTTACAATGACGATAAACGGGAGCAGCATCCCCTCATGTTCAACCAACGTGAAGGAGGTGATCCAATGGCTCATGAGATGACGGCACTCGAAGCAGGTCTTGGATTTATGGTGTCTGCGCGGGAGATTCTCGGCTAGCACCAGTCCTCCAGGCCAAAGCGTCGGGCGCGCCCCGGCGCAGCTTTTCGAGAGTGGAGCGCACAGCGCTCCATAGGCCGAAACTCAGGAAGGGCCGTCCCTCGGGGCGGCCCTTTTTGCTGCGCACTTGACGGGCGGGCGCAACCCATTGATACCGCAGGCTGGAATTCACGGAAGCTTGCTATGTCCCCGGCCAATTTCGTCCTAACGCTGTCCTGTGCCGACCGCCCCGGCATCGTCGCCGCCGTCACCACCGAACTGGCTGCGCTCAACGCCAATATCGCCGAATCCAACCAGTTCTGGGATCGCGAGACCGGCCGCTTCTTCATGCGCCTGGCCTTTACCGCGCCGGACGGCGTGACGCGCGAAGCCATCGAACGGGCACTGAAATCGCCGATCGAGCGCTTCTCGATGAAGACCGCGCTGGCCGATGAAAGTCGCAAGAAGCGCATCGTCATCATGGTCAGCAAATTCGACCACACCCTGCTGCATCTGCTCTACCAGATCCGCGTCGGCTGGCTCGATGCCGAGGTCGCGGCCGTGATTTCCAACCATCCCGACGCGCGCAAGATCGCCGAGGATGCCGGCATTCCCTTCCATCTGCTGCCGGTGACCAGGGACACCAAGGCGCAGCAGGAAGAACAGGTCCTGGCACTGGTCAAGCAATCAGGCGCGGACCTCGTGGTGCTGGCGCGCTACATGCAGGTGCTGTCCGACAATCTCTCGACCCGCCTCTTCGGCCAGGTCATCAATATCCATCACTCCTTCCTGCCCAGCTTCAAGGGTGCCAAGCCCTATCACCAGGCCCATGAGCGCGGCGTCAAGATCATCGGCGCCACCGCCCATTATGTGACGCCCGACCTCGACGAGGGCCCGATCATCGAGCAGGAAACCGCCCGCGTCACCCATGCGATGAGCCCAGACGACCTGATCGCCGCCGGCCGCGATATCGAGAGCCGCGTGCTGGCCCGTGCCGTCAAGCTGCACCTGGAAAGCCGGGTCATGCTCAACGGCCGCAAGACGGTGGTGTTCGGCTAGCCGACGCTTACTGGATGGCAGCAACGGGCGGCGGCGGGCCCTGCTCTGCCAGCCGGTCGAGATGGAGGCGGATATGCGCCGCCTCGGCCGGCGAACCGGCCAGCGCAATGGCGCGATTGAAGGCCTCGCGGGCCGCTAAGCCATGGCCCAGTTGCAGCAGCAGGCCGCCGCGTACGCCGTGGAAATAGAAATAGCCGTCCAGCCGCTCGGCCAGCGGCTCGATCAGCGCCAGGGCCGCTGCGGGACCTCGTGACTTGCTGACGGCCACCGCGCGGTTGAGCGTCACCACCGGCGAGGGCTGCAGCACTTCGAGCGTCTGGTAGAGCCGGTCGATGGCGCCCCAGTCGGTATCGGCGGCGTGCCGGGCGCGGGCATGCTGGGCGGCAATGGCGGCCTGCACCTGATAGATGCCGGGCTCGGCATGACGCAGCGCCTTTTCGACGAGGCTGCGACCCTCGGCCAGCATGGCGCCGTCCCACAGCGCCCGGTCCTGATCGTCGAGCAGCACGATCTGTCCGGCCTGGTCGGTGCGCGCCCGATGCCGTGCATGCTGGAGCAGCATCAGTGCCAGAAGCCCCATGATCTCCGGCTCGGCCGGAAACAGATGCAGCAGCAGGCGGGCCAGCCTGATGGCTTCGTCGCAGAGCTGCGCCGCCGCCGGATCGGCATGGCCGCGCGAATAGCCCTCGTTGAAGACGAGATAGAGCATCATGGCCACGACGCCCAGCCGCTCCAGCCGGGCCTCCGCGTCGGGCGGGTCGAATGGGACCGGATTGGCCGCGATGCGCGCCTTGGCCCGCGTGATGCGCTGCTCCATGGCCGTTTCGCCGACGAGAAAGGCCCTGGCAATCTGGCGTAGGGACAGGCCGGCGACAATGCGCAGGGCCAGGGCGATCTGCTGGTTGGCGGGCAGCTCCGGATGGCAGCAGACGAACAGCAGACGCAGGATGTCGTCGCGATAGTGGCCAAGATCCAGCCGCTCAGCCATGCCGACCTCGACATCGTCCAGGTCGGACAGCCGCTCTTCGGCCGGCAGGGCCACATTGTGACGAGCCTTGCGCAACCCATCGACCCCGCAATTGCGCCCGACAAAGATCAGCCAGGCGACGGTGTCGCGCGGCGGCCCCTTGTCGGGCCAGCTGTGGATGGCGCGCAGGCTCGCTTCCTGGAAGGCCTCCTCGGCAGTATCGAGATGGCGGAAATAGCGCAGCAGGGCGCTCAATGCCTGGGGGCGGGCCGCCGTGAGCGCAGCTGCTATCCAGGCATTGTCGACCATCATCCGATCTCGCTGGGATGGTAGAGGCCAACCGGCCGGATTTCGTAGCCGCCGCCGCCCGGATTGGCCTTGGTCAGCTCCTTGGCAAAATCGATGGCTTCTTCCAGCGATTCGCAATCGACCATGTAGAAGCCGAGAAACTGCTCCTTGGTCTCGGCGAAGGGCCCATCGATGATGAGCGGCTCGCCCGAACCCTTGCGCAGGGTCGTCGCCGATGTCGTGGGCAGCAACCGCGCGACCGGGCCGAGCTTGCCCTTGGCCTTCATGCTGTCCTCTACCTTGCCGAGGCGTGCCATGCAGGCATCGTCCTCTTCCTTGGTCCAGGCAGAGACGGCTTTCTCATCGTTGTAGCAGAGGACGGCATAGAGCATTTGGAACATCCCTCATCGAAAACATGACGAGCGACTATGCCCAAAACAGACGGCGGGTGAAGGATTTTTTAGGCCACGGGCGGCGGCACGCCGCGGGCAATGGTCACGGTGGCGCCCAGCGAGGCAATGACGATCGCGGCGATGCCCGCCAGCTGCCAGGCGCCCAGCGACTCGCTGAGAATGACGAAGCCCGACAGCGCACCCAGCGCCGGCTGCCCGCTCATCAATATGCCGAACAGGCGCGAGGGGAGATGGGGCAGGGCCACCATGTCCAGCGCATAGGGAATGGCACTCGACAGCAGCGCCACGCCCAGCGCGATCGGCAGGATGGCGGGATCCAGCAAGGCCGTGCCGGCCGTGGCCACCCCGAAGGGCAGCGCGATGATCGCGGCGATGGAGACGCCCAGAGCGGTGATATGCGGCCCGCCTCCCGTGCCGGCGCGCTGGCCGAAGACGATATAGCCGGCCCAGCAGGCGCCGGCCGCCAAAGCCAGCAGCACGCCGACGAACCCGATCTCGCCGCTCGTCTGTCCCAGCGGCAGCAGCATGGCGAGCCCGGCAACGGCCAGGCCGATCCACACGAAGTCGAGCGGCTTGCGCGACCCGGCCAGCGCCACCGCCAGCGGCCCGGTGAATTCCAACGCCACGGCGACGCCGAGCGGGATGGTGGCCAGCGCGGCATAGAAGAACAGGTTCATCGCGCCCATGACGCCGCCATAGAGCAATACGGCACGCCACTGGTCAGGGGTCAGCTTCTGCCGCCACGGGCGGAACAGCGCCAGCAGCACCAGGGCCGCCAGCGTCAGCCGCAGCGTTGTGGCTCCCGCCGCGCCGACAGCGGGAAACAGCCCCTTGGCAAAGGAGGCCCCCGTCTGGGTGAACACCATGCCCAGGGTAACGAGCGCGACGGACAGAAGAACGGATTGCGGCCGCACGGGGAGGGCTTTCGAAATGAGGCGGCTGCGGTCTAGCAGGCTTTGTTTCCCGGTGCCATGCATTGACCCGACTCTCAATGCCCTTTAGCCCTAACCGGCCGGAACAAAGGAGGAATGCCGATGGAATACCGTTATCTCGGACGGTCGGGTCTGAAAGTGTCGACCCTGACCATGGGCACCATGACCTTCGGCGGCTCCGAAAAGGTCGGCCATACCGAACAGGCCGACGCGACGCGCCAGATCGACATGTGCCTCGATGCCGGCATCAACCTGCTCGACACCGCCAATGTCTACAATGCCGGCGTCTCCGAGGAGATGATCGGCGTTGCCCTGGCCGAGAATGGCCGCCGGAACAGGACGCTGGTCGCCACCAAGGTGCGCTTCAAGATGGGCGACGGTCCCAACCAGATCGGCCTGTCGCGCCACCACATCATCGAGCAGTGCAAGGCCAGCCTCCGCCGGCTCAAGACCGACGTCATCGACCTCTACCAGGTGCATGAATGGGACGGCATGACGCCCATCGAGGAGACCATGGAGGCGCTCGATACGCTCGTGCGGCACGGCCATGTGCGCTATATCGGCTGTTCGAACTTTTCCGGCTGGCATATTTCCAAGGCCCTGGCCGCGGCCAGGGAGCGCCAGGGCGAACGCTTCGTCAGCCAGCAGATCCACTACACGCTGCATTCGCGCGAGGCCGAATATGAGCTGGTGCCGATCAGCCAGGACCAGGGCCTGGGCATCCTGATCTGGTCCCCACTGGCCGGCGGGCTGCTGTCGGGCAAGTATCGGCGCGACGGGGGCCCCGATAGTGGCCGCCATGTCGGCGGCTTCCGCGAGCCCCCGGTCTATGACTGGGAAAGGCTCTACAACATCATCGACACCATCGTGGCCATTGCCGAAGGCCGCGGCGTCTCCGGCGCCCAGGTGGCCCTGGCCTGGCTGCTGGGCCGGCCCGGCGTCACCTCGGTCATCATCGGCGGGCGCAGCGATGCGCAGTTCAAGGACAATCTGGCGGCCGCCGAGCTCAAGCTCAGCGCCGAGGAGCGGGCCCGGCTCGATGCCGTCAGCCAGCCGCCGCTGCTCTATCCCTATTGGCACCAGTCCTTCACGGCGCAGGACCGGCTGGGCAAGATCGATCTCGACCTCATCGGACCCTATGCGGAGGATTTCAAGCGTGGCTGATTTCCTGTTCGCGCCGCACAATCCCGTCACCGTGCCGATCGCCCGCGGCGGGCTGTTTGCCGTCCGCCGTGTCTATTGCGTGGGTCGCAACTATGCCGAGCACATCATCGAGATGGGCAATGACACGCGCGATCCGCCCTTCTTCTTCGCCAAGCCGGCCGATGCGGTGGTCGTGGGTGGCGCCGCCATCCCCTACCCGCCCCAGACCGCCGATTTCCACCACGAGATCGAACTGGTCGTTGCTATTGGCAAGGACGGCACCGACATCGCCGTCGAGCAGGCGCTCGATCACGTCTATGGCTATGCTGCCGGGCTCGACATGACCCGGCGCGACCTGCAGGCCGTGGCCAAGAAGGCGGGCCGGCCGTGGGAAATGGCCAAGGGCTTCGATTTTTCCGCGCCGATCGGCACGATCGAGCCGGCCAGCAGCATCGGCCATCCCGCAGCCGGCGCCATCACGCTTGTCGTCAATGGCACGGAGCGCCAGCGCGGCGACCTGGCCGACCAGATCTGGAGCGTGGGCGAAACCATCGCCTATCTGTCGCAATTCGTGACCCTGCGGGCCGGCGACCTGATCATGACCGGCACGCCGGCCGGCGTCGGCGCCGTCGTGCGTGGCGATGTGCTTGAAGGCGCCATTGCCGGCGTCGGCACGGTCAGGACAGCGATAGTCTGATGCCGGTCTGGTCACCCCAGCAGGATGCGGCGCTCAAGGCCGTTTCCGA
This sequence comes from Devosia sp. XGJD_8, assembly GCF_046614475.1. Taxonomy (NCBI): domain Bacteria; kingdom Pseudomonadati; phylum Pseudomonadota; class Alphaproteobacteria; order Hyphomicrobiales; family Devosiaceae; genus Devosia; species Devosia sp. XGJD_8. Next base: position 13,676 of record NZ_JBKJHF010000003.1, read on the forward strand.
TTGGCTCAAGGACAAGAACGGTCCGCAGGTCTTCCGCCTGTTCGGCTGGGCCGGCACCGGCAAGTCGACGCTGGCCGTGCACCTGGCGCAGGATGTGCGATCCGTCAAATTCGCCGCCTTTACCGGCAAGGCGGCCCTGGTCATGCGCAAGCGCGGCTGCAAGGGCGCCCAGACCATCCACAGCCTGATCTATACCCTGGTCAGCGAGAAGGAGGGCGAACCGCGCTTCGTGCTCGACGACGAAAGCCCGGCCGCCGATGCCGACCTCATCGTCATCGACGAGGTCTCCATGGTCGACGAGCAGCTGGGCAAGGACCTGCTGAGCTTCGGGGTCAAGGTGCTGGTGCTGGGCGATCCGTTCCAGCTGCCGCCAGTGCAGGGCGCCGGCTTCTTCACCGCCGACGAGCCTGATATCATGCTCACCGAAATCCACCGGCAGGCGGCGGACAACCCGATCATCCACCTCTCCATGCAAGTGCGCGAGGGGGGCTATCTCGAGCGGGGCTCCTATGGCGAATCCATCGTGGTGGGGCGCGACAATGTCGATCGCAACGCAGTGCTGGAAGCCGACCAGGTGCTGGTCGGGCGCAACAAGACGCGCCTGCAATACAATGACCGGCTGCGCGAGCTGAAGGGTCTGCCCTTTCACGAGCCGGTGGAGGGCGACCGCATGGTGTGCCTCAGGAACAACCCCCGCAAGAAGCTGCTCAACGGCCAGATCTGGATCGTCACCGAGGCCACGCGGCGCACCAATGGCAAATGGAGCCTGCTGCTCGGCGCCGACGAGGGCAAGGGCGAGGCCAGGGTGCTGACGCACAAGGCCTTTCTCTCCGGCGAAGAAGACGCGATGAGCTGGCCCGAGCGCCGCCAGTTCGACGAATTCACCTTCGGCTACTGCCTGACCGTCCACAAGGCGCAGGGCAGCCAGTGGGACAATGTCTATCTGTTCGACGAAAGCTTCGTATTCCGCGAGGAACGGGCGCGCTGGCTCTATACCGGCATTACCCGCGCCGCCGAAAAGATCACGGTCGTCTCATGACTTTGCTCTCGGTACGGCACGAGACCGTTTATCGCTATGCCCGGCCGGTCAACTTCGGCGACCACCGCATGCTCCTGCGCCCGCGCGACAGCATGGAGCAGCGGCTCGATTCCTTCGGCCTCGCCATCCGCCCGCACCCCGCCACCATGCGCTGGATCCACGATGTGCATGGCAATGGCATTGCCATTGCCGGCTTTGAGGAGGGTTCCGAGGAGCTGCGCATCGTCGCCACCATGGTGCTGGACCATTCGCCCGAGCTGACACCGGCCTTCGAGATCGAGAGCCGGGCCAAGACCTATCCCTTCGACTATGGCGATATCGATGCCATCGACCTCGCCCCCAACCTGCGCCGCCAGTTTCCCGACGAGACCGAGGTGGATGCCTGGGCCAAGCGTTTCCTCGATCCACGCGGACTGACCGGCACCGGTCACCTGCTGGCGACCATGACCATGGGCATCAAGGAGAGCTTCACCTATCTGCGGCGCCCAGATCCGGGCACGCAGCGGCCGTCGATGACCCTTGCCACCCGGGCCGGCACCTGCCGCGATTTTGCCCTGTTGATGATCGAGGCCGTGCGCTCGCTGGGCCTCGCGGCGCGCTTTGTCACCGGCTACCTCTATTCGCCCGCCCGCGACGGCAACCATCGCGGCGGCGGCGCAACCCATGCCTGGTGCCAGGTCTATCTTCCAGGCGCCGGCTGGGTGGAGTTCGACCCCACCAACGGCATTATCGGCACGCGCGACCTGATCCGCGTCGGCGTGGCGCGCGAGCCGCGCCAGGCCATTCCGATCTCGGGCACCTTCGTGGGCAAGAAGGACGATTATCTCGGCATGAGCGTCGAAGTAATCGTCGAGCGCGTCGTCAGCCCGCAGGATGGCATGGGCTAGGCCTCAGCTGCGCGACAGGCTCACCGCATCGGTGGTCCACTGGTCGGCCGTACTGCCATCCAGCGCCTGGCTCCACACCTTGATCGGCAGCGGCATGACCTGGCCATAGATGGTGGCAAAGGCCGTGTCGGCAGCGTCGCGGCCGCAGCCGATCCGTACCATGCCATCGAGTGCCGCCATGCGCGTGGCATCGAACAGGTACCAGCGGTCACCCAGATAGGCTTCGAACACCGCGTGGAAATCCTGCGGCTCCAGCTGCCAGGCGTAGCAGGAGACAAAGCGTGCCGGGATGCCCAGGGCACGGCAGAAGGTAATACCCAGATGGGCGAAGTCGCGGCAGACGCCGGCGCGCAGCGAGAAGGTGTCGGCAGCCGTGGTCGTGGTGTCGCTGGTGCCGAACAGGTAGTCGACTTCCGAATTGATCCAGTTGCAGATTTCGACGACCCGGCCAAATCCCGGCTCGATATTGCCGAATTCGCGATTGGCAAAGCGCGCCAGCTGGTCGGACGGGCAGTAGCGCGACGGATTGAGAAAGGGCAGCGTTTCGAGCGGCAGCTTGGCGACGGGCACCTCGCCCACCGCTTCGGGCTGCTGGTGGATGGGGTCCAGCTCGATCTCGGCAGCATAGCGGATCTGGATCTGGCCCTGCGTCGCGGTCAGCCGCAGATAGCGGTTGCCGCTTTCTTCCGCCGTCTTCTCGTCGGCGGCAAGGCCCGGCGTCATCGTCAGCTCTTCCCGCAGGACCCGCTGTCGGCCCCCGCGCATCGCCTCGATATTGAAGATCAGCGTGGCCTGATCCGCCACGTCATAACCGATCTCGCATCCTACTGAAAATCGCATGTTTGCCCCGTTCGCCTAGCTTGCCACAACACAGGTGACGGGCGCGAGGTTCCCTTCACTTCCGTCTGATCGACCATAGCGCCACAACTATGACAAACTTGCCTCGCTGCAATCAGTCTGGACTGCGCGGCTCGGCCAAGTGGGCAAGATTGCTGATGTTTCGGGTGTCATCGACGCTTGCGCATCGGTAGCGCATACCCCATCATCTCGCTAGAGTATTTCATCATTCATTCCGGGTCGCGATTAACGGCGGAGGCATCATGCACCACGACACACCCCTGATCTCAACGATCGTCGCGGGTCTGGTGCTGGCCTATATCTTCGGCATGATCGCCAACCGGCTGAGGCTGCCCCCGCTGGTGGGCTATCTGTTCGCCGGCATTCTCGTCGGCCCGCACACGCCTGGCTTCATTGCCGACCAGGCCCTGGGCGCCGAACTGGCCGAACTGGGCGTCATCCTGCTGATGTTCGGGGTGGGCCTGCATTTCTCCCTCAAGGACCTGCTGAGCGTCCGGGCGCTGGCCATTCCGGGTGCGCTGGCGCAGATCGGCTTTGCCACCCTGCTCGGACTGGCCCTGGCGCTGCTGATGGGCTGGAGCGTCGGCGCCGGCCTGCTGTTCGGGCTGGCCCTGTCGGTAGCCTCCACCGTGGTGCTGCTCAAGGCCCTGCAGGACCGGCGCCTGATCGAAACCGAGCGCGGCCGCATCGCCGTGGGCTGGCTGATCGTGGAAGACCTGGCCATGGTGCTGGCGCTGGTGCTGGTCCCCGCCATTGCCAGCCTCAACGGCACCGATACCGGCATCCACGATCCTTTCGTCTCTTTCGTCGAACGGATCATCGGCGGTCCGGTCGGCATCTGGGGTGTGCTGGCGCTGACCCTGGTCAAGATCGCTGCCTTTGTCGGCTTCATGCTGGTGGTGGGGCGCCGCATCATTCCCTGGGCGCTGCACGGCACCGCCTATACCGGCAGCCGCGAACTGTTCCGGCTGGCCGTGTTGGCCATAGCCCTCGGCATGGCGCTGGGCTCGGCCGTGCTGTTCGGCGTGTCGCTGGCGCTCGGCGCCTTCTTTGCCGGCATGATCCTGTCGGAAAGCGAGCTGTCGCATCGCGCGGCGCAGGAGACCCTGCCGCTGCGCGACGCCTTTGCCGTGCTGTTTTTCGTCTCGGTCGGCATGCTGTTCGATCCCTCGATCATCATCACCAATCCACTGCCCGTGCTGGCCACGGTCTTCATCATCATCATCGGCAAGTCGCTGGCAGCCTTCGCCATCGTGCTGCTGTTCAAGCGACCCGTGGCCACGGCGCTCACCATCTCGGCCTCGCTGGCCCAGATCGGCGAATTCTCCTTCATCCTGGCCGGCATGGGCGTGGCCCTGGCCATCCTGCCGCCCGAAGGGCAGGACCTGATCCTGGCCGGCGCGCTGATCTCCATCGTGCTCAATCCGGTCGTGTTCTGGAGCCTCGACCTGATGAAGCCACGCCTCGAAGCCCGGGCGGCCCTGCGCCGGGCAGACCGGGGCGCCGCCGAAGGCGAGCGGATCGAGCCGATGGAACCAAGCGCCGCCGCCACCGGCCCGATCACCACCGACATGCCGAGCCAGGGCGCCGTCGACAGCGGCGCGCCGGGAGCGGACGATGATACTGTCGAGCCCAGCAAGCAGACCGACCATGTCGTGCTGGTTGGCTATGGGCAGGTCGGCCGCATCGTGGCCGAGGGCCTCAAGCGCACCGATTCGCCCCTGGTCGTCATCGAGGATTCCGACCACGACGTGGCCGCCGCCCGCCAGGCGGGGCTCGAAGTGGTGTTCGGCAATGCCGCCAGCCCCCAGGTGCTGCAGCTGGCCAACCTGGCCCAGGCCCGCACCCTGCTGGTCGCCATCGCCAATGGCTATGAGGCCGGCACGGTCTGCGAATCCGGGCGCAAGCTCAACCCGCAGGTCCGCATCATGGCGCGCGCCTATTCCGAGGAGGAAGAGACCCACTTGCGGGGCCTGGGCGCCGATGTGGTGATCCGCGGCGAGCGCGAGATCGGCCTGGGCCTGCTGGCCTGGCTGCGCGGCGAGCGGGGCGAGGACAAGGCGCCCGATGCCGTGCCAACGGAGCCGCGCTTCCCGCCTGCCGAGAACCTGCTCGAAAAGGCCGCCGCCACGCCTGCTGCGCCAATCGTGGCCGTAGCCGTCGCCGATGCTGCGGAAGCGGTGACCTTCGTCGAGGCGGAGCCGGCGCCTGCCGATGCGCCACAATCCGAGGCTCAGCCGGTCTCGGACCTGGCCGCCGACCCCGTGATCATCGAGGCCGTCGAAGCGGCCTCGCCACCCGCCGTCATCGCCATGCCACCGCCAGCGGCCGAAGCGGAGGACAGCGCACCCGCAGACCTGGAAAGCGTCAGCGCCACCCCGGAAGTGGGCGAGGCGCCGGCCGCCATCGACGAGGTCGTACCGCCAGCGAGCTCCGACGCGGCGCCCACTGCGCCCCAGGAAGCCGCAGAGGCGCCGGCCGAGACCCCCGCCACCGCGGCCGAAGAGCTGGCCGAGCAGCAGTCCGACGAAACCAGCGAAGGCGGCATCGCGCCCCCCGAGCCGGCGCCAGAACAGGCTGTGTCAGCTTCTGAGCCGGCTGCGGCAGCTGATGCCGACGTCGCGCCGTCGTCGGAGGGTGAAGCCGAAGCGGAGGCTGCGCCCGTTGCTGTAGTTGAACCGGCATCCGAGCCCAGTTCCGAGCCCGAGCCTGAGGCTGAGCCCGAGGCAGCGCCCGAGCCCGAACCGAAGCCTGAGGCTGAGCCCGAGGCAGCGCCCGAGCCCGAACCGAAGCCTGCTGCCGAACAGCCGCCCGGTACGGTGCCCCCGGTGGTTCCCGAACCGAAATCCTAGGACCGGCCGGGAGTAGTCTGGGCAGATGATTTCGCAAAAAGCCAAATATGCCTTGCGCGCACTGGTCTCGCTTGCCCGGGTCGGCCGGGGCGAGAGCATGATGATCGGCGAGATTTCCAAGGAACAGTCGATCCCCAAGAAATTCCTCGAGCAGATCCTGCTCGAACTCAAGCGGGCCGGCTTCGTCGACAGCCGGCGCGGCCGGGCCGGCGGCTATGTCCTGCTCAAGGCGCCCGAGCAGATCATGTATGGCGAGGTGCTGCGGCTCATCGACGGCCCGATCGCACCGCTCCCCTGCCTCTCCAAGATCGCCTATCGCAAATGCGAAGACTGCCGCGAGGAAGCCTCCTGCGAAATCCGGCATGTCTTCGAGCGGGTAACCCTGGCGACGCGCGCCGTGCTGGACCAGACCAGCCTGGCCGACTCCCTCCGCCTCGAAGATCTGCCGGTCTAGCCAGAAGCCGATCTGCGGCACCCGGCCGTGTGGGTGGCGCTACTGTACGGTAATGCGAGTGGAAGTGGCGGAGAGAGAGTCCGCCAAACCACTTCGGCGACTTGTCCAGCGACATCCAGAGCCGTCCAAAATCTCCATATTTGTTAGGGACTTGCGTTGACCACCAGCTCGTGACCGTCTACCAACGTCCAGTGTCGATCGCTAACATCGCCACCTCTTGATAGGGCAGATGATAGGGCACAACATGGCCAGGCAGTTGAACAAGCTCAGCGCGATCGGTGTGGCTTCTCTGGCCAAACCGGGGCGGCATTCGGATGGTGGGGGGCTTTACCTCTCCATCTCAGCCAATGGTGGGAAACGCTGGGTCTTCCTGTTTCGCTGGAACGGGAAGCCAACCGAGATGGGGCTTGGGTCCGCGCAAACGGTTACTCTCAAGCAAGCTCGAGAGTTCGCCCAGGCCGCTCGGACAGTCCTGGCAACAGGCCAAAATCCATTAGAGGTGAAAAAGGCGGAGAAGCCAAAGCTGCAGACCTTTGGCGAATGTGCCGAGGACTATGTCGATCTCAACAAGTCTGAATGGCGCAATGCCAAGCACATCGCTCAATGGTCATCCACTCTCAAGACCTACTGCACCACGATCTGGGACACACCCATTGCCCAAGTGGACACTGAGCACGTTCTCAGCATCCTAAAACCGATTTGGACGAAAAAGCCGGAAACGGCATCTCGGCTGCGGGGCCGCATTGAGCGCGTACTTGCCTCAGCCAAAGTTCGGGGTCTGCGAACGGGGGAGAACCCGGCACTTTGGAGAAACCATCTCGCTGACGTTCTTCCGTCACGCAGGAAGCTGAGCCGAGGGCATCACAAGGCCCTGCCCTACGACGAGCTCCCGAGCTTTATGGCGTCATTGCGCGATCGGCCAGCAGTCGCTGCTCGGGCATTGGAATTTGCCATTCTAACCGCGGCAAGATCAGGCGAGGTGCTGAATGCCGAGTGGAGCGAGGTCGACCTCATCACTCAGGTTTGGACCATCCCCGCTGCCCGCATGAAGGGCGGTAGGCAACACCGCGTCCCTCTATCGCCCCAGGCGATGGAAGTGTTGAGGACCGTGTCGGACAAGAATGATGAACGTTACGTGTTCCCAGGTCAGAGAGAGGGCAAGCCGCTGTCTTCAATGGCGCTGGCCATGGCCTTGCGCCGGATGGGTGTTGAGGTGACTGCCCATGGATTTCGAAGCAGCTTCCGCGACTGGGTGGCCGAGCAGACGTCTTATCCCAATGAGGTGGCGGAGATGGCGCTTGCGCACACCATTAAGAATGCTGCCGAGGCCGCTTATAGGCGAGGTGACTTGCTAGAAAAGCGGCGGGACCTAATGACGGACTGGTCAGATTTTGCCTCGCCGGCAAATAGGGAGCTTGCGACCGGATGATCATTTCAGAAGCCGCCTTAATGGAGCCGAAGCCTCTCATCGTGCTTTCCGATGACGAGCTTGAAAGTGTCATCCTCGCCACCGAGATTCCGCTCCGTGCCCATGTGTGCAGAGACCGCTTGAAAGCGGCGATCAACGAATTAGCTTGGCCAACCCTTACGGACACATTCCCAGTACTGTACCCGGTGAAGCGTTTGGAACTGCTAGATCGCGTTGTAGCGGTCATCGACGAATATCTGGCAGATGAACGTTACCAGCGGGAATACGATGAGCCGCCGCCAATTGCGGCACCGCTGAGCGCATGGGCGACGGAAACGAAGTCGTGGCTTAGGACGACGCGGCAAAACCGCCGTGGGCGTCCCGCAGGTACTTGGACTGCTGAATTCGACGTTCGAGCTCTGGCCTTGTTCGCGGCAGCCTTTGAAATCGGGGCGGGTGAGCCGCCCACGACTTACGAGCAACCTGGAAACAATGGCGATGGTTCAACCGTCCGTTTCTTTAAGGCCCTTTTGAAAGCCTTGCAACACCGGGCCCGTAAAGAGGGCTTGCTGCTCTTGGACGCTAAGCATGTCCCAATGGCAGGAGATCTTGCCGGCGCAAGAAACTTTAGAATCCTGAAAATTCTGGAGCTCGTTACAGAGTCGGCTGCATTGGCGTCACGCATAAAAAACGCGCGCGAAGCCGGATATCCCCCCGAAGGGCACGGACTTGAACAGCGGCCTCTCTACCAACGCCTTCGTCTCCAGTACGCCCGCGCCCTTCGTCAAGGGGAATAAAGCACCAGAAAAAGCGGGATATTGTTCCCTTAGCCACACGGCCTCGGACACCCCATGCTGGACGTCATCAACCAACGATGAACAGCAATGGAGACAACCACCGTGGCCACGACTTGCAAAACACCTGTCCCTTGGTCGGACATCGATCCCGCCGGTGCTCAGTATCGAGTGAAGGACGTCCAGCTCTTGCTACGTATCTCTCGTGGCAAGATCTACGAAATGATCAGCAGTGGTGAACTACCCCCACTGATCAAAATCGGAGAGCGCTGCTCTGCAATGCCGAAGTCCTGGTTGGACGCGTATATTCGGTTTCGAGCCGAGGTCGTTACACGCCCTCCCCAATAACTGAGCGCCGCAGCGCACTCAGCGAACTTTACCCACCGAGCATTACCATGATCTTCCCTCCGCACGACGACCCGTGCTGGCACTCTATTGAGTGGCGCACGGAGACCCTTCTCGCCGACATGAACGACTACCAGTTGACGATTGAACTGGTCGCCGAGCTGACGGACACCAAATATAGTACCGTTGCCTGCTGGCGGAAATCCATAGATCGCCCGGTCTCTATCGCCCATCTCAAGGCTCTTCTATTCGAGCTTGGGAGGGGTCTGGTCTAATGGCGAATCACAACAACCGTATGCTCTCGTGGGCCGAAGGTCGCGGCGCAAATCTGGGCAAAGCGACCAATAAAAAAGGCTCATGGCTGACTCTGCGCCAGCTCCTCGGCAAGCCGACGAAGACCAATGAGAAGCACAAGGTCTACCTGAAGATGAGCCGCGATGAGCAGCTCCATCTCAAGTCGATCAATGGCTGGATTTCCGGCGCTCAGTGCGAAGGCGGCACCCGCAATCTGCGCAGCGTCAAGCCGCGCGACGTGGCCTCGTTCGACATGGACTACCCGTGGGAGAGCTTCTTCCCCGACATGGAGAGTGGCATCCACTGGCTCGCGAGCTATGAGTGCGTCGTCCTGTCTACCCGCTCCTCGACCGAGGAAAAGCCCCGCTACCGCGTCATCATGCCGATGGCCCGCTTCGTCCAGCCGGACGAGTGGATGCCCCTCTGCCGAATCATCTCGTTCCGCATCGACTATGAGCAGCAGCCCATGGAACAGGTGGACGTGGTTTCGAGCCGTCGCGCGCAGATGATGTTCCTGCCGACGATCTCCAAGGATCAGCCCTACCAGTTCCTTCACAATCAGGGCTCGGTCATCGACCCTGACGAGATGTTCGCTTGGTATGAAGAGAACCACGGGGACTATCGCGACCTGTCTGCCCTGCCGCTCTACAAGGGCGAAGAGGGCATCCGCAAGCACGCCGACAAGGCCGAGGACCCATGGCTGAAGCCGGGCGTCATCGGCGACTGGTGCCGGGCGTGGCCTATCGAGGATCTGATCGCCGAGTTCCTGTCCGACATCTATGACGACCGTACCGAGCACGGTGCGAAGCCCCGCTACACCTATACGGGCGGCTCTGCCGCCAACGGCGCGGTGGTCGAGGACAACGGCCGGTTCCTCTATTCCCACCACGGCACTGACCCGGTTGGCGAGCAACTGGTCAATGCGTGGGACCTCTACCGCATCCACAAGTTCGGCATGCTCGATGAGAGCGTCTATGAGGCCAAGGTCTCGATGATGGACCGGCCCTCGTCCAAGCGCATGCGCGAGTTCGTGGAGACGGACGAGCGCTATCGGGCCGAACGGACGAAGAGCCGCTACGATCTGGGCGCGATTCTCGATGACAGCGAAGTCGGGGACGAGGATTTCGAGGACGGCGAGGAGGAGGTCGAGGAAGACCTGCGCTCCGAGTACACGGACGAAGCCCAGCCAGAGCCCGACACCACGGCCGACGATGAGTGGGGCTTCAGCGAGGCCGATCTCGGCCCGGCCGACGCCGACGAACCGCCGAAGGACAAGCCCAAGGCGAAGAAGCCGGGCAAGGGGAAAAACCCCAAGGCCAAGACGTGGTTCGGCGAGGAGCTGGAGGTCAACAAGAACGGCGATGTTGTGTCGTCGGTCCACAACGTGGCCGCGATCCTCTATAACGACCCGCGCTTCTACGGGAAGCTCCGGTGGGATGAGTTCACGGGCGTCGTGCGCGTGTTCGACAACATCGCCAGCCGGTCAGACAATATCCCCACCCTGATCTGTCAGGACAAGCTCTGGGGCGACCGCTGGACGCAGATGGGGCACGCCACGATCCGCGCGATCCTCGCTACGCCCAACGGGGCAGGGAAGGTCGGCTACGGCCTTTCCACGGTCGCTAAGCGGGATATCGCCGATGGCGTGATCCTCGCCGCCATGCGCAACCGCTACCACCCTATCAAGAACTACCTCGAAGCCGAGGAGTGGGATGGTCAGGCACGGGTCGAGGGCCCGTTCGTGGACTATCTCGGTCTGGCCGACACACCCTATGCCCGCGAGACGGCCAAGCTGGTCCTGATCGCCTCGGTGGCCCGCATCTATGAGCCCGGCACCAAGTTCGACTACGCGCCGGTCCTGCAAGGTGATCAGGGCATCCGCAAGTCCACCTTCATTCGCACCCTCTACACCAGCCGGTGGTTCGGCGAAGTGGCGTGCGATCTGGGCGATGTCCAGAAGGTGGCCGAGGCGATCTCGGGTAAGTGGGGCAATGAGCTGCCGGAAATGGCCGCCCAGAACAAATCCGAGGTCACCGACGCCAAGGCGTTCCTGTCTAGGCAGGAGGACACCGTTCGCATGGCCTATGCCCGAGAGGTCTCGGTGATCAAGCGCCAGTCGGTCTTCTGGGGCACGACCAATGAGGACATCTACCTCAAGGATCGCACGGGCAACCGTCGCTTCTGGCCGCTTCATGTGACCACCCGGACCATCGACACCGGCAAGCTGGCCGAGGAGCTTCCACAGCTCTGGGCCGAGGCTCTGGAGCTGTATAGCGCGATGCGGGCGATGTACCCCCGCGTGCAGCACGAAGACCTGCCCCTGATGCTCACCGGCTCGGCAGAGGCCGAAGCCAAGCACCATCAAGAGGGTGTGCGTCAGAAGGCCATGGACGAGGACTGGACGGCCGAGCTTGCCGAGCACTTCGACCACCCTGTCAACCTCGTGGAGTTCGCCAACGGCTACGACATCAACCCGGCCGAGTTCGCTCAGAAAGGCCAGAGCCCGGAGGACACATGGGTTGTCCGGCAGGTCTTCCGGTCCTCGGACGCCGCCGCCGCTGTTGGCCTCGACTGGCCGATCAAGAACGGCCTGCACGGCAACGCTCTGACCCTCGCGGTCCAAAACCTGTCTGGTTGGGAGAAGGGCCACGAAGGCAAGCGATACCGCCGCTGGAAGGGCAAGGCGACCACATGGTTCCACCGCATCGGCGCGAGCCCAGAAGACCTCGACCGGGGCTTCGTCATCGTCCAGGCACCCGACTTCAAGGAAGCCGAGTTCGCTGACAACTACGGCTTCACTGATGAAGACCTCGGCCCGGAAGACCCGGACGAGGAGATCGACAACCTAGTCTAAAGGACCAAGCATGACCCTCTCCTACACGCTCAAGCACGAATGGATCGACGCGGCGAAAGTCGCTCGGTTCCGCTACACGAACCCGGAAGACCGTGGGCTCGAAGAAACCCCCGTCGCAGTCATGGACGACGGCACGGAACACCAGCTCGATGCCGATGACTTCAACCTCTACACAGGGGCGGCCAACGCCCACCAGTTCACGATGCTCTTGGTGAACCCAGAGAAAGAGGATGACTATTGGGTGCCCGTGGGTGATGTCCGAAAAGTCCAAGACCACCCCACTTCTAACGAGCATTTCACAGTGATCCTGACCGATGGGTCGTCGGTGGTTTCGCATAAGCAGTACGTTTTCCAGTGCTTCCCGGCCTTGGCTCACCCTCTCCTCTACTGAGCGCTTTTCATACCGTGGCACGATCCTCGACCCTCGCATAACCTGCGGGGGTTTTTTCTTGCCGATGGAGGGGGGGTGCTACGGGGGGTGCTACGGGGGGCCTGCTACGCCCGGATTCCTTGGGGTTTGAGGCTCACCGGGGGGCTCCAACGTAGCACCACGTAGCACACACCCCCATATAGCATTCTACGCGCCCCGGATTCCGTGTGGTATCCCATTACCACACAGTTTCTATTGAGTTGTTGTCCTATATAGGGAAAAGGGTGCTACGTGTGCTACGAAACCGGGGAAAGGCCCGGATATGCTGGGGTCTCCAGCGTAGCAGGGTCACGTAGCACCCCCCTCTACCCCGTGCTACGCGTGCTACGTTGACCATTTTCCTCCTAGCTGCGAAAAACCGAAAAAATTGGAGGGGGATTTGCCGTTTGAGGGGGGTAATCAGTCTGACCCCCGAGACCTGAGCGATCCACCCTCAGATGTCACCCTGAGCACCGTCTGACCCCCCTCAGTTAGATAAGCGGGGGCTTATGTTATACCATAACGGTAAACGATGCTGACCTAAATACTGTCGGGAGCCGGGGCTCCGCGCACCCCCCGGAAGGTCTTATGCCGGGGAAGGACCCTGAGCGACCTCTGTACCCACGTATAAAGGAGTTGTCTCAGAGCCGTGGGTGAGCAGTTGACAGCCCTCCACCCAGTCGTGACAGTTCTCTCCTTGGGGGAAATTCATGTCACTTGCGCTACTTACCAGTCGTGATGCCGTGCAAGCGGCCATGGATGAATTCGATAAGCTTGGGCGACAGAGCTTTCTCGAGCGCTATGGCTACGGTGAAAGTCCGACCCTCCTCCGAGCGCCAAATGGAAATCGCTACGACGCCGAACCCGTGCTTGCGGCGGCAGTTGGGAAGCAACACCCAGGACGAGGAGCATTGAAGCCGGGTGAGTTTCGAGCAGATCCGGCTGTTGTTGCTGATAAATTGGAAGAACTTGGGTTTGCAGTGGTCGACGCCTACGAACCGGGGCAGGCGAAGATCACTGCACAGGACATCGGACTAATCGCGTCCGCACGGGAGAAGGCTGGCAGTGGTGCGCGTTACACCGACCTGACTGAAGAAGAGCGTAACGCCTATGGTCGGGTGCATACCGCACTTGAGGTCCTTGGTGAGTTAGCTGCACGGCAGCTTGGACATGCTGATGACGTTGCTGTCCGTCTAACCTCAGGGTTTCATCCGAAAGCTGGCGTGCGCGGGTATGTGCCAAAAGATCTCTGGTTTGCGGTTTATCCGGCTGAGAACGCTGACACGCTCGCGGGTAATCCGCAGATCTTCATGATCGTCTCTGAGCGCGGTCTCGAATATGGGTTCGGCGCAGCGGTCCATCCCCGTGATTTCTCCACCCCAGCGCTGCAGTCGAAGGTTCGAGAAACAGCACCTATCGTTTTCCAGAACCTACCCCAAGCGCATGGCACTGAGGCAGCGGGGATCGCGCAGGCGATCGACCGAAGCGGTGGCTGGCTTTTTCTCGAGAAGCACAGGTTGAGCCGGTCGCAAGCACGATGGAATAGCTTGCAGGACTGGCTCGCTTTCCTCCAATCGCCAGCCGGACACAAGAACGCGGCCGGTTCGATCAGCCGGTTTGTGGAGCCGGCCGAGCTGGATCAGGCTGACTTAGAGGTTTCCGTAACCCAGATGGCGGATCTATTTCGCCCGTTGATTCTGCGCGACTGGTCAAGCCCACAGGAGACATCCTTGTTGCAGCATGCTGTGTCAAATGACGAGACAACGGCCGAGACTGTCGTTTCGTTTGCCGAACGCCTGCAGCACTTCTTTGCGGTGTTTTCGGAGAAGCGGCGGGGTCCCTTTGGCTTAGATGAAGACTTGCGACAAGCCATGAGCGCGGTGCGTGAATGGCTCGAAGCTGCTCGTCCTGTGCTCAACAGACCGACCATTGAGGTCAAGATGAGCGTGGGACAGGGTTCTTGGACACGAACACCCTGGATAGCGCTCCTGGATAGCCGCGTGACCACGTCCACGCAGCGCGGCATCTATTTGGTGTTCCTGATCGCCGAGGACCTGTCTGCTACCTATCTCACTCTCAATCAAGGCATGACCGATTTGGTGCGGGATCTGGGGCAGCGAGCGGCGGTGGAGCGCATGCAGCAAGTGGGGCAATCGACACGACCGAGGATTGCTGGCCTGGTCGAGGACCACTTCACCTTGAACAGTGAAATCGACCTGCGTTCACTAACAGGCGCTGCTCGAAACTACGAAGCTGGGACAATCATGAACTGGGCTCTCGAGACTTCTCGCCTGCCGAGCGACACCGAGGTTCTCAGCCAGCTCGAGGTGGCCCTCCAGGCCTATGAGGAAGCAAGTGCAGTGCGGGAGACGACGATGACTGTAGAGCCGCCCGAGCCGGCTGACGTGACCCTACAGCCATTCACTGTCGATGACGCTCTGGAAGACCTATTCATGCCGCGCGAGGTCTTCGAGCAATATCTCAGCACGTGGCGCGCAAAGAAGAACCTCATCTTGCAAGGCGCACCGGGAGTTGGAAAGTCGTTCGTAGCCAAGCGGCTTGCCTACGCTTTGATCGGGGCAAAGGATTCCGATCGGGTCGAAACGGTCCAGTTCCACCAATCCTACAGCTATGAGGATTTTGTCCAGGGTTACAGGCCGAACGGGTCAGGCGCATTCGAGCTGCAGGACGGTACATTCTATCGGTTTCGGGACAAAGCTTTGTCAGCGCCTGACAAACCTCATGTGCTGGTGATCGACGAAATCAATCGCGGTAACCTTTCCAAGATTTTTGGTGAGTTGATGTTGTTGATCGAAGCGGACAAGCGGGGGGCGGAATGGTCTACGCGCCTCGCCTATGCCAAGCCAGGCGACGGAAAGTTCTACGTTCCGGACAACCTCTTTATCATCGGCATGATGAACACCGCGGACCGATCTCTGTCATTGGTCGACTATGCCCTGCGTCGCAGGTTCGCTTTCATGAACGTTGACCCAATGTTCTCTGAGCCGAAGTTCGCGGAAGTTCTCAGCTCGCGCGGCATCCCCAATACTCTTGTCGCCGCCATCCGAACGCGTATGGCTGAGCTCAACGAAGCGATCGGCTCAGACACAACCAATCTCGGTCGCGGCTTTCGGATCGGGCATAGCTTCTTCACCCCTGCACAAGCTCCAGAAGACTCGCTGAACTGGTACACCCGGGTGGTCGAGACGGAGATTTATCCGCTGCTCGAAGAGTATTGGTTCGACAACCCTGCCCAGGCCGAGCAGTGGCGCGAACGGCTGCTCGCGCCAATGCCGTGACCATACCCGTCCGCAATATCTACTTTATGCTGCTCTACGCTTGGAACCACTTCCAGGCTGGACCTGTGACTGACATTGGGCAGGATCAAAGCCCGGACCTACCTACCCTTCTCGCAAAGGTGCTGTTAACCGGATCGAACCGGCTGCTTCGCCGCGGTGTCGATCGGGGTTACCGGCAATCTGTGGAGCACACGAGATCGCCTCGTGGACGCCTATTGCTTGACGACATGATCAAGCAGCAGACGATGATGCGAGGAGTAGCGGTCTGCGAGTTCGATGAGCTCACGCCTAATGTGCTGCACAACCGCATCCTGCGCAGCACGCTTCTCGCGCTTGCCGCCTGCCGGGAGATCCACCGCGACTTGCGCCATGAGCTTAGGCTGACGGCAAGACGTTTCCACGATGTGTGCGATGTTCGTCTCACAGGCGATCTGTTCCACCGCGTCCAGCTCTCGAGGAATACCGCGCAGTACGGATTGTTGATGCGCACCTGTGAGTTCGTTTTCCATTCCCTTATGCCTGACGAACAAGGCCCCGGGACACGGTTTGAGAGCATCCTCAAGGATGAGGTCAGAATGTCTGCCTTGTTCGAGGACTTCCTTCGAAACTTCTACCGGAGTGAGTTTCCCCAGTACAAAATCGGCTCGGAAATCTTGTCCTGGGAGGCAGAGAGCGAGAACCCAGAAAGTCTCCGACTACTTCCCGGCATGCAAACTGACATTACGGTTCGGTCCGAGACGCAGACTCTGATCATCGATGCCAAGTTCTATTCTCAGACGCTTGCATCCGGGCGCTACGGACAGCGTATTCGCTCTACGCATTTGTATCAGCTGGCTAGCTATTTGGCGCATGAGGCAAGGCGACCGGACCGGCAGGTATCAGGCATGCTCCTATACCCGCGAACCACCATAGATTTGGAAGAACGTTACGGGTTGCTCGGGCAGTCAGTCACAGTCGCAACGATCGATCTGTCCGCATCCTGGAGCGAGGTGGGTGAGTGCTTGAGGAATTTGCTCGCAGCAAGCATCAGCGGCTAAGGCACAGGACGACTATGTCTGAATGCGGGTGGGGAGCGGGCGGTCCGCTATCAGACAACAGAACGAGAAAGCGGACCTTCAAGGCTTGATAACGTCCATGCATATAGGCGACCAACTGCTTTGCGCTCGAGCCCGAATGGTCGCATGGCGCAATACTCGCTACCCAATGCAAACCTGCTAGGCTGATGGCTGACCGGACGCCGCAATTTGCCGCGAGACGCCGAGAAAGGCGATTTCTGAGGTGCACTCACGAAGTTTTTGGCCAGTATTGCTCGGGGCGTGCTTATTTACGCATCCATTAAGGTCTGGGCACTTGGCGCCGCTCAGAAGTTCACGATGATCAAGCCATCCAACGAGAAGCAAGTGGTCAACTGTAGCGGATGCGCGGATCGAGCCAAGCCAGCAGGAGGTCGGATAGCAAAGTGCCGACCACGGTCAGGACGCTGAGCATCATGATGAAACTTCCGGCCAGATACATGTCCTGGCTGATCAGCGCCTGCAGCAGCAGCGGCCCGGTCATAGGCAGGTTGAGCACCACTGCGGTAATGGTCGCGCCCGACACCAGCGTCGGGAGCACCCAGCCTACGGTCGAAATAAAGGGGTTCAAGGCGATACGCACCGGGTATTTCAGCAGCAGCCGCCGCTCCGAGAGGCCATAGGCTCGTGCCGTAACTACGTAGGGCTTGCCCAGCTCATCGAGCAGGTTAGCGCGCAGGATGCGGATCAGCGAAGCCGTGCCGCTAGTGCCAAGCACGATAGTGGGAATGATGAGGTGGCTGCCCAGATCGATCAGCTTGCCCCAACTCCAGGGCGCGTTCTCGTACTCGGGCGAGAACAGGCCGCCGATGCCGGTGTTAAAGTAGCTGAACGAGATATACATCAGCACGAGAGCGAACAGAAAATTGGGGATGGCCAGGCCGAGCACGCCGATGAAGGTGGCGAGGTAGTCGCCTACGGTGTTCTTGCGTACCGCCGTATAGATGCCGATGGGCAGTGATATCGCCCAGATGAAGAGCAGCGTGATCAGCGCCAAGACGAAGGTCAGGCCCAGCCGGTTCCACAGCAGGTCCGACACCGGGCGCCGCCATTCCAGCGAATAGCCGAAATCTCCGGCCAGGACGATGTTGGATATCCACTTCCAATATTGCAGGTGCAGCGGATCGTCGAGCCCGTAGCGGGCGCGCATTGCCGCCATGTCGGCGGGGTCGACAGTGGTGCCCTGGAGGTTGAGTTGCGCCACCATGGCCGTCACATAGTCACCGGGCGGCAACTGGATAATGACGAAGGTCATCACCGAGATCGCAGCTATGGTCACCAGCATGTAGAAGAAGCGACGGGCGATAAAGGCGGTCATGGATGATGCTCCGGGCAATGACCGTCCGGCCCATGGGCCGGACGGCGGGCTGGGGAGGGACTATTCGGCGGTGTAGTAGAACTGCTCGGGGTTGGCAGCGCCGGGGTGCGCATATTCGCTACTGGCGAGCAGCACAGCCGGGAAGTTCGCCATCAGTTTGTTGACGACGCCATAGTCCGAGGTCGGCTGCATGACGCCGATGGTGTAGAATTCCTCCTTGGAGATCGCGAGCAGTTCCTTCATCAGCGCCAGTCGCGACGGAATATCGATCTCTGCGAAGACCTGCTGGTAGAGCTCCATCTGCTTTTTGGCGGCAGCAGGCGGCTCTTCGGGCAGGGTGTCCTTGGTGAACCACTGGCCCCAGGTGGTGGCGTAGAATGCGGCCCACGACGAGGGAAAGTAGTACTTCGGATCGAACAGAGAATCCGTGCCGCCTGAGGCCGACCATACAGCCGCGTCATGCTCGTTGGATTCGACGCGCTGGTTGAGGGCGGTCGTGTCCGAAGTGTTGATCAGCAGGTCCACGCCGATCTGCTTCCAGTAGCCCTTGATCAGTTCGGCACTGTCGATCCACGGCTGGCGGATCACCGAGATGTCGATGGTGAACTGCAGCGGACGACCGTCCGACATCAGGCGGATACCGTTGCCATCCTTTTCGGTCAGGCCCAGGCCGTCGAGCATTTCATTGGCCTTGGCGATGTCAAACTGGGTGAACTGGGTCGCCATTTCCTCATCGAAGAGCGGCGATTCGGGACGTTCTACCGTCTGGTAGGGCATGCCCTGGCCCAGCCAGACCAACTCGATGACTTCCTCCCGGTTGATCGCAGTTGAGAGCGCCTGGCGGAAGGTCTTGTTGCCGAACAGCTCGCGGAACACGGGATCCTTGTGAGTCATGTTGAGCGAGATGATCATCAGGTTGGCGCGGTTGGGCAGCACCTCATAGAACTCGTAACCGCCGGCCTCTTGGTTGTCGAAGAACGTGCCGCGGTTTTCTGGGGTGGCGACAAAGCCCACATAGGAATCGAGCATGTCGAAATCGCCGTTGGCTGCCTTGAGCAGGGTGACCTGCGCATCGGTGATGATATCGACGGTCACGCGATCGAAGTAGGGCAGTTGGTTACCCTCGGTATCGACCTTGAAGTAATAAGGGTTACGCTCGG
Source organism: Devosia sp. XGJD_8 (assembly GCF_046614475.1). Taxonomy (NCBI): domain Bacteria; kingdom Pseudomonadati; phylum Pseudomonadota; class Alphaproteobacteria; order Hyphomicrobiales; family Devosiaceae; genus Devosia; species Devosia sp. XGJD_8. The sequence goes on from NZ_JBKJHF010000003.1 coordinate 32,720, forward strand.
CAACCACCTGAGCACCGCTGCCCTCGCCAATGCCCTGGGTGATCACCCAAGGGTGGAGACGCGGCAATTCTGCATTTCGCCACATATCCGCCTTGGCATGGAAATTCTGCACCCACTCGGCGCCAGCAGCGTCCGGCGTATGGGTGGGGTGGAACTGCTCGAGATAGTGGCGCGGATAGGCGAAGGGCTGGTTCTGCTCGGCGTCGTTGGACGGTGTCGCCATATACTGCAACAGCAGGCCGTTGGGACCGCCGAACACGAATTTCACCGTTGTCTCGTCGATCTTCTCAACCACGAGCGGCGTGCCGTTGCGAACCGACCAGGTCGGCTTGGAGGGAAACAGTTCGGTGTTTGAATAAACGTCGGTGTACCAGAACATGACGTCGTCGGCAGTGTAGGGCTCGCCGTCGCTCCACTTGTGACCTTCGCGCAGATGGAAGGTGTATTCGGAGCCGTCCTCGTTGACGTCGACGCTTTCAGCCACGTTCATGATGACTTCTGGCACGATGTCGGCCTGCTCGACATCAGGCTGCCAGGTAACAGAACGGACGAAATTCTCGTAGCCAATGGTGCGGGCAAGGGTGCTGATGTCGCTGGGCGAATTCATTACCAGCCGCCATGTGCCGCCATATTGCCCGACGCTTTCGAAAGGCGTGACCACCATCGGATTGGTTGGCAACCGTTCCGCCAACGGGGGCAAGTTGCCCGCAGCAACCTGCTCAGCGAGCATCGGTGCTTCTTTGTAGTCCTGAGCAAAGCCGGCGGGGGCCGATAGCAGCAGCGCCGCAAACCCCAGAGCCGACAATCGCCAGGACGATTTCAACATTTGCATCGTTCTCTCTCCTCTATCTGTGTCTTTTTAGGCCGTTGGCGGAGTAGGCCTCCGCTCTGCCGGACAACCGGGTTTGGGCAGGCAGCGCGGGCCGCCGGCTTTACTTCGTGCTGAACTGGATCGCTTCGAAGGCGGTGACCGGGGGCAGCGCGTACCACAGGTAGCCCTGGCCATCGGCTTTGCCCTCGGGCGCTACAGTCTTGCCAGCGACCAGGGCAGTGCCGCTGCCAGTCACACCCTTGATGCCGATACGAAGACCGTGCAGCGGCGGCGCGTCTTCGTAGAGGTTGTTGCGCTGGCCGCTGTAGTTGATCAGGTGAACCAGCAGCTTGCCGGTCTCGGGCTGTGCCTGGATGGTCAGTTCGAGCGCACCCGGGCCCTCCACCTTGACTGGCACGGCGGAGATGTTGCGGACCACTAGATCAGTCAGGAATGTCCGTGTGTGGGGCAGGCTGTCGCGATAGTACAGCGCATCGGCATGCCAGGGCACGTAGATCGCCTTGCCCTTCCCATGTGCGCCGATGATGGCGCCGGGCATCTCGCTTTCGTAGTCGGGGAAGCAGAGCTCGGGCGGCCCAAAGCGCTGCGGCGGCAGCAACGTCAGGAGGGTCTCCGCGCCCTTGGTGGGTTCGGCGACGTAATAGGCATGGTCCATCATCAGCAGCTTGACGTCGCCGATCGGCAGTTCACCCGGGCGGACACGGAAATACGCGCCCTTCATGTACTGTCGCGCCATCGGCTTGCCCGTAATAGGCAGGCTGGCGAGCGCGGGCTTGTCGCGCGGGGCGCCCTTCTCGTCGTAGAGCCCGGTCTCGCCCGTTGCCATCAGCACGCCGCCAGCCTTGACCCAAGCATCGATGGCCTTGACTTCGGCATCGGACATGCAGGTTACATTGGGCAATACCAGCGCCTCATACTGGCCCAGCACCTTGGCGCCGTCCTTGCCGGCGATGATCTCGTCAACCACCAGGTCGAACGGCAACCGCGCTTCGACCAGCGCCCGATAGGCACCGCGGAATGAAGCCTCTGCATACTGGCCGCTGGCCGGCCGCTTGGCATAGCCACCGGCGCCATGGCCCGGGACCACGGCATGGGAGTGATAGAGCGCGATCTTGGAGGCGGGCTTGAGCCCGCTATAGTTGGCTTCATTGGCCTTGTGCCAGTGGAACAGCTTTGACGTATCGGCGAAGGCCGACTTGTCATCCTGGTCCATCACGCCGAGCAGGTAGAAGTCCAGCGTGGCGCCGCTGGCCAGTTGCTGTGCTCCGCGGGCCAACTGGTAGGCGCCGGTCTCCGAAACGAAGCGCCAGGCGAAGTCAATGAAGTTGGCCGAGGTGGACGACACGGTTTTACCCTGGCCATAGGCCTGGCCCCAGCGCGCCTGCTCGCCGGCCTGGTAGGGCCATTCCGGCTGCGGACGATCGACGGCGCGCTGCGTTTCCATGCGGATAAGGTCGCTGTCGCCGCGATGGCCGGTCATGGCGACCTTGGGCGCCACCTGCTTAATGTGCTTGTAGACCTTGGCCCGCAGCTCAAGCGAGGTGCGGTCCTTAAACTCGAGATAGTCTGCATACGAGGGATCGGAAAAGTCCTCTTTCAGCGGCAGCGGCTTGCCATACATGTCGTGGAATCGGCGACGGCAGTTTTCGCAAACGCAGGTGCCGAAATAGAGCCCCGAATAGTTGAAATTGGTGTAGCCAAACATGTTGAAGAACACGCCGTCGACATCATATTTGCCAAGGGATTCGCTGATGATCTGCAGCGAATAGTCCTGGTACCAGCCGCCATTGACGCAGGCCTGGTAGGTGCCGTTATATTCGAGCGACTCGCCCTTGGCATTATGGACGAACCAGTCCGGATGGGCCTCGTAGCCAAGGCGTGTGGCCTTGGACATATCGAAACGACCGACCAGCGCGATGCCCTCCGAATGCGCCGCCTCGATGGCGTCGCCCAGCGCGTCGCCCTGCATCAACGGGTTGATGGCATGCAGTTCCAGCTTGGTGGGGTAGAAGGCGTAGATGCCGCCGATATTGTAAAGCAGCACGTCGGCGCCGAATTCCTTGACCTCGCGCGCCAGCTTCTTCTGATCATAGAGCGCATCCGGCTGGCGCAGGTTGGTCTGAACCATGCGATAAGGTCGCTGCCACCAGGTCTTGGTATCAGTACCCGCGACCGAGCGTTGTTCGTGTTCATGCAGCATCGGCGTTCACTCCCTTGAGGTCGAGGCTTTCGGCAAAATGGCAGGCTACCATGCTGGCGCCGACGGCTCGCAGTTGCGGATCCTCGGTGCGGCAGCGGTCGACAGCAAATGGGCAGCGCGGATGAAACGAACATCCAGTTGGGCGATTGGCAGGGTCTGCGACTTCGCCCTTGAGCCGCATCTGCTGGCGCGTGCGGGCGCGTCGCGGATCGGGCCGCGGCACGGCGGCGAGCAGGGCGGCGGTATAGGGATGGCGTGGCTGCGCGAACAGCGGCTCGGTGTCGCTGAGCTCGACGATGCGGCCGGCATACATGACCGCAACGCGATCGGAGATGTATTCGACCACACTCAGGTCATGGCTGATGAACACATAGGTGAGCGCGAACTCTTCCTGCAGGTCCTGCATCAGGTTCAGCGTCTGCGCCTGGATCGACACGTCGAGCGCCGATACGCATTCATCTGCCACCACCAGCCGTGGATGCACGGCCAGCGCGCGGGCGATGCCGATCCGCTGACGCTCGCCACCCGAAAATGCATAAGGGTAGCGCGCCATATATTCTGGACGCAGCCCCACCTTGCGCAGCAGGTCAGCGACGCGGCTCTCCACCTCACGCTCGTCAGTGACGCCGAAATTGCGCAGCGACTCCCCGATGATGTCGATCACCCGCCGACGCGGATTGAGCGAGGCGAACGGGTCCTGGAAGATCATCCGTATGTCCGAGCGATAGGGTCGCAGCTCGGTTTCACTGAGGTGGGCGATATCTTTCCATTGCTCGCCTCGCCTGGCGTATTCGATCCGTCCGGCAGTCGGCTCGAGCACCCGCACCAGCGCCTGGCCGAGCGTGGTCTTGCCGCAACCGCTTTCCCCCACGACGCTGAGGGTTTCCCCGGACCGAACATCGAGCGTGATACCATCCACCGCACGCACATACCCGGCGACACGCTTGAGCACGCCGCGCCGGATCGGAAAATGCACTTTCACGTCTTGGGCGCGCAGCAACAGTTCGGGCACCTCAGGGGTAATATCCTGATCGATCATGCCGTCACCTTGTGCTCGGCTTTGAGGATCGCCGGGTCGCGCATGTGACAGGCAACAAAATGGCTTGGCTCGAGTTCGAGGGTCCGCGGGTCTACGGAGTCGCAGAGCCCGGGCCGCGCTTCGGGGCAGCGCGTGTTGAACGGGCAGCCAACCGGCCGATTGAGCGGATGGGGAACCATGCCTTCAATGGCATGCAGCCGCTGGCCACGGGCGCGCCGCGCTCCAAGTTTGGGAATCGAGGACAGCAGAGCCAGCGTGTAGGGATGCTGCGCGTTGTAGAACATGTCGTCGATACTGCCGCGCTCGACCACCCGGCCCAGGTAGACGACGGCGACCTCATCGGCGATCTCGGCAACTACCCCGAGGTCGTGCGTTATGAAAATCACGCCCATGCCCAGCTCATCCTGCAACCCGGCAATCAGATCGAGTATGTTGGCCTGTGTGGTGACATCAAGCGCCGTGGTCGGCTCGTCCGCGATCAGGAGGGCCGGCTGGCAGGCCAGCGCCATCGCGATCATGACGCGCTGGCGCATGCCGCCGCTGAGCTCGAACGGATAGTTGGCGAGGCGCTCCTTGGGGTTGGGGATACCGACCTTGTCCAGCGCATCGACCGCCCGCTCCACTGCTGCCTGGGTTCCGATCTTGTGATGCAGCAGGATCTTCTCGACGAGCTGGTTGCCTACGCTGTGCACCGGCGACAGGGAGTTCATCGGCTCCTGGAAGATCATGGCTATATCCCGCCCGCGAATCGAGCGGATAGGTTTCCCATCCGGGTCCAGCTTGGCGATGTCGACGGGCTCCTGCCCATCACGACGGAAAACGATCTCGCCATCGGTCACGCGCCCCGGCCGCGAAACGATCTGCAAAATCGCCCGCGCCAGCATGGATTTCCCCGAACCGCTTTCGCCCACGATGCAGAGTGTCTTGCCGGCATGTGCCTCGATATCGATGCCATCGACTGCGCGGATGAGCCCTTCGCGGACCGCGAACTGAACCTTGAGATTGCGGATGCTGAGCAAGGGTTTGTCGGTCATGAGTAGGGGTCCGCTGCGTCACGCAGGCCATCGCCGAGAAAATTGAGGGCAAGCACAGTGACGATCACCAGCAGGCCCGGCGTCAGCAACCAAGGTGCTTCTGCAAGCGACCTGATGTTCTGTGCCTCCTGCAGCAGCACGCCCCAGCTCACCACCGGCGGCCTGAGCCCTATGCCGAGAAACGACAGCGAAGTCTCGGCGATGATCATGGCAGGTATGGCGAGCGTCACCGAGGCGATGATGTGGGAGACAAAGCCGGGCACCAGATGCCGCCCGATGATGGTCATCTGGCTGGTGCCGTCGAGCCGCGCGGCCACGACGAAGGGCTCGTTGCGCCACGACATAAAGCGGCCTCGGACCTCTCGCGCCAGCGATGTCCAGCCGATGAGCGAGATGATCATCGTGATGATCAGGTAGACCAGTATGGGCGACCAGGTGACCGGAATGGCCGCTGCCAGGCCCATCCACAGCGGTATGGTCGGAACCGACATAATGAACTCGATGATGCGCTGGATGAAATTGTCGATCCAGCCACCGAAATAGCCTGAAATGCCGCCCAGAATCACACCGAGCACCAGGCTGATGGCGACGCCGATCAGCCCGATCGATGTGGAGATACGGGTCCCGTAGATTACTCGGCTAAGCACGTCTCGGCCCAGGCGGTCGGATCCCAGCAGGTAGAATGGCTGGCTGACGTCGACTGGGCCGATCAGGTGGATGTCGGCCGGGATAAAGCCCCACATCATGTAGGGCTGCCCCTTCACGAACAGACCGACCGGAACCCGTATCGATTCATCGAGCGTAAAGACCCGGCGCAGCGTATCCGGGTCGCGCTGCGACGAGAAACCGTTCACGTGCATACCAAAGTGAGTCGCGCCGCCTTCGTCGGTGTAGAAAAATTTCAGCGGTTGCGGCGCCAGCATGGTGTAGGCGGAGTCGTAGTGGTCCGGCGTGCGGGGGGCGACAAACTCGCAGAACGCGCCGACCAGATAGACCAGCGCGATGACGACAAGGCTCACAACCGCCAGTTTGTGTTCCGTGAACTTGCGCCAGATAAGTTGGCGCTGACTTGCCATGCCCACCGCGGCAGCGTCACGCGGCCGAATTGCCGGCTGGCCATCAAGCGTTGCCGTCATGACAAACGCACAGGCACAAGCATGTGTCGCAACGCACGAAGTTTCACCGGCCGCCCTCCCGTTCGAGCTCCTTGTTTGGAGCTTTTTTGTACGACGTTAGCCAAACATCATCACGGCAGGCCGGGGTCGTCAAGCGGCTTTGTCAGAAGACTCTTCGGTTTTAGCCCCATGTTGCCGCAGGAAAGACAGGGATAATGTGTCGCAAATCCTAGCTTTTGCTCTGAGTCTGCTCGAAAATTGACGGAAGAAAATGTACTAACAGCACGACTGACGACGTGGTGACAGTTGACACGCGATCCAAACGAGACCTAACAATGACAAAACAAGGGAACAAACAAGCAGGTCGGGAGGATCGTGCCGTCGGCACTGTCATGGCGCGGGTCACCATTCAGAACATTGCCGATCACCTCGGCATCTCGAAATTCGCGGTCTCCCGCGCCCTCAGCGGAAAGGCCGGGGTGAGCGGGCCGACCCGTCTCCTTATCGAGGAGACCGCGGCCTCACTGGGTTACGACGCGAAAAAACGCGTGAACAAATCGCTCCAGGTCGACGTGGTCTTCAAGAATCGAGCGACAGCTAGCCGCGAACTCTGGGTTGATGTGCAGAACGGCATCGACCATGAGGCGGCAGCCCAGGGCTATAGCGTTTCGGTGCGGTGGCTTGAAGATGCCGATGAACTTTCGCGGCTGGGCAACGGCTCAATCGGCTATATTCTGGTTGGTCCGCATGCCGCACCAATGCTGGACGCGGTTCTGGCAAGTCCCCTGCCCGCCGTCGTGGTGAACCACATCATTCCGCCCCTGTGGGCGAAGGACCAGGTCAGCGCCGCGGACGTCGAGGCCGGTGTCTTCGTAGCACATTACCTCAAGTCGCTCGGTCATCGCAAAGTGGTCTACACCCACGGGCGACTGGGCTATCCTGGGCGCTTGGCGCGCCTGACGGGCTTCGCCGATGCCGTCGCCGAAGCGACGGACATGGAGCTGCGAGAGATCGCCTTTTCGGATGATCAGGCCGCTGGCGACCTGCGCGAAGCGGTGATTGCCATGGCCGCCACGGGGTTCGAGCCAACTGCGTTCTTCTGCGGTAGCGACACTGTTGCGGTCACCGTAGTGTCCGAGTTGATGCGCATGGGGCTTCGCATTCCCGAGGACGTATCGGTAGTGGGGCACGCCGATTATGCGATAGCCACCCGTATATCCCCACAATTGACCACCGTGCACATGCCGCACCGCGAAATGGGGGTCGCCGCCGTCCGGGTCTTGCTGGCTCGAGCCGGCCAGTCGCCATTCATGAATGGCCTGCCGCCGCAGCGGATCAACCTTGTGCCCAATCTGGTTGAGCGGCAGTCAAGCGGTCCAGCGACAAGCGAATCTTGGCGGCACCGGCTGCGCGACCTGGCTATACCCACATGAGGGCTTTAGATGCAGCATGATGGTGAAGCGGCAGAGCCTGGCGAAAGCGTCGAGGCATCTTCGACGGGATCGTCAGCGTCGGAGGCCGCGCAGCTGTTGCTTGAGGCACGCCGGACGGGAATTACCCTGCCGCACCTCTTGCCACATCTGCGGCCCAGCTCGCAGGCTGATGCACACCACATCCAGGACGCCATCATCGCTCAATTGGGATCCGTCGGTGGCTGGAAGATTTTCGCGGGCGATGATGCAGCGCCATTCCTCTCGCCTTTGCCTGCAACCCTGATCTTCAACCAAGGCCATGTCGGGGCACGCGGGCCGTTGCCGATCGTGCTAGTTGAACTCGAAATCGCCCTGACGCTGGGCCGCGATCTTTGGGCGCAGAAAAGCTCGTACGATGCGGCCTCGGTCCGCGAGGCTGTCGCTAGTCTTCACCCGCTCATCGAACTTATCACCTTCAGCTGGACGGACCGTGACCAGGTCGATCGCCTGACGCAGTTGAGCGACCTGCAGAACAGTGCCGGCTTCGTCGTAGGAGGCGGGCTGTCGGATTGGGAAATGCTTGATACCGGCAATGCCAAATCGACGCTGATCTTTGATGGCGTTGAACAGGCCAACGCGTCTACCGGCGCCGACACGGCAACGATCCTGCGGACGCTGGCCCTGTTGGCAAACCACGCCCTGGCGCGCGGTATGCCGCTGCGCCGGGGTCAGGTCATCACCACCGGCGCACGGCTCGTCGCGCCCACCGGCGCTGCCAAAACCATTCGCGGCGAGATTGCGGGCCTGGGCGCAGTCGAGACGACGCTAGGATAGCCAGTTCAAGAACATGCGGAGGACGGGATGCAGGTAGGGTTTATCGGCCTGGGGGTCATGGGCTCGCCGATGGCGGGACAGCTGATTGCCGCAGGGCATGAGGTTCACCTCTATCGGGTCAAGGACAACCATCGCAACCTGCTGGAACGCGGCGGAAAGCGCTGCGACAGCGCCGCCGAGGTTGCCCAGCAAGGCGAGGTCGTCATTCTTATGCTGCCCGATACCGGTGACGTTGAATCCGTGCTGTTCGGCGAGGGCGGCATTGCTGATCACCTGTCGTCCGGCAAGCTCCTCATCGACATGAGCTCGATTTCGCCGGTCGCCACTAAGCAGTTCGCCAAGCGCCTAAGCGCCAAGGGCGTCGGCTATGTCGATGCTCCGGTATCGGGTGGCGAGGTCGGCGCCAAGGCAGCGACGCTGTCGATCATGGCTGGCGGCAGCGAAACGGATTTTGCGCGCGCCATGCCCCTGTTCGAAAATATGGGCAAGAACATCACCCACGTCGGTGGTGTGGGCGACGGTCAGACCGCCAAGGTTGCCAACCAGATCATTGTCGGCCTTACAATCGAGGCCGTCGCCGAGGCCCTGACCTTCGCCAAGTCCGCTGGAGCCGACCCTGCCAAGGTGCGCGAGGCCCTCATCGGCGGCTTCGCTTCCTCGCGTATTCTCGAGGTGCACGGCGAGCGCATGGTCAAGCGCACCTTCGACCCCGGCTTCCGCATCCGTCTGCACCGCAAGGACCTCAGCCTCGCCGTCGACGCTGCGCGCCAGCTGAACCTTAGTCTGCCAAATACGGCCGCCACCCAACAGCTGATGAACGGCGCCGTCGCTAATGGACTGGGCGATCGCGATCACTCCGCATTGATCCAGATGATCGAGCACATGTCCGACATCAAGCAGGACGGCTAATTCTTACCGCCAGGCCATGGCCGTTGCACACCGCGTTTAGTGTCACGGAACGCCGGTGCCAGCCAATTGCAGCGTGTCAGCATAGTGGCAGGCAGCCGACTGTCCCTCGCCCAGCTCTCGAAACGGGGGCGTTTCCGCCCTGCAAAGATCGGTGGCATAGCGGCAGCGCGGATGGAACGCGCAGCCCGTCGGCAGATTGGTGACATCAGCCACCTCGCCCGGCAGCCGGATACGGTCACCCTTGCGCCGCAGGCGCGGATCGGGTCGCGGCACAGCCGAAAGCAGTGCTTCGGTATAGGGATGCTTTGGAACATTGAACAGCGTCCGGGTCGGCCCGATCTCGACGAGCTTGCCGGCATACATGACGGCCACCCGATCGCAGATGTGCTGGATCACCGCCAAGTCGTGGCCCACGAACAGGTACGTGAGGTTGAACTCGCGCTTGAGTTCGCGCAGCAGGCGCAGGATTTGTGCCTGGACCGACACGTCCAGCGCCGAGACCGCCTCGTCGCACACCACGAAGGCCGGATTGAGTGCCAGGGCTCGGGCAATGCCGATACGCTGGCGCTCGCCACCGGAAAAGGCATGCGGATAGCGCTTGATGTATTCGGGGCGCAGACCGACGCGCCGCAGCAGCGTGGCAACGCGATCGTCCGCCTCGGCCCGTGGAACATCGTTGTACTGGAGGCTCTGGCCGATGATCTCCCCCACCGGCAGGCGCGGGTTCAACGAGGCGTTTGGATCCTGGAAGACCATGCGCATGTCGCGCCGCAAGCGCTTGAGCTGGGCCCTATCGGCCGCGACGACATCGACCTCACGCCCGTCCGACTGGCGGAACTGTATGCTTCCGGCCGTCGGCTCGACGATGCGCAGCAGCGCTCGGCCGGTCGTCGTCTTGCCGCAGCCGCTTTCACCCACAAGGCCTAGCACTTCGCCCTGGCGAACCTCGAAAGATACACCATCAACCGCCTTTACGTGGCCGACGGTACGGCGCAGCAGGCCCCGCGTAATCGGAAAATGGACCTGGAGGTCTTTCACCCGCAACAGGACGGGCGACTGATCGACGGTGCGGATGGGGGTCATGTCGGTCATGGCGTGCCTCCAGCAAGGCGGACATCAGCCGACAGCGGTTCATGGAGCAGGCAGCGCACCTGCGATCCATCCGGCAAATCGGTTCGCCTTGGGTCGATTCTGTTACATAGTCCGGCCACAGCCTCGCGGCAGCGCGGGTGGAAGCTGCAGCCGTTTGGCCGATTGAGCGGGTTGGGCACCATGCCCTCGATCGTGTCGAGATCCTCGCCCACATGGATGCCCAGGCGGGGGATGGAGCGCAGCAGTCCGCGCGTATAGGGGTGCTTGGGCTGGTGGAAGATGCCGTCCACGTCGGACCGCTCGACCACCCGGCCCAGATACATCACTGCAACATTGTCGGCGATCTCCGCCACCACCCCCAGATCATGGGTAATGAACAGGACCGCCATGCCCGACTCGGCCTGCAACTCCTTGATCAGGTCCAAAATCACCGCTTGCGTGGTGACGTCGAGCGCCGTCGTCGGCTCGTCGGCAATCAGCAGACGCGGACTGCAGGACAAGGCCAGAGCGATCATGGCACGCTGCCGCATGCCACCGGACAATTGGAACGGATAGGCGTTAAGCCGCTCTTCGGGCCTCGGCATGCCGACCCGGCGCAGGATCTCGACAGCACGGTCCCGCGCTTCGCGCTTACCGACCTTCCGATGCAGGCGGATGGCGTCCATGATCTGTGATCCGATGGTCTGCACCGGCCCCAGCGAGGTCATCGGCTCCTGGAAGATCATTGCGATCTCATTGCCGCGAACGCGGCGGATTTCTTCGCCGGTGGGATCCAGACTCGCCAGGTCCACGATGCTGCCGTCCGACTTGCGGAACTTCATCGATCCGCCGACCACGTTGCCGGGGCGAGAGACAATGCGCAGGATCGAGCGCGCCAGCATGGACTTACCGCACCCCGATTCGCCGACCACGCAGACCGTCTCGCCCTCGCCGACGGTGAGATCGACACCGTCGACGGCACGGATGGGGTTGCCGGTGCCAAAATAGGTTTTTAGGCCATTGATCTCGAGCAGAGGCGTGGTGCGGTTACTGGCCATAGGGGTCCGCCGCGTCGATTAGGCCGTCGCCAAGGAAGTTCATCGAAAGCACAGCCACTACTATGGCGGCGCCGGGCAGGAAGAGCCAAGGCGCCGACGCCACCGAGCGAATGTTCTGGGCCTCCTGCAACAAGACACCCCAGCTCACCACCGGCGGTTTGAGGCCGATGCCGATGAAGCTAAGGGCTGTTTCGGCCAGGATCATCGCCGGAATGGCAAGCGTCACCGAGGCTACGATATGGCTGAGGAAGGACGGCACTAGGTGCTTGCGGATAATCGCCATCTCGCCAAGCCCGTCAAGCCGCGCCGCCACCACGAAGTCCTCGTGCTTGAGCGCCATAAACTTGCCGCGGACCTCGCGGGCGAGCCCGGTCCAGCCGATCAGCGAAAGGATAATGGTGATGGCGAAATAGACCTGCAGCGCCGACCAGCTTTGCGGAATGGCCGCGGCCAGGCCCATCCAAAGCGGGATGGTCGGGATGGACTGCAGGAACTCGATGGACCGCTGGATCAGGTTGTCGACCGTACCGCCCATGAAGCCGGAGATCCCGCCGAGGATAATGCCGAGCACGAGGCTGACCGTAACGCCGATCAGACCGATCGACATCGAGACGCGGGTTCCGTGGATAGTGCGGCTCAACACGTCGCGGCCGAGCCTGTCTGCCCCGAACAGGTACATCGGGTCACGCGCGTTGACCGGCGTGATGAAATGGATGTCGGCCGGGATGAACCCGAACATCAGGTAGGGCTCGCCCTTGCCAAAGAAGGCGACTGGCACCGGCTTGTCCGCGTCTGGCACGAAGGTGCGCTTGAACGACACCGGATCGACCGAACTCGTATAGCCGTTCACATAGGGGGCGAACCGCCAGCCATCCTCATCCTGGGAGAACAGGTGCAGTTGCTGGGGCTGTGCATAGGCATAGCGACCCTCGTAGTACTCCGGCGAGAACGGCGCCAGGAATTCGGCGAAGATCGCCACCAGATAGATCGCCAGCACTACCGCGCCACTCAGCAGCGCGATCTTGTTGCGGCGAAAACGCCACCAGATCAGTTGCCACTGGCCAGCGACCTGTTCCTTGTATTCCGGCTCGGCCAGGGGGGCGAGCGGCGCTGCGGGAGCGATGGTTTGGTCGGTCATGACGCCTCAACTGTAGCGGATGCGCGGATCAAGCCACGCCAGCAGAATGTCGGAAATTAGCGTGCCGATCACCGTCAGGGTGGACAGCAGCAGGATGAAGCTGCCGGCCAGATACATGTCCTGGGTCAGCAGGGACCGCAACAGCATCGGTCCCGAAGTGGGTAGGTTGAGCACGATGGCGGTGATGGTCGCCCCCGAAACCAGGCCCGGCAGCACCCAGCCGACCGTCGATACGAACGGGTTGAGAGCAACGCGCACGGGGTATTTCAACAGCAGCACATGTTCGGGATGACCCATGGCCCGCGCCGTCACCACGTAGGGCTTGTTCAGCTCGTCCAGCAAGTTGGCGCGCATGATGCGGATCAGGCTGGCCGTCCCGGCCATGCCCAGCACGATGACAGGAATCCAAAGGTGGCTGATCAGGTCGCCGACCTTGGCTAGGCTCCAGGGCAGGTTCTCGAACTCCGGCGAGAACAGCCCGCCCACCGACTGCCCCAGATAGCGGAAGGACAGATACATGAACACCAGCGCGATCAGGAAGTTCGGGATTGCCAGGCCGATAAAGCCGACAAACGTGGCCAGGTGCGCGCCGATGGAATGGCGCCGGATCGCGGAATAGATGCCGATGGGAAAGGCGACGGCCCAGATGAACAGCAGCGTCGAAACCGACAGGACAACTGTCAGTCCCATTCGCTCGTAGATCAGGCTGGCCACCGGGCGGTTCCATTCGAACGACTGGCCGAAATCGCCGTAGAACAGGATGTTGGATATCCACTTCCAATATTGGATGTAGAAGGGCTCGCCGAGGCCGTAGCGCTCGCGCATACCTTCGACGAAGGCCTGGTTGACTTGCACCCCCTCGGCGCTCAGCCCGGCCACCATCGAGCTCAAGTAGTCACCTGGCGGCAGCTGGATGATGACGAAAGTCAGCACCGAGACCAGGGCCAGAGTCACCAGCATGTAGACCAGCCGACGGATCAAGAACGTGAGCATCCCGAGCTCCCAGGTTACACCAGCCCCGCAGCCTTCACTGCGGGGCCGGAAAGCCTATTGCGCTTTGATGTACCAGGTCGACAGATTGAGCGGCGCCGGTGTCGGATAGATTGCCGAGTCGATCATGGTGTCGGGCACATTGCCGAGCCGGTTGGTGGCAATCGCATAGGTGCCGGTCAGCAGCGAGATACCAAAGCTGCGGAATTCATCCCTGGCAATGGCGAGCACCTCCCTGAACAGCTCGGCCTGCTTATCGGCGTCGGCTGTCGCCAGCGCTTCGTCGTAGATTCTGAGCTGCTCGACTGTCACCGCATCCGGCTCGATGCCGCGATCATCCTTGTTGTACCAGTAGGACCACGGCACTGCGTAGAGCGCGTTGTCGTTGATGGGTACGTAGAGGCGCGGGTTGAGCAGTTCGTTCAAACCGCCGGCACCGACGTTCGAGATCGCCTCGTAGAGGTTGGCAACCTGTCGTTCCCGGTAGAGTGCGCTGTCGATTACATTGACCTGGAGGTCGATCCCGACATCTTTCCAGTAGCCTTGGATCAGCTCCAGGCTGTCGATCTGCTGGGTCGTGTCGGTTCGCACATCCATGCGAATGGAGAGCGGCTGACCGTTGCTCATCAGGCGAATGCCATTGCCGTCGCGCTCGGTCAGGCCGAGCGCGTCGAGCATCTGGTTGGCCTTGTCGGGATCGTATTCGGTGTACTGGCGCGCAAAGGCTTGGTCGTAGAAGGCCGATTCCGGACGCGGCGCGACCTGATAGGCCTCCCCCTGCCCCACATAGATGATGTCGATCAGTTCCGGGCGGTTCAGCGCATGGCTGAGCGCGATGCGGAAGTCCTTGTTGGTGAAGAGCGCTCGCTTGGTCTCGTCCAGCACCGTCAGGTTGAGATGAAGCGCATGTGCGGCCGATACGTCGGCGCTCAGGTCGATGAAGTGATACTGGCCGGCTTCCTGGTTATCGAAGAAGGTCGGCTTGTCGGTGATGGTGAAGTTCTGCGGCCGGTAGACGAAATCGACCTGGCCGTTCATCACCATCAGCTTGAGGACCTCGGGATCGCCGACAATCGGGAATACGACCTGATCGAGATAGGGCAACTGGTTCTCGGCGGTATCGACCTTCCAGTAGAAGGGGTTGCGCTTGGCGACCACCTGCGTGCTGGCGCCGTCATAGGGGCTGGTTACCGTCCAGGCATTGACCGTGGGCAGTTCGGGATTGAGCCACTTGGCGAAATCGCTGCCCGTTGCGCCGCCCACTTTCTGGTTGAACAGTTCCACCCAGGTCGCCGTGCCCGCCGCCTTGAGCAGGTCAGGCAAGCCGGCCTCGTTGTACTTGGGCAGGAACTGCTCCCCATAGTGCCTGGGCGCGATCGGCGGCTGGTTGTTGCCCGAAGCCAATTGCTGCAGGAACAGGCCATAGGGTGCGGCAAAGGTAAACTTGACAGTAAGGTCGTCGACCTTGGTGAGCGTGGCCGGGGTGCCCGCATTCATCATGTGTCCGCCCGGCCCACCGGGATACAGCTCCGTGTTAAGCGCCATATCTTCATACCAGAACACGATGTCGTCGGCGGTCACTGGCGCACCATCGCTCCACTTCATGCCCTCACGCAGATGGAAGGTGAACTCGGTGCTTTCTGGGTTCACATCCCAGGACGCGGCAATATTGGGAATGACGGTCCCGCCTTCGGGCGCGAAGCGGACCAGCGGTTCGTATCCCAGGATACGGTTCAGCCAGCCGTAGCCGCGGTCCGTACCCCCCAGCAGATCGGTGCGCATCTCCCCGCCATAGCTGCCCACCTCTTTGAGCGGCGTCAGCACCAGTGGTTCGGCCGGCAGCCGCTCAGCCACTGGCGGCAGGCTACCGGCGTCCACCATCGCCTGCAGGTCAGGTGCCTGATTGAATGCCCAGGCAGATGCGCTGTGCATCAACATGATGCCGAGCAAGGCAGCGCGGCCAACTCTCTTCGTCAGTTTCATAGTCCCCTCCCATAATGTCTTTTCGATCCTGCCTCCCTGCCGTCCGGCGCATTCGCGCCATGTCCGGTCAGGGTTTGAAAATCATCGTCGGTTGCAGATGCGCAATGCGCCAGCCGTCCGCCTCACGGCGGAACCGGTAGGCCAGATCGCCCACATTGGTAATCTGGGGAGTGGCCACACTGCCGTCTTCGCGCTTGGTGCCGCGCAACGGCACAAAGCACGCAGTCGCACTGGCTTCCTGGTCCGAGACCGACTCGACCAACACATTGGTGACCAGATGCCGCGAAAGGTCGCTCGCCGGACGCTGCTTGAGGGCGTCCAGAATCGCGCTCCGACCCGCTACCGGTTTGCCACCGCGAACCCATACGGCATCGTCAGTGAACAGGGCCGCAGTATCCTCATAGCGCCCCTGGTCCATCAGGCTGTAGGAAGCAATTACCAGCCTTTGGCAGGCCATCTCGGCTTCATGGTCCATCACGGCCTCCTCAATAGCCCATATGCTTGTCGACGATATTGATCAGCGGCTCTCCGGCCACGTAGCGGATCAGATTGTCGGCGAATATCTGGTAGCCGCGCGCCTTGGTGGCGAGCGTTGTCGCGCCGTTATGCGGCGTCACGATGGTATTGGGCGCGTTCCAGAACGGGCTGTCTTCCGGCAGGGGCTCGACACCATGCGCATCCAGCCCCGCGCCGGCAATCCAGCCTTCGGTAATGGCTCGGTACAGCGCTTCGTCATTGGCGACCCCGCCGCGCGAGAAGCAGACGTAGTAAGCCGTCTTCTTCATCGCCCTGAATTCGGCCTCGCCCAGCATGTCCGTCGTTTCCGGCGTCTTGGGCGCAGTCACGACGACGAAGTCGCACTCGCCCAGAAACTCGTGCAACTGGTCGCGCGAGTACATGCGGTCAAAGTTTGCAGTCGGCTTCTGATTGCGGCGCAGTCCCAACACCCGCATATGGAAAGCCTGAGCCTTGAGCGCCAGATCGACGCCGGAATAACCCGCTCCTATGATGCCGACTGTCAGCCCGTTGAGTTCGCCGTGGAAGAAGGCGTCCCACTTGCGGTTACGCTGCCCCTCGACCCACCGCATCGCATTGCGGTTGAGCATGATCATGAGCATCATCGCATGCTCGGCCAGTGGAATGGCCCCGTTTCCCTTTGAGCAGGTAAGCACTACAGGGCTCGCGACGAATTCAGGATAGAGCTGAGTGTTGGGTCCAGCGGCCCAGCTATGCACCCATTTAAGCTTCCTGCCACGTGCCAGTGCACCGGCGGACAACTGCCCCGCGACAATGTCGGCACCCTCCACCGCGGCCTCCATATCGGCCTGCTTTTCGTAGAAGGTCATGTTCGCATTGGGTGCGATTGCCTGGAGCTCGGCGAAGCGCTTGTCGTCTATCTCGCCCGTCAGCAAAATCCGCAGCTTGTCATTTGCCTCGGCCATTTCTCCCCCTCGTGTCTGCCGCATGAGCGGATCTTATTATCGAAAAAGGTAGTCGCGACGCCAGTAGGACGCAACAGAAAAACGCAACATATTGCGCTTTTTAACCGCAATATAGTTGCGCTTGGCTCAAATATATTGCGGTTAAGATGCGCCTCTGCTAGAGCGCGTCTGCTGGTCGCGGAGCCATAGAATGACGCAGAAGATTACCCTTGACGACCTGTCACGGCGCCTGGGCCTTTCGAAGTTCTCCGTATCGCGGGCGCTATCTGGCAAACCCGGTGTGAGCGAAAAGACGCGGGATGCCGTCATGCAACTGGCGAGAGAGGTTGGATACAACCATACCGGCGTGCCGCGACTCGCGGCGAGCGAGAAAATTGTCCACCTCGTCATTCCGCAGGCAGACGCAATCAACTCAAGCTTCTGGATCGAGGTCATCGAGGGTGCAGAGATAGAGGCTCGCGCCCTGGGCTATCGCCTAGTGATCGACGTGCTGAGCTCTGATCGTGGAACCGACATCGTGCAGGAGAATGTGCATGGCCTGTTGCTCGCAGGCCGCCGGTCCCGCGGCATCATCGAGCCCTTCATGCAGCTGGACATCCCGAAGGTGCTTATCGGGCATCCTAGGCCTATGGAGCTGATCGATAGCGTCCAGGCCGCCAATTTCGACGGCGGATACTGCGCGGGCGACGTGCTTGGGAAAGCGGGCCACCGTTGCATCGCATTCTTCACCGACGCCCCCGAGGACGAAGGCCGAAACTTGCGTCAGGCTGGCCTCGTCGAGGCCATGCGCGTGCACGGCGGGTTGGCCTTGCCGGCAGTGCGATTCGATGCCAGCGTCGATGCCAAGAGCGTGGTCCTTGAGACGTTGCGCGGCCCCCAGATGCCTACAGCCTTTGCCGGCGCAACCGACTTTGTCGCCATGACCCTGGCCTGGGGCCTGATGGAACTGGGTCTCAAGATTCCGCAGCACATCTCTGTGGTTGGCTCCAACGATTCCCACACCGCATCGCAGCTCGGCATCAAGCTGTCGACAGTCCGCCAACCCATGCATGAGATCGGCGCAGCCGCCATGCAGGCCTTGCGTTGGCGTCTCGAGCAGGCCGCCCCCGATGCGCGACCGAGACGAACTCTGCTGACGCCGGAATTTGTCGAACGATCCACCCACGGACCCGCGAATCCCGCGGGGCTAGCGGCGGCACTCCAAGCAATTGAACTTCACACTGGCTAAGAAGTCCTCGATCAAGCTGGCGAGCTCCTGCCACTATGCCTTCGCTCTTACGCTGCCTTCCGCATTCCGCCGCTGGCGGACCAACGACCCATATGCGCGCAAGCCGGTGCTGATCACCGTCAATGATTGTCCGCTTCGGGATCTTGAGCGATAGTAGCTAACGTCTTCAATGGGTCGTAGGCTGCCACTCGTTTGGGCCACCTGGATCCTAGCACTACCACCAGGGTGAAGGGCCACCGTTCGCTGGGCGGTCACCGCGGTCCGTGGAAGAATTGGGCGCGCCGGTCTTGACGGAGTTGAGGCGTACTGCCCGCGAGGAGTCTCCAAACCCGGTGACACGCAATATCACCACGGTTCTATCTAGCCTGCCATTCAGCTTTTGGCTGACCTTAACTACACCCCCGAAAGAGGAGTTACTCATGGCACTTGCTAAGCCGCCCTATCGTGCCGACGTCGTCGGCAGCTTCCTGCGCCCCGACAGCATAAAGGCGGCCCGCAAGGCACGCGCCGAACAGAGCGGCATGGACGCCGATGACCTGCGCGCTATCGAGGACGAGGCGATCCGCGACGTCATCCGCATGCAAGAAGATGCCGGCCTCAAGGCGGTCACCGATGGCGAATTCCGCCGGGCCTGGTGGCATTTCGACTTCATGGGGATGCTCAACGGACTCGACATCATCCAGCGTGAGGGCGGCGGCATCCAGTTTCATGGCGTGGCCACCAAGGCCGACGTGCCGGTGATCACCAACAGGCTGAGTTTTCCAGCCGACCACCCCATGCTGGAGCATTTCAAGTTTGTCGCCACCCATACCAAAGTGACGCCGAAGATCTCCATTCCCGGCCCAAGTGCCATCCATTTTCGAATTGCCGAGGACGACATTGCCGTCCAGGACTACAAGCACGACGCCGAGGCCTATTTCGAGGACATCACCGCGACCTACAAGGCCGCTGTAAGGGCCTTCTATGACGCTGGCTGCCGATACCTGCAGATGGACGATATCTTCTTTGCCTATCTTTGCGACCCCAAGATCCGCGCAGAGCGAAAGGCCAAGGGCGAGGATCCCGATTGGCTGATCGGGCGCTATGCTAAGATGATGCATGATGCCATTGCCGACCGACCCGAGGACATGCTGATCGGCATGCACATGTGCCGCGGCAATTTCAAATCCACTTGGGTGGCCGAAGGCGCCTATGACCCGGCTGCCGACGCGATCTTCAACCAGACCGATGTCGATATCTATTTCATGGAGTATGACACGGAGCGCGCCGGTGGGCTCGAGCCGCTGCGCCTTTTACCCAAGGGCAAGAAGCGCGTGATGCCCGGCTTCATCACCACTAAAGTGGCAGACCTCGAAGAGGTCGACGACCTCAAGCGCAAGTTCGACGCAGCGAGCAAGTATGCCGATATTGAGCAGTTGGGCATTGCTCCGCAATGTGGCTTCGCATCCACCGAGGAAGGCAATTCCATCACCATGGACGACCAAAGGCGGAAACTCGATCTGGTGGTGAAGACTGCCGAAGCTATCTGGGGCCATGTGTAGACGCACCGGTGGGCGTACTGGAGTCTCGAACTGCTTGCGGGCATTGGTGGGATTGGCTCGATCGTGCCTGCAGGTGTCCACATCAGCCGCTCCGCAGGCGCCTCATTCCGACCGTTCAAGCGAAAAAGCGGACTTCGGAATTGGAGGGGGAACCAAAGGGGGTCGGGGGCTGACAGGCAATCTTGCCAACCAAGTGCGCACTGCCGATCTCAGTGGCCCATTGGAGCGAGTTGCGTGAAGGGTCTCAATTACCGGCCTATCGGGACATCTGTCTCGATGGGGTCGTCACCCCGTCGAAAATTCCGAACCGTCTGGAAGATTGCGATACTCCATATAAGCAGGGTGACGACGCCGAGCACTGCCGCGACGGGGCGACCGAAAAAGCCGAGCAGGCTGCCGTCCGAAATCATCATTGAGGTGGTGAAGTTGCTTTCCACAAGGGGCCCGAGCACGATACCCAGAATGATTGGTGCGATGGCGATCATCCGCGCTTCAAGCACATAGGCGATAACGCCGGCGCCCAGCATCAAAATGACGCCGAACATGGAATTGTTCATCGAGTAGGACCCAACGATACAGAAGAGCAGGATAGCGGCGTTCAGCACGGCACGCGGAACTTCGAAGATCCAGCGGGCGGACTTGGCGGCAACCCAGCCGAGGGGCAACATCAGGACATTGGCGATGGCGAAAACAATCATCACCGCATAGAAATTTTCCGGATGAAGTGTCATCAGGGTCGGACCGGGATCGAGGCCCTTCATGACCAGAACACCAACCGCGATAGCTGTCACGGCGTCCCCCGGAATTCCGAAGACCATGGCCGGTATCCACGAGGCACTGAGGGCAGCATTGTTGGTGGCGCCGGCTTCGACAAGTCCTTCAGGGTGCCCCTTGCCGAACTTTTCCGGCTCCTTGGAAGTACGCTTGGCAAGCGAATAGGTAATCCAGGCGGCAAGGTCGCCGCCGACGCCAGGCAACGCCCCAAGCAGCGAGCCGATTATCGAACCCCTTATTTGGTTCTTACGATATTTCCACAAGGCAGGTAGCGTCCCCTTGAACGGGTTCTTGAGGTTCATCTGGGGCACTTCGGCCATCGCGCGGCGCCCCGATCGCATGATCTCGGAGACCGCGAACATGCCGATCATCACCGGGATGAAGCTGATGCCGCCCATCAGTTCGATACTGCCGAAGGTGAAGCGGGGTGTCGCTGTCAGGGGGTCCATGCCAACCTGAGCGATGAAAAGGCCAAGCAGCAAGGCAAGCGCACCCTTGATCATGCCACCTGAGGAAATCAGCGCTGCGCAGCTAAGGCCGAGCGCCGCCAACCAGAAATATTCGAAGCTTGAAAAGCCTAGGGCCGCTTTTGCGAGCATGGGAGCGGTGAACAGCAAGAACAAGAAGCCGAACAGTCCCCCCAGCACCGAGCCGACGACGCCGATGCCAATAGCCAGACCTGCCTGCCCCTTCTGAGCGAGGCGATATGAGTCCTCGACATAGGCGGCCGAAGCTGGTGTGCCAGGAATACGCAGCAGCGTGCCGGGCAAATCACCGGCGGTGATGGCCATGGCGGTGCAGGAAATGATAGCGGCAATGGCCGGAATGGGGGCCAGGTAAAAGGTGATCGGTACGAGGAGCGCGGTCGCCATGGTGGCGGTCAGGCCTGGAATGGCGCCAACAAAGAGACCGAAAACGGCCGCAAGGAAAATGGTCAGCAAGGTTTCAACGTTGAAGACCATACTGGCGGCGAGGGCGAATGCTTCCATTGATGGCTACCCCAGCAGCCCGTGCGGCAACGAGACCCGCAACACCATAGTGAAAATGAAATAGATCGCGGCGGTGGCGATGGGGCTGAAGATCAGCGCCGAAAGCCAGCCCCCACGACTAATCAGCACGATGCCAATCGAGAAGATCGTGCCCGCGACGAGAAAGCCCAGAAATGGCATGGCGACGATTGCCCCGATAATGGCAACCACGATGCCAACAGCAAACCAAGTAATGAGCGGCGGGGCCTCTTCTGCCTCATCGCGCACGATCCAACCCTGGATGGTGAGCGCCGTACCCATGAGCGCCATGGCCAAACCGACGATTGACGGGAACAGACCCGGTCCCACATTCATCCCCGGCAGGGGATGCAGACTGAGCGCCTGCTGAAAGATTGCCACCCCACCCAGAGCGAACAGCAGACCCAAGACGCTATCCAATGGAAGTGACCGCCTCATGCGCATTCTCTTGTTGGTTGAACGGCCGGAGATTGGCTCCGGCCGTTATGGTTCCTAAAGGGGAAGCGGCTTACTTTGCGAGGCCGACAGCCTGCAGGGCAGTGCCAATGGAGGCATCGGCGTCCTGCATGAAGGCTTCGAAGCCGGCGGCATCGCGATAGTCGACCCCGAAGTTGCGCTGGGCCATGAACTCGGTGAACTCGGCGCTGGTCAGCACCTTGTCTAGAGCCTCAGTCAGGCGCGCCTTGACGTCTTCCGGCAGACCCTTGGGGGCTGCAATGCCACGCCAGGCGTAAGCGGCCCATTTGTTTCCGAGCGCTTCTTCGGCGGTTGGGATATCGGGGGCCGAGGCGACGCGCTCGTTTGCAGCAACCACCAGTGGCTTAACTTCGCCGGCGTCAACCATGGGCTGGGCATCGGGCATGGTAGTGGTCACGACGCTGATGGCGCCGGAGGCCAGCAGCTGTAGGCTTGCCGAGGCACCTTCGGACGGCACCCATGGGGCGTCCGCCGGGTCGATGCCATTGGTGGTCAGCACGCCGGCCCAACCGAGATGGGCCATGCCGCCGAGATTGGCGCCGGAAGCCTTGATGGACCCGGGATTGGCGCGAATTTCGGCCAGCAGTTCGTCAAGGGTCGGGCCATCGGTTCGGACATACACCGCTTCAGGATCAGCATTGAAAAGGGCCAGTGCTTCGTAGTTCTCGTAGTTGAGCGGCGAAGTGCCGATCCAGTGGTACATGGACAGCTCGGTGGTGATGATACCGAGCGTGTAGCCATCTGGCGGCGAGTAGGAAATTTCGGTGTGGCCGACAATGCCGCCGCCCCCGGTGCGATTGATTACGTTGATGGGCTGGCCGAGTTCTTTTTCCAATAGATTCGCAACGATGCGCCCCGTGGCATCAGTGCCACCACCTGCGGCCCATGGGATGATCAGGTTGATGGCGTGGTCAGGATACTGGGCGACTGCTGGAGCAATTGCCAGGACAGATAGCGCCAAGGCGCCAGCGAGCTTCTTGAGTAGGGTCATTCATTGTCCTCCCATGGGTGGGTCGGGCTAGCCGACATTCGTGTAGCGCTTGCCGTATCGCAAACTTCTATACCACAATCCGGAACTACCACACGGAATAGGCACTGGCAAGGTGTGTAAAAAAAGCCGCAAAAATTGCAGCCATAGTTGACATAGAGGCCCTCCCACACTTATCCATTACAGGAATGCTGTTCCGTATTGTGGAATTGCATGGCTCGATGATGTCGAGCGACTTCTGTCGTGCAAGAATATTGGAACGAAAGTCGCCGAGGTGGCGACCGTCCCCGTTTTGGAGGAATTCGATGACGAACCAGATCGCGCAATCGCTGCGCAAAACGCTGACCGGTATCCTGCCGCCGCTGTCGATGCCCTTCGATGCCGATGGCAATCTGGTCAAGGGCGCGCTCAAGCCGCAGGTCGATTTCATGATCGAATCGGGCGTCCGCGGCATCGTGGTCGGCGGTTCGACCGGCGAGGGTCATACGCTGTCGTCCACCGAATTTACCGCGGCCATGATCGAGGCGCATGAAGCCAATGCCGGGAGAGTGCCGTTCGTTGTCGGCCTGATCGTGCAGTCGACGCGTGAAGCCATCGACAGGGTCAAGGCGCTTGGCGACATCAAGATCGACGCACTGCAGGTGACGCCGGTCCACTACCTGTTCAAGCCGGGCCGCGAGGCTACCATCGAGCACTTCCGCGCCATCTGGGAAGCGACCAAGGTGCCGATCCTGATCTACAACGTCATTCCATGGAATTACCTGTCCATCGACGACATGCTGGCCATCATGGAAGCAGTGCCCGGCGTCGTGGGCATGAAGCAGTCGTCCGGCGACGTTAAATCGGTGTCCGATCTGATGCTGCGGGCCAAGCCGGAAAACATTGTGCTGACCGGTATCGACGCTCTGCTCTATCCCAGCTTCGCGCTGGGCGCGCATGGCGCTATTAGTGCACTGACCTGTGCCGTGCCGGGCGTTACCGTAAAGCTGTTCAACGCAGTGCAGGCGGGTGATCACAAGACCGCCAAGGACATCCACTTCCGGCTCAATGCGCTGTGGAATGCCCTGCGCCACGACAACCTGCCGGCTTGCGTCAAGTATATCCAGCACCGCCAGGGCCTGCCCATGTTCCACCCGCGTGCCCCCATGGAGCGCGTCACCGACGAGCAGAAGCAAAAGATCGACGCCGCTCTTGCGCCAGTTCTCGAGCTGGTCGATGTCCGGGCAAGGTCGGCTGCTTGATCGTGAGAGAACGGGCCGCTGCCTTAGCGGCTCGTGCCCGGTCCTGCCTGGGAGTGTGACATGAAGAAGCTGATCAACGACCCTGCCGACTATGTCGACGAAATGCTCGACGGGTTGTGCCTGGCCCATCCCGGTCTCAGACGTGTCGGCGACGACCGCCGCGCGATTGTCCATAGCGTAGCCATGCGGCCGGGCAAGGTCGGCGTCGTCTCCGGCGGCGGCTCGGGACACCTGCCGCTTTTTACTGGCTATGTCGGGCCTGGCCTGCTTGATGCTTGTGCCATCGGCAATGTCTTTGAGGGACCCACCATCAATTCGTGCCAGGACGCTATTGCGGCGGCCGATAGAGGCGCCGGCGTGCTGTGCCTGTTCGGCAACTACGGTGGCGACCGCATGAACTTCGAGATGGCCAGCGAATTCGCTGCTCTCGAGGGCGTGGAGACCCGCACCGTTCTGGGCACCGATGACATTGCGAGTGCCAGGCCAGCCGAGGGACACAAGCGACGCGGCGTGGCCGGGCTGATCTTTGCCTACAAGGTTGCCGGCGCCATGGCAGAGGCCGGAGGCGATCTCGACGCCGTGGCATCCATAGCCCAGAAGGTGGTGGACCGGACGCGCACAATCGGGGTGGCGCTGTCCTCCTGCCAGATACCAGGCGCGGCAGGACCCAATTTCACTATTGCCGATGACGAGATCGAGTTCGGCATGGGAATCCACGGCGAGCCGGGCATCTGGCGCCACAAAATCCGTCCCGCCGACGAACTGGTCGACGAAATGATCGCAATGCTGCTGGCGGAGCGTCCCGCTGGGGTCAGCCGCGTGGCCGTGCTGGTCAACAGCCTGGGCTCCACGCCGTTCGAGGAGCTGTTCATTCTCTATCGCCGAGCTGCGCAGCAGCTCGATGCGGCCGGGCTCACCATCGTGCGGCCGCTGATCGGGCCCTATGTGACCTCGATGGAAATGGGGGGCGCTTCGATCAGCCTGTGTTTCCTCGATGACGAGATCGAGGGTCTGCTGGCTGCGCCGGCCGATTGCCCGTTCTGGAAGGTAGGCTGAGCCATGGCCATTGACGTACACACCCTGGCTGATGCAATCGAGCGCGCCAACAGGGCCATGGGAGGCCTGACCGATCAGCTCAATGCTGCCGATGCCAAGCTTGGAGATGGGGATACCGGAACCATGCTGGCCCGCCTGATCGGCAGCTTTGCAGCTGTCGATCTGCAAAATGCACCCGATCTCGGTGCCGGTTTCATGGCGCTGGCCAAGACTGGTGCGGCTTCGACCGGATCGAGCCTGGGCACCCTGATCGTCACCGCAATGATGACGGCCGGCAAAGCCAGTGCCGGACAGGACGCTATAGAGTGGAACGGGCTCAGCCAGATCCTGCTCGCCGTCCGCGACGCCGCGATGGCGCGGGGGAAAGCCGAGTTGGGGGCAAAAACCATCATCGACGGACTGGATGCACTGGCCCGGGCCATCGCCGGCAAGGACGACCCGGCGGCCGTTGCTGCCGCGGCGCGCGAGGCCATGAATCAGGCGCTGCTGGAATTCCGGGAGCGTCCATCGGCCATGGGCCGGGCGCGAATGTTCGCCGAAAAAAGCGTCGGTCTGGATGACCCCGGCATGCTGGCGCTGGCCGAGATTGTGCGTGCGGTGACCACCAATCATAGCGCAACCGCGCTTGCTTGAGGTGGTGCCGCAACTAAACTATGAAATCGAACCCCGTCAGTCCCAAGTGACTGAGCAACTGAGGCGCTGAGACTTAACCTATGACCGATTCTGTCGCGGCATCCGTGCCGAGCAAAGCGGCCCGCAGCGACGAGAGCCTCAAGTCTCTCACCAAGGTTTCGCGGGTGCTCGATTGTTTTACCACGTCGCGTCGGGCACTGAGCCTGGCCGAGATCTGTGCACAGACCGGCTATCCGCGGTCGACCACCCATCGCCTCCTGGCGGCGATGCGAGAGGTGGGGTTTATCGAGCAGGATCGGGAGCGTGATTTCTACCGGCTGGGCCTGCGTTTGTTCGAGCTGGGCAATACAGTCCTGGCCAACCTCGAACTGCATCGCGAAGGCCGCGTCATCGTGGATGCGCTGCATCGGCTGACCAGCCGTGCAGTGCATCTGGCGGTGTTTGACGGGCTGCGGGCGGTGGTGATCCAGCGCACGGAGGCCGAGCCGATGCTGAGCAACACGATGGTGGAAAATTCGCCGGTACACTGCACCAGCGTCGGCAAGGCGATCCTTGCCTATCAGCCCATCGAGATCGTCGATCGGGTCGTCGCGGCAGGACTCGAGCGCTTCACCGAGACCACCATCACCGACCCGGCCGCTTTCGCTGGCGAGCTGGAGCTGACGCGGCAGCGCGGCTATTCCATCGACAACGGCGAACACCAGCCGGGGCTGCGCTGCATCGGTGCCCCGATCCGCAATCAGCATGGCGCAGTGTTTGCCGGCATCAGCGTGAGCGCCCCGGCCTGGCAGATGCCCGTCACGGAGGTGGACGAGCTCAACAAGGTCGTCATCTACCACGCCAACCTGATTTCCCAGCGGCTGGGCTATGTACGCTGATTGATGCATTGCCCCCTCCTCCGTTGGCGTGAAGACGCTTGGCTGGCCATGGGGCCAGCCGCTGGATCAGACCGGGCCGCCGGCCTTGCCGACAGGCCAGATGGACTGCAGATCTTCGCCGGCCAAGATGCGCTGGCGGCAGGCGATTTCATTCTTGCCCAACTCGTCGGCCGCATCGGCAATGACGCCAACAAGTTCGGACGGGATGACCACGACGCCGGTGACGTCGGCAAAAATCACGTCGCCAGGACGAATTCGGACGCCGTCGATATCGAGATCGACCTGGTAGTGGGTGGCTTCCATGCGACCGGAAACGCCAACCGGGCTCATGCCCTTGGCAAACAGCGGATAATCGAGTTTGCGCACTTCGGCGAGATCACGCACCGTGCCGTTAACGACGGTTGCGACAGCGCCTTTGGTCTTGGCGCCGCTCGACATTAATTCGCCGGTCCCTGAGCCTTCGGCGCAAGAGGAATCCACCATCAGAATGCCACCTTTGACCACGGCATCGATGGCTCCATGGTAGATGTCCTGCGGCTGGCCGACGCGCGGGCTCTTTTCGTAGAGTACTGTGGAGACCGGACCGCAAATGACCTGGCCGGGCGCAAGCACGCCGAACTGGCTGATGCCCTTGAGATAGCCGTACGGTCCGCGGCCATCGAGCACGTCGTGGATATCACCCGAATACCACTTGGAGAGACGCTTGATGGCGCCCCAATCGGTCTGGTTGTAGTCGTATGTCGCCATTAGCGGGGTCGTCCTTGTTGGTTGGCGGCGTCGATCGCCTGCTGGAGATAGACGGTGGAGTTGTCGATGTGTTCGCGCATCAGAGCGCGGCTGGTGTCGGCCTGGCCACTGCGGATGGCGTCGAAGATCGCCTCGTGTTCGGCCACACCCTCCGCCTGCGTCTTGCTGGGGACTCGGCTGGTGAGGCGGATGACGTCGGTGATCAGAGCGTAAAGATTGCCGTAGACACTGGAGAGGATTTCGTTGCCCAGCGACTGCACGAGCGCGCGGTGAAACTTGGCGTCGGCCTCGGCGTAATGAGCAAAGTCGGTGGCGCTCGCGAGATCGCTGAGCGCTGCTGCAACGTCGTCAGAAAGCGCTCCCTCACCTGCGGCCAGGCGGCCAACCACTTCAAGCTCGAACATGCGGCGCACATCCATAAGCTGGACCAGATAGGCCGGATCTTCGGCAAACAGGCTGCGCACATTGGTCGCCAGCGAGCCGATGAATTGTTTGACATCGTCCCGCACCACCTCGGCACGCTCGCCATGGCGGCGGCGCACCAGTCCACGGGTCTCGAGGATCTGCAGGCCTTCGCGCACCGAGCGGGTGCTGATCGAAAATCTCCGCGCCAGATCGGCTTCGGATGGCAGGCGGGAGCCCACCTTGAGATCGCCGGACAAGATGTCAGCTTCGATGGCCGAGACCACCGACATATGGAGCTTGCCCCGATCCGGCGCGGCTGCGGTCACCATGCGGTGAAGCCGCCATCGACCACGACATTAGAGCCGGTCATATAGGAGGAGGCATCGGAAGCGAGGAACTGGACGACGCCATTGTACTCGCCCTTTTCGGCCTGACGGCGCATCGGGACGCGTTCGAGGAAGTTGTCGACGAACTCCTTGTCGAAGCTGCCGGTTTTGACACCCCCAAACGATATGAGGTTGCAGCGGACGTTCTTTTCGGCCCAGTAGGTGGCAACATAGCGCGTGAGATTGATGAGGCCGGACTTGGAGGCCGCATAGGACACGGCCTTGATGAAAGGCACGCCGTCGCGCTTTTCGCGGTAGGCATAGAGTGCCTGATTGGGCGAAACCATTCCGTAGATAGAGCCGACATTGATGATGCTGCCGCGGCCCTGTTCGGCCATCTTGGAGCCTATGACTTGGCTGCACAGCATGACACCGGTCAGGTTGACGTCGATAATGTCGTCCCAGAACTTTTGCGGATACACCTCGAACGGAGCGTTCTGCTCGGCGCCGCCATCGGGCTTGGAGTCGATACCGGCATTGTTGATCAACACGTGGGGGACGCCCCAGTCGGCGATCAGCTTGTCGGTCGCGGCTTCGAGAGCCGCCTTGTCAGTGACGCTGGCTTCATAGACGCGGATGCTGTCAGCCAACCCGGGGAACAGCTCGTCGAGCTTGTTCTGTGTAATCGGACGGCGGCTAAAGACCGCAACGTTGGCACCGGCTTTGGCCAGGGAAGTGGCAAATTCGCGCCCCAGCTGACCCAAACCACCCGTGACTACGATCACCTTTCCCGCAACGCTAAACAACTCCGACATCCACGACTCCAACTTATGTCATAAGTCATATGTCATAAGCGGGAGCTGTATGGTTGGCAAGCGGCTTTGGCAGGCCTGCTTCTCTCAATTTGCGGCTCCAGCGCGGCAGGAGAGGGCAGTCTTGCCTCAGGGACTTTGAAGCGCAAAGGAGACAGACTGTTTGCGGCCCCTGCCCAGCCAATCAGCAAAGCGCCTCATTTCAGCCGGCGCGACTGCCTTGAACGTTTCCCAAATCCAGGGACAAGCGGATGTGCTGTTGGTTGATGACGGACAGACAGGCAGTATCAGTATCAGTTGGGCTGTCGAGCGTTACGACTACAGCTGATTCCCCTGCGCAAGTGGAAGCATGAAAAGTGGCTGGTAGGTAGTCACCTTCGCTAAAATTCAGCACGACACCAATTCTCAACTGACAAAGCCCTGCCCCCGATATAGACTTTTTTCGATTGAGTTGGGGACAGCTATGCTTGGCAAGAGGCAATTTGCATCGCTATTCTGCGCTTTTGCGTTTGCTGCAGTT
This sequence comes from Devosia sp. XGJD_8, assembly GCF_046614475.1. Lineage (NCBI taxonomy): Bacteria > Pseudomonadati > Pseudomonadota > Alphaproteobacteria > Hyphomicrobiales > Devosiaceae > Devosia > Devosia sp. XGJD_8. The sequence continues at coordinate 62,410 of NZ_JBKJHF010000003.1, forward strand.
TTCTCATGTTCCGCTCATCCACAGGCAAATGAGAACAGCGCAGCCACGGAAAGCCTAATAGCAGCGGCGAATACAGTAGATACTGGTGAGCAACTAAATGATGAAAGATTTGGCGAAGTTCTAACTTGTTCGGTCGTTTTTGATATAGCCGCAAAACGCCCAGAACTTGCTCACCAAGCTGACTTTTTTGCGGACCTTTCGGTGCATATGTTCAATCTGGCGCTGGAACGCGGGAAAGCGCTCGGCGCGAATGATGGCGAGATGCGCGTTGTCTTTTTTCGCATTAACAATGTCCTCCGTGCCCAGTTCAGCGGTCCCGAAAAATTTCCCAACATGAAGCTGTGTACGGATTTGGCTGATGCTGAATTTGCCCATATGAACCAGGCCGATGCCCGGTATGAAAGCGAAGCAATCACAGCCGACGATGACCAACATGTAGTTGAGACTAATGTCCCCATTGAGACTAAGAAGGCAGATAGTCCTGCTTCGAACGCCACAGTTCCCGATGCCGAAGATGTACCCGCTGATTTAGCAGCGCCAGTCAGCGAGGTGCCCGTCGCTACAAACGATCCTGCATTGGTGGAAACACCTCAAAAGGACGTTTTTGACTTCGGCCAGCACCAACTGACAGCCAAATACGACCGCGCAGTCTGTGGCTTTCGGCTGTTGCGTCACGTGGTTTCCCACGGAACAGAAGCGATGATTGGTTATGGCACGTTTGTTGTGGATGGCCCATATCTATCGCAGGTGCGAGGGACATGGCTAACCAACGCGAACGCCAGCCAACAAGGTTTTGAGACGGCCAAAATGGCCTTTGTCAGTGGTGGCAGCATCGTCGGGTCGTTTCAGATCTACGCGCTGTTCGATGACGGAACAGGTGATACTGAATTGCCATCGATGGCTCAGCTTGATGGTACAGGGACACTCGGTAGCGAACTGCCCAACGGGGCTGTTGGCTTCCAAGTTGATGCTGGAAAGGTCATTGTTAACATGATTATTGAAGGATGCTCTGCATCGTAATCGTGTCTTTGACCGTGGCTTAGCCCCGGCAGTGCAGCATCACGCAAGGGTCAAGTGCGGTGTTCCCTCGTCCAGGTCGAGCTGGGCAGCGGCGATCGCGCCGGGCAGAACCTCGACCGCGGCACGCTCACAATCATGCAATGATCCCGAGACTGATGCAGTCTGGCGGCCCACATGGATACCGCTTGGTCTGCGTCGAGCTTGTTCACACTAGTGGTCCATTGCGACAACAGGCCAACATCAGCTACCGACCGTCTGAAACACAACGAAACAAGATAGAAGGTGGCGCGAGAGCCGGGGCTCGACCCGCGACCTCCGGCGTTACAGTCCGGCGCTGGGGCATGCTAAGCCGTACCCCGCCATGGCCCCGGCTCCACAAAGCGTCCCAAACAGCAGGCCATCGGCCGAATTGTCCGCTATTGTTTATGCTGCTCCAAAAACTTCCAGTCCGCTTGCGGCCCCATTATTGCCGTTACCCGCTCCCTGATGAGTGGCAGAAAGGGGGCCATTAGCGGAACGGCGGCAGATAGCGGACATTCGTCGCATGGGTAGGGAGATGGCAGGCATGGTGCCGTCGGCTTAAGCTGGAAACCGGGTTCAAGCGTGGGCACCCAACGCGAATTGAATGACCGCCCGCCAGCGGCGGGTAATGTCTAACTTCGCCCTGATCGTCACCCGCATTGGCCAAAACGGCTGAAATCAGCTGGTTTGATGAGCCTCTTCAGGCGAGTAGAGCGGGAACAGCGTCTTTCTCAAGAGGAATCAAAATCGGTATCAAGCCATAAATAACTCGACTTTTTGCAATTTCTGTGCAAAAACTAGATAAGAATGGAGGTCGCGATGTTAATTGAGTTCCGCGTCACAAACTTCAGGTCCTTTAGAGGTGAGAACCGTTTGTCGCTTCTGGCCTCCGCCGATAAGGATTTGGAGAGCTCGAACGTTGTCACCACAAAGAACACATCTGTGCCTCGCGTCTTGCGGGCAGCGGGCATCTATGGTGCTAACGCCAGCGGCAAGTCCAACCTCATTCGCGCGCTGCAGTTGATGCGCGGGATCGTCGTCGAATCCGCAAACCTCAAGCCGGATCAGCTGTTCAATGTTCAGCCATTTCGTCTCGATCCGGAAACCGACAAGGAACCAACCGAGTTCGAGCTCACCTTTTTGAAGGACGGAGTTCGCTATCAGTACGGCTTTGCTCTAACCGCCAACCGCATCGTGGAAGAGTGGCTGCTAGTTTACAAGACGAAGCAGCCTCAAACCTGGTTTGTGCGGGAGTACAATCCCAAAACCAAAACCGATGAGTACAAATTCAGCGAAGCGCATTTCAAAGGCAGTCGCAATGTCTGGAAAGAGGCGACACGCCCAAACGCACTGTTCCTCTCAACCGCAATCCAGCTCAACAGCGATTCCCTGAAGCCGATCTTCGACTACATCGCGCAGAGCCTTGTTGTCTTTGAGAATGGCAGCGGCCCGATGCCTGATTATACGATCAACCACATAGCAAGAGCGAAGTCTCAGCGTGTGAGGCAATTCCTCTCAAGCGCCGACATCAGCATCGATGAGATCGCGCTGAAAGAAGTCAAAGGGGACGCGCATAGCATCGCTATCGATCTAGCGACGGGCGGGCTTACCCATAGCAGCCATCAGGATCAAAACATGGTGGTGCCGACTTTCAAACACTCGTCGAGCAAGGGCTCGGCGGTCTTTGATTTCACCGATGAATCCGAAGGCACGCAAAAGCTCTTCTCTCTTGCAGGTCCTCTCTTCGATATCTTCGAAAGAGGCCAGGTGCTGATCGTGGATGAGCTGGATCGAAGCCTTCATGCCCTGCTTGTTCGCCAGCTGATCGCGATGTTCCATGACCCTGAGGTCAACAAGAGCAATGCACAGCTGATCTTCACGACGCACGACACCTCGCTCCTCGATGGCGCGCATCTACGGCGCGATCAGGTCTGGTTCACGGAGAAAGACGAGGAACAGGCATCGAACATCTACCCGCTGACAGATTTTTCGCCGCGCAAGAACGAAGCGTTGGAGCGTGGATATCTTGGCGGGAGATATGGCGCGGTCCCAATCTTGAAACGGCTGCGCACAGATGCCTAAGAACCGCAGCCGATCATCGCAGGACTTAAAACGCAGCAAGCCAAGGCGCACAGCCCGCGAGCGAATTCTCATTGTCTGCGAGGGATCAAAAACCGAGCCAAACTATCTGGAGGAAATCCGGCAGGAATCCAGAATTTCCAGTGTGGATGTACGCGTGCTCCATAGCGTTCTTGGAACAGAGCCGAAGCAGGTGGTGGAATCGGCAGAAGCAGAGTTCAAGCGGACGAAGGGCTACGAGAGAGTTTATGCGGTCTTCGATCGGGATGACCACCTGACATATGACACCGCACTCGATATGGCCGTGGCGCGAAACGAAAAGTGGAAGAATGATGAGGGGGTGGCGACCAAATTCGAAGCCATCGCTACGGTACAGAGTTTCGAACTGTGGCTGCTCTTACATTTCGAAGACATCAAGGCGTTCTTGCACCGTACCGAAACGCTTGCTCGCTTGAAGACGCATATCGCTGGATACGAAAAGGGCAACAAGGGCTCTTATGCTAAAACAGTCGCCAACATTCAGACGGCAATTGATCGTGCAACTGCCTTGAAGGCCAAGTTCGATCGGCCTCCTAGCGATGATGCCTACACCGACATGCATGAACTGGTGTCCCTCTTGCGCGGGCTGAAGGCGAAGTAGGACAATCATATGAGTGGCAATCAAGAAGACTTTCAGCATGTCCCTCTAGACCGCAGCTTTCGCGAGCTTTCAAGCTACGCAAGTGAGAGCGACGATGTGGACCTGTCGAAGGCATTCTATGTGTCGGACGGCATTCGCTGGCCGGAGTTGCTGCAGAACTATAGGGTTGTAATCCTCTCTGAGGCAGGATCGGGGAAAACCGAAGAGCTTCGCACGATCGCCAAAAAGCTTCGGTCCGAGGGCAAGGCTGCATTCTTTCTAAGGCTCGAGAACATCCCGGAGCATTTTTCGAGCGCGTTTGATGTCGGAACAGAAGGGGAGTTCGACGAATGGGTTGCGTCTGGCAGTGAGGGTTGGGTCTTCCTAGATTCTGTCGACGAGGCGCGGCTGCGCCATCCTCGGGATTTCGAGCTGGCGCTTCGGCTGCTCGGAGAAAAGCTGAAGCTCGCGTTCGACAGAGCTCATGTATTTCTGAGCGGGCGTATGTCGGCGTGGCGGCCAAAAACCGACCTTGACCGCGCAAGAGCGCATCTGCCTTTCACAGAAATAACGAAGGTCGCCAACGACGATGCTCGCAATACGCTGGCGTCCGCAGACGACTTTGTTGATGAGCTTATGGGGGATGAGGTCGACGATGGCGATGAGCTAAGCGTCGACACGTCTGTGTCCAGATCGCAGAAGGAAAAGCCGAAGACGTCCGCGCCGTTCAGAATAGTCACTCTGGAGGGACTGTCGCGGGATCAAGTAGAGACGTTTGCAGCCGCGCGAGGGGTCAACAACACAAAAGCGTTCGGCGATGCCATCGAGCGAGCGGACGCGTGGTCTTTCGCAACGCTCCCGCAAGACCTCGAAGACCTCGTCGCTTCCTGGTTGAAGCGCGGAGCAATAGGTACGCGCCGTACTGTCATGCAAGACGGAGTGGAGCGTCGCCTCAAAGAGCGCGATCAGGAGCGTGCGGACCTAGTCCCCCTGACGGAGGCGAAGGCGCTGCTGGGTGCCAAGCTGCTTGCAGCCGCAACAACGCTTGGACGCAATCCTGCTATCCAAGTACCTGATGGGCACGACGGCCTCGAAGGTATCGCCGTCGACAAAGTGCTGTCTGATTGGTCGCCTCCCGAACGAAAAGCGCTGCTAGAGCGCCCTATTTTCGATGCTGCCATTTATGGGGCGGTGCGGTTTCACCACAGAACGGTGCGGGAATATCTGGCAGCCGAATGGCTAAGGGAGATGCTGGCGAAACCTGCGTCCCGCCGCGCTATCGAGGACATGTTCTTCAAGACGAGCTACGGTGTCGACATCATCGTGCCGGTCATGAGGCCCATCCTCCCCTGGGTCTCGCTGTATGATGACCGCATTCGAGAGCGCGTGCTGGAGATCGCGCCTGAAGTGCTGTTCGAAGGTGGCGATCCGGCTTCACTACCTTTGCCCACGCGCCAAGAGATACTGGCCGAGGTAGTAGAGGACCTGGTGCCGGGGCACTCCCCTAGGGCACCGACGGACTTTGCCGCGGTTCAGCGCTTTGCGCATTCCGACCTAAGTGAAGATATCCGCAGCCTATTGCGAGCGCACCCGAACGACGCAGAAGCTGCCAGCTTCTTGCTGCGAATGATATGGCTCGGCGAACTGAAGAGTCTCCTGCCGGAGGCCAAGGAGCACGCGCTCATGGCGAACGCCGGAAAGTATCACCGGATGACCGCCATCCGGGCGGTGCACGCCGTCGGCTCGAAGGAGGATATGCGCGATGTGCGGAAGGCGATCTCACGAGAGCCGAGGCCCCCTGATCGAGAATGGGTTAACGAGATTTGCGACACGCTCGAGGGCACCGACGAGGAGATCGACTGGCTTCTTCAAGAGATGGCACGGGCGGAACCTCTCGCAAAGTACACGGTCGATCATTTTCAGGATGGCGTAACCAAACTCGTCGAGAGGATGCCGGTCGACAACCTGCTAAAACTGCTGGAAGGACTTTACGCGCTTCTGTCTGTGGCCCCCTTCGTCGATGCGCGCTCCTGCAAGATTTCAACAAGGTTAGGATGGCTACTCCATCCCGGTGCGGCCGCTGTGGAACGCCTGGTACGCGAGCGTCACCCTGCTTCGCTGACTTCCGTGGCCCTGAGCGTTATGGGGATGCTGCCTGTATCGAAGATGTACGATGCTGACATTCGCGATCTCAAAGCCGACTTTTCCAAACTGGTGCCGGATTGGCCGGAGCTCAATCGTGTCTTGGTTTGGGCCGAGGTCGAAAGGGCGCGCAAGGATCACGAAGGCACAAATTTCGGCCCTGTGACCAACATTTGGCAGGCAAACTCCTTCGAAGCGTTCTGGCGGTTTTCTGCCGAGGATTTCGAATATTTCATCGGGGAGATTGCTGCGCGTCGTGAGATGGATGACAAGCTGGTAGCGCTATCCGGCGCCATTGATTCCTATGTTCAGGGAGAGCGGGGCCCAACAAGGCTGAAGCAGCTAAAGAGCGCGGTTTCCGGCGTTCCGAAGTTGACCGCTCGTCTAGAGCTTTTCCTGCATCCGCCAAAGCGAGATGACGAGTTTTCCAGGCAGAACCTGAAGTGGAAAAAGCAGGCGAAGGCGCGCGCTCGGCGGGAAAAGGACAACCTGCGTAAGTCTCGGGAGTATATCGGCCAGCATCTCGATACGCTACGCGACCCTGGATTTCCAAACCCGAACGACGTGTCCAAAACGCTATGGTACCTGCATCACCAAACGCGAAACAAGTCGGAGCAGAAAGGTAAATGGACCTCCGGCGACTGGCGCTCGCTTGTTCCGGAGTTTGGCGATGAGATCGCAAGAGCGTATCGCGATGGCGCCATTCTCCATGCGCACCGTGCGACCCCGAAACTTCGCTCAGAAGGCGCGGAAGCCAACACCACAACAGGATCGACCGTTCTCGGCCTAACCGGTCTTGCCATAGAAGCCCGTGAAACACCTGACTGGCCAAGCAGTGTGTCAGAGCCGGATGCCGAGCGAGCCTGGCTCTTTGCGGCACATGAACTTAATGGCTTTCCTGACTGGTTCCCCTCCCTGTACGCGAAACACAAGGTCACGCTCGCCAAGCTAATGATGCGGGAGATGGAGTTTGAGATCACTTCCGAGCCGGAAGGCGGCATGCACTACATAATCTCCGATCTCGCCTGGTCCGGAAAATGGGCTTGGCCTGAGCTGGGTCCGTCCATCTTTCATATACTGCTGAACCGTGAGCCGAGGAATGCAGAGACGCTCAACAAGCTCTTGCAGATTGTGCTCGCCTCCGGCGTACCCGACGCCGAAGTATTGGCTCTAGCCAAGAAGCGCGCAGGGGATGCCGATACGAAGCATCCCGTGCAGTGGTTTGCGGTGTGGACGGGGATAGAGCCGGCGGCAGCGATCCCTGCGTTCTCATCCTACATCGATGGGCTGTCGGAGAACCGGGAGTCGGTAGATGTAGCGATGAGCTATGCCACGCATCTCTTCGGCGACCGGCACAGTGACTTTCCGGTCGGGCGAACTGCGTTCAAAGAGCCGCAGTATCTGGAGCAGCTCTATGTATTGCTGCACCGGCATGTGCATCGATCCGAAGACATCGACAGGGCAAACGGTGAGGCGTACTCGCCAACCCTGCGTGACCGCGCCCAAAGCTCCCGAGACGCGATCTTCAACCTGCTGAACTCAATCAGCGGGAAAGAGGCCTATATCGCCATGACGAATATCGCAGCGGGAGAAACCAACGCCGACACCAGCAAGTGGATTGCATATCGAGCGCTCCAAAGGGCCACGCAAGACGCTGATATGGACGCGTGGACACCCGAGCAGGTGCGCGAGTTCTATGACGATCAGGAGCGCACTCCGCGCAACCACCGTGAATTGTTCGACCTCGCCGTGAACCATCTCCTCGACATCAAGGATGACATGGAAAACGGGGACACCAGTGTCGCGAGGGTGCTTCTGGATATCGATCAGGAGGAAGTCATGCGCAACTACTTCGGCCATGAACTCGAACGGATGTCCGCCGGTCGCTACCAGATATCGCAGGAGGAAGAGCTCGCCGACGAGAAGCGGACAGACCTTCGTTTCCACGGCGTCGGCATCTCATCACCAGTACCCACGGAACTTAAGATCGCTGACAAGTGGACAGGTCCAAAACTTTTCGAACGGTTCGAGAACCAGCTGTCTGGCGACTATTTGCGGGATCGCCGATCGTCACGAGGCATATTCCTACTCGTGAACCGTGGAAAGGAACGTCAGCGCTGGCAGCTGCCGGATGGCACGATGACAGATTTTGAAGGTGCCGTGAAAGCGCTTCAGGATTACTGGCTTGTGCTGTCGCCCAAATACCCCGGTGTCGACGAGTTACGTGTCATCGGAATAGACCTCAGCAAGCGCGACCGATAGGCCAAGAGGTCGCCGCTCGGCGTACTGCGCACTGAGCTGTGTCGTGGTTGGGTGCAGTGTGAATCGGCGTGGAGTTCGGGGCCCCTAGACGCTGAGAGCCTGCTCGCGAACATCGTCGCTGTCCGCTTCCCCAACCAACATCGACGGTTGCCGACACGCCGCAAGCAACCGATCGCGTAGTCCGGAAATATCAACCTTGGCTCTGCGGTACTTCGTGGTTGCCAGCTCGGGCAGCAGACGGCGTGCGGCATCGCTGACGACTTCAGGTTTCCAGCGCAGATGGCGCTCCGCGCCAAGGAGCGACTCGAGCAGTCCAGCAGTCAGGCGGAAATAGAGGTGCGAGAGCTGGCCGATGATCGGATCGTCGCGGAGCCCGATATGATAGAGTTGGTTCCTGTACTCGTGCAGGATCGCCATCGCCCGGACCTGATCGGGCGGAATGTGCCCGAGCTCTCCCAGAAAGAGGACCTTCCTGTCAAAGGCTCGGCCACGTGCGTCGCTGCGCTGTTCCGGTGTGAGCCGGCGGGAATTCCCGTGCCGGTCGTCGAATAACAGGTCAGCGCATTTTTGATGGCACATGAGTTCGAGGCCATTGTCGACGGGGATCAGCGCGATCCGCCCACAATGGGAACGATCGATCGCACACATCTACTCCTAATGCGCACCGTAGCCGTGACATTTCAACTCGCCGCACCCTACATTATTTGACCCACCGCACCCGGACAGCGTCCGATAGCCACAAGGAGTTCGCGTCCTGAACAACTCGCTCCCCTTTGAGCTAGCGTCCGCGGTCGACGCTCTGTGGCGTCACCATGGTCCGGTGGCTGGCAATCTATATGCGGCCCCCGCATTTGTGAGGCTACGGGAAAGCTGCCAGCTGCTCTATCAATCAGCGGGGTCGAAGGAAGCCGTGAACCTCGCCCTCAGCCAGGCTCTCTACGGTCTCGGATTTCGCTGGAGCGACGACGCTCCAGCCCGCTTTGCTGTCTCCCCCGCTATCGCAGCGGCCCGCCTTGACCAAGCCTTCAGGCAAACGGAAGCGCACCTACTTCATCTCTGTCCGCTTGATCTCGGCGATGATGTTCCCGAACTGCGGTTTGGACCCAATGCCATTCGAAACTTCACGGCTGAGGAGCTGAGCGATCTCCTCGACCCCGATGGCTTGTCACGAGGACGGCCCGGCTGGCATTTCGACAGCCAGCGATTCAGCCGCTTTGCGTGGCTCGTCGTCGAGGAGATCGTGGTTCTCCCCGGAAAACCTGGCGGCCGCGTTCTCCCTGGACTGTTCGTCGATCTGCGACAAGATTTCGGGCGGATCGAACCGCACAAAAGGAACTTCCCCGCTCCGGTGGAAGCCGCGCTCTTCGCGCTACTGACGGCGCCTTGGGAGGATATCACAAGCTATTCCGACTTGGATTGGCGTCCCTTTCGCGTGCCATGGGTCCATACGCTGTCGGACGACCTTTTTGCGCGCCAACCGATGCCGCCTGATGCCGACACATTGTCTTGGGAGCCGGACTTCTACGAAGATACGGACGGTGCCATGGTTGAGGCTGAACGACCCACGCGGTTGCCCCTGACCAACGCCGCGATCGCCCAAACGGCCTATCTGGATGATGCGGCTTGGACTGAGCTGATTGAGGCTCGACGGTCCCCCCTATTTCATGGCCCGATCGAGCACTTCGCCATCAGGGCGTTCGCCGGTGACCGGATCGATGAATTTCTCGCGCATGTCACCGTAATCGAGGCAGCGCTGGGACAACCGATCGACCATTACCCAAGGAAGCGTCCGAAAATCACCGGACAACAGCGCCAGGGCGCGACAGCCCGGGTCGCATGGCGCCTGGCGGCCCTCCTAGACGATGCCTCCGCTGGCGAGCGATACTTCGCGCTTTTCAAGGCGAGAAGTGATTTCCTTCATGGCCAAGTGATGCAGGACATACCGAGTCAGGTTCGACTGGATGCCCGACGGCTTGCGCGTCGATGCGTCTGCGCCCTGATCAGCGCAGCAACCTCACCGTCGCCTCCAGAAAGCCAGGATGCCTTCCTGAGCGAGCTGCTCCAACGCGGTTCGTCGCAGGCCTTGGACCAGAATGCCGCGAATGGCGGCCTCGATGACGTGCGTATTTGATTGGAGCCTCTGCGTGACAGAAGAAGTCGATTTGCACAATGTCGGCGCAGCGTCCGAAAGGTTCTTTCGGCTGTACCACACGCATTGCGTCTCCCCGAGCCGCGACACGCTGTTTTCGCTCCTGGAGGCGGCGCACAGTCTCAACGATCGACTGAAGGTTGGGGCTGCTGCCGATTTCTTCGACGTCCAGGAATTTGCGGCGCTCAAGTGCCTTCGCAACTACTTCCACCATCAGCAGGAACTGCGGCACGTCGTCAGGCTCATTCCGATCGGCGGCTACCCGATAACGACGGATCTGATGACGTTTTGCCTCGTCCCAAGCGACAACGTCGTCGCGGCGATAGAGACGACAAAGCGGTATCAGAAGGAGGCTCGCCAAGCCTGCCAACAGATGTTCCACTGGTATGGTCCGGTAGTGAACATCAACCCGGCTCTGTTCAACTTCGTCGTTGCTGCATACGAGCGCCTGAAGAAACGAGGCGTCCCGCTGGCGGGGGAAGCCATTGAGGAATTCGAGGCCAGCTATGGCTATGAAGAAGAGAACAACCTTCCACATGTTGTCGACGGAAGGCTTGCAACATCGGCCGGCAGCATCGACGAGCTCCTGACGGACATTGTGAAATCCACGCCAAGCAGCGGTGCTGCCGGGAATTTTTGAGCTGTGCGCTCCGCGTCGCTCGAGTGTTGGGGGTAATCTTGCGCAAGGTTGGCGATATTGATGTTGAGGGCAACGAGACGCTTTGGAAATACTTTCGACCCGAGCGCTTTCTTTCAACACTCGCGGAGAGCCGACTCTATTTCGCGTCAGCAAACCAGTTTATCGATCCGTTCGAAGGGGCCGTCGCCGTCCAGTTGAACGTGCCGCCGCTCGATCCACGCTACGCCGAAATGGAGAGCGTGGAGCGGGCCTTCTTTGGGCTCAAACGGTTGACCAAGATCACTTGCTGGCACCGTGCGGCCTATGAGAGCGACGCGATGTGGAAGCTCTATGCGGGCGAGCACAAGGGCATCGCGATCTGCACGACGCCCGATCGTATGGCCGCCGCATTCAAACCCTTCCGGCTGAAACCGGAATACGGCGTCGAAGATCTGTGGGGAGGCCCGGTCCAATATGTCGACCTGACCCAGATCCGGATGCGCGGCGTCGCCATGCTCGACCGCTTCTTCTTCAAGCACCGGGCCTTTGAGTGGGAACGGGAGTATCGGCTCGCGATCTCCGTTCGAATGGCCGAGGAATTTGGCGTCCGGGTTCCCGAACACGGCATCCTCGTCGACGTCGATCTTCCCACTCTGATTGAACGCATCGTGCTCGGCTCAACCACAACCGAGGCCGAGCGCGCCACCGTCGCTCAACATGTGGCTGCCGCCGGGCTAAGCGATCGCCTTGAGCTTTCCACCCTTCTCGGCCAACCCCGGTATGTCTGAGGCCCAGCAAGCAGGCATCAAAACAAGACGAGGCCTCAAGCCGCAATGATATCGTATTCGGACACCGCACTCACGATCTCGGAAACGCTGCAGACCAACGCGATCGTCTGGATCCACTCGCTCCCGGAAAGCGAGATGGGTCCGAGCCGACGCATCCTCGAAGACCTTGAGGGCCTCGCCACCGCTGGCGGTTTCCCCGTCTTCGAGTATGCGGTTCGAGATCGTGCCGAACTGAGCGAGCTCTTCAAGCAGTTGACCACGAAGGCCGACCAGGGACTGAGGCCGGTGCTCCATGTCGACGCTCACGGAACGGCCGCCGACGGGCTCCTGCTTGCGCCAAGCGGCGAGCGTGTCGGCTGGGTCGAGGTCATCGAAGATCTCCGGGCCCTCAATGTTGCGACGGGCAACAATCTCACCTCAATCTTTGCTCTGTGTTTCGGGCTGCATCTCTATAGGCAGGTGAGCCTGAAGCGACCCGTGCCGTCTTATCTCTTCTGTGCGCCGCCCGCAGAAATCAGCGTTGGGTTCCTCGAGGCGCAAACACTGGCCTTCTATCGGGAGATGAACCGCACCGCGAATGTGACCGCTGCCTTCGACGCGACCCTCGGCGCGGCCATGCAGTCGTTCCATTGCCAGGGTTTGTTCCTGCAATCGCTGCTGCGATACATTCGCACCTACTGCATCGGGCGCCTGCGGCAGGACCGCCTGGAGCGCATGGTCACGGCCGTTCTGCAACGCGACGGCATCGTGAACCCTTCCAGCGCACAACTGAAACAGGCCCGGCAAAGGATACGCGAATCTTTCAAACCAGGGCAGCAAGTGATCGACGTGTTCGCGCCGTCGTTCCTTATCGGCCGCGCCCCGGCCTTCACCTACGCCGATCTCGACCGGATCCTGAAGCCATTTGTCCCCTCCGGACGATCTCAACGGCGCTCGGCATCGAGCTGAACGCTGAGTGATCTCAGGCTCGGATCGCGATGGACGACGCGAAACCAGCCGGATGCCGGTGCGCCAAAACGCTCGACCATCACCTGGTTCATTCCACGCCTTACCCGCCGATCGACATAAAGCTCGACCCGCAACATCCCCTTGTCGGCAGCGACCTGCGCGAGCAGATCGACCTGCCTGGTCCGTGCCGTCAGGCCCTCACCCGCCTCGTCGATCTCTTCAATCGCCAGCGTGCAGTGATCGAGGGATCCGAAGATGACGAGGTGCATGCCCGCGGGCATGCCCAGTCTCGGAGGGGGCGCATGCCCCAGCTCGCCGAGCTCGGTATGCGTCTCTACGCTCCGCAGGTCGCCATCCTCCCGCAGCATCTCGCGTGCGAAATCGAACGCATCGGTCTCGGCATAGAGATAGCCGGCGCTTTGCGAGACCTGGAGACGGTTGAGGGTGCGCACCATATCGCCGTCGATACCGATCGGCTCGCCTGACCGCAGACCATCCCGATAGCCGATCATTCTTGCCTTGCGCTCAGGCTCCAGATCCGCACTCGCCGCCAGTTCGTAGCGCTGGACGATCGTCGGGCAGTGCAGCGCAAGCGTCAAACCAGGTGAAACCGGCAGCATCACCACGACGCCCGGCGAGGTGAGCCCGACATCCCCGTAGGGGAAGGCGTTGATGCGACTGACGGGATGGTCCGAGATGATGAAGCGATGCTCGCCATCGCTCGCATAGAGAGCGGGATGAAGACGAAGCAGCGCGACGGTGTGATCTTGACGATCAAGGAACGCCCTGACGGCCCCCAGTTTCACTGCCGCATCGGAGAGCATCGCCATTTGCGGATCGGCGTCCGGATCATAGCCGACCTGGCGCGTCATCTCCCGCAATTGCCCTGCCAAATATTTCGGTGTTATTCGGCTGAAATGCGTCCGCAGCATCTGGGTCGCGAAGAAATCGGCGAGCGCGATACGATCATCCGCCGTCATCCACGCCAGCGATCGCCGCGAGACGATTTCGGCGACGAGGCGAGCAGTACGCGCATCAAACTCCTGGAACAGGTCCTCGAAGTTCCATTTGCTGTCGCCAAGGCTCACCGTATTGAAGTCGTTCTCGGAACCGGCATTGGCAATCGACGTCAGAAAGGACCGGTCGGACCTCTTGGCGAAAACGTAAATCGAGCGCCGTTGTGGATCGGCCGCAAAGTGCCGAAGCTGGGCTTGGGGAACGAAGTGATGCTTCTTGGATGGTCGACTCATCGTTGCCTGCCCCCATGCCTGCCCGGTAGCGTATACCACTGGTGCGCCTGCTTCTGGCTCCCAAAGCTGCCAGGCCCCTGTTCGATCGCCCAACAAGGCATAGTTGCAGCCCCCAAAAAACCGACCCAGCCTACAAAGCTCCAAACGCCACCGATAGGGCCCACGATAGGGCAGGCCTGGCCAACCCGCTTTAAATAACTGAAAAATAATGATTTTATGAAAGATGTGGCGGAGAGAGAGGGATTCGAACCCCCGATAGAGTTGCCCCTATGCCGCATTTCGAGTGCGGTGCATTCAACCACTCTGCCATCTCTCCGCGAGATCGATGAGGTCCCCTGGCGGGGTCCGGCTGGTCGACACGGCCGGGCTTATGACATAGCAATAGTTGGCTCGCAACACCTCTTGTGACCTTTCATCACGCTTGGCAGCTCTCCCATGCTTTTCGTCTATGGCACCTTGCAGGATCCCGACGTGCTGGGCGCCGTGCTGGGGCGGCCGGTGGACCTCTCGCGCCTCGAGGCGGCCACCGCACCGGGATACCGCGCGGTCTTCTATCCCGGCCGGGTCTATCCGGCGCTGATCCGCGCCCCCGACACAGCCGCAAGAGGCCTCGTGGTCGCGGACCTCTCTCCGCTGGATCTGGCGGTGCTGGACGCCTTTGAGGGCGACGAATATCGCCGCGAGGCCATCATGATCCGCGTAGGCGGGGAGCAGCTCTTGCTCGATACCTATCTTCCCGCCATTCCGATCGCGTCGGCTCCCGACTGGTCGCTGGCGACCTGGACGGCCCTGCACAAGCCGGCCGTGATCGGGCAGGAGACCGGCACGGCGCAGGCCCTGCGGCAGCGTCTTTCGGCGCGGCAGGCGGGCTACCGTCACGATTTCGTGCATTGCTGAACTGCTCTCCCCGCGCTTGCGTTCAAGGAACGCAAAGATCACAAGGGAGAAGACAATGGTAAAGCGTCGTGACGTGGTTGTCGGCATGGCAACACTGCCGCTCGTGTCTCTGGGGACTGCGGCCTTCATGCCCGCCTGGGCGCAGGGAGAAGCTGGATTGGACGGAGATGCAGTTGCGACCGCCGATGGTGATATCATCATCCATCCGGTCGATCATGCCAGCCTGCTGCTCGGCTTCGGCGCCGAGGTGATCTATGTCGATCCCGTCGGTGGCGCAGAGCGCTATGAGGGGCTGCCCGCCCCCACCGGCATCCTCATCACCCATGGCCATGGCGATCATTTCGACCTGCCCACGCTGGAAGCGATCGCCGCGTCGGCCCCGATCATCACCAGCCAGGAAGTGTTCGACAAGCTGCCCGAGGGTCTCAAGGGCAATGCCACCGCGCTCGCCAATGGTGCCGAAGGCAGCCTCAACGGCATCGCCATCCGCGCCATTGCGGCCCATAACATTACCGAAGACCGCATGAACTATCACCCGGTCGGCGTGGGCAATGGCTATGTGCTGACCCTGGGCGACAAGCAGGTCTATGTGGCGGGCGACACCGAACCGACCCCCGACATGCTGGCCTTGACCGATATCGCTGTCGCCTTCCTGCCGATGAACCTGCCCTATACCATGACGCCCGAGCAGGCCCTGGACGCGGTCAACACCTTCAAGCCGGCCATCGTCTACCCCTATCACTACGGCGACAGCGACCTGTCGGTGCTGGAAGCGGGCGTTGGAGCCGAGACCGAAGTGCGGCTGCGCAACTGGTATCCCAACGGCGCCTGAGCGCGCCGCAACGCTTGACTCTTGGGGCATTTGCCCCGATAAGCGCCCCCGGAACGCGTGCCAGCTTGCCTGGCGCGCTTCCTTTGTTTGAAAACGCTGTTCGAGGCTGCCCGCCGGTTTGATCGCCGGCAGCACGCAAGAAGACCGCAGGATCTGGGCTTATACCTGCGGCGCCACAGAGCGCGACACAATGGGACCGGGCGTTTGACGCTCCCGGTTAAGCTATGACTTTCGCCGTGATCAAGACCGGTGGCAAGCAGTACAAGGTTGCCGCCAACGACGTTCTCAAGATTGAAAAGCTCGATGCCGAAGCCGGCACCATCGTCACCTTCGACCAGGTGCTGATGATTGACGGCGAAGTGGGTGCTCCGCTCGTCGAAGGCGCGCTCGTCGCTGCCGAACTGCTCGAGACCCGCAAGCAGAAGACGGTCATCATCTTCAAGAAGAACCGTCGCCACAATTATCGCCGCCGCAATGGCCACCGCCAGCTGCTCTCGACCGTGCGCATCACCGAAATCCTGACCGGCGGCGCCAAGCCGACCATCAAGGCTGCCGGCATTGCCAAGCCGACCGAGACCGTGAGCGAAGCCGCTCCGGCCAAGAAGGCAACCAAGGCTGCTGCCCCCAAGGCCGCCGCTGCGGAAACCGCCGAGGCTCCGACCAAGGCACCGGCGAAGAAGGCTGCTGCCCCCAAGAAGGCCGCTGCCGAGACCACCGAAGCCGCTGCTGAAAAGCCGGCAAAGAAGGCCCCGGCCAAGAAGGCCGCACCCAAGGCCGACAAGGAATAAGGAGCTCCAGAGATGGCACACAAAAAAGCAGGCGGTTCATCCCGCAACGGTCGTGACACCGCTGGCCGTCGTCTCGGCGTGAAGAAGTTCGGCGGCGAGACTGTCATCGCCGGCAACATCATCATCCGCCAGCGCGGCACCAAGTGGCATCCCGGCACGGGCGTTGGCCTGGGCAAGGATCACACCATCTATGCGCTCGTCGATGGCAACGTGTCGTTCCGAACCCGTGCGAATTCGCAGGTGTTTGTTTCCGTCGACCCGGCCAAGGCCGCCGAATAACCCGGCAGGTCAATCGAACCAGCCGGTGACCCGTTCCCCGGCTCGTGTTCGCGACAATGCGAAATTTGACAAAGGGGAACCGGTTTGCCGGTTCCCCTTTTCGCATTTTCGCCACCTGGATGAACGTCAAATGAACAGCATGAAGGACCGCCTGCCCGCCACAATGACGACGGACCGCCTGCTGCTGACTACGCCGACCCTGTCGCATGTCCCCGACATCGCCCGGCTGGCCAATAATGCGCGCATCCACGACGTCATGTCGCGCCTGCCCTTTCCCTATACCGAGGCGGATGCGCTGTTCTTCATCGAGCAGGTGGTGACGAGCCCCGACGAGCGCTGCTACGCCATCCTTGAGCACGGCGTCTTCATGGGCGTCGTCGGCCTGCGCTTCGAGGCGGGAACCCTGCCGGAGCTGGGCTATTGGCTGGGCGAAGCGTTCTGGGGCCGGGGCTATGCCAGCGAGGCGGCCCGGGCGGTGGTCGCGGCGGCGAAAGTGGCCGGCATTCCCGCCCTGCGCTCGCGGGCCCTGCTGACCAATACCCCGTCGCATAATGTGCTGCGCAAGGCTGGCTTCACCATCATCGGCGAAGGCACCGACAAGGAGGGAAACCTCGCCGGACGTCGCCTGGCGCTGATGCGGCTGGAGTTCGACAGATGACGCCCATCGCCACCAAGCGGCTGATCCTGCGCGACGCCACGCTGGACGATGCCCCGCTCTATGCCCTGGGCGTCGGCGAATACGAGGTCGCGCGGTTCCTGACGCCCGTGCCCTATCCCTATACGCTGGCCATGGCGGTCGACTGGCTGCGCCAGGCCCGGCCGGCCACGCCGGAGCGATCCATGCTGGTCATCGAACTGCCCGGCACTGGCGTCATCGGCTGCGTCTCGCTGATCAATGAGCTCGGCTTCTGGATCGCCCGGCCGCACTGGAACCGCGGCTACGTCACCGAGGCCGCCACGGCCCTGCTGGACTGGCACTTTGCCGGCACCCATGCGCAGGCCGTCGCCTCCAGCGCCCATCACAACAATGCCGCCTCGCTCGCCGTGCAGAGCAAGCTCGGCTTCGTGCCGATGCGCCGCGAGATGCGGTTCAGCCAGACCCTGCAGCACAATGTCGAGCATGTGGTGACCACATTGTCGCGCCAGGACTGGCAGTTGCGAGGATCGCGATGACCATTGACCATGCCCTGCCCGCCACCGTCCGCACCGAACGCCTGACCCTGCGGGCGCCGGTGGCGTCGGACCTTGCCGATATCGTGGCCATGGCCAACAATCCCAAAATGGTCGAGACCACCGCCACCCTGCCCTTCCCCTATGGGGAGCGCGATGGCCGCGACTTCATCGCCCAGGCAACCGGCAAGCCCGACCTCAGGGCCTATGCCATAGCCGGTGCGGATGACCGCTTCATGGGGACCATCCTGTTCAAGTTCGCCGCCGGCAAGCCGCCCGAGCTCGGCTACTGGCTGGGCGAACCCCATTGGGGCCAGGGCTATGCCGGGGAGGCCGTGATCGGCCTGCTCGCTGCGCTGCGCCAGCTGCCCGGTTTCGCCCGGATCGGCGCGCGGGTGCTGGAGAGCAATCCGGCCTCGATCCGCGTGCTGGAAAAAGCCGGTTTCCTCGTGAAGGAACGCACGCAGGGCGTGGTCGAGCGCCATCGCGGCAAGCCCCTCCTCGTGATGGAGTGGCAGGCAACATGAATGTGACGCTGCGCACGCCCCGCTTCATCCTGCGTCCGGCCCAATTGGGCGACGCCGAGCCGATTGCCCGCTATCTCAACGATTTCGAAGTGGCCGGCAATCTTGCGCGCGTGCCCTTTCCGTACCATCTCAGTGATGCCAAGGCCTGGCTGCGCACGCGCCGGCCCAACCTGCCGGTCGAGGAGACCAATTTCTCCATCGAACTGCCTGGCGCCGGTTTTGCCGGCCATGTCGGCTTCCATCGGGGAGCGCAGGGCCCGATCATCGGCTATTGGCTGGGCCAGCCCTTCTGGGGCCGCGGCATCATGACGGAGGCGGTTACGGCCAGCCTCGACTGGTTTTTCGAGGCCACCGGGGCGGACACCGTCTATTCGGGCGTCTTCCATTTCAACGCGGCTTCGCTCGCCATTCAAAACAAGCTCGGATTTACCCAAACCGGGCGCTCTACCCTGCTCTGCCTTGCGCGCGGCGCCGAGGTGGAGCATATCGACACCAAACTGACGCATGGCGTCTGGAAGGCCAGAGAAAAATGAAGTTCCTCGACCAGGCCAAGGTCTATGTTCGCTCCGGCGATGGCGGCGCCGGCGCCGTCTCGTTCCTGCGCGAAAAATTCGTCGAGTTCGGCGGGCCCAATGGCGGCAATGGCGGACGGGGCGGCGATGTCATCATCGAATGCGTCGACGGCCTCAATACGCTGATCGACTATCGCTACCAGCAGCATTTCAAGGCCAAGACCGGCACCCATGGCATGGGCAAGCAGCGCACCGGCGCCGATGGCGAAGACACCATTCTGCGCGTACCCGTGGGCACCCAGGTGTTCGAGGACGACAACGAGACGCTGATCGCCGACATGACCGAGGTGGGCCAGCGCGTCGTGCTGCTCTCGGGCGGCAATGGCGGCTTCGGCAATGCCCATTTCAAGACTAGCTCGAACCAGGCGCCGCGCCATGCCAATCCCGGCCAGGTCGGCGTGGAAAAGTGGATCTGGCTGCGTTTGAAGCTGATCGCCGATGCGGGCCTCGTCGGCCTGCCCAATGCCGGCAAGTCGACCTTCCTGGCTGCCGTCTCGGCCGCCAAGCCCAAGATCGCCGACTATCCCTTCACCACGCTCCATCCCAATCTGGGTGTGGTGTCGATCGGCGAGCGCGATTTCGTGCTGGCCGATATTCCCGGCCTGATCGAGGGCGCCAGCGAAGGCGCCGGCATCGGGGACCGGTTCCTGGGCCATGTCGAGCGCTGCGGCGTGCTGATCCACCTGATCGATGGCACCCAGGACGACGTCAAGCAGGCCTACAAGACCATCCGCTCCGAACTGGCCGCCTATGACGAGCGGCTGGCCGAAAAGCCCGAAATCGTGGTGCTCAACAAGATCGACGCCATCGAGCCGGACGATCTCAAGGAAAAGCTCAAGGTGCTCAAGAAGGCCAGCAAGCAGGATGTGCTGCTGGTCTCCGGCGTGACCGGCAAGGGCACCGACATGGTGCTCTATGGCGTGATCGAGACGCTGGACGCCACCAAGGCCGCCAAGTTGGAAGCTGCGCGGCGGAAGGCCGAACCCAATTGGGCGCCGTGATGAGCCTGCGCTGGACCTGCCTTACCTCTCCCTTCGGGGGAGAGGTCGACCCTCTTGGGTCGGGTGAGGGGGCCTTTTCCAGGTGCAGTGCTGGGGTAAGGCCCCCTCACCCGGCGCTGCGCGCCGACCTCTCCCCCAAAGGGAGAGGTGAAGGGATCGAGTATCTGGCAAGATGAACGCCCTCGCGCCCTATAAGCGCCTGACCATCAAGATCGGCTCGGCCCTGCTTGTGGACAAGTCGGGGCGGCTGCGCGCCGGCTGGCTGGCGGACCTCGCGGCCGATATCGCGTCGCTCAAGGCCGGCGGCTGCGACGTGGTGATCGTCTCCTCGGGCGCCATTGCTCTGGGGCGCGGCCTGCTCGGCCTCAGCGCCGTGGCGCTGACGCTGGAGCAGAGCCAGGCCGCCGCCAGTGCCGGGCAGATTGCGCTGAGCCAGGCCTGGGCCGAGGCGCTGGGCCGGCATGGCATCGTCACCGGGCAGATCCTGATCACGCCCAATATCACCGAGGAGCGGCGCTACTACCTCAACGCGCGCACCACCATCGCCACCCTGCTGGGCCTGGGCGCCATTCCCATCATCAACGAGAATGACAGCGTCGCCACCGCCGAGATCCGCTATGGCGACAATGACCGCCTCTCGGCCCGCGTCGCCACGATGATCGAGGCCGATTGCCTGGTGCTGCTCAGCGATGTCGATGGGCTCTATACCGCCCCGCCGGCCAGGGACCCCAATGCCGAGCATCTGCCGGTGATCAGGGCGATCACCCCCGCCATCGAGGCCATGGCCGGTGGCGCCGCCAGCCACCTCTCGCGCGGGGGCATGACCACCAAGGTCGAAGCCGGCAAGATCGCGACCCAGGCCGGCACCGCCATGATCATCGCCAAGGGCACCGATTCCCATCCGCTCAAGGCCCTGACCGAGGGCGGCCGGCACACTCTGTTTCATCCCGCCCAGAGCCGCGCCCAGGCGCGCAAGCGCTGGATCATGGGTACGCTGGCCGTATCGGGCACGCTGCAGGTCGATGCCGGCGCCGCACGCGCGCTGCTGACCGGCAAGTCGCTGCTGCCGATCGGCGTCACCAGGGTGACCGGCGAATTCGAGCGCGGCGATGCCATTGCCATCACCAATCCCGATGGTGTTGAAATCGCCCGCGCCCTGGTTGGTCTCGACAGCGACGAAGCCCGGCTGGTCATGGGCAAGCGCAGCGACGCCGTGGTGGAACTGCTCGGCGCCGGCAACCGCGCCGCCCTGGTACATCGCGACAATCTGGTGCTGGTGGGCGCCAAGGAGGAAAGCCATGAGCTTGGCTGAAGCCGCTACATCCGTTTCCGGCATCATGGCCGAAATCGGCCGCAACGCCCGCATCGGCGCCAGGGCCCTGGCCATTGCCACGCCCGAGCAGAAGCGCACCGCGCTGACCGTTGCCGCCGGCGCCATCAATGCGCATCGCAAGGCGATCCTCACGGCCAATGCCAAGGACATGGCCGCCGCCGAGGCCAAGGGCATTTCCAAGGCCTTTCTCGACCGCCTGCTTTTGACCGATGCGCGCATCGACGGCATTGTCCAGGCCGTGAAGACCATTGCCGAGCTGCCCGACCCGGTCGGCGCCACCATTGCCGAATGGGACCGGCCCAATGGGCTGCATATCGAGCGCGTGCGCACGCCGCTCGGCGTCATCGGCGTGATCTTTGAAAGCCGCCCCAATGTCACTGCCGATGCGGGGGCTCTCTGCATCAAGTCGGGCAATGCGGTGATCCTGCGCGGCGGCAGCGACAGCTTTCACTCCAGCCAAGCCATTGTCGACTGCATGCTCGATGGCCTGCATGCTGCACGCTTGCCGGTGGAATGCCTGCAGCTTGTGCCCACCACCGACCGCGCAGCAGTCGGCGAAATGCTCAAGGGCCTCGACGGCAATATCGATGTCATCGTACCGCGCGGCGGCAAGACGCTGGTGGCCCGCGTGCAGGACGAGGCGCGCGTGCCGGTCTTTGCCCATCTCGAAGGGCTGGTGCATGTCTATATCGACAAGAGCGCTGACCTCGAAAAGGCGGTCAACGTAACGCTCAACGCCAAGATGCGCCGCACCGGCATTTGCGGCGCCGCCGAGACGCTGCTGGTGCACAAGGATGTGGTGACGACCCACCTCAAGCCCATCATCGAGGCGCTGATTGCCAAGGGCTGCGAGATCCGCGGTGACGACACGGTCATGGCCGCGATACCCACGGCCAAGCCGGCCACCGAGCAGGACTGGCGCACCGAATATGAGGACGCCATCATTTCGGTGAAGATCGTCGACAGTCTCGAGGCCGCCATCGCCCATATCGAGCACTATTCTAGCCACCATACCGAGGCGATCATCGCCGAGGACCCGGCAGCGGTCGAGAAATTCTTTAACGAGATCGACTCCGCCATCCTCGTCCATAATGCCTCGACCCAGTTTGCCGATGGCGGCGAATTCGGCTTTGGCGGCGAGATCGGCATTGCCACCGGCAAGATGCATGCGCGCGGGCCTGTCGGCGTCGAACAACTCACCAGCTTCAAATACCGCATCCGCGGCAATGGCCAGACGAGACCCTGACCCTTTTGACCCTGCGCCATCCCATCCGCCTTCCCGGCATTACTGAACTGCCACCCTCCGGCGCCGGCATGCGCATCGGGCTGTTTGGCGGCAGCTTCAACCCGATCCACGAGGGCCATCGCCTGGTCATCGAGGAGACCATGCGGCGGCTCGAGCTCGACGCGGTCTGGGTGCTGGTGACGCCGGGCAATCCGCTCAAGAACCACAACGACCTGGCGCCACTCGCCGACCGCGTGCTGGCCGCCCGCGCCCTGCTCGACAATCCGCGCGTCCGCGTCACCGGCTTCGAGGCGGCGCAGGGCTTTACCTATTCGTGGCAGACCATCCGCTACCTGACCGGCGCCATGCCCGACCGGCGCTTCGTCTGGATCATGGGCGCCGACAACCTGGTGGATTTCAACCGCTGGGAACGCTGGCGCGATATCGCCGCCATGGTGCCGCTGGCCATCTATGTCCGCCCCGGTTCGAGCCGCCGCGCGCCCGTCTCGATGGCGGCCACGGCGCTGGCCCGCTGGCGCATCGACGAGGAGGATGCGCCCATCCTGGCAGGCCTGGCGCCACCCGCCTGGGTCTACCTGCATGGCCGCCAATCCCCGCTCTCCTCGTCCGCCATCAGGGCAAGACGGCAACCGGTTAAGCCAAAATGAATGCCCAATCTTGCGAAATTGCCACCGAAGGCGCATATTGCCTTTGTGTGATAAACGTCACCGGAACAGGAACTGACTGCTTGCCGTTTACCAAACGCCTGCAACATTCCGATCAACAACCAAGGATGCTGACCCCACGCATGACCCATGCACTGGCATGGGCGGAAGGCCATTGCTGATGGCCGCGCTGCCCGAGAACACCGTCTCTACGCCCCCGGCCACGCCCGAACGCCCCATGATCGAAGTGATCCTTGATTGCCTTGACGATGCCAAGGCCGAGGAAGTCGTTGCCGTGGACATTACCGGCAAATCCTCGCTCGCCGACCATATGGTCGTGGCGTCCGGCCGTTCGCAGCGCCATGTCGGTGCCGTGGCCGACCAGATGGTCACCGCCCTGCGCGACGCCGGCTATGGCAAGCCGCGTATCGAGGGCCTGCCCCATTGCGATTGGGTCCTGGTCGATGCCGGCGATGTCATCGTCCACATCTTCCGCCCCGAAGTGCGCGAATTCTACAATATCGAGAAGATGTGGCAGGCCGATTTCGCCGCCGACGCCCACTAGGCTGTCTCGATGCGCATCACGATCGCGGCTGTCGGCCGGATGAAGGCCGGGCCGGAGCGGGAATTGGTCGCCCGCTATCTCGATCGTGCCACCGGCGGCGGCAAGCCGCTGGCCTTGACCGGCTTCGACGTCATTGAACTGAGCGAATCGCGCGCCTCGTCCTCGGCCAGCCGCAAGGCTGACGAGGCCAAGGCGTTGCGCGCCGCCCTGCCCGAGGGCATTGTCGTGGCGCTGGACGAGCGCGGCAAGGCCATCGGCTCGGAGGCCCTTGCCAGCCAGATCGGCCGCTGGCGCGACGATGGCCGCCCGGCGGTGAACTTTGTCATCGGCGGCGCGGACGGCATCGATCCGGGTCTGGTGGCGACCGCCGACCTGGTGCTGAGCTTTTCGCCCATGGTCTGGCCGCACCAGCTGGTCCGCATCATGCTGGCCGAACAGCTTTACCGGACCACCACAATCCTGTCCGGCCATCCCTATCACCGCGGCGATTGAGGCCACGCCATCACAGCATGGTTAAGCAACGTTAACCTGCGGTTTTCCGGCAGCTTGCTATGGTGCCGCCATTGATTCGGGCGCATCGCGCCCCTGCGGGAGTGGTCATGGCGTTGCGGCCGGGCAAGAGACTGGGTGTGCTGCTGGCCGGCCTGCTGCTGGCGGGCGCCTCGACCTTGCCCCTGCTCGCCCAGACCGAGACGCCGCCGGCTGCCACCCAAGCGCCGCCCGAAGCCCCGGTCGACGTGCCCTTGCGCGGCACCGTGTCCGAGCCGGCAGCCCCTGCGGCGACGGACCCGGCCACCCCGCCTGCCGAAGCGCCACCCACCCCGGCCGACCTCGAAGCGGTGGAAGCCACCATTTCGCTGACCCAGGAGCGCATCGATGCGCTCAAGGCCGAGATTGCCGAGATGGAGGGCGACCGCACGAGGCAGAACGCCGCCCTGATCGCCGCCGCCCAACGCGTCAAGCTGGCCGAGATCGAGGTCGCAGATGTCGAGGAGCGCCTGTCCGAGCTGATCGTCTCCGAGCTCGAAGTGCGCGGGCGGCTGGACGGCTCCAATGCCGAGATCGCCAATGTGCTGGCCGCACTCGAGCGCATCAGCCTCAACCCGCCGCCGGCGCTGATCGTCGATCCCGATGATGCGCTGGGCTCGGCCCGCAGCGCCATGCTGATCGCCGCCATCGTGCCGCAGCTGACCGCCCGGGCCGCCGCCGTGACGGCGGACCTTCAGGCGCTGACCGATATCAAGGCGCAGGCTCTCGCCGAGGAAGCCACGCTCAAGGCCAATTATGACGTGCTCGACGAGGACAGGCTGCGCATTGCCACCCTGATTGCCGCCCGCCGGCAGGGCATCGACATGCGCAGCGCCGAACTGGCCGCCGAAGAGGCGGAGGCCGAGGCCCTCGCCGCCCGCGCGGCGACCCTGCAGGAACTGATCGGCACGCTGTCCGAACGCGTCACCTCGGTCTCGACCGCGGCCGCCGCAGCCGATGCCGCCGCTGACCCGGACGCGCCGACCCTGACGCCCGAGGCAATCCAGGTGGCCCTGGCCAATACCGCCCGCACCGAGCCGGCCATTCCCTTTGGCGCTGCCCGGGGCTATCTCGCCATGCCGGCCAATGGCGTCAATGTCGTCGACTATGGCGCCGGCGACGGCTTTGGCGGCATCAGCCAGGGCATTTCGGTGGTCACCCGCGCCGATGCGCAGGTCGTGGCCCCGGCCGATGGCTGGGTGCTTTATAAGGGTCCCTACCTCAATTACGGCCAAATCGTCATTCTCAATACCGGGCAGACCTACACCGTCCTGTTGGCGGGCCTCGACACTGTGACCGTGGACATCGGCCAATTCGTGCAGATGGGCATGCCGCTGGGAACAATGGGTTCACGCACAATTGGCCGCTCGGTCACCACCAATGCTGGCGCCGATCAGCCGACCCTCTATATTGAACTGCGACAAAACAACGAGCCCATCGATCCGACCGGATGGTGGGCTGCCCCGACACAGAGTGGATAGAACCCGCATGCGCCTGACACCCCTTCGCGTTGCTGCCATCGTCCTGGCGCTGTCGCTGCCTGCCGGCCTGCTGATCGCCCAGGAAGAGCCGGCTCCGGCCCCCGCCGAAGAGCAGGCGCCCCCCGCCGAGCCCGCCCCCAGCGGCGAAGAGCCCGAGCCGACGCCCGAAGAAAATGCCGCGGCCTCCCGCGACCCGCTCGAAATCTATGCCGATCTGAACCTGTTCGGGGAAATCTTCGACCGCATCCGCGCCGAATATGTCGATCCGCCCGATGAGCAGGAGCTGATCCGCGCCGCCATCCAGGGCATGCTGACCTCGCTCGATCCCCATTCCGGCTATCTGCCGCCCGCCGACTATGACGACATGCGCGAGGACACCTCGGGCGAATTCGGCGGCCTGGGCATCGAAGTCACCATGGAAGAGGGCGTCATCAAGGTGGTCTCGCCCATCGACGACACCCCGGCCGCCCGCGCCGGCATCATGGCCAATGACCTCATCATCGAGCTCGATGGCGTGCAGGTGCAGGGCCTGACGCTCGACGAAGCCGTGGCCAAGATGCGCGGACCGATCGGCACCTCGATCAATGTCACCGTGTTCCGCGAAGGCGTTGCCGAACCGCTCGATTTCGAACTGACCCGCGCCGTCATCGCCATGCGCGCCGTGCGCTGGAGCATGGAAGGCGGAGCGGAAGAGGGCGAAGGCGATGTCGCCGTGCTGCGCCTCTCGCGCTTCTCCGAACAGGCCTTTGTCGGCATCGAAAAGGCCCTCAAGGACATCTATGCCGCGCGTGACAATGAGGCCCCCAAGGGCATCATTCTCGACCTGCGCAACAATCCCGGCGGCCTCGTCGACCAGTCGGTCTATGTCGCCGATGCCTTCCTCAAGCAGGGCGCCGTCGTGCTGACGCGCGGCCGCATTGCCGAGGAAAGCGCCCGCTACGACGCCCAACCCGATACGCTGGACGCCATGATCGCCGACGTGCCGCTGGTGGTGCTGATCAATGGCGGCTCGGCCTCGGCCTCCGAAATCGTCGCCGGCGCCCTGCAGGACCACAAGCGCGCCACCGTGGTGGGCACAAGGTCCTTCGGCAAGGGCTCGGTCCAGTCGATCATCTCGCTGGGGCCGGACGGCGCCATGCGGCTGACCACGGCGCGCTACTATACGCCCAACAACCGCTCCATCCAGGCGCTGGGCATCACGCCCGACATCGAGGTCAAGCAGGTCGTGCCCGAGGAATTCCAGGGTCGCGACGAGATCATCGGCGAGGCAGGCCTGGCCGGTCACATCACCATTGAAGGCCAGGAAGAGACCAGCGTCGGATCCTCGGTCTATGTCCCCGCCGAAAAGGCGGAAGACACCCAGCTGCAATATGCCATCCGGCTGGTGCAGGGCGAGGAGACCGACGCGGCCTTCCCGCCCAAGGCGGAATGACCGGCCCGAGGGCCGCTGTGTTATGAAAATCCAGGGGGCGGGGCTGCTGATTCGCTGCCACGCCCCCGCTCTGTTTCGTCGTGCGGAAGTCATGAACCATGGCCAATGACCTGACGACGCCGCTCACCGGCCGCAAGCGCAAGGCCGGTTCGCGGCCGCATATGCCCATCGCGCGGACCCTGTTCGCCCTGCTGGCGCTGCTCGCCGTCGCCTTCGTGCTGCGCCTGGTGCTGACCGACGACCCCAATGGCGGCCGCCCCAGCGAGGAAGTGGCCATTACCTCGACGCGCAACAGCAACGAGATCGCCAACCAGGTCGCCACCGGCCCGGTGACCATCACCGCCGACCCCCAGCAATTTCCCGCCGGCAGCTCCATGACCGCCGTGCCCACCGGCACAACCGGCGCCAATTCCATAACCGGCCTGCCCGACATATTCGGCGCCCTGCCCGATCTCAGCGAGGAGACCAGCGAGGGGCCCATTCCGCGCGTCTCGACCACCGGCCTCACCCCCTTTGCCGCCTATGCGCGGCCGGCCGGGGAAGCGGTGGCCAGCGGCCTGCCCATGGTGGCCATCATCGTCACTGGCCTGGGCATCAACGAGCAGGGTTCGCTCGACGCCATCGACCAGCTGCCGGACGACGTGACGCTCGCCTTTGCCCCCTATGGCAAGACGCTGGTGACCACCGTGGCCGCCGCCCGCTCGGCCGGCCATGAAGTGCTGCTCGAAATCCCGCTCGAACCCTTCGACTTCCCGCAGAACGATCCCGGCCCGCAGACGCTGCTGACCGGCGAGCCGCCGCGCGCCAATCTCGAAAAGCTGTTCTGGCTGATGTCGCGCTTTGGCGGCTATGTCGGGGTGATCAACAATATGGGCGCGCGCTTCACCGCCGCGGCGACCGATTTTTCGCCCATCATGGAAGAACTGGGCGCCCGTGGCCTGGGCTATGTCGACGACGGCTCATCCAACCGCTCGGTGGCCAACCAGCTGGCGGCCGGCAACAAGGTGCCGTTCTCGCGCGCCGACCTGGTGATCGACGCCAACCCGGCCCGCCAATCCATTCTCGCAGCGCTTGCCAGCCTTGAGGCCAAGGCGCTGGAGAACGGCTCCGCAATCGGTATTGTCAGCGCCCTGCCCATATCGGTGGCGGCCATTGCCGAATGGTCGCGCGAACTGCAATCCCGGGGCGTCGTGCTGGTCCCTTCCAGCGCCCTGATGAAGTAGGAATCCTTGTCCATGCCAGCCCGTCCAGACCGTGAAAGCCTGCCCTATCGCGATTGCGTGGGGATCGCCGTGTTCAACCACGACGGCAATGTCTTCATCGGCCGGCGCAAGGCCGAGGACGACCCCGAGGACAGCGCCGAGCTGGGTGCACCCTGGCAGATGCCCCAGGGTGGCATCGACAAGGGCGAGGACCCGCTCAAGGCCGCCTTGCGCGAGCTGCACGAGGAAACCAACATTACCGCCGTGAGCCTTTTGGCCGAGGCGCCGGAATGGATCTACTACGACCTGCCCGATGAGGCGCTGGGCATTGCGCTCAAGGGCAAGTATCGCGGCCAGCGCCAGCGCTGGTTCGCCTTTGCCTTTACCGGCAATGACAGCGAAATCGACATCTCCGCGCCGGGCGGCGGCAAATATACCGCCGAGTTCGACGCCTGGCGCTGGGAAAAACTGAGCCGGACCCCGTCGCTGATCGTGCCGTTCAAGAAGCAGGCCTATGAGAAGGTCGTCGCCGCCTTCGCCGACATTCCCCAGCGCTTTACCCACGTCTGAAACGGCTTCGATATTGGCGCTGGGGCGGCCTGCAACGGGCAATCTCCTGCGCTTCCGGTCCTCACGTACCTGATGTAGGCTCCGGACCGGTTCTCGAAGACCGCCCGTTTCGGCTCATCCCAACACCAATCTCAGCGCAGTTGACATGAAAACCATTGGCCTGATCGGCGGCATGAGCTGGGAATCGACGGCGCATTACTATCGCGTCATCAACCAGGAGACCGCCGCGCGGCGGGGCGGCCTTCATTCCGCGCCGCTGATCGTCCATTCGGTGGATTTCGCCCCGATCGCCGCCATGCAGTCGGCCGGCGACTGGGAGGGCGCGGGCCAGCAGCTGGCCGGGATTGCCCGTGATCTCGAAGTGGCAGGCGCCGAAGTCATCGGGCTGGCCACCAATACGATGCATATCATCGCCGACCAGATCACCGATGCCATCACGGTGCCCTTCATCCATATCGCCGACCCCACCAGCGACGCCCTGCTGGCGGACGGCTTTGAGACTGTGGGCCTGCTCGGCACCCGCTTCACCATGGAAATGGACTTCTATCGCGACCGGCTGACGGCGCGGGGCCTGACCGCGCTGATCCCCGATGTGGACCGCACCAATCTCAACGGCATCATCTATGACGAGCTGTGCCGCGGCGTAGTGCGCGAGGAGTCCCGCCGCATCTACATCGCGGCCATCGAGCGCCTCGCTGCGCGCGGCGCCGAGGCGGTGATCCTGGGCTGCACCGAGATCACCATGCTGATCGACGACGCCATCAGCCCGCTGCCGGTCTATGACACGACCGACCTGCACGCCAAGGCGCTGGTCTCCGCCGCCCTGTCTTAGGCGGCGCGGCGGGCGCCGGCGCCGGCATCGCCCAGCCGGAACACGGCAACCAGGCGATCCAGTTCGCTGGCCTGGCCCTCGGTCTGCTCGATGGCGGCGTTGGTTTCTTCCACCAGCGCCGCATTGTGCTGGGTCATTTCGTCCATCTGGCGCACCGCCACATTGACCTCTTCGATGGCCGAGGCCTGCTCGCGGCTGGCGCGGGCAATGGCGTCGAGAGCGGTATGGTTGTCCATGACCGAGGCCAGCATGTCGGCCAGCCGCTCGGCGGCATCCGACACCAGGCGGGAGCCGCCGGCGACCTCGTTCACGCTCTGCTCGATCAGCTGCTTGATCTCGGCCGAAGCACCGGCCGCCGATTGCGCCAGACGACGCACTTCCACCGCCACCACGGCAAAGCCCTTGCCGGCATCGCCGGCCCGCGCCGCCTCGACCGAAGCATTCAAAGCCAAGAGGTTTGTCTGGAAGGCGATGTCGTCGATCAGCCCGATGATGTTGGAGATCTTGGACGAGGACTCGGTGATCCGCTCCATGGCGGAGGTGGCCTGGTGCATCACGACGCGCCCCTCTTCGGCCGCACGCGAGACGCTGCCGGCTTTCTTGCTGGCCGCCTCGGCCCGGGCGGCATTGTCGACCACGGTCGAGGATAGCTGCTCCATGGCCGCCGAGGTTTCCTCGATGGTCGCGGCCTGCTTGGTGGTGCGTTCGGACAGATCGTTTGCGCCGCTCAGGATCTCGCCCGTGGCAGTCTTGAGTGCCGCCGAGGTGCCGCGCAGCTGGCTGACGATCTCGGTCAGGCGGTCCGCCACCGCATTGGTGTCGTCCTTGAGCTGGCTGAAGGCACCCTGATAGCTGCCGCGCACCCGCTGATCGAGCTCGGCCCGGGCCAGGGCGCCCAGCACGCCGCTGGTTTCGCTGAGCCCGGTATCGACCACACGCACCAGGTTGTTGACCGCCCCTGCCACTTCCTGCAATTCGCCATCGTCGAAACTGGTCTCGACCCGTCGCGAGAAATCGCCATTGGCGGCAGCGCCCACCACATCGGCCAGGCTGCGGTTGAGCTGCAGCGACTGGCTGGCCCGGCGCGCCGTCTGCTGGGCCGCGGCATCTGCATTGGCGGCCAACTCGGCGCGGCTCTGCAGGGCGGCGCGGAACACACCCAGCGTCGAGGCCATGGCGGCCATTTCCCTGACCGGCTGGTGCTCCGGCACGGTGACGTCGAGCTGGCCTTCGGCCAGCCCCTGCATGCTCTGTGTCATGGCGGTCATCGGGGCCACCACGAAGCGCCGGCTGAGCACGAGCATGCCGGCAGCCAGCAGCAGGATGATCGCCATGCCCACGATATTGGCGATGCGCGACATCTGGATGGCCGAGGCCACCGCATCATTGTTGCGGCCATTGCCGGACTGGATCGTGTCCGAGACGGCCTCCATGGCGCCTTCCAGCGCCCCGAAACTGGTCTCGAACCCGGCCAGCGCCGCCTTGGCGCCACCAACATCGTCGGCACCTGTCTGGGCGACGATGGCCTGCGCCGAACCGATATAGTCCTGCAGCACGCCCGCCACATCATCAAGCGCGAGCCGGATATCGGCCGGCAGGTCGAGCGCCTTCTGCGCTTCGATGGCGGCGATGAAATTGTCGCCATATTCGACGATTTCAGCCTGGGTCTCGGCGGCGATGGCGGCGTCGCCGGTGGTCGCTGCATAGAGCGAGCGATAGACCACGCCGCGCATGGCATCATGCATCATATCGGCGAACATCTGTTCGCGCATGGACTGCATCAGCACCGAGGATGCCCGGCTGGTCTCTTCGAACGCCCGTCCCACATAGTAACTCGAGCCCATCAGCAAGGTGCCGGTGACCAGCACCGCACCACAGACCCCGCCGACAATCGTGCCAAACCGCATTTGCAGACCTCGTCCCGTTTTGGGTCAGTATGAGCGCCAATACCTAAGGAAACGGTAACCATGGCACCGTGTCAGGCGGCCCGGCGGGGTGCTTTCTGCAGGGCGGGCTCGTCCAGCTTGAACACCGCCACGATGCGGTCCAGTTCGCTGGCCTGCGCTTCGGTCTGCTCGATGGCGGCATTGGTTTCTTCGACCAGGGCGGCATTGTGCTGGGTCATCTCGTCCATGGTGCGGACGGCAATATTGACCTCTTCGATGGCCGAGGCCTGCTCACGGCTGGCCTGGGCAATGCCCTCAAGCAGGCTGCTGTTCTCGCGCACAGCATCGCGCACGCTCGAGAGGCGCTCCGCCGCCTCGGCGACAAGGCGCGACCCCGAGGCCACTTCGCTGACCGAGCGGTCGATCAATTGCTTGATCTCGGCGGAGGCCCCGGCCGCCGATTGCGCCAGGCGCCGCACTTCCACGGCCACCACGGCAAAGCCCTTGCCGGCATCGCCGGCCCGGGCAGCCTCGACCGAGGCGTTGAGCGCCAGGAGGTTAGTCTGGAAGGCAATGTCGTCGATCAGTCCGATGATATTGGAGATCTTGGCCGAGGATTCGGTGATCTTCTCCATCGCCTCATTGGCCTGGCTCATGATGGTGCCGCCCTGGTCGGCCGATCGCAGCACGGCCTCGGCCTTGGTGCTGGCCTCGGCGGCATGGGCCGCATTCTGCCCCACCGTGCCGGCCAGCTGCTCGACGGCTGCCGAGGTTTCCTCGACGGTCGCCGCCTGCCGCGTCGTGCGCTCGGAAAGGTCATTGGCGCCCGAGAGGATTTCGCCCGTGGCGGTCTTGAGCGAGCGCGAGGTCTGCCGCAACTGGGTGACGATCCGGGCCAGCTGCTCGCCCACCTGGTTGGTGCTGTTCTTGAGCGCGCCGAACGCGCCCTGATAATTGCCGGTCATGCGGACCGAGAGATTGGTATCGGCAAGGGCCGCCAGCACGCGCCCGGTTTCCTCGAGCCCGGTATCGACCGTGGCGACGAGGTTGTTGACGCTGCTGGCCAGCTCGTTGAGCTCGTCATCGGGGAAGCTGGCATCGACCCGGCGGCTGAAGTCACCGGCAACGGCGGCATCGACCACTTCGCCAAAGGCGGCGCGCAGCGAGGCCATCATGGCGGCGCGCTCGCTGGCGGTGCGGCTGCGCTGTTCGGTTTCGGCCTGGCTCATCTCGCCGACCTTGACGCCATTGTCGCGGAACACCGCCACGGCGCGGGCCATTTCGCCCAGCTCGTCCGCCCGCGCAATGGCCGGAACGTCATCGACCGAAGCAGGGTCCTGCGCGATCTGGGTGGCCGCACGGACGAGGCCCAGCAGCGGGCCGGTAATGGACAGGCGAATGAAGAAATAGAGCGCGACGGTCAGCACGGCGATGACGCCGACGCCCACCATGGCCGCGGTGACCATGGTCTGGCTCTGCCGCGCGAGGCTGTCGCTGATATCCCAGGCAAAGGCGGCGGTACCGACCACGGCCTTGTCCGGACCGAAGCGGGCCGGCACTGCGACATAGGCAATGGCGCCCTCCGAGCGGGCTTCCACGGCCCCGCTGGCCAGCGAGCGGGCGGCGATATCGGCCAGGGCCGCACTGTCGTCCGATCCTTCGGCCGTGGTGGCGATCAGGGTCGACTGCAGGTCGAAGCTGGCGCCGGCCGCAAACTGGTCTCCCAGCGAGGCCTTGAGCCCCTCATAGGCGGTGAGCACCGCATCGGCCTTGCCGAAGCGGATGCCGCCGGCGAGCTGTTCTGTGCTGGCGGTCGAGACCGTGACATTGGCCCGCTGCAGCTCGCTCCGCAGCAGCGCCGCATTCTGGCTGGTGCCGACATAGCTGATGATGACGGAACCGGCGACCAGGGCCAGCAGCACGAGGCCGACGATCTTGCGGGTGAGGGTGAGCTTCAACATGGTGGAGGGACCTGACGCAAAGGAGTGGCGGCGGCCCAAGGGCCGCCGCGAGGGATCAGAGCATGGAGACGTCGACGCCCACGGTGACGGCACCGATGACCGCGCCGGTCGCCGGATCGCTGATCGGCACCGAGACCTGGCTCTGGAAGATCTGCGTGCTCTCGTCCTGCTCGATCTCGCCGATATGGACCGCATCGGCACCCGCGCCGAAGCTCATGGTGAACTTGTCCTCGTCACCCTGCCAATAGTCGGACGTCAGCGTGCTCTGGCCGACATTGAGGCCCTTGGCGTCCATGACGAAGATCTCGGTATACTTGCCGGCCGAAGCATCCTGCACACCGGCCAGATATTGCGAGGCGGCATTGGCCAGCGTCGCGTCGATCAGCGGCTTGCTGGCGGCACCCACTTCGGCGCGCCATTGCGTATCCAGTGCATCGATCTGAGCCTGGTCATAGCTCCCGGTAACGGCATTCTGCGCCACGATGGCGGCAACCACGATCGGATCGGCGGCGAATGCGGTGATCTCGCCTTTGGCCAGCTCGGTCAGCGGGGCGGTGAATTCGTCCTGGGCATGGGGGGCAGCGACCAGCGAGAGAAT
Source organism: Devosia sp. XGJD_8 (assembly GCF_046614475.1). Classification (NCBI taxonomy): domain Bacteria; kingdom Pseudomonadati; phylum Pseudomonadota; class Alphaproteobacteria; order Hyphomicrobiales; family Devosiaceae; genus Devosia; species Devosia sp. XGJD_8. Next base: position 96,651 of record NZ_JBKJHF010000003.1, read on the forward strand.
TGCGGCAAGGCTGAGGGCCGCAAGGGTAGTGGGTTTCGACACGGGAATTGTTCTCCTCTGCCGCGCGAGGGGAAGCGCGGCGTGAGGTCAAGCATGTGCCGTCATCGTAAAGAGTTGGTGAATTAACTGCTGCCGCCGAACTTAATCAGCGGTCATGCCGCCCGGCTTCTCGAACTTTCCGATGCGCGAACAACGGCTTGGCTGCCGCCCTCCTCGAGCACAAAAATATCCACGATGCGATCGAGCGTCTGCGCCTGTGCCTCGGTCTGCTCCATGGCGGCATTGGTCTGTTCGGCCAGGGCCGCATTGTGCTGGGTCATTTCATCGAGCGTGCGCACGGCGGTAGAGACTTCCTCGATGGCGGAAGCCTGCTCCCCGCTGGCCCTGGCGATCGCCTCGACAAGGGCACTGTTCTGCTTGACGGCCTCGAGCATGTCCGACAGCCGCGCCGCTGCATCGGAAACCAGCTGCGAGCCGCCCTTGACCTCATTGGCCGAGAGCTCGACCAGCGACTTCACATCCGCCGAGGCACCCGCAGCCGATTGCGCCAGCCGACGCACTTCGACGGCCACCACGGCAAAGCCCTTGCCGGCATCGCCCGCCCGAGCCGCCTCGACCGAGGCATTGAGCGCCAAGAGGTTGGTCTGGAAGGCGATATCGTCGATCAGCCCGATTATGTTGGAGATCTTGGACGAAGATTCGGTGATGCGTGCCATGGCGTCATTGGCTCTTGCCATGACCGTGCCGCTCTCGGCGGCGGCCTGTGACACGGCCGAGGCCTTGCCCGCTGCATCCCTGGCCATCTTGGCATTGGCGGCCACCGTGCCCGCCAGCGTGTCCATGGCGGCGGCGGTCTCCTCGATCGTGGCCGCCTGCCGCGTGGTGCGGTCGCTCAGATCATTGGCGCCGCTGAGGATTTCCCCGGTTGCCGCCTTGAGCGAGCGCGACGTGGTGCGCAGCTGGCCCACCACTTCGGCAAAGCGCGCCACCGCGCCGTTCAGCGCATGGCGCAGGTCTTCGAATTCGGGCTGGAAAGCGGTGTCGATCCGACCGGTCAGGTTGCCCTCGGCCAGTTGCTGCAGGCCGGCGCCGACGGCCGCCACCGCCTGGCGGCGCGACGTGACATCGGTGGCGAACTGCACCACCTTGTAGGGCACGCCATCGAGTCCCAGGATGGGCGTGAACGTGCTCTGGATCCACACTTCGCGACCGTCCCTGGTGCGACGGCGATATTCGCCGCTCTTGAACTGGCCGGCAGCCAGGTCGAGCCAGAACTGGCGATAGGCCAGGTTGGTCGGATCGGCATCGAACAGGAAGAGCGCATTGGGGCGACCCTGCACATCGGCCAGGCCATAGCCCAGAAGGGTGAGGAAGTTCTCATTGGCCGTCAGCACCTCGCCATCCATGCTGAACTCGACCACGATCTGGGACATGGAAATGGCATTGCGCTGGCCGGTATGGTCGGCGGCCTCTGCCAGATGGCGCCTGGTTTCTTCGCCCAGCTCGGCAACGCGCTCAGCATTGGCGCGGAACACTTCCACCGCCCGCGCCATGGCGCCAATCTCGTTGCGCCGCTCCGTATAGGGTACGGCCGCGCCGAAATCGCCCTCGGCAATGGCGCTCATCACATCCGACAGGCGCGGGATCGGCCGCGTCAGCATGCGCGACAGCAGCAGGGCCATGATGCCGATCAGCAGGAGCGCGGCGCCGCCAATGGCGACCAGCATGCTCAGATTCTGCCCCACCACCGCCTCGATCGGCCCGCGATCCACCGCAACCAGCAGCGCGCCGATGACAGTGCCATCGGCCATGGCGATGGGCTGGTAAAGGGTGAAATAGCCAGTGCCATTGATCACCTCTTCGGCCCGCACCGGGCTATTGGCCATCATGGCGTCAAACAGCGGCGTGCCGGCCAGGATCGGCGTATCAAGCAGCCGCTTGCCATCGGGCATGAGCAGGCTCGACGTGCCGAGATTGAAATCAGGGCTGACCTCGCTGTCATAGACATAGATCGCCGCCTCCTGGCCGGAGACCCGGGCAATGGTGTCGATCACGTCATGGCTGCGGAAGCGCGGCATGGAGCGCATGGTGAGCGCTGCGACATTGCCGGCCTCGTCCGAGGCGATCTCGAGGCTGGGCAGGTTGACCTGGAGGATTTCCGCGGTGATGCGCGTCGCGCTCGCCACTTCCTGCGCCGCATCGCTGCTGGCCGTGCCGGAGAGGCTCACGAACAGGCCCAGCAGGACCGCCCCGATGGCAATGGCGATGGAACAGACGGCCATGGCGGCAATCGCAAAGGTGAGGCGGATATTGCCCAGCAAGGAACCCATTCTGCATCTCCAACGGCGATCCGGTCACAGGGACGTGACCGGGCACGGGCAGAGTGAAGCCTCTTCGTTAAGCGAGTGTTTATGCGGGGCAATTGTTTAGTCAGCTCAAGGGTTTGCCCATATTTTGGGCATCCCTAATGCGGCCCGTGCAGCGGTCCCGCCGGGAGATGGCGCTGCTCAACCACCACCTTGCGGCTGCGGCATGATCTCGGGATGGGCTCTGGCTCAAGGCCGGGGTGACATCGCAGGTGGAACGGTCGAGAACACAACACCGAGGCCACCAGAATGAAGAAAGGCCAGGGATCGCTCCCGGGCCTTCTCAAATCTCTGAACGGTCGCAGCGCCTAGTGGATGTGGCCCTGGTTGAGCTGGCCGGCCTCGATGGCGAGGTTGAGCAGCGCGCTGACCACTTCCTGCGCATAGGACTTTTCCTCAGGCGTCGGCGCGGCGGCAAGCTCTGCCTCGGCGGCCTTGATCTGGGCTGCCAGGTCCGCATGGTCGAACTCGGCATAGGGCACCGACTGCTCGGCCAGGATCGTCAGGCCCTCGGGCGAGACATCGGCAAAGCCGCCCTTGACGAAGAAGATCTCGTCGCGGCCGCCCTGGCCGTTGACGGTGATGAAGCCGGGACGCAGCGTCGTCATGAATGGCGCATGGTCGTTCATGACGGTGAAATAGCCTTCCGTGCCCGGCACCGTGACCGAGGTCACGATTTCCGACAGCACCAGCCGCTCGGGCGACACGATCTCGATCTTGAGGCCTTCAGCCATTCTCTTGGTCCTTTTGCACTGAAGTCCGGAACGATATCCAGGCTCCACTACGTCATGGCGCCCGGGCCGGAGCCCGGGCTATTGGATCAGGCAGCCTGGGCCGCCAGCTTCTGGGCCTTCTTGACGGCATCTTCGATGGTGCCGACCATGTAGAAGGCGGCTTCCGGCAGGTGATCGTATTCGCCGTTCACCAGGCCCTTGAAGCCCTTGATGGTGTCATCGAGCTGCACGAACACGCCCGGCGAACCGGTGAACACTTCGGCCACGTCGAAGGGCTGGCTCATGAAGCGCTCGATCTTGCGGGCCCGGGCCACGGTGAGCTTGTCCTCTTCGGACAGCTCGTCCATGCCCAGGATGGCGATGATGTCCTGCAGCGCCTTGTACTTCTGCAGCACTTCCTGCACGCGGCGGGCGGTGTCGTAATGCTCCTGGCCAACGACGCTGGCATCGAGGATGCGCGAGTTGGAGGCCAGCGGATCCACGGCCGGGTAGATGCCCTTTTCCGAGATGGCGCGGTTGAGCACGGTCGTCGCGTCAAGGTGGGCGAAGGAGGTTGCCGGCGCCGGGTCGGTCAAGTCGTCGGCGGGCACGTAAACGGCCTGCACCGAGGTGATCGAGCCCTTGTTGGTCGTGGTGATGCGTTCCTGCATCTGGCCCATGTCGGTGGCCAGCGTCGGCTGGTAACCCACGGCGGACGGGATGCGGCCCAGCAGAGCCGACATTTCGGCGCCGGCCTGGGTGAAGCGGAAGATGTTGTCCACGAAGAACAGCACGTCCTGGCCCTGGTCGCGGAAGTTTTCGGCGACGGTGAGGCCGGTCAGCGCCACGCGGGCACGGGCACCGGGGGGCTCGTTCATCTGGCCGAACACCAGGGCGCACTTCGAACCGGCAGCCGAGCCGTTGTTCTCATGCGGGTCCTTGTTCACGCCCGATTCGATCATTTCGTGGTAAAGGTCGTTGCCTTCGCGGGTGCGTTCACCCACGCCGGCAAACACCGAATAGCCACCATGCGCCTTGGCGACGTTGTTGATCAGCTCCTGGATCAGCACGGTCTTGCCCACGCCGGCGCCGCCGAACAGGCCGATCTTGCCGCCACGCGCATAGGGAGCGATCAGGTCCACCACCTTGATGCCGGTGACGAGCACCTGGCTCTCGGGGGACTGGTCGACGAAAGCGGGTGCTTCCTGGTGGATTTCACGCTTCTGCGTCTCGCCGATCGGGCCGGCTTCGTCGATCGGCTCGCCGATGACGTTCATGATGCGGCCCAGCGTCTCGATGCCGACCGGCACGGAGATGGCGGCGCCCGTATCGGTCACTTCCGCACCGCGAACCAGACCTTCGGTCGTATCCATGGCGATGGTGCGCACGGCGTTCTCGCCCAGATGCTGCGCCACTTCCAGCACGAGGCGCTGGCCATTATTGGTGGTTTCGAGAGCGTTCAGGATCGCGGGCAGGTGGCCGTCGAACACGACGTCCACGACGGCACCGATGACCTGCGATACGCGACCGGCCTTTTTCTCTGCCATTTGTTTGTCCTTCGCTTCGATTGCTTAGAGCGCTTCCGCGCCCGAAATGATTTCGATGAGTTCTTTGGTGATCTGGGCCTGGCGCTGGCGGTTATAGCTCAGCTGCAGCTGGCCGATCATTTCACCGGCATTGCGGGTCGCATTGTCCATGGCGGACATCTGCGCACCGTAGAAAGAGGCGGAGTTCTCGAGCAGGGCCTTGAGGATCTGCACCGAGATATTGCGCGGCAACAGGTCTTCGACGATGGCTTCTTCGCTCGGCTCATATTCATAGGGCACGGCGGAGGCTTCGACAGCGCCTTCACCAGCCGGCTTCTCGAGCTTGGCGGGGATGAGCTGCTGGGCCGTCGGCACCTGGCTGATCACGCTGCCGAACTTGGCGAAATAGAGCGTTGCCACGTCGAATTCGCCGGCATTGAACATGGCCAGCACCTTGTCCGCGACCTGCTGGGCCTGGACGAAGCCGACCTGCTTGATTTCACGGAAGTTGAAGGTGTCGACGATGTGATCGGGATACTGACGCTTGAGGATGTCATTGCCCTTGCGGCCAACGGTCAGGATCTTGACCGTCTTGCCCTGGCTGATCAGCTTGGCGGCATGCTCGCGCGCCAGCCGGGCGATCGACGAGTTGAAGCCGCCAGCCAGACCGCGCTCGCCGGTGGCGACAACCAGCAGATGCACCTGGTCCTTGCCCGTGCCGCCGAGCAGCACGGGTGCATTTTCCTGCCCGTCATAGACGGCACCAAGCGCAGCCAGCACCTTGCCCATGCGCTCTGCATAGGGACGCGCCGCTTCGGCCGCTTCCTGGGCGCGACGGAGCTTGGCCGCCGCAACCATCTGCATGGCCTTGGTGATCTTCTGGGTCGATTTGACCGAGTCGATCCGGTTCTTTAGGTCCTTTAGCGAAGGCATGGGCCTGTCGTCTCGCTTCCAGTGTGGTCGCGCTCTCGAACCGGAAAGGTGGTACCCACCTTTCCTGAGAACGCTCTAAAAGGCCTTAGGCCGCGTAGGTCTTCTTGACGTCGTCGAGGGCGGCCTTGAGCTTGGCACGGGTGTCATCGCTCAGCTGCTTCTCGGTGGCGATGGTCTTGAGCAGCTCGGCATGCTTGCCGCGCAGGGCGCTCAGCACCGTCTTCTCGAAATCGGCCACCTTGTTGACGGGCAGCGAGTCGAGATAGCCATTGGCGCCGGCAAAGATCACCGCAACCTGTTCTTCCGTCTTGAGCGGGGAGAACTGGGGCTGCTTGAGCAGCTCGGTCAGGCGCGCACCGCGGTTCAGCAGGCGCTGGGTCGAGGCGTCGAGGTCGGAGCCGAACTGGGCGAAGGCCGCCATTTCGCGGTACTGCGACAGTTCGCCCTTGAGGGAGCCGGCAACCTGCTTCATCGCCTTGATCTGCGCCGCACCACCCACGCGGGACACCGACAGGCCGACGTTCACGGCCGGGCGGATACCCTGGAAGAAGAGGTTGGTTTCAAGGAAGATCTGGCCATCGGTGATCGAGATCACGTTGGTCGGGATATAGGCCGACACGTCGTTGGCCTGGGTCTCGATCACGGGCAGCGCGGTCAGCGAACCCAGACCATGGTCTTCGTTCAGCTTTGCAGCGCGCTCGAGCAGGCGGGAATGCAGGTAGAACACGTCGCCCGGATAGGCTTCGCGACCCGGCGGACGGCGCAGCAGCAGCGACATCTGGCGGTAGGCGACGGCCTGCTTGGTCAGATCGTCATAGGCGATCACGGCATGCTGGCCGTTGTCGCGGAACCACTCGCCGATCGCGCAGCCGGTGAAGGGCGCGATATACTGCAGCGGCGCCGGATCGGACGCGGTTGCCGCGATCACGATGGAATACTGCAGGGCGCCGGCTTCTTCGAGCTGCTTGACGAACTGGGCAACCGTCGAGCGCTTCTGGCCGATGGCGACATAGATGCAATAGAGCTTGTCGGTGTCGGACGCATTGGCGTCGTGGGCCGGCTTCTGGTTGAGGAAGGTATCGAGAATGATCGCCGACTTGCCGGTCTGGCGGTCACCGATGATCAGCTCGCGCTGGCCACGGCCGATCGGGATCAGCGCGTCGATGGCCTTGAGGCCGGTCGACATCGGCTCATGCACCGACTTGCGCGGCAGGATGCCCGGGGCCTTGACGTCGACGCGGCGGCGTTCGGTATGCTCGATCGGACCCTTGCCGTCGATCGGATTGCCCAGACCATCGACCACGCGGCCGAGCAGGCCCTTGCCGACGGGGGTATCCACGATCGAGCCGGTGCGCTTGACGACATCGCCTTCCTTGATGGAACGGTCATTGCCGAAGATCACGACGCCGACATTGTCGGTTTCGAGGTTGAGCGCCATGCCCTTGATGCCGCCCGGGAACTCGACGAGCTCACCGGCCTGCACATTGTCGAGACCATAGACGCGGGCAATACCGTCACCGACGGAAAGCACCTGGCCGACTTCGGAAACCTGGGCTTCCTGGCCGAAATTCTTGATCTGGTCCTTGAGGATCGCAGAGATTTCCGCGGCTTTGATGTCCATTATCCGACCTCTTTCATGGCGATCTTCATCGCAGCGAGTTTTGTCTTGAGGGAGCTGTCGATCAGCTGGCTGCCGACCTTCACCTGAAGGCCGCCAATCAGAGACGGATCGACGAATTGGTTGAGCGTGACGGTCTTACCGATCTTGGCCTTGAGCGTCGCGGCAAGCGCCTTGACCTGATCGCCATTGAGCGGGGCGGCCGAGGTCACATCGGCGGTGACTTCGCCGCGCGCCTTGGCAGCCAGTTCACGGAAGCCGGCAATGATGGCATCGAGCGCAAACAGCCGGCCATTCTTGGCGACGAGCCTGAGGAAATTGGCGACCAGCCCATTGGTCGTGGCCTTGGCCAGCAGCGCATCGAGCGCCTGGGCCTTGGCCTCGCCGGTGATGACCGGCGAACGGAGGAACCGCGCGAAATCCGCGCTTTCCCCGATCAGGCGGGATACGTCGGAAAGCGACGTCTCCACCGATGCCAGCTGGTTCTCGCTTTCAGCGAGGTCGAACAGCGCCGACGCATATGGCCGGGCGATCTGGGTAAGCACTGAATTTTGCGCTGCCAATGCCGCTACACCCTCTTGGTTGCCTGCCTGCTTCGCCGCCCTGTTTTCTCTGGGAAACCCGGGCGGTTGCCGACGCTTGTTCTTGTCTGGGAAAGGGGACGTCCGGAGACCCCTTCAAAGTCGCGCTCGCTCTAGCACAAGGCTCGCGCGGCTTGCAAGGCTTGGGGTCGCGATTCCAATGCGGCGAAAGTGTCGCAGGGGCATCAACCTACATAAAGCTCATCGGGTCGATATCCACCTGCACGCGCAGATTGCCCGTTACCTTCTCGGCCGAGCCCAGCCAGAATCGCACATAGCCCGAAAGGTCGAAATCCTTGCCCGACTGCGCCAGCAGCCGCACGCGGTGGCGGCCGCGCACCATGGCGATGGGCGCGTCGGCCGGACCGAACAGCTTGACCCCATCGGCCATCGGCGCCGCCGAGAGCAGCTTTTTGGCATAGCCCATTGCCGCCTCATGCTCGTTGGCCGAGACGATCAGCGCTGCCAGCCGCCCGAATGGCGGCAGCCCGCCGGCCTCGCGCGCCGCCAGTTCATGCGCATAGAAGGCTTCCCGATCCCCGCTGACCATGGCGCGCATCACCGCGTGGTCGGGATGATAAGTCTGGAGGAACGCCTTGCCGGTCTTGGATGCCCGTCCGGCCCGGCCGGCCACCTGGGTCAGGATCTGGAAGGTTTTCTCCGCCGCGCGCGGATCGCCATGCGCCAGCCCCAGATCGGCATCGAGTACCCCCACCACCGAGAGCTTTTCGAAATGGTGGCCCTTGGAGACGAGCTGCGTGCCGATGATGAGGTCGAATTCGCCGCGCTCGATTTCCGAGAAGCGCTCGCGCAGCTGGGCATTGCTGCCCATGTCGGAGGAGAGAATCACCCGCCGCGCATCGGGGAAGCGCGCCGCCGCCTCCTCGGCCACCCGCTCGATGCCGGGACCCACCGCGATCAGCGCATCGGCCTCGCCACAGGCGCCGCAGACTTTCGGCGTGCGGATCTCATGCCCGCAATGGTGGCACATCAAGACGCCGCGGAAGCGATGCTCCACCATCCAGGCCGAACAGTCTGGGCATTGGTACTGGTGCCCGCAGGAGCGGCACAATGTCAGCGGGGCATAGCCGCGCCGGTTAAGGAACAGCAGCGCCTGTTCGCCCCGGTCGAGCGCCGCGAACACTTCGCGCGCCAGAAGCGGCGCAATCCACTGCCCCTTTTCCGGCCCATCCACCCGCATGTCGATGGCGGTGATATTGGGCATGGCCGCCTCGGCAAAGCGGCTGGTCAGCAGCACATGGGCATAGCGCCCGCCATTGGCATTGTTGCGCGTTTCCACCGACGGCGTCGCCGAGGAGAGAATGACCCGCGCATCGGCCAGGTGCGCCCGCACCACGGCCATGTCACGCGCATGGTAATTGACCCCGTCGGACTGCTTGTAGGCGCCGTCATGCTCCTCATCGAGCACCAGCATGCCCAGTTCGCGAAACGGCAGGAACAGGGCCGAGCGCGCGCCCACCACCGCCCGCACCGTGCCATCGAGCACGCCGCGCCACACCCGCCCGCGCTGCGCCGGCGTCATGTCGGAATGCCATTCAGCCGGGCGCGTGCCGAAGCGCTTGGTGAAGCGGGAGATGAAGGTATTGGTCAGCGCAATCTCGGGCAGCAGGATCAGCGCCTGCCTTCCCGCCCGCAGCGTGTCCGCCACCGCCTCGAAGAAGACTTCAGTCTTGCCGCCCCCGGTGACGCCGTCGAGCAGCGCCACGCCGAATTTGTGCGGATCGAGTGCGGTGATCTCGGCCAAAGCCTTTTGCTGATCGGCCGAGAGCGTGGCCACCGCGCCATCGGGGTCGGGCGGCAGCACCACGGGCGGCGCCGGCATTTCCAGCCGCTCGATGGCCCCTGCCCGCTCCAGCCCCTCGATGACCGAGGGCGAAACGCCTGTGGCCCCGATCAGCGCCGGCTTGGGCCAGGCCATGTCGTCCATCAGTGCATCGAGCACCCGCAGCCGGGCCGGCGTCAGCTTTTCCGGCTCATGGCCGGTCCGGCGGAAGGCGATGACCGGCCGTGGCGTATCGAGCGCCTCGGTCGAGCGCAGCACGGCGCGCAGCACCTGCCCCGGCGCTGCCAGCGTATAACGGGCCACCCATTCGACCAGCCTGAGCAATTCCTCGCTGAGCGGGGGCACATCATAGGCCTGGGCGATGTCGCGCAGCCTATTATGCGCCACCATGTCCTTGGGTGGCCCCCAGACCACGCCCAGCGTCAGCCGGGGCCCCAGCGGCACGGCCACGATCGAGCCACGCGTCACCACCATGCCGGGCGGGATACGGTAGCTATAGGGCCCCTCGACGGCGACCCCCACCATGACGGCGACGATGTCTGGACGCTGTTCCATTTGTGCCCGTTCTGTTCGCATCCGAACATAGGAAGCGCAAGTGATTCTGCCAAAGCCGTCGCGTGCTGACAGGGCCTGTCAGCACCCCTGGCGCAAGCTGATTGCATCAGGGAGGAGCCAAGCCATGACCCAGATGATCGATCGCCTGCCAGCCAATGATGAGCTGGTCGCCATTGCCGAAAAGGCAAGCCTCTATGCCTTGCTGCAGCAGGCTTTGCGCCGCCAGCGCATTCCCCAGCAATTGCCGGCGCGGCTCTATGACGACCTGGGCATCCTGCCCAGCCAGCGGCCCGATTTCACCCCGAGGGGTCGCTAGGCACCGGCCTAGAACGAGCCCTTGATTCCCGCGGTGATTTCGCCGCTGCGCAAGGCGCCGGCCGCGACATTGCCGATGGCCCCGGTCGGGGCGCCGGTGGCGATATTGTAGTATTCGGTATCGCCGCGCTGCTCGAAGATATGGTCGTAGCGCGCCGCCAGGGTCAGCTCGACATTTTCGCCCAGGTCAAAGCCGACATCGACGCCGGCCGTAACGGTCGGCGCCATGTAGAGGCGATCAAGAAAGCGCAGGTTGCGCAGCCAGTGATCGTCGGTCGAGACCGACAGGAAGGTCACCCCGCCGCGCAGCAGGCCGCCGACGCGGAAATTGCCGTAGTCTTCCTCGCCGTCAAAGCCCAGGAACAGCTCGGGAAACTGCTGCCGATAGGTGGCGGCGGCGACGCCGTTGGCAATGGTGCCCGGCTGGTCGCGGAAGCCGCCATTGCTGGAATAGAGATAGGTGCCGCCATAGGCGGTCCATTGCGCATCGGTATATTTGAACCCGCCATGCGCCCGCACCACGGCCGTGCCGTCCTTGACCAGCTCATAGCCCAGCGCCGCAGCACCGGTGAAATAGTGATCGAGATTGGTATCGGGATGCTGGCTGCGATGGGACCAGTTGGCGAAGGTGTCGTCGCCCTTCAGCCAGTCATAGTCTTCCATATAGCTGTTGCCGAAGCCGGCGACGCTCCCTTCGGCGCGCAGGCTGAACCCGGCGCCAATATCGGCAGCAATGCTGCCGCGCAGCACGGGCGTCGTGCTCTGCCAGATCAGGTGGCTGAGCGTGTAATTGCCCACCATCACCTTCTCATTGCCTTCCAGATACATGGCGCCGATGCTGGCATCGATGCGCACCGTGTCGTCGGCCGAGGCATGGCTCACCGACTGGGGCTGGTCGCTCCAGAAATCAGCCGACTGGCCTGCTGCGGCCGTGGTGGCGGCCAGCATCAGCAGGCTTGCGGCACATGCCTCGGGCATGGAAAATCTGCGCATCGCTCTGCCTCCGATCGATTATGGAACCCTGGACGGTGCGGGTTAAGGTTCGGTTTACCCTCGCGGCCGGAGACTGCAGCAATGGTCGATTCCGCCTTTGCCACCGATGATGCCGTCCGCGCCCAGCTCGCCGCCTGGCAGCGCGAGCTCGGCTCCGTGCGCCGTCTGGCCGCCAATACGCTAGAGGCCTATGCCCGCGATGTCGACCAGTTCCTGTCCTTCCTGGCCGGCCATGCCGGCGGGCCGGTGACGCTGGCAACGCTGCGCGAGCTGCGCGGCGCCGACATCCGCGCCTTCATGGCGCAGCGCCGCAATGAGAGCCTCGGCTCGCGCTCGCTGGCCCGGGTGCTCTCGGCGCTCAAGAGCCTGTTTCGCTATCTCGAACGCGAGGGTGTGGTGACGAGCGAGGCGCTCAATGTCATCCGCACGCCCAAGCTGCCCAAATCCCTGCCCAAGGCGCTGACCGTGCTCGAGGCGCGCCAGACCATCGCCACCACGGCGGATATGGAGGAACGCCCCTGGGTCGCCGCCCGCGACATGGCCGTGCTGACGCTCTGCTATGGCGCCGGCCTGCGCATCGCCGAGGCGCTGGCCCTGACCCGTGGCGACCTCGAAGCCCAGACCCTGCGGGTGACCGGCAAGGGCGGCAAGGTGCGGCTGGTGCCGCTGATCGATGCGGTGCGCCGCTCGATCGAACTCTATCTCGAACTCTGCCCGTTCAAGCCCTGGCCGGAAGAGCCGCTGTTTCGCGGCGTGCGGGGCGGCGTGCTCTCGCCGCGGTTGATCCAGCTGCGCGTCGTGCAATTGCGCAGTGCGCTCGGCCTGCCGCCATCGGCCACCCCGCATGCCCTGCGCCATTCCTTTGCCACCCACCTGCTGGGCAAGGGCGGCGACCTGCGCGCCATCCAGGAATTGCTGGGTCACGCCAGCCTCTCGACCACCCAGATCTATACCGCCGTCGATACGGACAGGCTGCTGGAGAGCTACCGCAAGGCCCATCCGCGCGGCTGAACCGCCTGGCAGACGCCGAACGGATATCGCCCGGCCAGCCTTGCCAGCCCCCTGCCGGCTCGCTACGACACAAGCCATGCACTCGTCCGCGATCCTTATCCTCGCGCTTCTTATTTCTGGCTCCCCTCGGGACCGGAACGAGCGCTGACGTCCAGCCCCTCGTGTCTCCGGCCCGCCTTTCAGGCGCTCCGGTGATCTGTCAGGCGGGACCGCTCAGGAACCCGCCTCATGTCCACCATCGCCGTCCCCCAACCCGCCAATGATCCGCTCGGCTATGCCTTTGCCGTGGCCGGGGCGGTGCTGTTTTCCACCAAGGGCATCTTCATCAAGCTCGCCTATGGCCAGGGTGTCTCGACCGAGATGCTGCTCAGCCTGCGCATGATCGTGGCCCTGCCGGTCTATCTCGTCATCCTGCTGACCCTGCTGCGCCGCGAGGACAGCCTGCGGGCCGCCCTCACACCCAAAACCGTCATCGCCAGCATGGCGGTTGGCATATTGGGCTACTACCTCTCCAGCTATCTCGACTTCCTGGGGCTCAACTACATCACTGCCCAGTATGAGCGGCTGGTGCTGTTCACCTATCCCTTCTTCGTGCTGCTGTTCGGCGTCTGGTTTTTTGGCGACCGCATGGTCTGGCGCGTCGTGCCCGCCATGCTGGTCTCCTATGCCGGGCTGCTGGTGATCTTCGGTTGGAACCTGGCGGTCAATCCCGATGGCCTCGTGCTGGGCACGCTGCTGGTACTGGGTTCGGCCATCACCTTCGCGCTCTACCAGCATCTGGCCAAGCGGCAGATGCTGGTGCTGGGCTCGGCGCTCTTCACCTGCATCGGCATGTCGACGGCGGCACTCTGCGCCATTGCCCAGAACATGGTGCTGGCCGGACCCGCCAGCTATCTGGCGCTGACGCCGCAGATCTGGCTCTATGGCCTGGCGCTGGGCCTGCTCGGCACGGTGCTGCCCAGCTTCCTGATGAATGCCGGCATGGCCCGCATCGGGGCGCGCGCCACCTCCTCCACCGCCGCCTTCGGCCCGGTAGTGACCATCATCATTGCGGTCATCGTCCTCTCCGAACCCTTCACCCTGTTCCATGGCGTGGGCACCGCGCTGGTGCTGGCCGGCTCGGTCCTCTTCGCGCGCGCCGAACGCCGCGCCCGGCAGGCGCCCGGCTGAATCTTCACCGCAATGGCTTTTGGCCGCCTTAAAGCCGCTGTAAGGTCCGGGCACGACTGCGGCATACATCCGGGAAGGGACAACCGATGAACGCATTGAACAGGGCTTTGGGCGGAGCTTTTCTGGGCCTGGTGCTTGCCGCGGGGCTCGCCGCCCCGGCGCTGGCGCAAAAGCTCGACAACAAGAATCCCGCGCCTTCGGCTACCGCCACCACGGCCAGCGGCGACATCGACTTCGGCGATGATTCGAGCAGCTGGGCCAATGATGGCGAATGCGACGACCCCCGCTTCGAAGGCGCCGGCACCGCCACCGAACTGCTCGATGACGACATCCGCAAGGACGCGACCGATTGCCGGGCCGCCTATGAGGCCGGCACCGTGACGCTCAAGGATGGCGGCACCGCCCCGGCCGACATCGCCATCGCCACCCCGATCGACGCCATCGACTTCGGCGACGACAGCAGCGAATGGGCCAATGACGGCGAATGCGACGATCCCCGCTTTGCCGGTACCGGCGCGGCCGAGGAGCTGCTCGACGCGGATATCCGCAAGGATGCCACCGACTGCCGCGCAGCCTATGAGGCGGGCACGGTCATGCTGGCCGATGCGGGCGCTGCCGCAACGGCCATCACGACCGCCGAGATCGACTTCGGCGATGATTCGAGTGAATGGGCCAATGATGGCGAATGCGATGATCCGCGCTTTGCCGGCACCGGCTCGGCCGATGAAACGCTCGCTGCCGACATTCTCAAGGACGCCACAGACTGCCGCGCCGCCTATGACGCCGGCACGGTGACCTTTACCGGCGGCGACAGCCAGACTGCGGCCATCGATTATGGCGACGACACCAGCGAATGGGCCAAGGACGGGGAATGCGACGATCCGCGCTTTTCCGGCACGGGCGTCGCCAGCGAACTGCTCGATGCCGATCTGGGCCATGACGCCACCGACTGCCGCGCTGCGGTGGAAGCGGGCACCGCCACCTTCAATGGCGGTTCGGCCACCACCCCAGTTGCCGAATTCGACTATGGCGGGGACTGGAGCAAGTGGGCCAATGACGGCGAATGCGACGACCTGCGCTTCATGGGCGAAGGCACCGACAAGAAGCTGCTGACCGACGACATGATGGGCGACGCCACCGACTGCAGGACGCTGGAAGCCGACGGCAAGGTCACCATCCGCACGGTCTATTCGCCCGAATATGCCGCCGGCGCCCCCTATGACAGCAGTGGCATCGACTTCGGCGACAACAGCTCCGACTATGCCAATGACGACCGCTGCGACGACCCGCGCTTCGAAGGCCCCGGCGCCGCCTCGGTCCTGCTGGAAAGCGACCTCGAACACGACAGCGCCGACTGCAAGGCCGCCTACGAGGCCGGCACGATCGTGCTGATCGACGCGCAGAGCTGAGTCAGACTGCCCGCAGACGTCATGCGGCGGGGTGAAAGCCCCGCCGTTCTTGTTTCTGCAGGCGGTCAGGCCGCCTTGCGCTCGACCATCATCTTCTTGATTTCCGCGATCGCCTTGGCCGGGTTGAGGCCCTTGGGGCAGACCTTGGCGCAGTTCATGATGGTGTGGCAGCGATAGAGCTTGAACGGGTCCTCGAGGTCATCGAGGCGTTCCTGCGTGGTCTCGTCGCGGCTGTCGATCAGCCAGCGATAGGCCTGCAGCAGCGCGGCGGGGCCGAGATACTTTTCGCCATTCCACCAATAGCTCGGGCACGAGGTCGAGCAGCAGGCGCACAGAATGCACTCGTAGAGCCCGTCAAGCTTGGCGCGCTGCGGCACCGTCTGCGTCCATTCCTTTTCCGGCGTCGGCGAGGTGGTCTTGAGCCAGGGTTCGATCGCGCGGTGCTGGGCGTAGAAGAGGGTGAGGTCAGGCACCAGGTCCTTCACCACCGGCATATGCGGCAGCGGGTAGATCTTGATCGGGCCGGAGCTGTCATCCATGCCCTTGGTGCAGGCCAGGGTGTTGAGCCCGTTGATGTTCATCGAGCACGAGCCGCAGATGCCCTCGCGGCAGGAGCGGCGCAGCGTCAGGGTCGCATCGACCTTGTTCTTGATCCACAGCAGCCCATCGAGGATCATCGGGCCACAATCGTCCAGATCGACGAAATAGGTGTCAATGCGCGGATTGGCGCTCTGGTCGGGATCGTAGCGATAGACGTGATATTCGCGCAGCCGCGTCGCGCCGGCGGGCTTGGGCCAGGTCTTGCCCTTGGTCGGCCGGTCGGCCTTGGGGAGCATCAGTTCGACCATGGGTCGGTCTTCCTTTTCAACGCGCGCCGCTCAACCCGGCGCGAAAACCTAATAGTTCGGCTTGCAGATCTGGTTCGATTTGGCGACGTAGGTATTGTAGGGCACGGCGTCTTCCGGAGCCGTCGCGCGGCCCTTCATCGAGGCGATCACCACGCCCATGAAGCGCTCGTCGATCAGCGTCATCGCCGCATCGGCCTTGCACGAGCACAGCGTCTGGTCCTGGGCGATGCCCATGCAGACGGCATAGAATTCGTCCTTCTGCGCCGCGGTCGGCGCGGCAAGGGTCGGAACGGTCATGAGGCCAAGCGCGGCCAGCACGGCGACAGATCTCATCTCAGCTCCTTCCGGATCACCAGTTTCAGGCCCGACCAGGTGGTGTCCACCGCACAGACCTTCACATCGACCAGCCCCAGCGGCAGCACCACGGCGCGGATCACGTCCTCACTGATGTCAGTCGCCACCTTGGCGGCCTTTTTGGGCCAGCTGACCCAGATCATCCCATCGCGGGCCATCAGGTCCATCAGCCTTTGCGCCGTCGCCTCGAGCACCGCCCGCACAGTCGTGAAGAGGTGGATGACATCATAACCGGCCTGCGCATCGCCGAGCTGGTCGGCGCTGACCCGGCGCGACTCGATGAAGTTGCGCGCCGTGGCGAGTTCGGCCAGCGATGCGGGCAGGTCGATGAACAGCGCCCGCTGTCCATCCCTGAGCCCCAGCTTCTGCGCCAGGGGCGTCCCCGAATATCCGGCCGGATCGCTCATCAGTAGACGCGCGCCTTGGGGGCGATCTTCTTGAGGTCGATGCCGCCTTCGCTCTCGGGCGTCAGCGGATCGACATGCACCGGGCGGTAGCCCAGCTTGACCGCACCGGTATCGGTATCGATCCAGCTCAGCGTGTGCTTGCGCCAGTTCTCGTCGTCGCGGGAGGGGAAATCCTCGCGCGCATGGGCGCCGCGGCTTTCATGCCGCGCTTCGGCCGAAACCACCGTCACCATGGCATTGGCCATGAGGTTTTCCAGCTCGAGGGTTTCCACGAGGTCCGAATTCCAGATCAGGCTGCGGTCGGTGATGCGGACATCGGGCAGGCGCGAATAGATTTCGCTCATACCCCTGACGCCGCTCTGCAGCGACTCGGCGGTTCGGAACACGGCAGCGTCGGACTGCATGGTGCGCTGCATCTCGTCGCGCAGCTTGGCGGTCGGCTGGCTGCCCGACGCATTGCGCAGCCGGTCGAAGCGGGCGAGGATCTTGTCGTCCTGCGCCTTGTTGATGGCCGGGATCGGCGCGGCACGATCGAGCACCTTGCCGGCGCGGATGGCGGCGGCCCGGCCGAACACCACGAGGTCGGTCAGCGAATTGGAACCGAGCCGATTGGCGCCATGCACCGAGGCGCAGGCGGCTTCGCCCACCGCCATCAGGCCGGGGACCACGGCGTCGGGATTATCCGGCGTCGGGTTGAGCACTTCGCCATGATAGTTCGCGGGAATGCCGCCCATATTATAGTGCACCGTCGGCAGCACCGGGATCGGCTCGCGCGTCAGGTCGACGCCGGCAAAAATCTTGGCGCTCTCGGTAATGCCCGGCAGGCGTTCATGCAGCACCTTGGGGTCCAGGTGATCCAGGTGCAGATAGATATGGTCCTTCTTGGGACCGACGCCGCGGCCCTCGCGGATTTCCAGCGTCATGCAACGGGAAACCACGTCTCGCGATGCCAGGTCCTTGGCATTGGGGGCATAGCGCTCCATGAAGCGCTCGCCCTCGGAATTGGTGAGATACCCGCCCTCGCCGCGCGCGCCTTCGGTGATCAGCACGCCCGCGCCATAGATGCCGGTGGGGTGGAACTGCACGAATTCCATGTCCTGCAGCGGCAGGCCGGCGCGCGCCACCATGCCATTGCCGTCGCCGGTGCAGGTATGGGCCGAGGTGGCCGAGAAGAAGGAGCGGCCATAGCCGCCCGTGGCCAGCACGACCAGCTTGGCGCGGAAACGGTGCAGCGTGCCATCGTCGAGCTTCCAGGCGATGACGCCCTGGCATTCGCCATTCTCGCCCATGATCAGGTCGAGCGCGAAATACTCGATATAGAATTCGGCATTGTTGCGCAGGCTCTGGCCATAGAGCGTGTGCAGGATCGCATGGCCCGTGCGGTCGGCGGCGGCGCAGGTGCGCTGCACCGGCGGGCCTTCGCCGAATTCGGTCATGTGCCCGCCGAATGGGCGCTGGTAGATCTTCCCTTCGGTGGTGCGCGAAAACGGCACGCCGTAATGCTCGAGCTCATAGATCGCCGCCGGCGCCTCGCGCGCCAGATATTCCATGGCGTCATTGTCGCCGAGCCAGTCCGACCCCTTGACGGTGTCGTACATGTGCCACTGCCAGCTGTCGGGGCCCATATTCTGCAGCGACGCCGCAATGCCGCCCTGTGCCGCCACGGTATGGCTGCGGGTGGGGAAGACCTTGGTGATGCAGGCGGTCCGAAGACCCTGCTCGGCCATGCCCAGAGTGGCACGCAGGCCCGCGCCACCGGCGCCAACCACCACCACATCGAATTCGTGGTCGATGAGTTCGTATTGAGCCATCAGGCCTAACCCCAGAAGACGAGCTTGAGAATGGCAGCCACACCGGCCACCGCGATCGCGATGCAGAACAGGGTGTTGAGCATCATGTAGAAGCGGTAGGTGCGCCCGTGGAAATAGTCTTCCAGCGTGTCGCGCATGCCGTTGCGCATATGCAGGGTGACAATCACCAGCAGCGCAGCCAGCGGCAGGCCGATCCAGCCATTGCCGATCACCGCCACCATGTCGACACGGTCCTGGCCGGCGAGGCGCACCACGACGAAGAGCAGCAGCAGCAGGAAGGCGATATTGATCGCGCCTGTCAGCCGCTGGGTGATGAAATGGCGGGTCGAGGCTTTCTTGTCGCCATAGACCGACTTGGGATTGGCGACCGTGTCGCGGGTAATGACCTGTTCGCGCATCATGCCATCCAGACAAAGACGGTCCAGACCAGCACGGTCAGGACGATGGAACCGACAAGATTGGCCCAGGCCAGCATTTCGCGCTGCCCCGGCTCCATGCCGATGATGAAATCCCAGATGAAATGGCGGATGCCGCCCAGCATGTGGTGGATCAGGCTCCAGCTGAACCCGAACAGCACCAGCTGGCCGAACCAGCTGCCATAGATCTCGTTGACCATATTGAGCGGCGCCTGCCCCCAGGCGGCGGCGCCGAGCCAGATCACCAGCAGGACCGTGCCGGCATAATTGGCAATGCCGGTGGCGCGATGGAAGATCGACATCGCCATGGTAATGGTCCAGCGATAGATCTGGAGATGCGGAGAGAGCGGGCGGGATCGAACCGTCATGAGGCCTCGCTGGCTTGCGGCCGGGCCGCTTGCAGTTTGGAATGGTTCGAGACTTCTAGCGCCCAAAGCTTACGAAATCAAAGCATCGCCATCCGACTTTTGGCGCATTGCGCACTTTGTTCGTATGTCGAACAGCCTGTGCGGGCAGCGCATCGCGGGACTGTCGGCCAAAAGCAGACTGCCCCGGCGTTGACCGGGGCAGCTGTTGCACAGACCCAGCCGGGTCCTACTTCCACTTGATCGGCAGGTCGTTCTTGAACCCGCCGCCCTTGCCGCCGCCGCCCTGGCCGGGGGCGACGCCGCCCGTGCCTTCATTGAGCGACTGCGCGTCGGGCATGCCGATCACGCGGTTGACGGCGATCTGGTTTTCGATGCCCGGCCACTGACACTCCGCATTGTTGAGATCAAGGAAGCTGCACTCGATCACCGTATTGGGGGTTTCACACGAAAAGCTCGGATTGGCATCGGACAACGTGCCGCCCTGCGCGATGCAGCGATCGGCGAAGCGGTCGATGGTGATGCCGACCGACCGGGTGGCTGCCTGGGCCGGCAGGCTGCCCGAGAGGCCGGCAAGGGTAGCGAGGGCGGCGGCGATGATGATGGTCTTGGTCATGGTTCTCTCCTGATGGGGTGCGGTGGCCATGTGGCGCGCCGCTGATGGCGCCCTTCTAGCCAAGCCCACCTCACGCCGCCGTGAACCGGCCGTTTATCTGCCATTCAGCAAAGCGTCTGGCCGCATCGGAGCGTTTGCGGCATAGAGGCGGCAGCACGCGAGGACCTTCATGCACGACACCATCACCATCGACAGCATCACCCCGCTCGCCAAGGACTGGGGGCGGCTGGACCGCTATGAGGTGACCCATGCCTGCCGCGACGGCACGCGCCAGACCGTCATGCGCGAAGTCTATGACCATGGCAGCGCGGCGGCCGTGCTGATGTTTGCGCCCGCGACGCGCAGCGTGATCCTGACGCGCCAGTTCCGCCTGCCGCCCCATCTCAATGGCGACCCGGCCTGGCTGATCGAGGCGCCCGCCGGCCTGCTCGACGGCGAGGCCCCGGCCCTGGCGGCGCGGCGCGAGGCGATCGAGGAAACCGGCTATGAGCCGCAGGCCCTGCAATTTCTCTTCGACGCCTATATGAGCCCCGGCTCGCTCACCGAGAAATGCGCCTGCTTCCTCGCCCGCTATACGCCCGGCGAGCAGCTGGCCGCAGGCGGGGGCCTGGCCCATGAAGGCGAAGATATCGAGGTGTTCGAACTGGACCTCGATGCCGCGCTGGAGATGATCGCTACCGGCGAAATCGCCGATGCCAAGACCATCCTCATGCTGCAGGCGCTGCAATTGCGGCTGGTCCTGGGCGAAGGGATTTAGCGGGTCTCCGCCCCTCGCCATTCGGGCATGGCCCTCATGGCCTCCTCACCTAAAATCACGCCAATGGCGTGACTTGCCTCCGGCCGGTCAGAAGTCCACCAGCTTCTTGTCCGGATCATAGGGCTGGTCCCTGGCAACCCGCGTCATCGCCTGGCCGACCTTCATCGTCTGGGTGGAGGCATCATAGGCGTAGCTGGGCGAGCCATGCAGCTGCCAGCCCTCGCTCAGCGCCTTGGTGACCTTGTGGCAGAAAGCGGCGTCGTCCGCGCCGGTCAGGAAACGGTAGATGAGCATGCATGTCCCCGTTGCGCGGCCAAACACATCGCCGCAGTTGATCTCGGCCGTTCTTACCGATAATCGAAAGGTCATGCATCGCTTTCCTGATCACCTGCTGAAGGGCCACGCCAATTTCATGGCCGGCCGCTATGTCCGCGAAAAGGACCGCTACCGCGAGCTTGCCGCCAGCGGTCAGACGCCGTCCACCATGATCATCGCCTGCTGCGACAGCCGCGCGGCACCGGAAATGATCTTCGACTCCGAGCCGGGCGAACTCTTCGTCCTGCGCAACGTGGCCAACCTCGTGCCCGTCTACCAGCCCGATGGCGGCCAGCACGGCACTTCGGCGGGCATCGAGTTTGCCGTCAAGGCGCTCGAAATCTCCAATATCGTGGTGATGGGCCATGGCCGCTGCGGCGGCATCAAGGCGGCCCTCAACCCCGATCACAGCCCGCTCGATGAAGGCGACTTCATCGGCAAGTGGATGAGCATGCTGGGCGACCTGCCCGGGCAGCTTGGCACCAAGTCCATGATGACCGCGGCCGAGCAGCAGACCGCGCTCGAGCGCATCTCGATTCGCAACTCCATCAACAATCTGCGCACCTTCCCCTATGTCGCCGACCTCGAAGCGGCGGGCCGGCTGGCGGTGCACGGCGCCTGGTTCGATATTTCGACCGGCGAATTGTGGGTCATGGATGGCGACAGCGGCGACTTCGTCCGCCCCGACTTCTGAGCTTTCCCTGACAGAGACTGTCAGCACACGGCCGCGTGAAGTGTTCGCGCGGCCGCTTCACGTATCCGTGATGCTGAACATCTGAAAGCCGACCACCGATCGACTGCATGATCGGGTTGCTGTCGAGACAATAAAACTTCGTAATACTGCGCAAGACTACAATCTTTACGTGCAAAATGCATGTTTATCTTGTTGCATACACTTTGGGATGATTAAGGCAATACTGCCTGAAAATGGCCCGATAATTTCCCGCTCCCGGCCGATTTTCCGGCCCGGACGGAACACATTGCCAGATCATTGTCTGTCTCACGGGCTGCAGGAGAGCATCCCGTCGGGGATCGGCTAACCGGTCACCGCTTTTATCTCCCCAACATTGGAGCTCAACTCCCATGAAGAAGATCATTGTTTCGTCCCTCGTCGTGCTCGGCCTTTCGACCGCTGCATTCGCTCAGGCTGCCACGGACTTCGCGTCCGTCGATGCCGATATGAGCGGCGGTGTTTCCCTTGCCGAAGCCCAGGTCGCCTGGCCGGACCTGACCGAGGAAGCCTTCACGGCTGCGGACACCGACGCCAATGGCGATCTGTCGGCTGAAGAATACGACGCGCTCGTCGCCGCATCGGCTGCCCCGGCCAGCTAAAGCCGGTTCGCGCCCCACCCACGGGCGCTGACAGAAGCCACCCCATGCCTCCTGGGGTGGCTTTTTCTTTCGGCCGCGCCGCCGCGGCCCCTTATGGAGTTTTTAGCATGCACAAGATTGTCCTGAGCCTTGCCGTCCTCGGCTTTTCCGCCACGGCGGCCTTCGCCCAGACCCCAACCAGTTTTGCCGATGTCGATACCGACGCCAATGGCGAGCTGAGCTTTGCCGAATTGCAGCTGGCTTGGCCCGACCTGACGCAGGCCGAATTCGACGCTGCCGATGGCGATACCAGCGGAGGCCTCGCCCCCGACGAGCTTAATACGCTGCAGCCGGCCGCCCTGCCCGCGACCCCGCAATAGCCCTGTGCCGGGCCGCCTGTCGGGCGGCCCGCTTCGCTCAGTCGAGGCGGATGGCAGGCTCGATGGACCGCGACCGCCACAGCGTGACCAGGAGCCCGGCAATGACCAGCACCCCGCCGGCAATCTCGATGCCCGTAATGGTTTCGCCCAGCACCAGATAGCCGGACAATAGCCCGGTAATCGGCACCAGCAGGGTGAACGGCGCCACCACTGTGGCGGGATGCCGGCCCAGCAACCAGCTCCAGATCACCCCGCTCAGCAGCGTGGCCGGATAGGCCAGGAACGCGATCAGCGCGGCGTCGGACCAGTCAAAACCCAGCAGCGCCGCCGTCACCGCGGGCGGCCCTTCGACCAGCAGCGACAGCGCCAGCAAGGGCAAAGGTGCGGCCAGCAGGCCCCAGACGGTGAAGGACAGGGCATTGACCTTGCCCGCCCGCTTGGTCAGCACATTGGCAAGGCCCCAGCACAGCGCAGCCAGCAGCGTCATCACCAGCGGCACCAGACTTGCCCCGCCCAGCCGCCCGGTGGCGATCACCGCAATGCCGGCAAAGGCGATGATGGCGCCGATGACCTGGAACCGGCTCGGCCGCTCGCCCAGGATGACGAAGGCCAGCGCCATGGTGAAAAAGGCCTGCACCTGCAGAACCAGCGAGGCCAGGCCCGCCGGCATGCCCCAGGCCAGCGAGAGGTTGAGAAACGCATAGAGCCCGAAGCCCAGCGCCAGCCCGAACCCGGCCACCCAGACCCAGTGAACCTTTGGCGGCTTGACGAAGAATACCAGCGGAAAGGCCGCGAAGAAGAAGCGCAGGGCGGCCGCCAGCAGCGGCGGCATGGCCGCGACGCTGAGCTTGATGACCACGAAGTTGAAGCCCCAGATGGCGACGACGAGCAGCGCCAGCAGCACGTGACGGATCGGCATCAGGCAGCCCGCAGCCGCGCCACGAGGCGCGGTCCGAACACATTGAGCACGAGGCCGGCCAGGATCAGCAGGCTCCCCGCCACCTCCAGCGGCGTAACCATTTCACCCAGCAGCACGAAGGCCGCGGCAAAGCCCACCACCGGCACCAGCAGCGTAAAGGGCGCTACCAGCCCCGCCGGATGCCGCCCCAGCAGCACCGCCCAGCCGCCATAGCCCAGCAGCGTCGAGCCATAGGCGATGAACAGCACTGAGAACCAGGCCTGCGGACTGGCGCTGGTCAGCGCCCCCAGCGCCTGCGGCCCCTCGAGCAGCAGCGATACTGCCAGCATGGGCAGGGGCGGCACGAGGCTCCCCCAGATGACGAAGGCAAACATGTCGACCTTGCCGGCCCGCTTGGTGACGATATTGGAGATGGCCCAGAACCCGGCGGCCACCAGCGTCATCAGCAGGGGCAGCAGCACCGCGCCGCCGATATGTTCGGACGCGATGGTGCCAAGGCCCGCCAGCGCGATCCCCGCGCCGGCCAGCTGCGGTAGGGTCGGCCGTTCGCCGAGAAACAGGATGGCCAGCCCCAAGGTGAAGAAGACCTGCATCTGCATGACCAGGCTCGCCAGCCCTGCCGGCATGCCCAGCCCGATGGCAGTGAACAGGAAGCTGAACTGCAGCACGCCCACCGTCATGCCATAGGCCACCAGCATGGCCCAGCTCACCTGCGGCTTGCGCACGAAGAACACCGCCGGCAGGGCACAGCCCAGATAGCGCAGGCCTGTCAGCAGGAAGGGCGAAATCTCATCCACCCCCCACTTGATCGCGACGAAATTGAGCCCCCAGACGAAGACGACGCCAAGGGCAAGGAGAATGTCGCGAAGGGGCACTTGGATGTTCCGCCTGGGTCAGGCTGGGCGTTGCCAGCCGAAGAGAATGTCGGGCAAGCCGGCTTCGTTGTCGCCGTCGGTCCGCCGGATTTCGGTAAAGCCTTGTCGGACATAAAAGGCCCGGCCGGCGAGATTGTCCGCGAAACACCACAGTTGAAGGTGGTCCTGGCGGTGTTTGGCTGCATCGACCAGCAGTTTGCCGACGCCCTGTCCGCGCTGTGCCGGCTCGAGATAGAGATGCTCGATCCAGCCCGGCGTTTCGACCAGGAAACCCAGCTTCACCCCGACCCGCTCTGCCAGCGTGATCAGGCCCCCGTCGAGATAGCCCCCGAAGAATTCGATGTCCTCTGCCCCGCTATGCAGCACTGGCAGAAAGGGCAGCGCCGCGGCGCGTGAACGGGCAAAAATCCCGGCTACATCGACGATATCGTCAATCGAGGCGGGCCGGAGGGTGATGGTGTCCATCAATATTCCCCCCGGCCGCTGTTTGGTTCAGGCCGCCTTGCGGGCCACGAGGCCCCGCGCAATCAGCTCTTCGGCGATCTGGATCGTGTTGAGTGCGGCGCCCTTGCGCAGATTGTCCGAGACGACCCAGATATTGAGCCCGTTCTCGATCGTCGCGTCCTCGCGGATGCGGCTGACAAAGGTGTCATATTCGCCCACGCACTCGACCGGCGTCGCATAGCCACCGGCCTCGCGCTTGTCGATCACCGAAATGCCGGGCGCCTCGCGCAGGATGTCGCGGGCCTCGTCGGGCGAGATCGGGTTTTCGAACTCGATATTGACCGCCTCGGAATGGCCGACAAAGACCGGCACGCGCACGGCGGTGCAGGTCACCTTGATCTTGGGATCGAGGATCTTTTTGGTCTCGGCCATCACCTTCCACTCTTCCTTGGTCGAGCCGTCTTCCATGAAGACGTCGATATGGGGAATGACGTTGAAGGCGATCTGCTTGGGGAACTTGTTGCCCTGGCCCGGGCTGTCATTGACGAAAATGCCCTTGGTCTGGTTCCACAGCTCGTCGACGCCTTCCTTGCCCGCGCCCGATACCGACTGATAGGTCGAAACCACGATGCGCTTGATCTTGGCAAAGTCGTGCAGGGGCTTGAGCGCCACCACCAGCTGGGCGGTCGAGCAATTGGGATTGGCGATGATGTTGAGCCGGGTCGGATTGGCCAGCCAGGCATCGAGCACATGGCCATTCACTTCCGGCACCACCAGCGGCACGTTGGAATCGTAGCGCCAGAAGCTCGAATTATCGATGACGATGCAGCCGCTGGCAGCGATGCGCGGCGCCCAGTCCTTGGAAATGGTCGAGCCGGCCGACATGATGGCGAAATCGACGCCCTTGAAGTCGAAATCGTCAAGGTTCTTGGCCTTGAGGATCTTGTCGCCATAGGAGATTTCGCGGCCGATCGAGCGCGAGGAGGCGAGTGCGATCACCTCGTCGGCCGGGAACTTGCGTTCAGCCAGGATATTGAGAACTTCACGGCCCACATTGCCCGTGGCACCGACGACAGCGACGCGATAACCCATTTTTTGGAACTCCAGTCCCTTACCATTTCCGCCCCCGCGCGATGAACTTGCCATCGCGGCCAGTGCTTTGAGCCTCTCCCCGTCGGGAGACGACCCGGGGAAAAGCGTCAGGCGGTTTTGGTGGTTTTGGTCATGAGGGCAGCGACGCCACCGGCCAGAAGCCGGGTGGTTGCGAATTCCGCAATGTCGAACAAGCTGCGCATCGATTGACTGCTTTGGTTGAAAGCAGGCGAAGTCATACGCCCAAATAGGAAATAGTCAATGAACTTGCCGCAGGCCGCGCGACGTGGCATGCGCCGACTGGTGCGCAATTGCCACAAGAGCCGTGTTAAGGCTAGCCTAACGCATATTATTGTTGCGGTATTAGGGCCTTTCGCCGGCAATGGCGCAAGGCAGGGAAATGATCGATGCGCGCGGGACTTCTGGCAGGATTGGCTTTGGCTTTTGGACTGTCCGGCGCGGCGCTGGCGCAGGACACGACGCTCTATTTCAGCCCGGACCTGACCAGCGAACTCACGGCCCCCAGCGCCTTTGACGGCCTCTATGCCGGCGCGCTGCTCGGCCCCATCTCGGCCCGCAAGAACAATTTCAACACCACCGGTTGGGAGATCCGCCCCGAAATCGGCGGCGTCGTCGGCTGGAACCAGCCCGTCGCCCCCGGCATCATCCTGGGTGCCGAGCTGCAGGCCACCGTGGCCACCGATTTTTCCAGCTCCGCCTATCTGCGCGCCATGGCTTTGGCCCGGCTGGGCTTTGCCGCCGGCGACAATTCGCTGGTCTATATCCTGGGTGGTGCCGGCCGGCTGGGCGACAGCTGGGCCTTCGAAGCCGGCATCGGCGCCGAAGTCATGGTCACCCAGAACATGGCCCTGCGCCTCGAAGCGGCCGGCATCGGCCAGCTCGGCCCCGTGCCCAATGGCAACAATATCCCCGCCGTCTCGGCCATGCGCATCACGTCGGGCGTCCTCTGGCAGCTCGACGGCCCGCCCGCCGCTACGACATTCAATACCGGCCCGGTGACCGACTTCACCGGCCTCTATGCCGGCATCAATATTGGCGGGCTGACCGATCCGCAGTTCAACTTCTTCAACGACTATGGCTGGGGCTGGCATCTGAGCCGCTTCGAAATGGGCGGCCTGGCCGGCTATAACCATGCGCTGACCGACCTGATCCGCGCCGGCGTCGAAGTCCAGCTCGGCGTCAATTACGACACCTCTGGCGATGCCGGGCTCGATGCACTGGCGCTGGCCCGCGTCGGCGTCGTGCCGGTCGAGGGCCTCCTTGCCTATGCCGCGGGCGGCGTGGGCCTCGTCGAGGGCCGGAGCGCCTATGCCTTTGGCGGCGGCGTCGAATATGCCCTTTGGGGCCAGGCCAGCCTGCGCGGCGAAGCGCTTCTGCTGGGCCGCATGGACAATGCGCCCGGCCTGACCGGGGTCAGCGGGCCCACGACCTCCAAGGTCACCATTGGCACAGTCTGGCACTTCGACTAAGACGCAACCCTTCCCATCCCGCCGTCGCGGGAGTGACGCGGTGAGTTGCCATGCCCCATTATGATGTCGTGATCCTTGGCGCCGGCGCCGCCGGCATGATGGCCGCCATCGAGGCCGGCAAGCGCGGCCGCTCCGTCCTGGTGGTCGACCACGCCAGATATGCCGGCGAGAAGATCCGCATTTCCGGTGGCGGGCGCTGCAACTTCACCAATATCCACGCCACCATCGACAAGGGGCGCGACCGCTTCCTCAGCGACAATCCGCGCTTCGCCCTTTCCGCGCTCAGCCGCTACACGCCCGACATGTTCATCGCCATGGTGCGCGACCACGGCATCACCTTCCATGAAAAGACCCTCGGCCAGCTGTTCTGCGACGGGCCGGCCACCCAGATCAACACCATGCTGCTGGGCGAAATGCGCCAGGCCGGGGTGACCCTGGTGCTCGAAACCAGCGTCGAGGCGGTGGATCGCAGCACCGACGGATTCTCGCTGCAGCTGAGCACCTCGTCCATCACCTGCGAGGCTCTCGTGGTGGCCACGGGCGGCAAGTCCATTCCCAAGATGGGCGCGACGGGCCTCGGCTATCAGCTGGCCACCCAGTTCGGACTGCGGCTGACCGAGACCCGCCCGGCTTTGGTGCCGCTGACCTTTGAGACCGGTGCCCTGGAAAAGCTCAAGGAGCTCTCCGGCATCGCCACCGACGCCATTGTCAGCCACGGCAAGACCGCGTTCGAGGAGGCGCTGCTCTTCACCCATCGCGGCCTCTCCGGCCCGGCCATCCTGCAGATCTCGTCCTATTGGCGCGAAGGCGATGCCATCGCCGTCGACCTCCTGCCGCATCAGGATGCCGGCGAAAAGCTGCGCGCCGCCCGCAAGGCGACGCCCAAGGTGCAGGTCCAGACCGTGCTCGGCGGCATGCTGCCCAAGAAGCTGGCGCAATTGCTGGGCGACGAACTCGACCTGCCCGGCATGATCGGCGATTTCTCCGACAAGAAGCTCGCACTGGTCGAAGCGGTGCTCAAGGCCTGGACGCTCAAGCCCGTTGGCTCGGAAGGCTACCGCACCGCCGAGGTCACCCTGGGCGGCGTCGATACCCGCGATCTCGACGCCAAGACCATGGCCGCCCGCAACGTGCCCGGCCTCTATTTTGTCGGCGAGGTGGTCGATGTCACCGGCTGGCTCGGCGGCTACAACTTCCAGTGGGCCTGGGCCTCCGGCTGGGCCGCGGGGCAAGTGGCCTAAGGTTCTTCACCTCTCCCTTTGGGGGAGAGGTGAGGCTAAAACCGAAATCCCAGCCGCATGCCCACATTCGTATTGGCCCGCTGCGGCGTTCCACAGGCGCCGAAATCCGGCAGATGCTCCGCCGTGGCAATCACCGAAGCCCCCAGCGGCAGGTTGACGCCCACGCTGCCGGCCACCCGCAGGCCGACGCCACAGCCAAGGTTGCGCGCCGGATCGTTCTGCGGCGCATTGAACATCGAGCTGCGCAGCACGCCACCCGCACTGGCCTCGACAAAGACCGGCAGGATCGGCGCCTGCACCGTCCAGCTCAGCCCCGCATAGCCATAGCTGTCCTGGCCACGAAAGCTCATCGTGGCACCCAGATGCGGCCGCAGCTCGCCGATCACCGTCCAGGCATTGAGATCGGGCGCGGTGAACAGCAGTTCCACATTGGCGTCGCCGATCCGGTTGGCATCGAGCAGATTGCCCGTGTCGACGCCGCGCGCCGAAATGCCGGCGCGGATTTCGGGCAGGAAGGTCATCTGCGCCTGCGCCGGCAGGGCCGCCAGCAATGCGAGGAGGAGGCTGAGGGAAGCGATCAGGCTGCGCATGGCAAAGCTCCGTGCCGTCAATCCATGATTGAGCGTGTCCGGCGCCGGATCGGCAAGATTTGACTCAAATTGTCATGAACGAGACCTTACCGCGCTGCATCTGCATCTCGCTTTCATCGCATTTTGCCGATAGAAGGCGGGTAAATTGCATGCAAAGGAATTTCCCATGGCCGCTCCCTTCGCCCTGTCGCTGCAGGATCTCGCCCCCATTGCCGAGGGCACCACCACACAACAGGCCATGGCCGAAACCATCCTCCTGGCGCAGGAGGCCGACCGACTGGGCTATACGCGGCTCTGGTATGCCGAACATCACGGAATGCCCTCCATTGCTTCGTCCGTGCCCGAAATCCTCATCGGCAGCGCCGCCGCCCATACCAGGGACATCCGCATCGGCTCGGGCGGCGTCATGCTGCTCAACCACGCCCCGCTCCGCATTGCCGAGGCCTATCGCACGCTCGAGGCGCTGCATCCCGGCCGTATCGATCTGGGCCTGGGCCGCGCGCCCGGTGGCGACGGCTATGCCATGCGCGCCCTGCGCAGCGGCGGCGGCGAGGAATTCTCCGCCTACCTGGCCGAGCTCATGGCCTTTGACGAAGAGAGCTTTCCGCCCGAGCATCCGTTTTCGCGCGTGCCGGTCTCGCCCGGCGGCATCCGCCTGCCGCCCATGTGGCTGCTCGGCTCCTCCGGGGCCAGCGCCTCGGCGGCCGGCCAGCTGGGCATAGGCTATGCCTTTGCCGCCCATTTCAGCCACACGCCCCCTGCCCCCGCCTTCGAGGCCTATCGCTATGCCTTCCAGGCCACCGAGGCCTTCCCCAGGCCGCGCGCCATGCTCTGCGTCTCGGTGATCTGCGCCCCCACCGACGAGGAGGCGCAATATCTGTCGCGCTCGCAGGCGGTCAGCTGGACCCTGTTCACCACGGGCGAGCAGCGCAAGCTGATGTCGCCCGAAGAAGCCCATGCCCGCGTGCTGACGCCCCAGCAGCAGGCCGTCATCGACCATCAGTCGACCCTCTGGATCGTCGGCTCGCCCCAGACGGTGCGCGACACCATTGCCGAAAAGGCCGAAAGCTGCGCCGCCGACGAGGTGATGATCACCACCACCATCCACAGCTATGCCTTGCGCCGCCGCAGCTATGCGCTCATCGCCGAGGCCTTCGGGCTGGATCCGCGGCACTGACGGGCACCAATTTCATGCCCTGTTAACGTCTCGTTTCGGCTCGGCTATTATCATGCCCGAAATTGAGCTTTCGGATCAGGCCATGAGCGCTGCCGCCTTCGTTCTGGCCATTAATCTGTTCGTCGCCCTGATCTTTGCGGCCGCCTTCGGCATCGTCGCGGCATATGCCCGCTCGGCCGTCGGCGCGCGCTGGCTGGCTCTGGCCTATGGCCTGGGCGTGATCAATCCCGTGCTCGAATTCATCCTGCCGCACCAGATCGATCCCCGTCCGGTGCAGGTCGCCATTTTCGCGTCCTTCCTCTTCGCCCTCAGCCTCGTCGTCATCGGCCTTAACCGCCACTACCGGCTGACGCCGCCCTGGCGGACGCTCAGCATCATCGTGACGGGGTCGATGCTGCTCAATGTCCTGATCATCGACATGCCGCGCGATTCCCTGCTGCGGGCCGTGCTCTACCAATTGCCCTATTTCGCCGTGCAGGTCGTGGGCGTCGTCACCATCCTGCGCTACCGCGGGCGCAGCGCGCTCGATCTGGCGCTCCTCGTACTGATCGCCGTCAGCGCCCTGCAATTTCTGTCCAAGCCGCTGCTGGCGGCATGGCTGGGCTCGGGCGCCACGCCCCAAGCCTATATCGGCTCCACCTATGCCGCCATTTCCCAGAGCGTCGGCGCCGTGCTGCTGATCGCCAACGGCCTGCTCATGCTGCTGATCATCGTGCGCGACGCCATGGCCGAAATGTCGGCGCGCTCGGAGACCGACAAGCTGTCCGGCCTGCTCAACCGCCGGGGTTTCGAGGACCGCGCCAATCGTCTCATGGCCATTGCCCGGCGCGCCAGCATGCCGGGCGCCATGGTGGTGGCCGACCTCGACCACTTCAAGGCGATCAATGACAATCACGGCCACGAGGCCGGCGACCGCGTCATCACCGCCTTTGCCGACATGCTGGCCGGGGCCGCCGACCAGCGCGCGGTGCTGGGGCGGCTGGGCGGCGAGGAATTTGCGGTCTTCATCCCCGGGGCCAACCCCGCCACCGGACGGCTGTATGCAGAGGGCGTGCGCAGCGGCTTTTCCGGCCTGGTCATGGACCAGCTGCCGCCCGATCACCGGCTCAGCGCCAGCTTCGGCGTGGCCCAGCTGCTGCATGGCGACAGTCTCTCCGACCTGTTGCGCCGGGCCGATGCGGCACTATACGAAGCCAAGAAGAACGGTCGCGACCGGGTCTGCGTCGCCGAAGTCGACGGCACGCCCCAGCTCGCTGCGTCGCGGCGGAGCAATGCCAGCGCCGATCGCGCCAGCGACAGTCCCGAAATCAGGACATCTCCGCGCCGGTCCGGGCCGTGACCTGCACAATCAGCATGCTGGCGGCCGGGGACGACCTGCGCGGCTTGCCGTCGGCGCATCCCACTGGCTTCAGCTGAAGCGCTTCTGGAAGAATATGCGGCGCGAGCCAGCAGGATGATCTTCGATGGCCCCGAATTCGACGAAGCCGACCTTGCGATAGAAATCGGGCGCCTGGAAATCGAAGGTTTCGAGCCACATGCCGCCCAGGCCCCGTTCGCGGCCCCAGGCTTCGGCGCGCCCGATCAGCGCCTCGCCCAGGCCTTGTCCGCGCGCTTCCTCGGCAACCGACAGGTACTGGACGAACATCCACTCATAGAGGGCATAGCCGGTCAGCCCACCGATGATCTTTCCCGTCTCGTCCTTCAGCAGGAAGCCATAGCTGCGGTAGTTGGCGCCGGGGCGCTGGCGTTCCGCCGCCTCGCCGATAATGTTCAGGACCGCCCCGATCTGCTCTTCGTCGGGCGCATCGACGAACTCGATACGGGCCGCGGCGCTCACGACGCATGCGCCCCGATGCGCGCAGTGACTTCGATCTCGATCTTCATGCCAGGCTCGATCATCTGTACGATCAGCATGCTGGCGGCAGGGCGGATATCCTTGAATACCGGACCGACAGCGGCCACGACGGCATTCACGTCATTGCGGTCGCCCACATAATAGACCACGCGCACGGTATCCTGGATCGACGAGCCGGCTTCCTTGAGCGCCTTGTCGATGGTGGCCAGCGCATTGGCCGCCTGCTGGCCGACATCGTCGGGCATGGTCATCGTCGCATAGTCATAGCCGGTCGTGCCGGAGACATAGACCGTATCCTCGTGCCGGACGGCACGGGAATAGCCGAAGGTCGCTTCGAAGGGCGAGCCGGTGGAAACGCGCTGGACCATGGATCAACTCAAGTGTTTGTGGAGGAAATACCGGCTGTGGCCGGGCGGATAGTTGGCGATTTCGCCGAACACGGCATAGCCGAGCTTTGCGTAAAAGCCCGGCGCCTGGAAGCTGAAAGTGTCGAGCCAGATGCCGGTGCAGTCATGCTGGCGCGCCACCACCTCGGCCTGCTCCATCAGCTGCCGTCCCACACCCTGCCCACGCAGACGCTCGGGCACGAACAGCAGTTCGACGAACATCCAGCCAAAGCCGATGCGGGCGGTCAGCCCGCCATCGGTGGCACCTGTTTCGGGATGGCGCAGCATGAGACCTATCGTGCCGAACTGCCCGGTAAAATCCGGCGTCTGGCTGCGATTGAAGGCAACGAGACCATCCACCACCGCCTGGCGGCTTTCCGGCCGCAATTCGGCCTCGTAGACGATCTCGCTCATGGCTTCAGAGCCAGGGGCGGTCGGCCGCCATCTTGCTTTCGAAGCTGGTGATCGACGGATCGGACTTCAGCGTGCCGGCAATATCGTCCAGCCCTTCGAGCAGGATCTGCTTGCGGCTCGGGTCGATATCGAAGTGGATGGTGCCGCCATCGGGACCCTTGATGGTCTGGGTTTCCAGATCCACGGTCAGCGTCGCATTGGAGCCGCGCTCGGCATCGTCGAGCAGCAGCTTGAGCTGGTCGGGGGTGACCACCAGCGGCAGGATGCCGTTCTTGAAGCAGTTATTGTAGAAGATGTCGGCAAAGCTGGTCGAGATCACGCAGCGGATGCCGAAATCGAGCAGCGCCCAGGGCGCATGTTCGCGGCTCGAGCCACAGCCGAAATTGTCGCCAGCCACGATGATGCTCGCCTGGCGATAGCTTGGCTTGTTGAGCACGAAATCGGGATTCTCGGTGCCATCCTCGTTATAGCGCATCTCGCTGAACAGCGCCGAGCCCAGGCCCGTCCGCTTGATCGTCTTGAGATACTGCTTGGGGATGATCATGTCGGTGTCGATATTGATGATCGGCAGCGGCGCCGCGACCCCGGTCAGGCTAGTGAACTTGTCCATGAACAAACCTCGCTTTGGCGAAGGGTCATCGCGCGAAAGCAGGGTTTGGGTCAAGTCGGGAATGGGCAGAAGCGTTCGGCGAGGTACTGCTGAGTACGCCGGAGGCGCAGTCGTCTCCCTCCCCCTTGTGGGGAGGGATCAAGGGTGGGGGTGAGTCAGGGGAGTGGAGTTTGCCGAAACACCCCCACCCGACCCCTTCGAGGCCACCCTCACCACAAGGGGGAGGGAGCGCCGACTGATATATCCGTTAAGCCGCCAGGCTCTCCCGGGCGCTCACGCCCAGCATCAGGTTCAGATTCTGCACCGCGGCGCCCGACGCGCCCTTGCCCAGATTGTCATAGACCGCCACCAGCACGGCCTGCGCCCGCGCGTCATTGGCAAAGACATGCAGCGTCATCGTATTGGTGTCGTTATGCGCCTGCGGATCCAGCGCCGGCGTCCGGGCCGCTTCCTCATAGGGCGCCACCACGACGAAACTGTCCTCGATCGCCGCGAAATGGTCGGCAATGGCGGCATGCAGCTCCCGCCCGCTCGGCACGCGGGCCAGCTGGCCCAGCTGCAGCGGCACGAAGGTGGTCATGCCCTGGGCAAAGTCACCCACCGTCGGCACGAAGAGCGGTGCGCTGTCGAGCCCTGTATAGAGCGTCATTTCCGGCACATGCTTGTGGTTGAAGGTCAGCCCATAGGGCATGAAGTGGCTGGCCGAAGCGCCCGCTGCCTCATATTCGGCGATCATCTGCTTGCCGCCGCCCGAATAACCGGAAATGCCGTTATAGCTGATGGCATGGTCGGCCGGCAGCAGGCCCGCCGCGATCAGCGGCCTTACATGGGCGATCAGCCCCTGCGGCCAGCAGCCAGGATTGCTGACGAAGCGCGCACTGGCAATGGCCTGGCTCTGTCCCTTGTCCATCTCGGCAAAGCCATAGGCCCAGCCGGGATCGACGCGGAAGGCGGTCGAGGCATCGATCACCCGCGTCGTGTCATTCTCGATCAGCGAGACGCTCTCCTTGGCCGCCTCGTCGGGCAGGCAGAGGATGGCCACGTCGGCGGCATTGAGCAGCCGCTTGCGCTCGTCCTGATCCTTGCGCTTCTCAGCAGCAATGGACAGCACTTCGAGGTCGCGCCGGCCGGCCAGGCGCTCGCGGATCTGCAGACCCGTGGTTCCGGCTTCCCCGTCGATGAAAATCTTCGCGACCATTGGCGTTTCTCCCGATGCGGCAGCGTAAATGGACCTCGCATGTGTCGAGGTCAAGACGTCACGCCGCGGCTAGAGCACGGTGTCGATCGCCTGCAGCATGGTGATCCAGCCCTTTTCGGTCCGGGAAACCCAATCGAGCCATTGCGCATCCATCTCGTGATAGAGCGTCACAATGGCGCCCGGCCCGTGCGGCTCGGGCTCGATGATCATGGTGACCAGCGAGGTCTGCTCCTCCTCGCTGGGATCGGTATACCAGGTGAAGGCGATCTTGGTTGGGCGCTCAAGCGCCGTGAAGGTGCCCCAGTGACGGGCCTCGCCGTCGGCCCGCATATCGGCGAACAGGAACTTGCCGCCCACCACCGGGTCGATTTCGCACGCCGTCATTTCCCCGCCGCTGCCCGACTGCTCGCCCCAGGCCTGCTGCCAGAGCCGCACCATGGCCGGATCGAGAAAGGCGTCATAGACACGCTCCGGGCTGGCCTTGAACCGGTGGGTGACCTTGGCTTCGATCGTGTCGGCCATCAGCTTTGCTCCTTGTTGTCGTGGGCGGCGAGCACGGCATCCATGGCCTCGAGCCCGCCCTTCCAGAAGCGTTCCTGTTGCTCGATCCATTCGCGGGCGCTGCGCAGGGATTCGGGCCGGAAGCTCAGAATGTGCTCGCGGCCTGCCTTGCGGCGGCTCACCAGTTCGGCCCGCTCCAGCAGCCGGATATGCTTGCTCACCGAATTCAGCGAAATGGCGAAGGGCGCCGCCAGTTCGGTCACGCGCGCCTCGCCCTGCGACAGGCGCTTGAGGATGGCCCGCCGCGTCGGGTCGGCCAGGGCAATGAGCGTGTGATCGAGCAGGGCATCCGGAGCTTGCATCAATATTCATCCTTATGGGTTAATATTGTCGATCCCACCCACGGTTGTCAAGCCGGTGCGCCAATGGCATTGCTTTGACCAACTGGACAAAAATCAGGGAGACGAAGATGACCCCACACAACCATGCCAAGGCGGGTGACTATGCCGAAGCCGTGCTGCTGCCGGGCGATCCCCTGCGCGCCAAGTGGATTGCCGAGACCTTTCTCGACGACGCCAAGCTGGTCAATTCGGTGCGCAATTGCCTGGGCTATACCGGCACCTACAAGGGCAAGCGCGTCTCCGTGCAGGCCACCGGCATGGGCCAGCCCTCGCTCTCGATCTATGTGCATGAGCTGATCAACGTCTATGGCCTCAAGACGCTGATCCGCGTCGGCACCTGCGGCGGCCTCAATGCCAAGGTCAAGGTCCGCGACCTGATCCTCGCCCAGGCCGCTTCGACCGACAGCGCCATCGTGCGCGACCGCTTCGGCGCCTATAATTTCGCGCCCATCGCCGATTTCGGCCTGCTGCGCGCCGCCGCTGAAAAGGCCGAGGCCAGGGGCATGCGCTACCATGCCGGCAATATGCTGAGCTCGGACATCTTCTACCATGCCGACGGCATGGCCGGTTACGACAAGCTGCCCGAACACGGCGTCATCGGCGTCGAGATGGAAGCCGCCGCGCTCTATACCCTTGCCGCCCGCTTCGGCGTTCGGGCCCTCACCATCTGCACCATGACCGATTGCCTGATCACCAAGGAAGAGATCGACGCCAACGAGCGCCAGACCTCCTTGCGCGAAATGGTGGAAGTGGCTCTCGAAGTGGCGATCGAGGCCTAGACGCAACCCTGCGCATGAGGGGAGGCCAGCTGGCGCCCCCCTCACGCGCTCGTCATAAACCCTCACCTAATCCGCCACCGTTCTGCCGATATCGCTGTGTTAACCTCCCCTTAACATCGGGGCCCGTCGCACATGCAGCTCAAGCCGAACGCCTATCGCCTCAACGAAACCGTCAAGGGCGTCGAGACGATGACCCGCTTTGCCCTGGCCGTGCTGGCTTTGGCCTCGGGCGTCTATACCTATCTCGGTGTGCGCGGCCTGCTTGATGGCTCGGCCACCTTCGTCTTCTTTGCCGCCATCATCTATTCGGCTGCCGTATCGGTGGCCATCTATGCCTTCTGGAGCTTCATGCTCCGCTTCGTGCCGCTGGTCACTTCCGGCGTGCAGCGGCTGGCTTTGTTCCTCACCATGGCCATTGGCTGCGCCATGATCATCGCCATGTCGAGCTGGCTCAACGCCGCCGCCCTCGCCGGCTCGGCCTCGCTCGAGCAGCATATGGCCGTGACGCTGCAGGGCTATGCCGAGGATCTCGACAATGCCCATGCCAATGCGCTGGCCAGCCAGAGCCTCCTGCCCGACGTGCAGCGCGCGGCCGAGCGCTTTGCCGGCCTTGCCGCCGACGAGCGCGAAAGCGGCGCCCTGACCGGCACCACCGGCTCGGGCAGCGTTGTGCAGCTGCTCACCCAGATGGGCACCCAGATGGACCAGCTGGCCGCCACCATTACCGGCTCGCGCGACGAGGTGGCTTTGCTGTTCGAACAGGGCTCGGCGCGCCTCGCCACCATGCGCGAACTGGTCTCCACACCCGGCGCCATCGAGCCGCGCTCCGACAGTTTCCAGGCCGAGGCCGTCCAGCTCTCCGCCGTCATCGCCGCGCTGCAGCAGACCGACGTCGCCTCTTCGGTCAAGCGCGCCTCGGCTGACCTCTCGGCCGGCTTCATCGCCCCCGTCGCCGATGGCGGCACCGCCGATCTTGCCAATCGGCAGGACCAGGTGATGGAAACCGTGCGCGCCTCGGTGGCCGCCCAGTCCGCGGCGCTGACCCAGGCGGCCGACGAGATTCTCGCCAATCCGCCGGTCGAGCAGCGCCGCTTCGTGCCGCTCTCCAGCGCCGAGGCGGTGATCCGCTACTGGCAGGATTTCATCCCCAGCTGGGCCGGCGCCATTTCCATCGACCTGCTGCCCGTCGTGCTGGTGCTGGTGCTGATGATCGTCAACGACGCCATGCGCAAGGATTCCGAGTCCCTCGCCGAGGCCGAGAACATCACCGCCGCCGAAATGCTGCGCGCCATGGCCCTGTTCCGCCAGATGGAGGCGGCCGGCATCGATGTGTCCACCGGCCAGCCGCGCCAGGCGCCCGCCGCGCCGGCCGAGCCCGAACCCATCGACACCGCCACCGTCACCGCCGCGGCGCCTGACGACGCCACCGTGACCCCCATCGATGCGGCACAGCGCAAGCGTACCGACGGTCCCCGCCCGGCATGAAGACCGCCGCCAACGCTCGCGCCGAGAACACCACATTCTACCGCCGCCTGCTCCACCGGGCGGCCGCGGTCGATGACGGCAATATCCTGCGCGTCGCCTTTTTCGCCCTGCTGATCGGCACTGCCTCGGTGCTCTATGTCGACTTCCGCGAGCTGACCGAAAGCGAGGGCTCGGCCCTGGCCATGCCCATGCAGCCCATCCTGCCGCCCTATGATCCGGAGGGTCCTTCCGAAGGCGCCCGCCCCAATATAACAACCAGCCCTCAAGTGCTTGAACAGCCGCTGGAAATCGCCCTGGGCACCGGTGGACAACTCACCCTGACGGGCTCGATCGAGCTCGGTTCTGCCACCCGCTTCGCTGACGAGATTGCAGCCCGGGGAGAATACGTACAGACTGTGGTTCTCGATTCCCCTGGAGGGTCGGTCGTGGATGCGCTGGCTATCGGCAGTCTGATCCATGAAAAGGGCCTTGGCACCAAGGTCGCTGCCGGCTCGCTGTGCGCCTCGTCCTGCCCCATCATCTTTGCCTCGGGCGCCACCCGCATTGCCAGCCCCGAGGCGGCCATCGGCGTGCACCAGATCTATGCCGCCGCGCTTTCGGGCGATCCGCAGAGCGCCCTGCGCGTTGCCGGCGCCGCCATGAGCGATGCCCAGACCACCACCGCCGAGATCATCAGCCACCTCACGAAAACCGGCGTCGATCCGGCCCTGTGGCTGCATGCCCTCGAGACACCGCCCGACCGGCTCTATTACTTCACGGCAGAGGAGATGACGCGTCTCAAGCTTGTCACGCAACTGGCAGACAATTGATCGCCTGACAGCGGAACCGGCGGAGGACCGGACCGTTCCATCAGGTTAGCAAGCATATTGGCGGGGAGGCCAATAATGACTCAGATTCATACCCTTACACGACACCGCGATATCCAGAACTGGGTGACCGATCGGCATGGCATTCCGGCAATTGCCCGGGTGCGCAACCGCTTCGGCGAAGAGCGCGCCCAGCTCAAGCTGAGCTTCCAGCGCCGCAACCGGCCGGGCCTCGCCAGCCAGGATGAGGGCCTCAGCCCCTGTTCCTGGACCGCCTGGCTTGCCGAACTCGACCGCCAGCAGCTGGCTCTGCAGGTCGACATGGCAGCCGACGATTGCGCCATCGTCGAGCGTCGCGCGGCGAGCTGACCGGCACGCGAGCCCACCGCTAACCCCCGGACCTGATCCGGGGGCTATTTCGCTTTCCTTTGCGTGACGTCACCCCGCCATCCGCGGCGGAGGCTGGTCTGCGCCAATCCGGCATTGCGAAAATTGCTGCTTCGGGGTCAATAGGCCGACCCTGACGATTCCCGAGACCTCATGAGCCGGCCCCAGATCGCCCTTGTCCTGCATGCCCTGCTGCTGATCGGGGCGCTGGCCTATCTGGTCCCCGCCTTGACCCGGACCTTTGGCGGCCCCACCGGCTATCTGCTGTCGCTGCTCGCCTATTGGCTCGGCTTCTGCCTGCCGGTTATCGCCCTGCATGTGCGCGGACGGCGCAGTCCACACCTCTTTTCCGAGCGGCTGGCCTGGCGGGACTGGTTCATCCCAGCTCTCCTGCTATTGCAGCTGGGCGTGATCAGCCTCGTGGCGATGACGCCCCATACCTCCATGCTGACCACGCATGGCGCCATGCTCGCGGCGCTGATCGGCGTTATCAATGGTCCGCTCGAAGAGATCGCCTGGCGCGGCGGCTTCATGACCCGCTTTGCCGATCGGCCGCGCCTGGGCTTCTGGCTCGGCTGGCTGCTCTTTACCCTCTGGCATGTGCCGCTGGCGCTGAGCCACGATATCGTCTTCGAGGGCGGCTGGATGGCGTTGGTCGGCGGCGCGGCCGCGCTGGGCCTGTTCTGGAACTGGATCGCCTGGCGCACCGGTTCGGTCTTCTGGACATCCATCGCCCACGCCCTCACCAATATTATGGCCTTCTGGGTGCTGTTCGACGGCAACGGCTTCGTATGAGCCGGCGGCGGCAGTTCGCGCCAGCCGCCGGCCCCAGGGTCAATCCAGCCCATCCCTGTTGCGATAGTCGAACTGCTTGCGCATGGCGTCGAGCAGCATGGGCGGCGGCTGGCGCCTTTTGAGCACGGCATGCAGGTCCAGCGGCTCGAGGCCGATATCATAGAGCAGCCGGCTGTCGAGCCGGGACAGCATGATATGGGTCTGGGCGGCCCGGTTTTGCCGGCGCATCCGCACCTGCAGGCGCAGCAGGCGCCACTTGAAAGCAGTCAGGGATGTGAGGCGCGGACGGGCGTCAAAACGCAGGCCGCTGTCGATAACGGTCATTGAACTTCTCCTGAAAACCAGGGGCCATGCCGCGGCATGGCCCTTGGCTATTGGTGGGATGGATCAGGCAGCCAGCTGCGGCAGGCAGTGGTGGCAGATGGCGCCGATATGGCGGTGATCGGTGCCGCAGCACCCGCCGATCACCCGTATATTGGGCAGCAGCGGCAGGATGCGCTGGTAGCGCTGCGCCAGGTCCTGCCAGTCACCGATATCGAGCACCTCGCTCTCATCGAGCTCGGCATGGCTCTTCATCGAGGCATTGACGCGCAGGCCCCCGATCCGGTCCACCCAGCTCCCCGCATGACGGATGGTGCTGGCGAAGTGGATCGGATGCACGCAGTTGATCATGTAATAGGCCGGTGTCCCGCCGGTGGCCGCCTCCACTTCACCAATCGCCTGGCCCAGCGGCTTGCCGCCGGGCAGCCTGCCATCGGTTTCGAGCGTGAAGGACAGCACGCATGGCAGCCCCGCCGCCGCGGCCAGCTTGGCAATGCCGATTGCCTCGGGCGTATTGGTGAGCGTATAGGCCGTCACCAGGTCCGCCTCGGCTTCGGCAAAGGCTGCCACCTGCCCGTCATGATAGCGCATGGCCTCCTCGACGCTCATCGCGCCATCATATTGCCAGGCATCGCGCCGCGGCCCGATGGCCCCGCTCACCACCGTGGGCACGCCTGAAGCATGAAAGCTCTCGGCCACGTCGCGGCAGAAGCGGACCGCCCCGATATTGACCGCACGCAGGCGCTCGGCATCATAGCCCACCAGCGCACCCCAATCGGGATTGGCCCGCCAGGTATTGGTGTCGAACAGGAAGCCCTGTCCGGCATTGCGGGCAATCCCGATATAGGGCTGGTAATATTCGCGCATCGCCTGCCGGCCCTGCTCGCTGTCATTGAGCTGGAACACGCTGAAATGGGGTAGGTCATGCCCTTCGTTGAAGATCATATGCGTTTCGATACCGCCATCGGTGACGAACATCTGTCCGGATAGCTGTGGCAGGGTCTTGCTCTGCTTTGCCATTGGGGCCTCCATTGCGACTTGATTTAGCCAGTGAGGCGGCGCTACACCTTGGCCGCCGGTGGTCAAGTGATGCCCCGGATCGGCAGCGCGCATCTAGCAGACTTGCGGTCCAGTCTGTTGCAGCCTGCTATTTCCTTTTGCGATCAATAGTTTGCAGTGCCAGGCGGGCCCACGACCGCGTTTTCGCCCGCATTGCAAAGCTCAAAAACTGTACTGGCGGTACAGTCAGCAGCGAGGGCGGACCCATGTTCAGGAAGGCGACCAAGGGGCAGGAAACCCGCGAACGGCTCCTGGCCATTGCCGAAACCTCGGTACTGGCCAAGGGCTTTGCCGCCACCTCGATCGAGGAGGTAATCGCCGAGGCGGGCATCACCAAGTCCGGCTTTTTCTATCATTTCTCCGACAAGAATGCCCTGGCCCACGAAATGCTGCAGCGCTACGTGGCCGCCAATGACGAGATCTTCGAGGAGCTGTTCGGCCGCGGCGCCGAACTCGCCGATGACCCGCTGCAGAGCTTTCTCATCGGCCTCAAGCTCTTGGCCGAGACCATGGCAGACCTGCCCAATGGCCATCCGGGGTGCCTCATTGCCAGCGTCTGCTATCAGGAGCGCCTGTTCGACCACACCGTGCGCCAGCTCACCGCCGACTCGGTCCACAAGTGGAATGCCTTCTTCCGCGCGCGCATCGACGCCATCGCCGCCGCCCATCCCCCGGCCGAGCCGGTCGACCTCGATCAACTCGCCGGCATGATGAGCTGCATCGTCGATGGCGGCATCATCATGAGCAAGACGCTGGGCGACCCATCTATCCTGCCCAAGCAGATCCTGCTGTTCCGCAGCTATGTCAAACTGCTGTTCCAGCCCTGAGGCTTGACCGCGGCGCCGCTGCTGGACGAATCCGCGCCGCCCGTCCTTGCGCAAGCCCCCAAAAACCCGCTATGTGCCCCGCCAAGGTGTACCCACCAGTACGGCGAGGAGCTTTCCCATCATGGCCACCCATTCCCTATTCCTTTTGCCCGGCGACGGCATCGGCACCGAGATCATGGTCGAGGTCGAAAAGCTGATTGCCTGGACCAATGCCGAGCAGCTCACCGATTTCTCGACCGATACGGGCCTGGCCGGCGGCGCCGCCTATGACGCCCATCAGGTCGCCATCACCGATGAGGATACCGAGAAGGCCAAGGCCGCCGACGCGGTGATCTTCGGCGCCGTGGGCGGCCCCAAATGGGACAATGTCCCCTATGAGCACCGCCCGGAAGCCGCGCTCCTGCGCCTGCGCAAGGAAATGGCCGTCTTCGCCAATCTGCGCCCCGCCATCTGCTACCCGGCCCTGGCCGATGCCTCCTCGCTCAAGCGCGAGCTTGTCGAAGGCCTCGATATTCTCATCGTGCGCGAGCTGACCGGCGGCGTCTATTTCGGCGAGCCCAAGACCATCACCGATCTCGGCGATGGCCAAAAGCGCGCCATCGACACCCAGGTCTACGAGACCTACGAGATCGACCGCATCGCCCGCGTCGCCTTCGACCTCGCCCGCACCCGCAACAACAAGGTGCACTCGGCCGACAAGAAGAATGTCATGAAGTCCGGCGTGCTCTGGGACGAAGTGGTCAAGGGCGTCGGCAAGGACTATGCCGATGTCGAGCTGCACCACATCCTGGCCGACAATGCCGCGATGCAGCTGGTGCGCAATCCCAAGCAGTTCGACGTCATGGTCACCGATAACCTGTTCGGCGACATCCTCTCCGACGTCGCCGCCATGCTGACCGGCTCGCTCGGCATGCTGCCCTCGGCGTCACTGGGCGCGCCCGATCCGGTCACCGGCAAGCGCAAGGCCTTCTACGAGCCCGTGCACGGCTCGGCCCCCGACATTGCCGGCAAGGGCATTGCCAACCCCATCGCCATGATCGCCTCGGTCGCCATGGCCCTGCGCTACAGCTTCGGCATGATCGAGCTGGCCACCAATATCGAAAACGCCATCTCCGCCGTGCTCTCGGACGGCCTGCGCACCGGCGACATCGCCCAGGACAACCGAAGGACCGTCGGCACCGAGGAAATGGGCGCAGCCATCCTGGCCAAGCTGAAGTCGTAACCGGCCTTTCAGTCGACACCCTCCCCCGTCAAGGGGGAGGTGCCGCGCGGTCGGTGCTCATCCATCTTGAACAACAAAAAGCCCCGGCGCTCGCGCACCGGGGCTTTTGCAATTCATGCGGCCAGCGGCTTACTCGGCGGCAGGCGCTTCGTCGGCAGCGGCTTCCTCGACCGGAGCGGCCTTGGGAGCGTTCTTGGCTTCTTCGATGGCGGCAGCCTTGGCGGCCTTCTCGTCAGCGCGTGCCACGGCCTTTTCGCCCGGCTTGCCCTTGTTGGGGTTGCTGCGGGCTTCGCGGTTGGCAACGCCAGCCGTGTCGAGGAAGCGCAGCACGCGGTCGGTCGGCTGGGCGCCGACGCTCAGCCAATGCTTGGCACGCTCGACATTGAGCACCACGCGGCCTTCATTGTCCTTGGCCAGCAGCGGGTTGAACGTGCCGAGCTTTTCGATGAAGCGGCCGTCGCGGGGCGAGCGGGCATCGGCAACGACGATATGGTAGAACGGGCGCTTCTTGGTGCCACCACGGGCGAGACGGAGCTTGAGGGCCATTTTGGTATCCTTGAGTTAGGTTGAGACGATTATTTCTTCTTGCCCAGGCCGGGAAGGCCGGGGAAACGGGGAACACCGCCGAGCCCGGGCAGGCCCGAACCGGAGGTCTTGAGCAGCGCGCCGACATCGCTCGGCAGCTTCTCGGTCAGCTGGGGCGTCTGCACCGAGGGCAGGCCCTTGAGCTGGTTGGGGTCGATGCCGGCCTGGCGGGCCATGGCCTCAAGCTGGGCCGGGTCCATCTTGCTCATGTCGGGCATGCCGCCGAGCATATTGCCCATCTTGCCGCCGAACATGCCGCCCAGCGCACCCATGCCGCCCTTGCCGACCTTCTTCATCATGTCGGCCATCTGGCGGTGCTGCTTGGCGAGCTTGTTGATCTCGCTCACCTCGACGCCCGCGCCGGCGGCAATGCGCTTGCGGCGGCTGGCATTGAGCAGGTCGGGATTGGCGCGCTCTTTCTTGG
This sequence comes from Devosia sp. XGJD_8, assembly GCF_046614475.1. Taxonomy (NCBI): domain Bacteria; kingdom Pseudomonadati; phylum Pseudomonadota; class Alphaproteobacteria; order Hyphomicrobiales; family Devosiaceae; genus Devosia; species Devosia sp. XGJD_8. The sequence continues at coordinate 141,108 of NZ_JBKJHF010000003.1, forward strand.
TCATCGAATTGATGATGGCGATCTGGCGATCGAACACCTTCTCGTCGACATTGGAATTGGCCATGGCCTTCTTGAGCTGGCCGGCGCCGGGCAGCATGCCCATCAACCCGCCCATGCCACCCATCTTCTTCATCTGGATGAGCTGGTTGCGCAGGTCGTCGAGGTCGAAGCTGCCCTTCTTGAGCTTGCGCGCCATCTTCTGCGCGTCTTCGGCCGAGACATGCTCGGCGGCCTTTTCGACCAGCGAGACGATGTCGCCCATGCCCAGGATTCGGTCGGCAATACGCGAAGGATGGAAATCCTCCAGCGCATCCATCTTTTCGCCGACGCCGATCAGCTTGATCGGCTTGCCGGTCGCCGCGCGCATCGAGAGCGCCGCGCCGCCACGGCCATCGCCGTCGACGCGCGTCATCACGATGCCGGTCACATCGAGCCGGCTGTCAAAGCTGCGCGCGACATTGATCGCGTCCTGGCCCGTCAGCGCATCGACGACCAGCAGGATTTCATGCGGGCTGGCGATGGCCTTGATCTCGGCCGTCTCGGCCATCAGCTCTTCGTCGATATGGGTGCGGCCGGCCGTATCGAGGATCAGCACGTCATAGCCGCCCAGGCGCGCCTCGCGCTCGGCGCGGCGGGCGATCTGCACCGGCGTTTCCGTCGTGACGATGGCCAGCGTATCGACGCCCACCTGCTCGCCCAGCACCCGCAGCTGCTCCATGGCGGCCGGACGGCGCGTATCGAGCGAGGCGAGCAGCACCTTCTTCTTGTTGCGCTCGGTCAGCCGCTTGGCGATCTTGGCAGTGGTCGTGGTCTTGCCCGAGCCCTGCAGGCCCACCATCAGCAGCGTGACCGGCGCCTTGGCATTGAGGTCGATCGGCACGGCATCCGAGCCGAGCACGGCGACCAGCTCGTCATTGACGATCTTGACGACCTGCTGGCCTGGCGTCACCGAACGGGTCACCTCGGCGCCCACGGCGCGCTCGCGCACCTGCTCGACAAACGCCCGGACCACTTCGAGCGAAACGTCGGCCTCGATCAGCGCGCGGCGAATCTCGCGCATCGCCGCATCGACGTCGGCGGCATTGAGCGCACCGCGTCCGCGCAGTCCTTCGAAGATTTTGCCAAGCCGGTCGCTTAAGCTCTCAAACATTGTCCGTCCTTGTTCTCACCGGTCGATCCGGCAGAGATAGGATCCATCAGTCCAAACGCCAAACCCACCCGCGGGCGCAACGCGCTGGCGGATGGTGGCCTCCGGGATCGGTTTATACCCCTGGGGGGTCCCGGTCGGCTGGTCAGGAGCAAAGCCTGATGAATGGGCGCGGTGTAGGGGAAACCACCCGCTGAGTCAAGGAAAGCGCAAGCGGCCCGGCGGCGCGACCCCCGCGTTACCCATCGCCACCGATTCTGTGCACCGGTTAAGGAACTTGTGCCAAATGCCCGCTACAATCGGGCCCACCACGTCAATTTCGGACGATCAGCCAATGAGCCTGCCGGCAGGGCCGACCCTGACCAATGCCACCACGAGCGCCCCTGCGGCGCTCGATTTTGTGTTGTTCGACAGTCTGGCGACGGCCGAGCCGGCCTGGCGCGCGCTCGAAGCCGTGGCCGTGCTCACCCCCTATCAGCGCTTTGACTGGCTTGCGGGCCTCGTCGCCTCGGGGCTCGAAAGCGGTGCTGGCCTCTGCGTCGCGCTGATCCGCCGCAACGGCCGCGCCGTGGCCCTCCTGCCCCTGCGCATCACCCGCCGCTTCGGTCTCGCCACCGCCCAGATGCTGGGCACCGACCAGTCCAATTGCGACTGGCTGGTCACCCTGCCCGATTTCACCCCCGACGCCGCCCAGCTGCGCGATCTGCTCGCCCGCATCGGCCGTGAGGCCGGGGGCATCGATATTCTCTCCCTGCTCAATCAGCCGGCGCAATGGCAGGGCAAGCCCAATGCCATGCTGGCGCTGGGCCGCTCGCCCGGCGCCTCCAATCTCTACACCGCCACCATCGGCCCCACCCCGGTGCCCTATATCGAGCATCGCCTCGCCACCAAGCGCCGCAGCAATATCAAGCGCGGCATCCGCCGGCTGGTCGAGCTCCACGGCCCGGTCCGGGTGGTCCGCGTCGGCGATGCGGCGACGCTCGACAAGGTCCACGCCGCCTTCCTCGCGCAGCGCGCCCTGCGCTTTGAGGAAATGGGCATCCGCAACATCTTTGCCGAACCCGGTTTCATGCGCTTCTTCCGCCAGCTCGCCATCGACAGCTTCGACGAGGCGCGGCCGGCGCTGACGCTGCATGCGCTCTATGCGGGTGACGAAATCCTCGCCACCTGCTGGGGCGCCATGGCCGGCAATCATTATTCCCAATATATCAATTCCACCGCCGCCGGCACGGCGGCCAAATATAGCCTCATGGCCGTGCTGATTGCCGAGGTGATGGACGATCTGACCCAGTCGGGCATCATCACCTTCGACATGGGCCTGGGCGATTTCGAGTACAAGGTCGAGTGGACCGAGCCCGAGCCGGTCTTTCACAGCGTCATCGCGCTGACCGCCAGGGGCCGGATCGCCGCACGCCTGCTTGAGCAACGCGCTGCCATCAAGCGGGTGATCAAGCAGACGCCCGCCCTCTGGTCCGCCGCCCGCGCCCTGCGCCGCCAGCTGCTGCGCTTCCGCGGCAGGCCCTGACATGAGCGCCGTCCCTTCCCTGGCGGGGTCGGATCCCGCCCCAAGGGTCACCCTGGGCGATGCCCATGCCGTGTCCCTGCCGGCCTGGCAGGCCCTGGCATCGGCCGGGGGCAATGGCTTCATGCATCCCGCCGCCCTCGCTGCCGCCGCCAAGGCCGGCGCCGATATCGTGACGCTCTGCGCCTGGCGCGGCGAGGCCCTGGTGGGCTTCTGGGCCCTCCGTCGGCGCCGGCCGCAGCCCCTCCTGCCGGTGCAGCTTGAAGCCCTGCCCTATGACTATGCCTTCCTCTCGACGCCCCTGCTCGCCCAGGGCGAAGCCGCTGCGGTCATGCCGGCTTTCCTGGCCGCCATCGCCGCCACCCCAGATCTGCCCAAGGCGCTCTGGCTCAAGGATTTCGATGCCGATGGCCCGGGCCTTGCAGCGCTGGCTGCCCTGCCGCAGATCAGCACTCGCCGGCTGAGCCGCCCCGTGGCCACAAGGGAGCAGGGCATCAAGCCCAGCGGCTCCACCCGCAAGAAACTGCGCCAGCATTTCAACCGGCTGGCCGCTCTCGGTTCCGTCGACATCGTCGATCATCGCGCGCCGGAGGCAATCGGCGCCGCTCTGGACCGTTTCCTCGTGCTCGAAGCGGCCAGCTGGAAAGGCGGCAAGGGCACCGCGCTTTCCAGCAAGCCCGCCGATGCCGGCTTTGCCCGCCGCATGTTCACCGGCCTCGCCGAGACCGGCGCCGCCTCGATCATCGAGCTGCGGCTCGATGGCGCCGTGCTGGCCAGCCAGGTCCTGCTCTATTGCGGGCCGCATGCCTTCACCTGGAAGATCGCCTTCGACGGCGCCTTTGCCAAATATTCGCCGGGTTCGGTCCTCGTCGACAGGCTCACCGAGACCCTGTTGGCCGGCGACATCACCCTGATCGATTCCTGCGCGCTGGACAGCGGCTTCATGGGCCAGCTCTTCAGCGGCCGTAAGACCACGGTCGATCTCGTCCTCTCGGCCACGCCGCGTCCCGGCCTGTCCTATCGCCTCGCCGCCGCCTATCAACAGGCCTACCACCAACTGCGCCAGTGGCGCGATCAGCTGCGCGCCCGCCGCTAGAAAGCAGCCAGGCAAAAAGGCGGCCCGGATTTCTCCGGGCCGCTCCAATCGATCAGTCGACCCGCCTTACATGCCGATCTGCTTGGGCTTGGCCTTGTCGCGGTAATAGTAGTTGGCATCCTTGCCCAGCACGAGAGAGCGGATCAGCTTGCGCAGGCCCTCGCTCTTGCGCAGCGGCGCGGCCAGCAGCGCCAGCCCCTGCACGGCGGCAACCTTGAGCCCGTCCAGCACCGGGCTGACGCCGGGCGCCTTTTGCGGGAAGCCACGGTCGCGCAGCATGGAATTGGCGACATAGAGGTGGTTGCGGCGCTTCACCTCGGGCGTCTTCCAGGTAATGGCCAGCGAGATGGAATAGGTGTCCTTGGTCTTGACCCAGTGCGGCCAGATATAGGGCACGAAGACGCCCTCGCCCGGCTGCAGCTCATTGATCGTGCCCTTGGGGGCAAAGGCCTCGTCGAACTTGAGGTTGCGATGCTTGGTGATCGCATGCTCGATCTGGTCTTCGCTGGCGATCGAGCGGTCACTGTTGTCATAGATGGCAAACTGCTTGTCGCCATGCACCTGCACGAAGAAATTGTCCTCGCTGTCGAGATGGAAGGGCGTGGTCGAATTGGGCGAGGACACGAACATGAAGCCCTGGATATCGGTAAACCGCGCATCCCTGGCACTGGCAAAGCCCTGCGCCACCGCCACCGAGGCCAGGGCCTCCTCGAGCAGGGCCTTGTAGGTCGGGTGATGCTCGACGCGCTTGAGCACCATCCAGGCGCCGGCGGTCTCGATCTGCTTGATCACCTCTTCGGGGTCGAGATCGACCAGGGGCGTCGAGGACGGGTCCTGGCTGACATTGGCCTTGCCCGAATTGTATTCGATGCGATCGCGCGGCAGCGTCTTGACCAGGTCGAGCATGGCCGGCAGCGTCAGGCGCGGATCGCCCGCCAGGCCATGGCGGATGCGGAACGGCTGGTTGGGAAACAGCGCCTTGAAGGCAGAGTCGTCAGCGGTCAGCAGCGGTGTCGTCATGTCCTGGTCTCCTTGACTGTCTTGATACGGTGCACCAGCCCCTTGAGCTGGCTGCGCAGGCCGCGTCGCGCGGCCATCAGCGCCACGATGGCGCCGGCAATGGGGTCATTGGCATGGGTGGGGATCAGCATGTCGCCCACGCAGAGGCGCTCGCGCCACACATGGTCGATCATCGGATGGCCGGCATCGGCGGTGGAATCGACCAGCGCAATGCCCGGATCGGCCGCGAACAGCCGCGTCAGCTCCACCGTCAGCTGCACGCCGGGCGAGTAGCGCGCCAGCGTCTCGTCATAGGCGATCTTGAAGAACAGGGCGCGGTTCCCCTGCTGCAGCACAATGCCCGAGGCGACAGCCCGGTCATCGACGCGCAGTTCGGCAATAGTGAAAACGCCTGCACCGGCAGCCTCGCGCGCAAAGGCGGCGTCATCCGCCCTCTGGCCCAGCCCGGTTCCCGCCTGGCCCTTCCAGCCGCGCGCTTCCAGTGCGAAGAACCGCTCCAGCGCCGCAGTCACCGCGGCCGGATCGCGCGCCACGGTGAAGGCAACCTTGCCCTCCTCTTCGAGCCGGTTGCGCAGCCGGCGCAGGTCCTTGAGTCTTTTTGAGCCGAAGCCGCCCCGAAGATAGCTCTCCGCGTCCTGGCTGGCGTCGAGCGCCGCGCGCTCGTGTTCATTGTGTATCGTGGCGACCAGGCCGCGGGTCTTCATGGCGGCTGAGAGCGCACCAAAGGCCGGTCCATCCAGTGTCATGGCGGGCAGCGAGAGCAGACGCGCCCCGGCTGATTTCGCGGCATCGATCAGCGCCCCGGCCGCCTGTTCGGCATGCGCGCCGCACAGCAGCGGCAGGGTGAGCGGACTATAGGGCTGCTGGGCCACCAGCGCCGGCACCGGCAGGCGCAGCGCCGACCACGCCCAGACGACCGGCAGCAAGCCGGTAAGCCGCGCCCCATTATGGGCGAGCAAGGCTTGTGGACTGCTTTGCTTGGGGCCGCAGCCAAAGGCGGGCAGCGCATAGCCCGATGCAAAGAACGCATTGGGTTCGATGGCGGTCTCGGCCAGCCCGTCCCAGGCCGCACGGGGGACCTGGTCGAGCGGCAGCGTGCTGGCGGGGCCCGGCGTCGCGATGACCCCGGCCGGCAGATTGCCCGCGCTTTCGATCGCTGTTCCGCTCATCTCGGCCGCTTCTCCCACTCTCTCGCCTGCACAAATAGCGGGAATGGTGCAGCCATGGGCAAAAGCTTCCGACCCTGGTTAAAGCGCCATGAGCGGGAAGTCTTTACGGCATATGAACAATTGTCCGCCGGACGCCTGCCGCATGGCCCTCGCGCCGGCCTGCCACTGGCAATTTTCACCGGCATCGGCCATATAGGGGCCAATCCTACCAAACCTCAGGCGAGGCAGACTGTGAGCGGCGTGCCGTTTCTCAAGATGAACGGGCTGGGCAACCAGATCATCGTGGTCGACATGCGCGGCCGCCCGGGCCGTGTCACGCCCGAAGCCGCCATTGCCATCAATGCGACGCCCGGCACCAAATTCGATCAGATCATGGCCATCCATGATCCCAAGGTCCCCGGCACCGCCGCCTATATCGACATCATCAATTCCGATGGCTCGCGCGCCCAGGCCTGTGGCAACGGCATGCGCTGCGTCACCCAGTTTCTGGCCTCGGAAGGCGTTCATCAGTCGTTCACCTTCGAGACCGTGGCAGGGATTTTGTTTGGCGAAGTCATGGCGGATGGGTTGATCACCGTCGACATGGGCACGCCAAAGTTCGCCTGGTACGACATTCCCCTGGCCGAGGAATTCGCCGATACCCGCAAGATCGAGCTGCAGATCGGCCCCATCGACGCGCCGGTCCTGCACTCGCCATCGGTCGCCTCCATGGGCAATCCGCAGGCCACCTTCTGGGTCAACCAGGACGTCTGGAGCTATGCGCTCGACCGCTTCGGCCCCATGCTGGAAAACCATCCGATCTTCCCCGAGCGCGCAAATATCTCGATCGCTCAGGTACTTGCGCCAGACCGCATCATCCTGCGCACCTGGGAACGCGGCGCCGGCCTCACCGAGGCCTGCGGCACTGCCGCCTGCGCCGCCGTGGTCAACGGTGCCCGCACCCGCCGCACCGCCCGCAAGGCCACCGTCACCCTGCCGGGCGGCGACCTGCTGATCGAGTGGCGCGACGATGACCACGTCGTGCTCACCGGCCCGGCCGAGCTGGAATGGACCGGCACGCTCGACCCGGCCACAGGCGCCTGGACCCGCACCGAGGCCGCGGCCTGATGGCCGTCGAAACCCTGACATTCGGCTGCCGGCTCAATGCCTATGAAGCCGAGGTGATGAAGGCCGAAGCCGTCAAGGCGGGGCTGGAAAACGCCGTGATCATCAACACCTGCGCCGTCACCGCCGAGGCCGTCAAGCAGGCAAGGCAGGCCGTGCGCAAGGCGCGCCGCGACCATCCCGATGCCCGCATCATCGTCACCGGCTGCGCCGCCCAGACCGAGGCGCGCAGCTTTGGCGACATGCCCGAAGTCGACCTCGTTATCGGCAACAACGACAAGATGAAGGCCGCCAGCTACACCCCCATGGTGTTCGGCACCCCCCTTAACGACAAGGTCCAGGTCAACGACATCATGAGCGTGCGGGAAACTGCCGGCCACCTGATCGAGGGCATGGACGGCCGCGCCCGCGCCTTCGTCCAGGTGCAGAATGGCTGCGACCACCGCTGCACCTTCTGCATCATCCCCTTCGGCCGCGGCCCTTCGCGCTCGGTACCCATGGGCATGGTGGTCGACCAGGTCAAAAAGCTCGTCGCCAATGGCTATCGCGAAGTGGTGCTGACCGGCGTCGACATCACCTCCTATGGCCCCGACCTGCCCGGCGCGCCGACCCTGGGCAAGCTGACCCAGTCCATCCTTCGCCACGTGCCCGACCTGCCGCGCCTGCGCATTTCCTCCATCGACTCCATCGAAGCCGATGACGCCCTCTACGACGCCGTCGCCAGCGACCACCGCCTGATGCCGCATCTGCATCTGTCCCTGCAGTCGGGCGACGACATGATCCTGAAGCGCATGAAGCGCCGCCACAGCCGCGACGACGCGCTGGCCATCGTCGCCAAGCTGCGCGCGCTCCGCTCCGACATGGTCTTCGGCGCCGATATCATTGCCGGCTTCCCCACCGAAGACGATGCGATGTTCGAAAACACCCTGCGCATCGTCACCGAAGCCGACCTGACCTATCTGCACGTCTTCCCCTATTCGCCGCGCGAAGGCACGCCGGCCGCGCGCATGCCGCAGGTCGACCCCCAGATCGCCAGAAAACGTGCAGCACGCTTGCGGCAAACCGGCAGCATGCAGCTGGCAAAACTCAGTTCTGCCCGCGTCGGCCAGGTTGAAAATGTGCTGATCGAGCGCAACGACCTCGGCCGCACCGAACAGTTCCTTCCCATCGCCGTACCCGGCACGCAACCGGGCGAATTGCTGGCCGTTCGGGTCACGGGCGTCACCGCCGATGGCCTTGTCGGCGAAGCGCTGCGCGAAGCCGCCTGATTCAGGGCACGGACCTAAAGGCATAGTATGACCGAGAAAAAGCCGGGATTCTTCAAGCGCTTGTTTGGCGGCGAAACGCCCGCCCAGCCGCCCGCGCCGCCCGAAACGCTGCCCGGGCCGACCCCGGTTCCGGAGCCCGTTGCCCCCACGCCGGCGCCACCCCCGGACCTTGTTCCCGAGCACGAACCCGTCCCCCTGCCGGGCCCGCCCGAGACCACGCCGGACTATATCGAGGACATCGAGGAACAGGCCGCTGCGCCCGCGCAAGCCATTGAAGAACCCACGGTTTTCGTACCCCTCGACCCGCCCGCCGTGGTGGAAGTCCCGCTCGAACAGCCGCGCCAGGGCTGGTTCGCCCGCCTGGCTTCCGGCCTCAAGCGCTCCTCCGACCAGCTCACCGGCTCGATCACCTCGGTCTTCACCAAGCGCAAGCTCGATGCCGCGACCCTCGACGAGCTGGAAGACGTCCTGATCCAGGCCGATCTCGGCATCGAGACGGCCATGGCCATCACCGAAACGCTGCGCCGCGACCGCTTCGATCGCGACGTGACCGGCGAGGACGTCCGCGCCGTGCTCGCCGCCGAGGTCGAAAAAGTGCTGGGCCTCGTGGCCCGGCCACTGGTCATCGACCCTTCGCAAAAGCCCTTCGTCATCCTGATGATCGGGGTCAACGGCTCGGGCAAGACCACCACCATCGGCAAGCTGGCGCAGAAACTGGCCGATGAAGGCCGCTCGGTCATGCTGGCGGCCGGCGACACCTTCCGCGCCGCCGCTATCGAGCAGCTGCAGATCTGGGGCCAGCGCACCAATGCGCCGGTCATCTCGCGCCCCGCCGGCGCCGACGCCTCGGGCCTTGCCTTCGACGCCGTGACCCAGGCCCGCGCCGAGGGGCGCGACGTGCTGATCATCGACACCGCCGGGCGCCTGCAAAACCGTGACGAGCTGATGAACGAGCTCGAAAAGGTCATCCGCGTCATCAAGAAGGTCGACCCTAGCGCGCCGCACGCAACGCTGCTGACGCTCGACGCCACGACCGGGCAGAATGCGCTCAAGCAGGTCGAGATTTTCGGCCAGCGCGCCGGGGTCACGGGCCTCGTGATGACCAAGCTCGACGGCACGGCGCGTGGCGGCATTCTCGTGGCCATCGCGCGCAAATTCGGCCTGCCGGTGCATTTCATCGGCGTCGGCGAAAGCGTGGGCGATCTCGAACCCTTTACCGCGTCCGAGTTTGCCCGGGCCATTGCGGGAGGCGATTAGCCGCAATCTTAACACGCTTGCGGTCTATGCCGACCTTGCAAGCCGGGGCGCTTGCCCTCACATTGCCCCTGTTGCCATTAGAGATTTGCCATGACCGAGAATGCCGAGCCGGAGATCAACTGGGACGAGCTTCGCCCCCAGCTCATCAAGATGGCACTCGAACTGGGTCCGCTGGTCGTCTTCTTCATCATGAATGCGCGGGCCGACATTTTTGTCGCCACGGCCTGGTTCATGGGCGCCATGCTGATCTCGCTGGCCGCAAGCTGGCTGATCCTCAAGAAGATCGCCGTGATGCCGCTGGTTACCGGCGTCGTGGTGCTGGTCTTCGGCGGCCTGACGCTATGGCTACAGGACGACACGTTCATCAAGATCAAGCCCACCATCACCAATGGCCTGTTCGCCACGGTGCTGCTGGGCGGCCTGCTGTTCGGGCATTCGCTGCTGAAATATGTCTTCGGTGATGTCTACAAGCTGCGCCCCGAGGGCTGGAGCAAGCTGACGCTCAACTGGGGCCTGTTTTTCGTCGTGCTGGCGGTGCTGAACGAAATCCTCTGGCGCAACTTCCCCACCGATTTCTGGGTCGCCTTCAAGGTCTGGGGCGTGATGCCGCTGACCGTGATCTTCTCGATCAGCCAGGTAAGCCTGCTCAACAAGTATGCGCCGGCGGCCGAGCCGAAGCACGTGCCGCCCATCGTGGTGGAGAGCTAGCCGAAGACGCCGATGACCACGCCGTCGATCAGCAGCACGCCAAGCAGATAGCCGCCATCGATGAGGGTCCGCGTCCAGGGCGCACCTTCATAGCGGTGATTGATGATCATCGATGTGATGACAAAGCCCAGCCACATATGGGCACCCACGATCAGCCCATTGGTCACACTGGTTGTTTCCAGCAGGGCCGGCGTCAGCAAGGCGATGAAATAGGCCATGACGAAGAGCAGCGCCGCCGACCAGATAAACGGCGTGTAATCGTTGCCCATCGTCTCCTTTGTCTTGCCGATAGCGGCAAGCCATTGCTTTGACAGGGCCATGTACCAGGCGGCACCAAAAGCGAAGCTGGCGACGGTCGCCAGGACCACGGCCAGCCAGTTGACGGCAAAATGCGACATGTTGAACTCCCCCGAAGCACTGTTGTGCGCGGGAGATATTAGCGCGTGACGGGCCGTCCTGCCACGCCCCCGGCGCTATGCGCCAACAGCATTGCGATGGCCTACAGCCCGCCCATCTTGCAGATCAGGTCCCATTCTTCCGGGGACACTTTCGAGACTGAAAGCCGGGACAACTTGACCAGTTCGAGATTGGCCAGTTCCGGCGTGGCCTTGACCGTCGCCAGGGTCACCGGCTTGGGCAGGGGCTTGACCGCTTCGACATCGACGCATTCCCAGACGATGTTGCCCTTGTCATTGGGCTCGGCCGTGCTGTCGGGATGGGCCAGGGCGATCACCTTGATGATGCCCACGATCTCCTTGCCGATATTGGAATGGTAGAAGAAGGCCAGGTCGCCCAGCGCCATCGCCTTCATGTTGTTGCGCGCGGTGTAGTTGCGCACGCCATGCCACTGCTCGGGCTCGCCGCGCTTGGTCTTGGCCATCATGTCATCGAAGGAGAAGACGTCCGGCTCCGATTTCATCAACCAATAGGCCATCGCATCACACCTTCGGGGACATGTGGTCGTAGGCCAGCCGCCAGGGCTTGATCTCGACACTGTCGAAGATCCCCTCGGAGACGAATGGGTCGGCATTGAAGATCGCCGTGGCGGCCTCGAGCGTTTCGGCTTCGATCACCACCAGCGAGCCCTCGGGCGTGCCTTCCGCATTGAGCAGCGCCCCGGCCAGCCGCAGCTGCTGACCCAGGCTATCCAGATGCTGCAAATGCACCGGGCGCACGGCCAGGCGCGTGTCGATCGTGCCCGGCCTGTCCTTGGCGATCATGGCAAACAGCATTGAAGTCAGTCCTCTCGTTTGAGCGGGCGGGCCATCAGCCCCGCCACCACTGTGGCAATATCGGCCTGGCCGCTCAAGACGGCATGCACGGCCTGGATCAGCGGCGCATCGACATCAAGGCTCCGGGCCAGCGCCTCGGCGACCGGCGTGGTGGAGACGCCTTCCGCGAGCTTGGCGCCACCGGCCATGATCGTCTCGACGGAGAGCCCCCGGCCCAGCGCCATGCCGAACTGGTAATTGCGCGACTGCACCGAGGTGCAGGTCAGCGTCAGATCGCCGAGCCCCGCCAACCCGGTCAGCGTGCTGGCCGAGCCCCCCATGGCCGAGACCATCCGTGCCATTTCGGCAAAAGCCCGGGCAATCAGCGCCGAGCGAGCCGACGCGCCCAGTTCTGCGCCTTCAATGGCGCCACAGGCCAGTGCGTAGACATTCTTGAGCGCGCCGGCGATCTCCACCCCGATGCGGTCATCGGCGGCATAGGGCCGGAAGCTCGGGCCAGCCAGGGCCGCCGCAAGCATCGAAGTATCGCCGGCATCGTCCCCTGCCAGCGTCACAGCGGTCGGCCGACCGGCCGCCACATCGGCCGCAAAGCTGGGGCCGGACAGCACATAGGGAACGGCGTCGGGCGCCATGTCGGCGAGGATTTCGCTCTGCCGGTCGAGCGTACCGGTTTCAAGACCCTTGGCCGACAGCACCACCGGCTTGCCGGCAAGCAGCGCCGGATCGAGCGCCCCCAAGGCGGCCCGGCTCGACTGCGCCGGTACGGCGAGGATGACGAAATCGGCCATGCCGGCCCGCGCGGTGGCAATAATGGCTTCGTGCAGGCGCTGCTCGCCCAGATAGCTGCGATTGGTCCGCACGCTGTTGATTTCTGCGACCTGGGCGGCGTCGCGCGCCACCAGCGATACCTGCCGGCCCGCCATGGCTGCAGCCTGCGCCAGGGCCGTGCCCCAGGCGCCCCCGCCAATGACGCTGACAGTTTCAAGCCGCATCGGGCGCTATCCTCATGTCGTCGAGATCCAGCGGCCAGCGCGGACGCGCGGTGAAATCTAGCCCATCCTGCGCCCCAAGCGCAAAGCGCTCGGCCCCCGCCCAGGCGACCATGGCGCCATTGTCGGTGCAAAGCGCGATCGGCGGTACCACGAGCGTCGCGCCAGCCGCAGCACAAACCGCCTGCAATGCCGCGGCAATGGTCCGGTTGGCGGCAACGCCGCCGGCCACGACCAATTGCATCTTCTGTCCGGGATAGTCGGCCGCAAGCCGCTCCAGCGCCTGGCGCGATCGCGTCGCCACCACATCGGCCACCGCCTGCTGGAAGCTGGCGGCAATGTCAGCGACATCCTGGTCGCTGAGCGGCGCCAGCGCCTCCGCCTGCAGCCGCACGGCGGTCTTGAGACCGGAAAAGGAGAAATCGAGCCGCGCCTCGCGCAGCAGCGGCCGCGGAAACTTGAACCGCTTGGCATCGCCTGACTTGGCGATCTGCTCGACCGCCGGACCGCCGGGATGACCAAGGCTGAGCAGCTTGGCGACCTTGTCGAAGGCCTCGCCAAGCGCATCGTCGATCGTCGTGCCCCAGCGCTCGTAATCGCCCACGCCCCGCACCAGCACGAACTGGCTGTGTCCGCCCGAGACCAGCAGCATCAGATAGGGAAATTGCACGCCATCGGTCAGTCGCGCCGTCAGGGCATGGGCCTCGAGGTGATTGACCGCGATCAGCGGCTTGCCCAGCGCCGCGGCAAGCGCCTTGGCGGTGGTGAGACCCACCAGCACGCCCCCGATCAACCCCGGACCGGCTGTCGCCGCAATGGCGTCGACATCGGCCAGGTCGATCCCCGCCTCCCGGCAGGCCTGGGTGATGATATGGTCGAGCCAGGTGACATGGGCCCGCGCCGCAAGCTCGGGCACGACGCCGCCGAATGCCGCATGTTCATCGAGCTGGCTGCGGACCACATTGGAACGAATCGTTGCCCTGCCGGATTGGTCGCGCATGACCACGGCGGCCGCGGTTTCGTCGCAGCTGGTCTCTATGCCGAGGATGATCGCTGGCGCTTGCCCGGTCACGACGAACTGGTTACTCCCTGAGGGTGTCTCTGCCTACTATAGGACGTTCCGACATTGCAATCGCCAGCTCCCTTCGCCCGCATCGGAACCCGTGGCAGCCCCCTGGCACTGGCGCAGGCGCGCCTGCTCCGCCGCCTGCTGGGCGCGGCCCATGGGGTGGCCGAGGATGACATTGCCATTGAGGTGATCTCCACCGGCGGCGACCGCAGCCAGGCCAGCAATGCCAGCCTCACCGAGATCGGCGGCAAGGGCCTGTTCACCAAGGAAATCGACGAGGCCATGCTGGCCGGTCGCATCGATATCGGCGTGCATTCCAGCAAGGACGTGGCGACGCGCCTGCCCGAGGGCATCATGCTGGCCGCCTTTCTCGAGCGCGAGGACGTGCGCGACGCCTTTATGTCCGTAAAGGTGCAGAGCCTCGACCACCTTGCCGAACGGGCAAGGTTCGGCACCTCCTCCATCCGCCGGGCCGCCCAGGTGCTGCGGGTCCGCCCTGATCTGGAAATCGTCCCCTTCCGCGGCAATGTCGGCACGCGGCTGCAAAAGCTGCTCGATGGGGTGGCCGACGCCACCATGCTGGCCATGGCCGGGCTCAACCGGCTGGGCGAGGGCCACCGCGCCACGGCCCTGCTCGATCCCGAAATCTTCATGCCGGCGCCCGCCCAGGGCGCCATCGGCCTTGCCGTGCGCAGCGATGATGCGCGCATGGCCGGTCTGGTCGAAGCGCTCGACCACGCCCCTACGCACACCACAATCACCGCCGAGCGCGCCATGCTGGCCGTGCTGGACGGCTCCTGCCGAACCCCTGTGGGCGCCCTGAGCCGGCTCGACAACGGCTCCCTGACCCTCAAGGGGCAGATTCTAAGCCTTGATGGCAAGACCGCCTTCGACAGTGCGGCCACAGGGACTGATCCCGAGTCACTTGGCCGCCAGGTCGGCGAGGACCTGATCGCCCAGGCCGGCACCGAATGGCTGGCGCAATGGGCGAGCCTCTGATGCGGATGCTGGTGACCCGACCCGAACCGGATGCGCAATCGACACTGGCGCGATTGGACGCGCTCGGCATCGACGCGATTGCCGCGCCGGTTATGGTTCGGCAGACACTGGAGGCCAGCCTGCCACCGCCCGAGGGCTTCACAGCCATGGTGCTGACCAGCGCCAATGCCGTCCGCGCGCTGGTCGATCGGGGCGTGGCCGGCGACTATCACCATCTGCCGGTCTTTGCCGTCGGCGACCGGACGGCACTGGAAGCGACGGAAGCCGGCTTTCTCCGGGTGAGCAGCGCGGCCGGAGCTTTCCAGGACCTGGTCAATGCCATGACCATTGCGCGCGTGCCCGGCCCGATCTTCTACCCCACCGGCAAGCATCAGAGCGCCGACCTCGCCAAGGCCCTGGCGCCCTCCGGCGTGATGGTAGCGACGGCCAAGGTCTATGAAATGGTGGCCGTCGACGCCCTGCCCGAGACGGTGCTGACCGGCCTAACCGACGGCAGTCTGGGCGCCGTGCTGGCCTATTCCCGCCGCACCGCCGAGATATTTGCCGCCCTGACGCAGTCGCTTCAAGCCCCGCAGCGCCGGCGCCTTGCCATGCTGTGCATGAGCGAAGCGGTGGCCGAGCCGCTGCTCGAAGCCCGCTTCAACCGCATCAGCCTGGCCGACCGGCCTGACGAAGACGCAATGATGGCGCTGGCTTTGGCTTTTGCGCGCGAGCAAACTGGGCCATGATCGGCTCCAACAAGAGGATACCCAGCGATGGCGGACACCCCGGGAAACGATCCTAAGCCGACAGGCGCCAAGCCGGCCGATGCCAAGCCCGAGGTGAAGTCCGGCGCGGTCAAGCCGCCTGTGCTGGACCTCAAGGCCCGCGAGAGCGGCGCCAGCACCGGTGCGGACAAGCCCGAAGCCAAGCCGGCCGACACGACCGCGACCGCCAAACCCAGGCCGGCCGACAAGCCGGTGACGACCACTGCGCCGCAGCGCGGGTTTCCGTTCGCCGCAACCCTGGCCGGCGGCGTGCTTGGCCTTGCGGCAGCCTATAGCCTGGCCTGGTTCGGCCTCTGGCCCACAGCGCCGGCAGTGGCGCCGCCGGCCGATCCGCGCCTGGCCAGCTTTGCCACCGCCATCCCCGAACTGGAAACGGTGACCCAGACCACCCAGGCGGAACTGGCCACCCTCAACCAGCGCATCGGCGCGCTGGAAACAGCCGAACCCGCCGCCGCAGCGACAACAGCCGAACCGGTCGACCTCAGCACGATCGAAGCCGACATCGCCGCGCTGACCCAGCGCATCGATTCGGTCTCGGCCCCCCCAGCGGATACTGGCGTCGATGCGCTGCGCACCGAGCTGGCGGCCCTCAATGCGCGCCTCGCCGAGCTGGCGGCACGCCTCGGCACCGCCGAGGCCGGATTGCGCGACCTCGACACCACCGTCACCGAGACGTCAGCCACCCTGGCCAGCCAGCCCAGTGATATCGGCGCGGTGCTGCAGCTGCCGCTGATCCTCTCCGGCTTCGAGACCGCCTTTGCGACCGGCCGGCCCTTCGAAACCGAGCTTTCCGCCCTGCGGGCCGCCGTGCCGGACGCCGCCATTCCCACCGCCATCGCCAACAATGCCGCAACCGGGCTGACCCGTCCCGACATCATCGCCAGCCGCTTTGCGGAGGTTCTGCCCGCCATGCTGGCCGGGCGCCCTGTCGATGCCACCGAACAATGGCAGGACGGCGCGCTTGACTGGTTCCGTTCGGCCATTGCCCTGCGTCCCACCGGCGAGATTGAGGGCGACAATCCCGAAGCGGTGATGTCGCGGCTCGAGGGCGCCATTGCCCGGCGCGATTTCACCACTGCGGAAACCCTCTTGGCCAGCCTGCCGGAGCCCATGCTTTCCGCGGCCGCAGACGTGCCCGCTTTGGTCGCCAGCCAGGCCGAAGCCGCCCGTTTCCTTGACACACTGCGCGCCAGCGCCCTATCCGGCGAGGCCATACAATGATCCGTCTTGCCTCCTGGATTGTCGGCAGTCTCGTCATCACCGCCCTCGTGGCCTGGATGATATCTCTGCCCGGCACGCTGACGCTGGAAGTGGCCGGCTATCGCATGCAGCCGCGGCTGGGTGCCGCGGTCTTCATGTTCATCCTGATCGCCATGGTCGTCATCGTCATCTGGACCGTGATCCGTCGTATCCTGTCGACGCCGGGCACCCTGGCCCGCCGCAGCCGTGAACGCCGGCGCGAGCAGGGCGTGGAAGCCCTTTCAGATGCGATCATCGCCTTGCAGGCTGGCGACCCGGCGCGCGCCCGCAGTCTCGCCCGCGACGCGCAGGCCCGCCTGCCGGCCAATGCCGCCGCGCGCCTGCTCGAAGCCCGCGCCGATCTGGCACTGGGGGACATGCCGGCGGCGCGCGAGCACTACCGCGCCCTCATCGCCAGTGAAAAGACCGCCGTGGCCGCCCTGACCGGACTTTACGACCAGGCACGCACCCAGAATCGTCCAGAGGCCGCGTTGACCTTCGCGCGCAAGGCGCTGGCGCTGGCGCCCGGCAATGGCTGGGCTGCGGATGCCGTCTTCGACGACCTGACCCGGCGCGGCCAATGGGCCGAGGCCGTAGCCATGGTCAATGTCGAACAGGCCACCAATCGCGAGGACCGCGCCCGCAAGCGGCGGCGCCAGGCGGTCATCGAGACCGCCCGCGCTCGAGAGGCCGAGACCAGTGATCCCCTGGCGGCGCTTGACCACGCCCTGACAGCGCTGAAGCTGCTGCCTGATTTCGTCCCGGCAGCGCTTATAGCGGCGCGCATCCACATCAATCGCGGCGAGACACGCAAGGCGATGAGCCTGCTGCGCCGCATCTGGCGCGCCACCGGGCATCCCGACGTGGCCGCGCTCTATGCGCATGCCCAGCCCGGTGCTTCGGCGGTGGAACGACTCAAGCGCCTTGGCGAAATCATCGAGACCCCGCCGCCGCATCGCGCGGCCGGCATGGCCCTGGCCCGTGCCGCCATCGATGCCTATGACTGGCCACTGGCGCGCCAGGCACTGGCGCCATTTGCCGGCTCGGACGCTACCCAGGGGGTCGCCAGCCTGATGGCGGAAATCGAGGAAGGCCAGAGTGGCGATCAGGGCAAGGCTCGCGAATGGCTGGCCCGCGCCGTGCGCGCCCCGCGCGATCCCGCCTGGACGGCCGATGGCCTGGTCAGCGACGAATGGGAGCCGATCTCCCCCGTCACCGGCAAGCTCGATGCGTTTGAGTGGAAGGTACCGGTAGCCATCACCGGCCGACCCCTGCCCAACCCGGCCCAGTCGCAATTGCCGGCCGAAGCGCCCTTGCCTCTTGCACCGGCCACGAACCCGACGTAAAAGGCGACCCGTTGCCGCTTTAGCTCAGTTGGTAGAGCACATCATTCGTAATGATGGGGTCAGGTGTTCGAGTCACCTAAGCGGCACCATTCTCCAATCACTAGACGCGCTCGGTTTCGGCCAGCACCCGTTGCTGATGCGCCTGGCGCGCTGTCGGCCCGATGGCGGGCACGCTTCGACCCGTCGCGCCGAACAGCACTTCGCGCTCCTGCTGCGTCGACATGAAGAACGGGAAGCGGTCCATGATGCGGTCATAGATGACCGGCACGCGGGCGCCATAGAGGCATACCGGAAACGTCAGTTCGCCCCAGTAGCCGATGCCGGCCATCTGCTCGAGGCCGAACACCCGCTTGTAGAACGGCCCGTGCTCGGGCCGGACCGAGGAGATGCAGTAGGTGGCGTTGAAGTGCTCGCAGGCCATGACCGCCATGCGCAGCGTGAGATAGGGCAAGGCTGGGAATTCGAGCGAAGCGTCGTGATCGGCGGTGAACCGGCTCGGGTCCACATAGCTGCCACCGCCATCGATGATGGCACCCAATACATCCGGCCAGATCTTGCGGCTGGGCGAGATCGGCTCGGCCGCGCTGACGACATGCAGGCGGATCGAACTCACCAGCCGGTCGTCGATATAGACGCCGAAGCAGTAGCAGTTCGGCGCATCGTCATAGGCGTCGCGAGTGATCTGCTGGGAATTGACGGGGATGAAGTTCTCGCGCCGATAGGCTTCGTAGCGGAGCCGGTAGACCGGGTCGAACTGCTCATCCACCGATACACGCCTATATTGCACACGATCGAGGAGGTCGATGAGAGTCAGGGCAAACCGCGAGGTGGCGCTGCCCCTGTCAATAACGGCACTCATGCAATTGCCCCTGAAATAGTCACGGGCACATTAATGTTTTGTTAGCCATAACGGGACCGCTAAATTCGAGCTGTGTCCCGCCCGGGAATCCTCCCACCGGCGAAAATTATTCAATTACAATGATGTAACGGGATTAACCATGCCGACGGTTTGTCGCGGCCTGATAGGTCTCGGCATTGAGACGGCTGATGAGCTCGCTGATATCGCGCTCGGGCAGCGGCCGGCTGAAGTAGTAGCCCTGTACCTGCTGGATCTGGGTATGCGCCAGCATGGTCTCGAGCTGCGCTTCGGTCTCCACCCCTTCGGCGATGACCGTGAGATCGAGATCGCGGCCCAGCCTGGCCACATTGGCCAGCAGTCGAAGCGAGCGCGGATTGCTGGCAATGTCGGCAACAAAGGACCGGTCGATCTTGAGCTTGGTGAAGGGCAGCGCGTTGAGATAGCTCAGCGAGGAATAGCCGGTGCCGAAATCATCGAGGGCAATGGCAATGCCTTTCCGGGCCAGGTCGGTCAGCACGCGCTGGGCGATTTCGCGCTCCTCGATGACGGCGGTCTCGGTAACCTCGATCTCGAGCCGCGACGGCGACAGGCCCGACATTGCCAGGGCCCGGTCGACCAATACGGCCAGATCGGCGGCACGGAAATCACGCGCCGAAATATTGACCGCCACGGCGACGTCGGCCGGCCAGCGGCTGCATTGCTGGGCGGCCCTCTGGATCACCCATTCGGTGATTTCGGAGATCAGGCCCATCTCCTCGGCAAGCGGAATGAAGGTGGATGGCGGGATACTGCCCAGTTCGGGGTGGTTCCAGCGCGCAAGCGCCTCACAGGTCACCACCTTGCGGGTGGCAATGTCGAGCAGGGGCTGGAAAGCCAGGGTCAGCTCACCCGCATGGACCGCATCACGCAGATCGTTCTTGAGGCGCTGGCGATAGTGATAGTCGATATCCATCTGGGCATGGAAGATCTGGCTGCGGGCCTTGCCGTCGCCCTTGGCTGAATAGAGCGCCAGATCGGCCTTGGTCATCAGATCATCCACCGGCTCGGACGCCACCGAACTGGTGGCGACGCCGACGCTGACCGAAACCGAAAGCGTGAGCCCGTCCAGTTTGAACGGATTGGTAAAGGCCGACAGGATGGCCGCCGCATCGGCCCGCGCCTGCTCGGCATCGCCCACCGTGCCGCGGTAGATGACGAATTCGTCGCCGCCCAGACGGGCCAGCACGGCTTCGGTCGGCAGGGTCCGGCGCAGGCGGCCTGCAACCTGCACCAGCAGGTCATCGCCCACGATATGGCCGAACGTGTCGTTGACATGCTTGAAGTCATCCACGTCGATGATCATCAGCGAGACCAGCCGCTCCCGCGCGCCGGGCAGGCGGCGGGACGCCATATCCTCACCGGCCAGCTCGCCGAAATAGGTTCGGTTTGGCAGATTGGTCAGCGTGTCGTGGCGCGCCATGAAATTGATGCGCTCTTCGGAGGCCACCCGTTCGCTGATGTCTTCAAACAGCAGCACACAGCGTTCGCGGCGCGAACTGACGGTGACTTCATAATAGCGATTGCCCGGCAGGCAGAGCAGGACCTTGCCGGCCCCGCGCGTGCTGATGAGATCGGCCAGCCGGTCGACCGTCGTGCGGGGCAAGGCCCTGGCATCGGCGAGATCGGCCAGCACCGAACCGAAGGGGCGCCCGACCAGTTCGGGCAGGCCGACCAGTGCAAACAGCCGCGTCGCCCGCTCATTGGCGACCGAAATGACGCCGCGCTCGTCGAGCATGCACAGGCCGTGCTCGAGAGTCGTCATGGCCATGTCGAGTTCCGCGGCCAACCGGGACGCTTCGACCCTGCCATGTACCGCACTGAGCAGAATGGAGCGGATATCGCCGGCCAGCTTGCGGAAGCTGGCCAGCATCACGATGAGCAGCGCCGCCAGAACGGAGTGATAGATATCGCCATTGAGGAAGAAGCCGATCGACATCGGCACGATCACGCCCAGCATCTGCAGGGCGACCAGCCGATCAAGGCCAAAATTGCGGGCACAGATGCCCACCATCACCGCGATCGACAGCGAGACGCTAGCCAGCTCGGCGAAGGGGTCGTTGACCAGCACCATGGCGAACAGGCACCAGAACCCATAGACCAGCGCCAGCGCGCTGCCCGATGCTACGGCACGATTTTCCCACTGCTCGGCCGCCGCGGCATCGTCATTGTCGATGGCCGCCTTCCAGAAGGCGCGCATGTTGAAATAGCGCAGCAGGCCGATGACCACGAAGGCGAAGGCAATGACATAGAGGGGCCCGGACTGGGCTTTGTAGGCGGAGAGCCCGGCCGTGAAGGCGCTGGCAAAGGCGCCAGCCAGCATCGCCCGCCGGTCGCCATAGACCGAGCGGATGATCGACACATAGTCGAGAGCCGGCGTTGTCTTCCGGGCTGAGGTAAACACCCAATTCCCCTTTTTTCGGGCCCATGAGAGCGCTTCAAGGCATTAAGAACGCCTTGCCATGCTCCTCCAACGCACCGGACTCAGGAGTTTTCCCAATGGCAAGGTGAATGCCAAATTAATGAAATTGCTGGCGTTTCATCCTGTCGGACGGAGACCGGCCTGTTCTGCCTTGAGTTCCATGATCGCGGCGGCCGGGGTCATCGTCGGATCATTCCAATAGTGATTGGCCACATCCCACACGGCCGTGACCCAGGCCTGAGACGCCGTCAGATGGGGTGTCGGCAGGGCGAAATCGGGCCGGTCCAGCGCAGCAAGCACCTTTTGCGAACAGCGGTCGATGGCGGTATGGGCATCGAGGCGAACCGGCGTTGAACCCTTGACGGCTGCAAAGCGGGTCTGGATGGCCAGATCGACCGTGGCGTCGGCAAAGGCCCGGCCCGCCGCCTCTTCCTCGGGAGTGCTGCCGGCCAGCACGCCCCAGCTGTCGACGGTAACCGGCAGGTGAGCCGCGCCGGGCACGAAGCGGCAGCCAAAATCGACGCCCTCGTTTTTGCCAGCGGCATGCCATTCACCCTTCATCCAGTCGCCTTGCAGTTGCAGCAGCGCCTGCCCGTTGATCACCATATTGGTGGCGACGTTCCAGTCGCGGCTCAGGGCCTGGGCATCGGCAAGCTGCTGGAAGCGCCGCAGCCAGACAAAGACATCGATCATGCTGTCATCATCGAGCACAGCAGGCTCCACGGTCTGTCCATACAATCCGGCATAGACCTCCGGAGCGCCCAGGCTGGCCACGAGGGCATGCGTCAGGTAGCCGACCTGCCAGCGCTGGGCGCCCAGCGCGATAGGCTGGAAGCCTGCGGCCCGCACGGCGCCGAAATCGGCCCACATATCCTCGAGCGAGGTCCAGCCTTCAGGGTCGATGCCGGCCGCTTCGGCCACTGCCCGGCTGTAGTAGATCATCGCATCGGCATGGATTGTGGCCGGCGTCTTGACGATGGCGCCGTCGATGGTGATCGCCTCGCGCACCACGGCCGGCAACTGCTCCAGGACGCCACTGGCGGTGAACTGCTCATCCAGATGCAGCACCTTTCCACCGGCCTCGAGCGCCCGGTAGATATCGGGCTGCGATTGCAGGAACACATTGGGTGTGGCCCCGGCCTCGATCAGTTCGAGCACGGTGATGTCGCCATCGGCATCATGCGGAATGGCCAGCGGCACCCAGTTGAGGCCACTGGCTTCCACCGACTCGCGCAAGACGTTGAGCGCTGCAAGTTCGGTTGGAGAATCCCAGTTGTGATAGACGACGATGTCGGCGGCGCTGGCCGCAGGAATGGCAAGGGTGAGGGCAAGGAGATGGTGGGCAAGTCGTCGGGTCCACACCACTCGCTCTCCTCCACCGCGGATCTGAAGGCAGGATCGCCTGTTGCCGGTCCGGCTCTGGGTCGAACGAAGGCTTGCAGCGCAAGCTTGCGACCAAACTGCTTGCCAGCACGTTAATGACCGCCCCGGAAGCGTCGCCAGGCGAGTTGTCGGGTTATGAATAGTCCGGTTGGAACAGGTGACAGCATGGTCGAAAAGCTCAGCGGCAAGGAACGGGAGACGGGCCTGGCCAGCCTTAATGGCTGGATCTATCACGAGGCGGATGATGCCATTGAGCATGTCTTCAAGTTCAAGGACTTCTCCGAGGCCTTCGCCTTCATGAGCCGGGTAGCGCTGGCGGCCGAGAAGGCCGGCCACCATCCCGACTGGTCCAACAGCTACAATAGCGTCACCATTCGCCTGTCGACGCATGATGCTGGCGGTCTTAGCGCCAAGGATATTGCCTTGGCCCAGGCGATCGACAGGATCATCGCCTGACCAGCCACTCAATGGAAATTGCGGCCACCCGGCAGCGCCGCATAGGCTTGCCGCCGGGCCCGCTCCACTTCGAGCAGTGCAGGCCTGTCGCGCCCGGGCTGTGGGCCGGAACGGCCTTCGTCGCCCCGCGCCAGGACGCGGTCACCAATATCAAGACCATGCGCCAGATCGAGCAGGTGGCTGGTCATGTCGGTCAACTGCTCGGCAATGATGTGAACGACCAGCCCTTCGCGCTGCAGCTGCCCGCGCACCGCCAGCATGCGCGCGCCCAGCACCGTCTTGCGATTGGCCTCGAACACTTTGGGCCAGATGACGATATTGGCAATGCCGGTCTCGTCCTCGAGCGTGGCAAAGATCACCCCGCTCGCCGTGCCGGGGCGCTGGCGCACCAGAACCAGGCCGGCCACCTCGATGCGGCTGCCCGGCCTGACCTGCATGAGCTGGTCCGACGGGGTGATGCGGCGCGCATCGAGCAGCGGCCGGATGAACTGCAAGGGATGCCCCTTGAGCGAAAAGGACAGCGTCGAATAGTCGTGGATCACTTCCTCCCCCGGCAGCATGCGGGGCAGGCCGGCTTCGGCGTCGCGGGCCGTTTCGACCGCGCCGGACGCCTGGAACAGCGGCAGCGTATCGGCCCCATGCGTGCCGATCAGCCCCTTGACCGCCCACAGCGCCTCGCGCCGCGACAGGCCCAGTGAGGCAAAGGCATCGGCGCGGGCAAGCTTTTCCAGCGTCGCTATCGGCACGCCGGTTCGCAGCCACAGGTCGCGCACCGAGTCGTAACCGGCGCCGCGCCGCGCCACGATGATGTTGATGTCGGCTTCCGGCAGGCCGACGGCCTGGGAAAAGCCCAGCCGGATCGCCTTGTTGGAATGGATGTCGGCGGCCATTTCGGCATGCTGGGGCCACAGATGGTCGCGCGTCCAGCGAATGGCGCCATCGGGATAGCAGCTGTCTTCCAGCACGCATTTGAGATCGGACAGGTTCACGTCCACGGCCAGCACCTCGACGCCATGCTCGATGGCATCGCGGATGATCTGGCTGGGCGCATAAAAGCCCATGGGCTGAGAATTGAGCAGGGCGCAGGCAAAGACATCCGGGTAATGGCATTTGAGCCAGCACGAGGCATAGACCAGCAGGGCAAACGAGGCCGCATGGCTTTCGGGAAAGCCATATTCGGCAAAGCCCTGGATCTGCGCGAAGCTGGCCTTGGCGAAATCGAGATCATAGCCATTGGCCACCATGCCCGCGATGAACTCGTCGCCGAACTGGGCGATCTTTCCCGTCCGGCGCCAGGCAGCCATGGCGCGGCGCAGCTGGTCTGCCTTGCCGGCCGAAAAGCCGGCGCCGACAATGGCGATCTGCATCGCCTGCTCCTGGAACAGGGGAATGCCGAGGGTGCGGTGCAGGACGGCCTTGAGCGCTTCGCTGGGATACTTGACCTCTTCCAGGCCCTGCCGGCGCTTGAGATAGGGATGGACCATGCCCCCCTGGATCGGGCCGGGCCGGACAATGGCCACCTCGATGACGAGGTCGTAGAAGGCCTGCGGCTTGAGCCGGGGCAGCATGGACATCTGCGCCCGGCTTTCGATCTGGAACACCCCGATCGTGTCGGCGCGATGGGTCATGGCGTAGACCCGCTCCCTGGCAAATGGCCCCTTGCCATTCTCCTCGGCCAGCAATTCGGTCAGCGCGGGCTTTTTGCCGTAATGCACCTGCATCAGCTCGAAGCCGCGCCGCAGGCAGCTGAGCATGCCCAGCGCCAGCACGTCGACCTTGAGGATGGCCAGGGCATCGATATCGTCCTTGTTCCACTCGATGATCTGCCGGCTTTCCATCGCCGTCTTGCCGATGGGCACGAGGCTTTCCAATGAATCGCGGGTGATGACGAAGCCGCCGACATGCTGGGACAGGTGGCGTGGAAAGCCGCGCAGGACTTTGACCACTTCGAACATCTGCGCCAGCGTCGGATCATCGGGGCTGAGGCCGATCGACGTCAGTTCGGCCAGGCCCAGCTTGGACCCCCAGCCCCAATGCAGCTGGTTGAGCGCGGCCACGATATCGTCCGAGACCCCGAACACCTTGGCGGTCTCCCGAATGGCGCTCTTGGAGCGATAGGAAATGACATTGGCCGTCAGCCCGGTGCGCTTGCCGCCATACTTCTGGTAGACATATTGCATCACCTCCTCGCGCCGCTCATGCTCGAAATCGACGTCGATATCGGGCGGTTCGTCGCGCTCGGTCGAGATGAAGCGGCCAAACACCAGATTGGCGTTTTCCGGATCCACCTCGGTAATCTCGAGGCAGAAGCAGACCGTGGAATTGGCGGCCGAGCCGCGCCCCTGGCACATGATCCTGCGCTCGTTGCGCGCAAACATCACGATGTCATGCACGGTCAGGAAATAGGCAGCATAGCCCTTGTAGCCGATGAGGCAGAGCTCGGACCACAGGCTGCGCTTGAGCTTGTCCGAAAGCCCATCCGGATAACGCTTGGCCGCCCCGGCCCAGGTCAGGCGCTCCAGGGTCTGCTGCGCCGTTTCGCCCGTGCCGACGGTTTCCTCCGGATAGTTGTATTTGAGCTGATCGAGCGAGAAGCCGATGCGGTCGATGAACCGCGCGGTTTCGGTAATGGCATCAGGATGCTCGCGAAACAGCCGGGCCATTTCGCCGGCGGGCTTGAGATGGCGCTCGGCATTGGCGGCAAGCCGGAAGCCGGCACTGTCCAGCGTCAGGTGCTCGCGGATGCAGGTCACCACATCCTGCACCATGCGGCGGTTGGGCTCGTGATAGAGCACGTCATTGCTGGCAATCATGGCCGCCCGGTGCCGCTTGGCCATCTCGTCGATCCGGTTGAGGCGGGCGCGATCCTGCCCGTCAAAGCGCAGCGAACCGGCGATCCAGACCTGGCCGGGCGCCCGGCTGGACAGGCTGTCGAGCGTCTTCTCGGTCATCCCCCAGTCGGCCTCATCCGGCACGAGGATGAAGAGCTGCCCCTGGGCATAGTTTTCCGGCGGCCCCTGTTCGAATTCCGCCGGATCGCCCGAGCCGAACAGGTCGCCGAAATGCAGCACCGGCTTGCCCTTCTCGCCGCGCTGGTTGGCCACGGTCAATAGCTTGCAGAGCCGGCCATAGGCGAGCCGGTCGGTGGGATAGGCGATGATGTCGGGCGTTCCATCGGCAAAGCAGAGGCGCACGCCCACCAGATAGCGGAAGTCGGCAAAGCGCGTCATGTCCCGGTCGCGCGCGGTGACATAGCCCCGCACCACTCCGGCAAAGCTGTTGCGATCGGTCACCCCGAGGGCCGTCAGCCCCAGATACATGGCGGCCGTCACCAGCTCTTCGGGCGAGGAGCCGCTATGCAGGAAGGAGAAGTTGGTGGTCGATATCAGCTCGCCAAAGGCCGGCGCCGGCGGGCGCGGGCGGACCCGCTCCTGGGGCTGGAGCCGGACAATCTCGCTCATGCGAAAAACCCGTGCAGATACCAGCGCGTCTCGCCATAGAGACCCTCCCGGTAAATCCAGAAGCGGCGGCCTTCGGCATCCTCGGCATTGTAGTAATCCCGCGTCATGCCATCGGGATCGAGCAGCACCAGATCGGGAATATAGGGCGGCTGTTCCGGCTTTTCGCCCGGCTCGGGCGGCTTGGGCACATGCGGCGGCACCAGTTGCAGCCGCTGCCCGCTGCGCCACCATTCCGCACCCAGCCGTTCCGGTCCCGACGCCTTGACCAGCCGATAGCCGACCCGCCGCCAGATCATGGAAGCCGGCAACCCGTCGGGCACTTCGGCATTGATGGCGACCAGCTCAGGCCGCGGCAGGAGGCGCAGCGGCCGCACCAGGTCCAGCGGCGGGCGCACCGATGCAGTCGGGGCATGCGCGAGGGCCGGCACCAGCCGCGCCGCCCGCTCGGGAACGTGGCTCTGGACGAACTGGGTGCGCAGCACGGCCAGCGTGCCCAGCCGGCTGCTGATCCGGTCATGCAGCTGGTCAAGATCCTCGGTGCCGTCCTGGTTGGCAAAGGCGCCCAGCTGCACCGCATCGAGCTCGCCCATCGAACTCACCGCCAGCCGGATCATGTCGATGCCAAAGCCCGCATCATATTCGCCTTCGAGACGCTCCGAGCGGTTGGAGAAGAGCTTGGTGATGTGCTCGGGATCGCGCGTCAGGCGGGCCGAATTGACCGAAAGCGACATCACCTTGTGATCGACGCGATAGAGAAACAGGTGAAACGCCTGTCCGCCCAGGCCTTCCGCCTCGAGCCGTATGGCAAGCTGGATGGCCAGGTCATGCGCCGTCATCAGCACATCATCCATCAACCCGATCGGATCGACAAAACGTCGTTCCGCATAGCGTTCGGCAATAGGCAGGCGCGGCGTCATGCGTTCTTCCAGCAGACCCAAGGCCTGGTCCAGCCGCTCCAGCAGCGACAGGCCGAAGCGGGCCTGCAGCGGCTTGCGCTCGCGTGGCCGCAGCTGGCCGATGGTCTTGAGCCCCATCTGGTTCAGCCCCGCGATCTGGGTTTCGCTCAGCCGCAGGGCATTGACGGGCAAGGCATCGAGGATGGTCCCGAGATCGGCCGGTTCCACAACCTGGCTGCGCGCGAAATGGCTGACCGCCCAGGCCGCCCCGATCGTCGGCGCAATGGCGCCGGCAACCGTGTAGCCAATATCGCGCAACCGCGTCAGCAGCAGGCGCAGCATGGCCCTCTCGCCGCCAAACAGATGCGCCACCCCGGTAATGTCGAGCACCAGGTCACCAAAGGCACTGGCATGGCTCATGACGGCGACCAGCGGGCTGGCATTGGAGTGCCAGTCGGCAAAATCGGCAAAGACCGCCTCCAGCAGCGGCCGGTCGATCTCGCGCACCACCAGGTCGGGCACCATGGCCCGCGCATCGGCCAGGTTCTGTCCGACGCTGAGCCCGGCCTGGCGCGCTTCGGCATCCACCGCCGCCAGCCGCAACCCGCCCTTGATGCGCTCATAGAGGACCAGCGGACCCTTGAGCTGGCGATCAAGCCGTTTCAGGCAATCGGTCGGCCAGGTGGGCAGGAACAGCACTAGGTAGCGCCGGCTGGGCAGCAATCCGGTTTGCATGGCGGCGTGCAGCATCGCGTGTTGTGAATCCATCTTTGGTCCAGCCCAGAAGCCATTCGGTTTGCTGTTTGCGCAGAACGCCCTTCTCCAGCTGCGCCCGCCAGCGCGGCGCTCCCGGGGCGAGCGGATCAAAGCGCTTGCGGGCGCTCGATGTCGGCACGAGGCGCCAGCGCAGATGGGCGGCGCTGGCTTCGCGCAAGAGGCCATAGCGCAGCAGGAAGATCGAGCAGCCCCGACTGGCAGCCCGCATGCTCAGGCGCCGGCTGACCGTGAAATCGAGGATTTTCGCATGCCCGGCTATGTCGGCCACCACGGCGGCGACGGCCTTGCAGGCCAGGGCTTCTTCGGCCGCCCAGAGCAGCTCCATCATATTGGCGGCACGCACCAGCACCAGCGCATCGGGATCAAAGCCGAAGCTGAGCACGCCCGGCCCGTAGGGCAGTCCCATTTCCTGGGCATCCTTGACCAGCTGCAGGTAGATGACAGCCGGCCGCTGCCGGCTCAGCAGGCTCCTGGCCTGGGCCAGGGCAAAACCCAGCACCGCCCCGGCATGGCGCCGCTCGTCGGTAAACACCTCCTGCAGCAGCCCGCCTGCCGGCAGCGGAAAGCCGGCCACATCCTCCCGCACCAGCGCCCGCGCTTCGGCCAGCGCCGGCTTGCGCTCGATATCGGCAATACGGTCCCGCAGCGCGGCGATGCGCTGCTGGCGATCGGGCGATGGCATCGCGCCAACCTTCCTGATGTGAACAAAACAGGAACATTTAGACTCCGAATCTGCGCAGAGTCGAGTCCTTTTCACGCCGCATGGTGTGGCGCTTCCGCATCAAGCCCGGTCAAGACCGCGTGACCTGGCCTGCAGCCCATTGAGGAAATCGCCCGGACTGCTAACTCTGCTCAGGCCCGCCCTCCCCGGTGCGCAAACCCATTTCGTCGCTCCCGCCACTCCCCGAAGGAGGCTTGCGCCATGTTCGAGGCCATTACCCGATTGTTCAACCGGCCCGATGCCGGCCAGGACAATCACGACCCCCAACTGGCCGTCGCCGCCCTGCTGGTACATCTGGCCGCCGTGGACGGGCAGATGAAGGACGAGGAGCGCAAGGCCATCAAGGGCGCGTTGCAGGACCACTATGACCTCGACGAGGTGAGCGTGGAAAAGCTGGTCCGCGAGGCCGCCTTGCGCGATGCCGAGGCCGTGGATTTCTACCGCTTCACCCAGGGCATTACCCAGCTGCCCATGGATGACCGTGTCGAGATCGTGCGGATGATGTGGATGGTGGTCTTCTCCGACAAGAAGAACCACGAGCTGGAGGACAACATGGTCTGGCGTATCGCCGAACTGATTGGTGTCTCCGGCCGCGACCGCACCATCCTGCGCAACCAGATCGGCAAGGCCGGGAAGGCCTGACGCCTACCAGGCGGCAAATTCGCCGATGACCTCGACCTCGTCGCTGGCGCAGTCGAAATCGCCCGACCGGTCGGCTGCTTCGCGGGCCAGCACATTGGCATCTGCATTGGCCAGCGCATCGATATAGGCGATGTGGCAGCTATTGCCCTCGACCAGCTGCGTCACCACCAGAACCTGACCCTTGTCCTCGCCGGTTTCCGGATCGGCCGTGTGGTAGCGCACGATGGTGGCAATCGGCATCCAGCGGCCCAGCGCATTCGACAAGCGCCATTCCAGCTTGGGCCCCAGCGTGTTGAACGGCGGCAGCGTCTGGCCATCGGCCATCCTGGCGCCGAAGCCATAGATCAGAGAGAAGCGCAGGTCGCCCTCGGTCACCATCAGCGGATAGCCCTTGTAGCCCGGGCAGGACCAGCTGACGCCGAAATCATCGGCATCGAGCACCAGGCACTCGTCGAGATCGATATCGGTATAGGCGCTGTTGAACGCGGCCTGGGCCGGCATGGCCAGCAGCAGCGTCGCGAGCAGGCCGATAAACATCGATTTCATGGTCATTCCTTCCGGGGTCCCGTGCCGAGCATGGCGGGCATCAGCCAAACTGGCTTGCCTTTGCGGCCTGTTGTGGGCACAACGCTGCCACTTTGTCGCCTCCACGATGAACGAGACATGAAGCCATGAATATCGACGCCATCCCGACCGGGAAAAATCCGCCCGACGACCTCAATGTCATCATCGAAGTCCCGATGGGTGGCGAGCCGATCAAGTACGAAATCGACAAGGCCAGTGGCGCGCTGTTCGTCGACCGCTTCCTCTATACGCCGATGCGCTATCCCGGCAATTACGGCTTCGTGCCCCATACCTTGTGCGGCGATGGCGACCCGCTCGACGTCATCGTGATGAATTCCCGCCCCCTGGTCCCCGGCGCCGTGGTGCGCTGCCGCCCGATCGGCGTGCTGTTCATGGAAGACGATGGCGGCCAGGACGAAAAGATCCTCGCCGTGCCGGTCTCCAAGCTCACCCGCATGTATGACGCCATCAAGGATATCGGCGACATGCAGGAAATCCAGGTCGAGCGGGTCAAGCACTTCTTCACCCACTACAAGGATCTCGAGCCCGGCAAATGGGCCAAGATCTCCCATGTCGGGGGCTATGACGACGCCAAGAAGGTGATCCTCGACTCCATCGAAATGGCCAACAAGGCCAAGTAGGCGATGAGCGGGCGCATCGTCATTCTCAACGGTGCGCCGCGCGCGGGCAAATCCTCCATCGCCAGGGCCGTGCAGGACAGCCTGCCCGGCCATTGGATCAATCTGGGCGTCGATGCCCAGAACGCCATGGTGCCAGAGGCGCTGCTGCCGGGGATAGGTTTGCGGCCGGGCGGTGAACGGCCCGACCTCGAACCCTTCGTGCCGGGCCTCTATTTTGCCCTCTATGACGCCATCGCCGCCCATGCACTTCAGGGCTTTGATATCGTGGCCGATCTGGGCCATCACGACCACTATTCCCGACCCCTCGGCATCCTGCCGGCCTGTGCCCGCCGGATGGCCGGGCTCGCCGTGCTGTTCGTCGGCATACGCTGCCCGATCGAGACCATCATGGCCCGCCGCAATGCCGACCCACAGTTCTATGTCGCCGGCCCCGGCGTGCCCGATCCGGTGCGGCGCTGGCAGGAGGCGGTGCATGTGCCGGGCCTTTATGACCTCGACCTCGATACCGGCGCCCTGAGCCCAGAGGCTTGCGCCAGCGCCATCGGCACGGCACTGGCCCAGCCGCCCGAGCCGAGTGCCTTTGAACGCCTCGCCCGGCTCTAGCGTCCCACGCCCATGCGGGCCAGCAGCCGGTCGCGCCGGATGAACTGGTGCCAGAGCGCGGCCCCGATATGGCCGATGAGCAGGGCAATCAGCAGGCGCGCCAGCAGGCCATGCACGCCCATCGGCGCGACCTGGCTGAAATCGGGCAGCGGCAGGGGCGCGGCACCCAGCAGCTGCAGATTGGCCCCGCTGAGAAGGATGGTGGCCGAACCGCTGGCCACCATGACCAGGATGGCCACGTAGAGCCCGTAATGCACGACGCGGGAGGCAATCGCCTGGCCGCGCGACATGCCGGCCGGATCGGCCGGGCGACGGTCGAAGAACAGCCACCAGACGATGCGCAGCACGGTCAGCAGGCCAACGACCGCCCCCGTGACGGCGTGACCGCGCAGCAGCGTCAGTTCGAGCGCCGCATCGGTTGCGTTTTCCGCCGCCAGCCCGCTGGCCAGCATGCCGAAAATGGCAATGGCGGTGACCCAGTGAAGGACGATGGCCACGCTGCCATATCGGGTTGAACTGCTCTTGAGCGACATGGCTGGCTCCTTGCGACAGCACGGCGAATGCCATATAATTAGCATACTATGTATTCAGATAGCAAGCTATGCAAATGGCCCTGATTCGCGAGAACTCGGCCGGTTACCTCACCAATTGGGCGGCGCGGCTCTTTACCCGCGAGCTGGAGCGCCAGCTGGCGCCCACCGGCATTGCCCCAGCCTATATGCCAGTCCTCTTCGCCCTGTCCGATGGCAGCACGCTGACCCAGAAGGCGCTGGCCCGCCGCGCCGCTGTCGAGCAGCCCACCATGGCGGCAACGCTCAACCGCATGCAGCGCGACGGCATGATCACCCGCCGGCCCGACCCCGCGGACCGGCGCTGTGCCCTCGTGACGCTGACGCCGCTGGCCTTGGGCCAGATCGACGCCGTGGAACGCGTGGTCAGCGCCATCAATACGCTGGCGCTCGAACAGCTGGCCCCCGGCGAACGCGAGCAGTTCCTGGGCCTGTTGCGCCGGGTGATCGGCGTGCTGGAAGCCCAGGACACGGCCTAGCGGGCTACGCCTCCCGCCGCGCATAGCGCAGCACCACATTGCCCTTGGAGGTCTGCTGGCTGCCCGTCAGCACGAGCCGTGTCGTCGGCGTGCCGTCCTCGAACAGCCGCCGCCCCTGCCCGGCCACCACCGGATGGATGATGAGCGCCAGTTCATCCATCAGCCCCGCCAGTAGCAGCTGGCTCACCAGCGACATGCCGCCCATGACCGATATCGTGCCGCCCGCCTGCGCCTTGAGCTCGCGCACGAAGGCCTCGAGATCGCCCTCGATCAGGCTGGCATTGCTCCAGCCGAGGTCACCCGGCCTGAGCGTGTCCGAGGCGACGAATTTGGGCACGACGTTGATGAAGCCGGCAAAATCCTGGTCCTGTTCGGCATTGGGCCAGTAGCCGGCCCATTCCTGATAGCCCACCCGCCCCATCAGCACCGCATCGACATCGGCCATGATGCCGCCCAGCAGCGCCCCCAGCTCGTCATCGAAACTGTCGAACTGGAACGTGTCCGGCGCCTCGGCAACGCCATCGACGGAGTAGAACAGGCCGGCAGTGAGTTTACGCATCATGGTCTCCCGATTGGTCTGGCAACCTCCCGGCCGCCATCTGCTTGTGCGACGGGCGAAGCAGGCCGATTTCGACACGCGTCGCGTTTTTCTGGGGCAGCACATCGCTCCGGACGGCCATTCGGCCTCCGGTTGTGCAGGATGGACGGACCCCGAGGCGGATGCCGCCTCTGGTAATTTAAAAAACGAGACGGTAGCCGCCTCGGGGTGCCGGTTTTTGGAACAGTCCCGGTTCTCGCGCAGCATGATCGCTCGCCATGCTGCGGCCAGGTCTCGAACCTGCGCGAGAGGCAAAACCCGCGCCCGGCTCACCCCGCCACTGTTCGCCTGCAGGCCGCCCATGCGGAGTGATGGGGAGGAGTGTGCCACAGGTTCTGGAGAGGGGTATAAGTGGGGGATGATGTTTCAGTCGAGGGGCATCTGGCCCGCATATCGGGGCCCGCACACCCCCTCCCACCCTCCCCCATCAAGGGGGAGGTGCCGTCCGGTGGGTGGGGTGAGACGGTGCCCGCGAGGAACGTCCAGCTGAATTACTCAATGAAAAAGCCCGGAGGTCCCCCCGGGCCTTCTTCAGTTCAGCGTCTGGTCACCCCAGATGCGCCAATACCGCCAGCAACAACAGCGCCACGATATTGGTGATCTTGATCATCGGATTGACGGCCGGGCCGGCCGTGTCCTTGTAGGGGTCGCCGACGGTGTCGCCGGTGACCGAGGCCTTGTGCGCGTCGCCGCCCTTGTGGTGGGTGACGCCGTGGCTGTCGGTGAAGCCGTCTTCGAAGCTCTTCTTGGCATTGTCCCAGGCGCCGCCGCCGGCGGTCATGGAAATGGCGACGAAGAGACCGGTGACGATGACGCCCATCAGCATAGCGCCCAGGGCCGAGAAGCCAGCGGCGGGGCCGGCGATCCAGTTGATCAGGAAGAACACCACGATGGGTGACAGAACCGGGAGCAGGCTCGGCACGATCATTTCCTTGATCGCAGCCTTGGTCAGCATGTCGACGGCCCGGCCGTAATCGGGCTTTTCGGTGCCGGCCATGATGCCCGGGCGTTCCTTGAACTGGCGGCGCACTTCCACCACCACCGACTGGGCGGCGCGGCCCACCGCCGTCATGCTCATGCCACCGAAGAGGAAGGGCAAGAGGCCTCCGAACAGCAGGCCCACCACGACATAGGGATCGGCCAGCGAGAAGGTGAGCGTGCCCATGCCCTGGAAGATGGCCGGGGCATCGGGCAGGTTGGCGAAGTAGATCAGGTCCTGCGTGTAGGCGGCGAAGAGCACGAGGGCGCCCAGGCCCGCCGAGCCGATGGCATAGCCCTTGGTGACGGCCTTGGTCGTATTGCCCACCGCGTCGAGCGCGTCGGTATTGTGCCGCACTTCCTTGTCGAGACCGGCCATTTCGGCAATGCCGCCGGCATTGTCGGTAACCGGACCGAAGGCGTCGAGCGCCACGACGATGCCGGCCAGAGCCAGCATGGTGGCGACGGCAAAGGCGATGCCGAACAGACCAGCCAGGTTGTAGGTGACGATGATGCCGCCGATGATGACCAAAGCCGGCAGGGCCGTCGATTCCAGGGACACCGCAAGGCCCTGGATGACATTGGTGCCGTGGCCGGTCACCGAGGCTTCGGCGATGGAATTGACCGGGCGGCGGCCCGTGCCGGTGTAATATTCGGTGATGACGATGATCAGGCCGGTAATGACCAGGCCCGCCACGCCGCACCAGAACAGGCTCCACGGGGTGAAGGTCTTGTCAGTGGCCTCGATGACGACGTTGAGATCGCCGAAGACGAACCACAGCACCGGGATCAGCGCGACCAGCGACAGCACGCCGGTGGCGATGATGCCCTTGTAGAGCGCGCCCATGATGTTGTTGTCGGCGCCCAGCTTGACGAAATAGGTGCCGATGATCGAGGTCACGACGCAGGCGCCGCCAATGGCCAGCGGCAGCACCATGCCGATCAGCTTGAACTGCTCGGGCAGGATGATGGCGGCCAGCACCATGGTGGCGACGATGGTGACGACATAGGTTTCGAACAGGTCGGCCGCCATGCCGGCGCAATCGCCGACATTGTCGCCCACATTGTCGGCAATGGTGGCCGGGTTGCGCGGATCGTCTTCCGGAATGCCGGCTTCGACCTTGCCCACCATGTCGCCGCCCACATCGGCACCCTTGGTGAAGATGCCGCCGCCCAGACGCGCGAAGATGGAAATCAGCGAGGCGCCGAAGGAGAGCGCGACCAGCGCATCGATGACCGTGCGGCTGGTGGGCGCAAAGCCCAGCATCTGCGTCAGCACCATGAAATAGAGCGTGATGCCGAGCAGGCCCAATCCCGCCACCAGCATGCCGGTGACCGCGCCGGACTTGAAGGCCAGATCGAGCCCCTTGCCGAGCGAGGAAATCGCCGCCTGGGCGACGCGGACATTGGCGCGCACCGAGACATTCATGCCGATAAAGCCCGCCGCGCCACTCAGCACCGCGCCCAGCAGGAAGCCGATGGCGGCATAGATGCCGAGCAGGAAGAAGGCGGCGATCAGGATGACCACGCCGACAATGGCGATGGTGGTATATTGCCGCTTGAGATAGGCCGATGCGCCCTCGCGCACGGCTGCCGAAATCTCCTGCATGCGGGCCGACCCGCTATCGGCGGCAAGCAGTTGCTGGGTCGTATAGACCCCATAGACGATGGACAGAGCGCCACACACGACGATCAGCCAGAGTGCCAAAGTCATAGAAAGTCCCTCTAGATTTTCCTCCGGGGACTCAACCGCATGACCGGCACCGGTCCTCCAACCGGCAACGGACCTGCCCTCCTCTGAGCCCCCTCCGGGGCTGAGATTAGCCAGATTGATTGGTTAAGCAATGGAGATTGCGATGTTTTGTCGCGGTGGCGGCTGAACGCGCTCGTTTCGCGCCTGCGGCCCCACCCCCTCCCGGCCTCCCCCATCAAGGGGGAGGTGCAGCTCCGTAGTTGGGACTGGATCGCAGCACGAGAGTGGAGGGATACCTCCCCCTTGATGGGGGAGGTCAGGAGGGGGTGGGGGGCTGGCTCAATGCCTCGACCCGACCAGCCAGCGCCGCCCCGTCCCCCACCACTGCAATCGTCTTGAGCCGGCTCGTCTCGCCGCTCGCCACGCTCAGCGTCGATTTCGGTACAGCCAGCGCCTTGGCCAGCAGCGCCAGCACGGCCGCATTGGCCCTGCCCTTGTCGGGCACGGCGCTGACGCGCAGGCGCAGCACGGCAGAATTATCGTCGCGGCGCTCGACGCCCGCGATGGCATCGCGCCCGGCATTGGGGGTGACGCGAACGAAAAGGCTCAGCCCCTGGGGGCTGAGCCGGTAGCATTTTGGATCATCCAACGGGATCAGAACACGTTGGGATAGATGTAGTAGATGATGATCCGCTCGATGAAGAAGATGATGATAAAGAGGATGATCGGGCTGATATCGAGGCCCGAGAAATTCGGCATGATCTTGCGGATGGGGCGCAGCACCGGCTCGGTGAGCTGGTTGAGCACGCGCCACAGGCCCTCGACGAACTGATTGCGCGTATTGATCACGTTGAACGAGATCAGCCAGCTCATGATGATCATGGCGAGGACAATCCACCAGTAGAGCTGGAGGATGAGAAGGATGATGTCGAGCACGGCGCGCATGGGCGTCTCCGGGATAAGGTCGCAAATTATCTAGTGGCTGGCGGAGCTTGCGGCAAGGGCGCCGCGCAAGAGCAGCGGGACCCCGCTCCGGTCGCACGGAACGAGGCCCCAATGACTGACATCCGGTACGCAACACTAACTCTCCGGACAGGCACTCCATTGCATGAAGCGTGCCAAGTGCTGCGGCCCCGCAATCCGGGGGCCAGGGCTTAACATGTTGTGAACAGTCGCATTTTGCGGCGTCGCGCGCGTGGCAGAATGCAAGGCGCGTTGCATTTTGCGAGTCGGCGCTATTCGGCCGGCTTGCTCGGGCGCCAGGTCACGACGCGGTAGAGGTAGATCAGCACCACGGCGGCCAGCACGATATAGCTCAGCGGATCGAGCACGACCTCGATGAGCTCGTAATGCTCATGCAGGATATAGCCCGCCAGCGTCAGGATGGTGTTCCA
The DNA here is from genome assembly GCF_046614475.1 of Devosia sp. XGJD_8. Classification (NCBI taxonomy): domain Bacteria; kingdom Pseudomonadati; phylum Pseudomonadota; class Alphaproteobacteria; order Hyphomicrobiales; family Devosiaceae; genus Devosia; species Devosia sp. XGJD_8. Next base: position 178,212 of record NZ_JBKJHF010000003.1, read on the forward strand.
GATCAGCGCGCCGGTGGTGGAGGCGAGCAGGAATATCGGCAGCGGCATGCGGGCAAGCCCGGCGGGGATCGAGATCAGCGTGCGGATGATCGGCAACAGGCGCCCGAACAGCACGATGATCGGGCCGAAGCGGCGGAAAAAGCCCACCGCGACGTCGATCTCCTCGGCATTGAAGGTCATGACCCGGCCGAAGCGGTCGGCCAGCGCCCGCACCCGGTCGAGCCCGAACAGCCGCCCGGCGAAATACCAGGGCAGCATGCCCACCACCGCGCCGATCGTGGCGGCGGCGAGGACGCCGAAGAAATTGAGATCGCCATTGGCGGCGGCAAAGCCGGCAAAGGGAATGATCAGCTCGGACGGAATGGGCGGAAAGATCGATTCCGCCAGCATGACCAGGAAGATGCCGACATAGCCGAGATCGGAAATGGTCTGAATGATCAGGTCGGTCATGGGGTCTCCCGGCGTCTGGCGCTCGTGGCCCCACCCCACCTCATTCCCTCCCCATCAAGGGAGGGAGGCGCAGGCTGAGGCCGCTCGATTCCATCGTCTCCCTCCCCCTTGTGGGGAGGGATCAAGGGTGGGGGCGGCCGGCTGATGCCGGCCCCGCCTTATGCCGACTTGGCGGCGCGGCTCATGCGCTTGCGGTCATTGGGGTCGAGCCAGATCTTGCGCAGGCGGATCGACTTGGGGGTCACCTCGACATATTCGTCTTCGGCGATATAGCCGAGCGACTGCTCGAGGGTGAGCTTCTTGGGCGTGGTCAGGCGCACCGCTTCGTCCTTGGACGTGGTGCGGATATTGGTGAGCTGCTTGCCCTTGAGCGCGTTGACCTCGAGGTCATTCTCGCGGGAATGCTCGCCGATGATCATGCCTTCATAGATGTCGACGCCGGCATCGATCATGATCGGGCCGCGGTCTTCGAGGTTCCACAGCGCAAAGGCCACGGACTGGCCGGTACCGTTGGAGATCAGCACGCCCGTGCGACGGGTCGGCAGGTCACCCTTGAACGGCACGAAGGAGTGGAACAGGCGGTTGAAGATGGCGGTGCCGCGGGTATCGCTCAAAAGCTCCGGCTGGTAGCCGATCAGCGAGCGGGTGGGCACCAGCAGCTGGATGCGGGTGCGGCCGACGCCCGAGGGGCGCATGTCGGTCAGCTCGCCCTTGCGCTCGGTGAGCTTCTGCACGACCGTGCCGGTATGCTCGTCATCGACGTCGATGATGACTTCCTCGATCGGCTCGTGGCGGACGCCGTCAATGTCGCGCATCAGGACCTTCGGGCGACCGATGGTCAGCTCGAAGCCTTCGCGGCGCATGTTTTCGATCAGCACGGCCAGCTGCAATTCGCCGCGGCCGGCCACGTCATAGGAGTCATTGTCGTCGCCCGGCGTCACCTTGATGGCGACGTTGCCTTCGGCTTCGCGCATCAGGCGCTCGCGGATGACGCGGGACTGCACCTTGTCGCCTTCGCGGCCGGCCAGCGGGCCGTCATTGATGCGGAAGGTAACCGACAGCGTCGGGGGATCGATCGGCTTGGAGGCGATCGGCTGGGTCACCGAAGTGGCGCAGAGCGTGTCGGCCACGGTCGAGGTGACGAGACCGGCAATGGCGACGATGTCGCCGGCTTCGCCCATGTCGACCGGGGTGCGCTCGAGGCCGCGGAAGGCCAGCACCTTGGAGATGCGGCCCTTTTCGACTTCCTTGCCTTCACGGTTGAGCGTGTGGATCGGGTCGTTGGCCTTGACGGTGCCGGAGGTGATGCGGCCGGTCAGGATACGGCCCAGGAACGGGTTGCGCTCGATGGTGGTGACCAGCATGCGGAAGGCGCCTTCCTCGACGACCGGCTCGGGCACATGCTCGATGACCTTGTCGAGCAGCGGGCCGAGATCGTCCTTGGGGCCTTCGGGCTCCAGCGCCATCCAGCCCTGCTTGGCCGAACCGTAGAGCACCGGGAAATCGAGCTGCTCGGGCGAGGCGTCGAGCGCGATGAACAGGTCGAAGATTTCCTCGAGCACTTCCATGTGGCGCTCGTCGGCCTTGTCGATCTTGTTGATGGCGACGATCGGACGCAGGCCCTGGGCCAGCGCCTTGCCGAGCACGAACTTGGTCTGGGGCATCGGGCCTTCGGCCGCATCCACCAGGATCACCACGCCATCGACCATGGACAGGATGCGCTCGACTTCGCCGCCGAAGTCGGCGTGGCCGGGCGTGTCGACGATATTGATGCGGGTATCTTTCCAGAGCAGGCTGGTGACCTTGGCCAGAATGGTGATGCCGCGCTCGCGCTCGATATCATTGCTGTCCATGGCGCGTTCTTCGACGCGTTCGTTTTCGCGGAAGGAACCGGACTGCTTGAGCAGCACGTCGATCAGCGTGGTCTTGCCGTGGTCAACGTGGGCGATGATGGCGATATTGCGCAGCGACATATGGGGTCAGGCCTCTTTGGCATGATCCCAAAACCTTGGGCCGCGAAAGGGGCGGCGGCAAACGGCTGAACCATGCAGGAATAAACAGGGCACCGATCCTCGCCGAGGCGGGATTGGTGCATTTGCGGCTGCCTTACAGGAAGATGGCCTTTTCCACAAGCGCAGGGGACGCAGAGGTGGGTTGCGGGGCTTCAAAACCGTGCCGCACGGTGAATCGCTCCGTAGAGCAATTCACCGTGAGAAGGGATCAAGGGTGGGGATGTTCGCCCCGGATAATCGGGCCGACCGCCAGCCCTCCCAGCCTCCCCAGTCAAAGGGGGAGGTGCCTTCCCGTGCAGAGCGAAATCTCGCCTGGGCAATAACTTGCTACTTCAGCGACCTGGGCAATTCCCCCGATTGCCAGAGCCCCAGGCCAAAGCCATCGGGGTCCAGAAAGTCGGCGCTCCAGCCGCCGGGAGCCTCCGAAACCGGCGTGACGATGGTGACGCCCTGCTCGGCCAGCGCGGCCACGATGTCGTCGATACCGCCGTCATCGACGGTGAAGACCAGCGCCGGCGTATTGCCCCGCACCCCTTCCATCTCGAAGAAGATCAGCTCCAGCCCGCTTTCGAGCGAGGCCTGCAGCCCGAAGGGCTCGGCGCCCTCCATACGGGTCAGGTCGAGCCCGAAGGTCTCGCTGTAGAATTTTTCGGTCCGTTTGATGTCGGACACGTAGAATACGATGCTGGCGCTCTTGGCCTTGAAGCTCATGGCGAGCCCTCCTTTATGGTCTGCACCTGCCGTTGCCGCGGGACACCGCTTTGTGAGCGCTGCACCACGAAAAGATGCCCGTCCGGGTCATGGCTGGCAAACAGGCCCCCATCGCGCAGCAATTGCGGCAGCAGGGCATCCCGGATCCGGCCATAGGCGAGGTTGAGGTTCAGCCCCGGCATGTCGCCCGGCGGGACCAGGCCGGCCAGCACGACCCGGCGCCGCAGGGCGGCGATGCGCTGGCGCAGGGCGGTGTCGGACAATCCGAGCAGAAAGGCGATTTCCCGCCGGTTGTGACCGGAGAGGGCCAGCGCCGCCACGGATTTGAGCGCGGGCGGCAGGGAGGCCAGCAGCGCGGCGCTGTCGGGACCGCTCTCGCTGGGCAATGCCACCACCTGGTTGGCCTGCCATTGCCCCTCGCGCCTGCGGCGGCGGCCGGCGCCCCGCGCCGCCATGCGGGCCTGGTTGCGCACCACGCCACCCAGCCATCGCGCGGCATCGGGCGCGTCGAAATCGGTCCGTCCGGCCAGGATCGCCGCCATCATGGCCTCCTGCACCAGATCGTCGGCCAGCGCCGCATCGCGACAGTGGCGGCGGGCTATGGAACGAAGCTGGGCTAGAAGGGCTGGACGCATGGGGCAAGTCTGGCAAAGGGCCTGCCGGAAGGCAATCGCGCGCCCCAGGCCCGGGTGATGGCGCTCAGGAAGCCTTCTTGCCCTTGACCTGGGATTTCACCGCATCGGAATGCAGGAGATTGGCGAGAGCCGCCGATGGCAGGGGCGGCGAGAACAGGAAACCCTGCACTTCCGACACGCCATGCGCCCGCACCATTTCGAGCTGTTCCTCGGTTTCGACGCCCTCGGCCGTGGTCGACATGCCCAGCGACTGGCCCAGCCCGATCACCGCCTTGATGATGGCCTGGCTGTCGCCCCGGCTGGTGATGTCGCGCATGAAGGAGCGGTCGATCTTGATCTTGTCGAAGGGAAAGCTGCGCAGATAGCTCAGCGAGGAATAGCCCGTGCCGAAATCGTCCATGGAGATGCGCACGCCCATGGCGCGCAGATCATGCAGCGCTGCCAGATTGGTGTCGTTCTCGGCCAGCAGCAGGGATTCGGTGATTTCAAGCTCGAGCCGCGTCGCGGGAATGCGCGCCTCGGCCAGCGCCGCCTTCACCACGCCCACCAGATCCCGGTTCTTGAACTGGACCGGCGACAAGTTGACCGCAACCCGCACATCATCCGGCCAGGTGGCGGCCACCCGGCAGGCTTCGCGCAGCACCCACTCGCCGATGGAAACGATCAGCCCGGTTTCCTCGGCGATCGGGATGAATTCGGTCGGCGAAATGGTGCGGCCTTCATGATCCCAGCGCAGCAGGGCCTCGACGCAGATAACGCGGTTTTCCGCCAAGCCCAGCAGCGGCTGGAACACCAGCCGCAATTCGTCGCGCTGTAGCGCCAGCCGCAGCCCCGCCTCGATGGAGCGGCGCTGCTGCAGGTCGGCATCCATGCCGGTTTCGAAGAAATGGTAGGTGGAACGGCCTTCGCTCTTGGCCTTGTAGAGGGCCAGATCGGCATTCTTGACCAAGGTATCGGTCTTGACCCCGTCGCCCGGGCCCACCGCAATGCCGACGCTGGCGCCGATCTCGATCTGCTGGCCGCCGATATGCATGGGCGCGCCAATGGCCTTGATGATGCGATCGGCAACCTTGGCGGCATCGGCCGCGCTGTCGATGGGCCGCATCAGCAGCGCAAATTCGTCGCCGCCCAGCCGCGCCAGCACGTCGGTTTCGCGCGTCGTGCCCCAAAGCCGGGCCGAAGCCTGCTTGATGACTTCGTCGCCCACCGCATGGCCCAGCGTGTCATTGACCGCCTTGAAATGATCGAGATCGATATAGAGCACGGCTGCCATTTCGCCGCGCGACAGCCCCGCCTCGGTCTTGGCCATCTGCTCGAGAAATTCGATGCGGTTGGGCAGGTCGGTCAGCGCGTCGTGCCGGGCCAGATGGCGGATGCGCGCCTCGTTCTGCCGCTGTTCGGTAATGTCTTCATGCGTCGACACCCAGCCGCCATCCTTCATCGGATGGTGCTGCATCATGATGGTGCGGTTGTTGAGCTCATGGATATTCTTGCCATATTCGCGGCGCGCAATGACGTCGCGCCGCCAGGCGATATATTCATCGCGCGTGCCGCCCGCGCTCATCCCCATGTCGAACAGGTGGCTCAGGATATTTTCAAGCTGGGTGCCTGGCTTGAGCAGGTGATCGGGCAGGTTGTAGATGCGCGCATAGGGCTCGTTGCAGATCACCAGCCGGCCTCGCGCATCCATCATGCACAGGCCCTGGCTGATATTGTTGACCGCCGCGTCGAGCCGGATGTTCTGTCGCTCCAGCTCGAGCTTGCGCTTCTGCACCACTTCGGTGCGCGCGATCTCGTCGGTAACGTCTTCATGCGTCACCACCCAGCCCAGCGCCTCGGAATAGACATGGGCGGTTTCGATGATCCGCCCGCCATGCACCACTTCCTGGCTCTTGGTGCGCGCGCCGCTGCGGTTGGACAGCAGGTCGGCAGTATAGTTTTCGTAGAATTCCTCGGACGCCTGGTCCGGATGGTTGCCGAGCTGGGCCGACAGCTGCACCACCTCTTCAAGGCTCATGCCGCGATAGATGGCGTCGGCGGGAAAACCATAGATGTCGCGATAATGCTTGTTCCACATCATCAGGCGGAACTGGGGCGACCAGACGCAGAAGCCATAGGGGATATTCTCGAGCGCAGCGTCGAGCAGCAACGCTTCAGCCATTTCGCTCAAGCTGCCAGCGTCTGATGACTGCACGCGCATTTCCCCCATCATTGCGACGCTGGGGGGAAGCTAAATCGTTCCCATTAACGACCGATTAACTTCGGCGCCGATGGGTGGTGCCCGACCGGCCCCCGAAAGGGGGCCGGCGAGCCATGCGGCCGGCTAGATGTTGCCGGCCTTCTTGTTGCGGGCGGCCCAGGTCTTGAGGCGCAGGCCGTTGAGGCGGATGAAGCCCTCGGCATCCTTGTGGTCATAGGCCACGGCGCCTTCTTCGAAGGTCACGAGATCCATCGAATAGAGCGAGTGCGGCGAGGTGCGGGCGATGACGCTGGCGCTCCCCTTGTAGAGCTTCACGGTGACGTCGCCGGTGACATAGGCCTGGCTCTTGTCGATCAGCGCCTGCAGCATGTCGCGCTCGGGCGAGAACCAGAAGCCATTATAGATCAGCTCGGCATATTTGGGCATCAGCTCATCCTTGAGATGGGCTTCGCCGCGGTCGAGCGTGATCGATTCGATGCCGCGATGCGCCACCAGCATGATCGTGCCGCCCGGCGTCTCGTAGAGCCCGCGGCTCTTCATGCCGACAAAGCGGTTCTCGACCAGGTCGAGCCGGCCCACGCCATGCTTGCCGCCCAGCTCGTTGAGCTTTGTCAGCAGCGCGGCAGGCGAGAGCGCGACGCCATCAATCGAGACCGGGTCACCCTTTTCATAGCCGATGGTGATGATCTCGGGCGTATCGGGCGCCTGTTCCGGATCGACCGTGCGCTGGGGCACGTAATCGGGATAGGGCACGGCCGGATCTTCGAGCACCATGCCTTCCGAGGAGGTATGCAGCAGGTTGGCGTCGACCGAGAAGGGCGCCTCGCCGCGCTTGTCCTTGGCGATCGGGATCTGGTTGCGCTCTGCATAGTCGAGCAGCTGCGTGCGGCTGCGCAGATCCCATTCGCGCCAGGGGGCGATCACCTTGATGGAGGGGTCGAGTGCATTGGCGGTCAGCTCGAACCGCACCTGGTCATTGCCCTTGCCGGTGGCGCCATGCGAAATCGCATCGGCCCCGGTTTCCTGGGCGATCTCGACCAGCCGCTTGGCGATCAGCGGGCGGGCGATCGAGGTGCCGAGCAGATACTGGCCCTCATAGACCGTATTGGCGCGGAACATCGGGAAGACGAAGTCACGCACGAATTCCTCGCGCAGATCCTCGATGCGGATATCCTTGATGCCGAACATCTCGGCCTTCTTGCGCGCCGGCTCGAGCTCTTCGCCCTGACCCAGATCGGCGGTGAAGGTCACCACCTCGCAGTCATAGGTCTCCTGCAGCCATTTCAGGATGATCGAGGTATCGAGGCCGCCCGAATAGGCGAGCACGACCTTTTTGATGTCTTTTGCCATGATGTGGTTTGTCCCAGCTTGTCCGATTGGAACAATAGATCGGACGCGGCGCAACAATCTTGCGAAAAAGTCACGCATGGATGATGGTGTGGCAGAAAACGTCATCCTTGATCTACTAGAAGGCATAAAATGCCAAATACCGTGGACGCCATCGATCGCCGCATCCTGCGCGCGCTGCAGCGCAATGGCCGGATGAGCAATGTGGAGCTGGCCAACGAGGTCGGGCTGTCGCCCTCGCCCTGCCTGCGCCGGGTGCGGCTCTTGGAGGAATCCGGCATCATCGATCGCTATGTCGCGGTGCTGGATGGCGCCAGGGTCGGCCTTGGCCTCACCGTCTTCGCCCGCGTCTGGTTCAAGACCCAGGATGCCGAGATCACCCATCAGTTCGCCGAGACGGTGCGCAACTTTCCCGAAGTGGTCGAGTGCTACCTCACCACCGGGGAATGCGACGCGATAATGCGCATCGTCACCGCGGACCTGCACGCCTATTGGCGCTTCCAGTCCGACTATCTGATGCGCATCCCCAGCGTGCAGAGCGTCAAGACCGACGTGCCGATGGAGACCATCAAGCGCAGCTATGAATTGCCGCTGCCCTAGGGAGCGGCCCCTCGCCTATCGGCGCCCGACGCGCTAAGCATGACCGCCACACGCGCGTAAAACGTCATGCCCGATTTCATCCCCGACCTCTCCGTCATCCTCGCCTTTGCCCTGGCCGGCTTCGTGCTGGCCATCACGCCGGGCCCGGACATGGCGCTGTTTGTCTCCCGCACCATGAATTACGGCCGCACGCATGGCTTTGCCACCGTGCTCGGGGCGCTGACCGGCATCGCGGTGCACACCATGCTGGTGGCCTTCGGCATTTCGGTGCTGATCGTGGCGGCGCCGACCGCCTTCTGGGTGCTCAAGATCGCCGGGGCGCTTTACCTCGTCTGGCTCGCCATCCAGGCGATCCGCGACGGCGGCGGCCTTCTTGTCACCCGCGCCGCCGGCAGGCAGCCCAGCTTTGCCCAGAGCTATATGACGGGGCTCGGCATCAACCTCACCAATCCCAAGGTGGCGCTGTTCTTCGTGACCTTCCTGCCCCAGTTCGTTTCGGCGGACGACCCCGCCGCCTCCAGCAAGCTGCTGTTCCTGGGCGTCGAATTCGTCGCCGTGTCGCTGCCCATCGTCATCGCCATCGTGCTGGCGGCCGAATGGCTCACCACGACGCTGCGCGACAGCAAGTGGGTCTCCAAGGCGCTGAACTGGAGCTTTGCCGCCGTCTTCATGGCCTTTGCCGCGACGATCCTCCTGGCCGAAGGGCGCAAGTGATCAGCCGGGCTGCACCTGGCTCATCAGGGCCAGCGGACGGCCCTCATTGTCGGAAAAGAACGCCATCCATTCCTCCGTTCCATCGGCATGGCGATGGATCATGTGCGGCGCGCCGAGGAATGCCACGCCCCGCGCGCTCAGCTCGGCGTGGCTGGCTGCGATATCCGGCACGCGGAAATAGATGATGTTGCTGTGACTCTCGCCCGGCTCGGCGCTCAGCATCAGCCGCACGCCGTCGCAATCGAAGAAGGCCAGCTGGCCGAATGTATAAAGATGGGGCAGGCCCAGCACATCGCGCCACCAGGCCTCGGCAGCGGCAATATCGGCCACGCTGCGGCTGAGCTGGCCGATGGGGCCCAATCGCGAATGGGTCATGCGGGTCTCCTCCCTGGTTGGGAGAAGCCAGCATGGCACGGAGGCTACGCGCCCGCCAGCGCGTCGCGGTCTTTCCTGGAGAGCCGTTCGCTCTCGCTCTTGAGCTGGCCGCAGGCGGCGAAGATGTCGCGGCCGCGCGGCGTGCGCACCGGGCTGGCATAGCCGGCCTTGTTGACGATATCGGCGAAGCGCTCGATGCGGCTCGAGGGCGAGGTGCCGTAATTGGCGCCGGGCCATGGATTGAACGGGATCAGGTTGATCTTGGCCGGAATGCCGGCCAGGAGGCGCACCAGTTCGCGTGCTTCGGCATCGCTGTCATTGATGCCGTCGAGCATGACATATTCGAAGGTGATGCGGCGGGCATTGGAAAGGCCAGGATAGTTGCGGCAGGCTTCGAGCAATTCCTCGATCGGCCACTTCTTGTTGATCGGCACCAGCACGTCGCGCAGGTCATTGTTGGTGGCATGCAGCGAGATGGCCAGCATGACGTCGATCTCGCGCCCGGTCGGCTCGATGAAGGGCACGACGCCCGAGGTCGAGAGCGTGATGCGGCGCTTGGAGAGGCTCATGCCATCGCCAGCCGAGGCGATCAGCAGGGCCTGCTTGACGGCCTCGTAATTGTAGAGCGGCTCGCCCATGCCCATCATCACCACATTGGTGATGGCGCGCGTGCCATCGGCAGGTACCAGGCCACCGTCATCCGGGCGGCTGCCGCCGGGAAAGTCGCCCAGCCGCTCGCGCGCCATCAGCACCTGGCCCAGGATCTCCCCGGCGGTCAGGTTGCGCACCAGCTTCTGTGTGCCGGTATGGCAGAACGAGCAGGTGAGCGTGCAGCCTACCTGGGACGAGACGCAAAGCGTGCCGCGATCCTGCTCGGGAATATAGACCGTCTCCACCTCGACCGGCGGATAGTTGGGATTGGCCGGGTCGCGGAAGCGGAACAGCCACTTGCGCGTGCCGTCGGACGAGACCTGCTCGGAGACGATCTCCGGGCGATCGAGGATGAAGGTGTCAGCCAGCTTTTGCCGCACCGGCTTGGCGACATTGGTCATCTTGTCGAAATCGGTGGTGCCGTTGACATAGAGCCAGTTCCACAGCTGGCTGGCCCGCATGCGGGCCTCCTTGTCGGCGGCAATGCCGGCCGTGGTCAGCGCCTCGGCGAGCTGGGGCTTGCTGAGGCCGATCAGCGACGGCCGGCTGGCCGCAGCCGGCCGGATAGCGGTCGAATGGTCAAGGTTCAGCGCGATGCTCATGGGCGTGCGAAAGTCTCGAAGCTGCGGGATTGGCGCGGCCAATAGCATATGGGCGCGCTTTAGGCAAAACTTCGCAGCGGCATCGGGCCCATGCGATCAACTTGCGTTGATGAGGTCCAGCGCCTTGTCCAGCAGTTCTGGTGTTGCCGCGGCCACGACATCGCCGCCGGCAGTGGGCTCGCTCCCGTCCCAGCAGGCGATGGCGCCGCCCGCCTCGCGGATGATGGGAACCAGCGCCGCGATATCATAGGTATTGAGGAATGGCTCGATGACCAGATCAGCATGGCCCGCCGCCAGCAGCGCATAGCCATAGCAGTCCATGCCGAAACGCTGCAGCCGCGTGGCGGCTTCAAGGGCCTGCCACTTGGCCATCAATTCCGGCGTGCGGAACAGCGAGGGCGTTGTGGTAAAGACCCGGGCGGGCGCCAGCTCGGTCTCGCCGCTGGTGCGGTTGGCAAGGGTGACGGCGCCGCGGCGATAGGTCGAGCGGCCGGGGACGGCGAGGAAGGTCTCCCCGATGAACGGCTGGCTCATGAGGCCCGCAATAGCCACGCCCTCATGGGCAAAGCCGATCAGCGTGCCCCAGACGGGGGCGCCCGAGATGAAGGCGCGGGTGCCATCGACCGGGTCGATGATCCAGCTATAGGGGCCTTCGCCGCTGGAGCCCCACTCCTCCCCGATAATCGCGTGATCGGGGAAGTGCTCGGCAATGACGGCGCGAATGGCGGTTTCGGCTGCCCGATCGGCCTCGGTCACCGGATCGAACCCCTCGCTGAGCTTGTTATCGACTCCAAGGCCGGAGCGGAACAGGGGCAGCGTATGGCTCGCCGCCGCTTCGGCAGCCAGCAGGAGGGTGGCTTCGACTTTGGCGAGATCGATTGTCATGGCTGGGTCCGGCTGAAGGGCAACGGGCGGAAGCGACGCTGTGACCGGGGTGGCTAGCGGCGCCGCACCTGCGGCGAGCCGCAAAGGGCCGGACCGCCTAGCACTCGGCGCTGATCGACTGCTGCGCGGCGGTGGCGCCGGACAGCGAATAGGACTGGGTCACCTTGATGCCGGCGGCCGTTGTGCCTTCGACCACCATGGAGGAGCCGGCGCGGATGGCGCTGGCCAGCGCATCGGACTGGCTGGTGTCATCGAGCCAGGCGGCATCGTTCTGGGTGAAGAGATTGAACACCTGGCCGCCGACATTGACGGTGGCCATGCTGTCGGGCTGGAAGGCAAAGCCGGCGACGAGGTTGAACTCGCTGCTGACATTCTCGGCCGGGCGGCTGGTGATATAGATATAGGCTTGGCTATAGCCATCGGGCTCGGGCGTGACACTTTCCGGCTTGGTCATGGCAAAGCAGACATTGCCGGAGGCGTCAGTGGCCGCATAGCTCGACCAGGCACGATGCTCGCCCAGAAGACGCACCTGCTGGGCGCTGGCACCGGCGGTCAGTGCCAGGCTGGCGGCAAGAATTAGCACCGGGACGGTCTTGAGCATCAGGGCCTCAACAAACAGACTAGGGCGAAGGACCGGCTTGGCCCCTCGCCCAGATATGGCGGATCGCCCGCATGGGGCAACCCAAAAATCACTGGCAGGCAGCGTCGATGGCGTTCACCGCCGCAGTCGCGCCGGAGAGCGAATAGGTATCGACGGTATTGGTGCCGCGCTGGCTGGTGCCGCGCACCACCAGGTTGCTGCCCGCCTTGAAGGCCTGCACGAAGCCACCTTCATCGCCGGTCGAAGCCAGCCAGGCGGCCGAGCCTTCCGTCACCATGGGGTAGGACTTGCCATCCACCGAGGCGCTGGCATTGGCCGCCGTGGCATTGAATGGATAGCCGATAATGGTCTGCACCTCGTTCTTGGTGCCCATCCCCTTGCGGTGGATGATCATGAAATGGATCGGGTCGCGATTGGCACCGGCCGGCTCGCTGGACTGCGGCGTCGCCGAGACATAGCAGAGCACGCCTGAAGCGTCCGTCGCCTGCCAGGCTGTCCAGGCATTGAAGGTACCGAGCTCGGTCGCCTGCTGCGCCTGGGCGGCAGGAGCCAGAGCCATGATCGCGCCGACCGCGAGCCCAAGTGCAAGGCCACCGGTTTTCGTCGTCATCGCAATATTGTCCTCATCTTATGGGGCCCCGTTCTGGAGCGAGCTGCCCGCCAACTCTGCCCCGAACATGGTTACCAAGGTGTCAAACGCCGCCGCATCCGACTGTATTTGCATCAAGTGCGAGCCAATCACGGCGGCAATTTGACGGGATGGCAGCCATACCCTCCGGTTTGGGCCGTCAGAGTTAACAACGCGCTAACATCTGCGTGACTGTGATCACGCCGCCAGTGGATAGCTCTGTTCGACGACATAGGGCCCGCCGCCGACCGAATCCTTGCTGGAAAACAGCACGAAGCGCCCCACCGGAAAGCTGAGCGGCTCGAACCGCCCGGCCTCGGCCATGAACCGGGCCGCCTCCTCGGCGCTGCAGCCGCGCAGCCGCGCCAGCGAGACATGCGGCACGAACTTGCGACCCTCGGGCGGCAGGCCGGCCCGCTGCAGCACCCGCTCCTGCGCGGCCTGCAGCCGGCTGAGCTGCTCGCTGGGTTCGACCCCGGCATAGAGCGCCCGGGGCTTGTCGCCGCCGAAGGTTCCAAGATGCGTAAGCTTGACCGAAAAGCGCATGGAATTGGCCAGCCGGTCGAGGCTGTCGGCAACATCGTCGGCGGTGACATTGTCTACATCGCCAATAAATCGGAGGGTGATGTGGTAGTTTTCCGGATCAATCCAGCGGGCACCAGTCAGCCCGCCGCGCTTGAGAGAAAGCGCAAATCCAGTTTCGGCCGGGATTTCGAGGCCGGTAAAGAGCCGGGGCATGTGGCCCTCCTCTTCCTAAGGATCAGGTGCGCGATTCGAGCCTGACCCTAGCATAACGACAATGTGCAGCCAGCCCATTCGTCGCACGTCCTCATCAAGTCTTGTAAACGACTGATCGCCCATCCATATTGTCCCGCAAGTGGCAACCAATGCCCACCGGCGGTGCAATAGCCGCTTTTCAATTGGGAAAGGAAACCGACTATGGCTGAATATGACCGTCAGACCCTCGGTGCGCGGGCCGGCTCGGCCTTGGCCATCGACGAGGGCCTGCGCAGCTACATGCTGCGCGTCTACAATTACATGGGTGTCGGGCTGGTTGTGACGGGCCTCGCGGCCTGGTTCGCCGCCGCCGCCGCCATCACAACCGATCCGAACGCCGCCGTGGGCCAGCTTGCCAATGGCCAGCTGGTGACCCAGTGGGGCGCGCTGCTCTATGCCAGCCCGCTGCAGTGGGTTGTGATGCTTGCTCCACTGGCCTTCGTGCTGGTGCTGAGCTTTGGCATCAACAAGCTCTCCGTGCCCGCAGCACAGGCCACCTTCTGGGCCTTCGCCGCGATCATGGGCCTGTCGCTGAGCTCGATCTTCCTGGTCTATACCGACGCTTCGATCGCCAAGGTGTTCTTCATCACGGCAGCCACCTTCGGTGCCATGAGCCTTTACGGCTACACCACCAAGCGTGACCTGACCAATATGGGCAGCTTCCTGATGATGGGCCTGATCGGCCTGATCATCGCCTCGGTGGTCAACATCTTCATGCAGTCTTCCATGCTCGAATTCGCCATCTCGGCGGTCGGCGTGCTGATCTTCGTGGGCCTCACCGCCTACGATACGCAGAAGATCAAGGAAGGCTATGACGAAGCGCATGGCGCCGAAGTCCTGGCCAAGGGTGCCATCATGGGCGCGCTGAGCCTCTACCTCGACTTCATCAACCTGTTCATGATGCTGCTCCGCCTGTTCGGCAACCGCGAGTAAGCACAGGTCTGCTTGATCGCAGGATCAAGCAATTTGGTTGGACGACAAATCGAACCGCAGCCTACAAAGGCTGCGGTTCTTTTTTTGCCTGGATTTGCATCGTGTCCGACTACCAGCTGCGCCAGTTCGAGTGGGCCGACGTGCCCGCCATCACCGCCATCTACAAGCACTACGTGGAAAATACCGCGATCACCTTCGACACCGAAGTGCCGGGCGAGGAGGCGATCGCTGAGAAATATGCGGGCCTCAGGAAGCTCGGGCACCCGCTGATCATCGCCGAGCTGGACGGGCAGCCGGTCGGCTATGCCTATGCCAGCTTCTATCGGCCGCGCGCCGCCTATCGCTTCACCTGCGAGGATTCCATCTACCTGCACCCCGACGCCAAGGGGCGCGGCATCGGCAAGGCGCTGCTGACCGAATTGCTGCTGCAGTCGCGCGCCTTCGGCTTCAAGCAGATGATCGCGGTGATTACGGCCGATACCGCGAATTCCATCGCCATCCACGAAAAATTCGGCTTCCGCCATGTCGGGCGCTATGAGGCAGTGGGCTACAAGTTCGACCGCTGGCACGACATCGTGCATCTGCAGCTGGGGCTCTAGAGCGATTTGCGCATCGGGTAGCTGGTTGAAAAGCCCTCGATCTCGGGCGCGCCGTCATCAGTCCATCCGCGATCGAGGTAGAACCGGTGTGCGGTGGTGGTGCTGATCAGCCGGGCCTGAACGTGGCCATCGGCCCTGAGCACCGCCTCGAGATGGGCCATCAGCGCATCGCTGACGCCGCAAAAACGGTGCCGTGGTGAGACGTAGTTGAACATCACGACACCCTGGGCATTGACGGCCCCGACGGCGGCGATGTCGCCGTTGCGTTCGGCAACGAAGAACGTCTGCGCCGGATTGGCGATCATGCTGGCGACCCCTTCCGGCGTTCGGTTGCTCACCCATTGCCTGATATTGGCGCGGTCATCATGATGATCGGCGCCGCACAGTTCGGTGACCGATGCCGTCATCACCCGGCTCATCTCCAGAACATCCGCGGCCGTGGCCAGCCGAATGGAAATCACCCCACCACCAGCGTGGAATCAGGTGCGGCAAGCCGGGCTTGCAGCTGTTGGATAATGCGCTTCATCTGTCCCGAAGCGAGAAGGCCAGGCCCAAGGGGACCCGAGCGGTCCTCGCCGACAGCGGGCAAGGTTCGCAGGACAGCGCGCATTTCGGCCGTCATCTGCTGGATCTGCCAGATGATCTCGTCATCGGCCGCGCCTGGCTGTTCGGGCGATGCAAGGCCGGCAGCCTTGACGGCATAAGCCGCAGCGCCCAGCGCATGGGCGCCCATATGGCCGACTGCCGAGGCCTGCCCCGCCGACCGCGCCGCGGCGGCCGCTGCCGGAGACACATCGTGCGCCGCGCTGCCCCCGCCGAACCGCCGGCGAATCTCGGCGGCCGTATCGAGCTCGCCGCGTGCATAGGCCTTGGCGCGTGCAATGGCGGCGCTAGGCCGGTCATCCTCGGCCCGTTCGGCCTCGTAGACCCAGAGCACCCGCTCCGCGCAGGCGGCAGCCCAGCCTGCCACTAAGCGCCGATCGGTGTCGCTGAACGTCTGTATGGATGGTGCCATGGCAGCACTACCCCACGACCACCAGGTCCGGATCGAGCACCCGCAGCACCAGCGACAGCTCGTGACCCCGCTTGAGGATGCGCCCCTGCTGGTTAGTCACGGCATACTGGCCCTGCTTGTTGCGCAGCTTGGGCGTCTTTTCGATGATGAAGAGCGGGCGTTCGGAGACGCGGGCATAGATCGAAAACACGGCCCGGTCGCGCAGGAAATCCATGGCATAGTCCCGCCATTCCCCCTGCCCCACCTTGCGGCCATAGACCGCCAGGATCAGGTTCAGCTCCTTGCGGTCGAAGGCGACAATGGCCGGGACCTTGGTCGGCGCCGGGCTCGCGGGCGCATCGCCGGCATGCACCAGCGCCAGACTGACTGACCTGTCATTCGGTGTGCGGCCCTGCACCGTTCCGATCAACTCCAAGAGGGGACGTTCGAAGAGGCGACGTTCAAATCACCGTCATGATTGCGGGAAATTCGGGTGGATGCAAGGGCGATGCAAAAACCCCAATTTGAACACAGTTTGTCCGTGAACGCGCCAGAATGCGCGTTCAGCTTATCCCCATTGCCTCCAGTGGCTGGCATCCGGGCCGACCGAGCCCCCAAACCCAGAAGCCTGGGTGCCAGCCGCCCTAATTAGTTGACCAGTCAAGTTCTTCCCGTCCTTGCCCCCAGGGACGGGATTTTTTTGTCCTAGCGCTCGAAGCTGGCGGCGCCCAGGATCGGGCCGGGCAGGCCGTTGCGCTCCTGCTGCACGATGACGGCAATGCCCGTGCTGCCGGCGTCGAGCACCTCGGCCAGCGGCAGCTTGAGATTGGCGCCGCTCTCCCCCTCCCACATGCCCAGCGCCTGCCGACCGGTCACCACCTGGGTGTAAACCATTGACTTGCCGGCATTTTCGCCGGTGTCGATGGCCACGTCGGCGCGGTCGAGATAGGTGACCAGCCACACCACGGCATCGTCGAGGCTGGTATTGGGCGGGATGGCGATCTTGAGCATGTCGCCGTCATGCACGATATCCACGGGCAGCGGCAGGGTGACCCCGTCCAGCGCACCATGCACCTCGTTGCGGCGCGAGCCGACGACGCCCTTGGCGCCATTGACCACCATCTGCGGCGTATAGATCCGCGACGAGCCCCAGCTCTTGGCATAGGCGCGCTGGCGGTCGGAATAATCCTCGCTGCCGAACGTGTCTTCCCAGCCGACATAATCCCAGTAGTCGACGTGATAGGCCAGGGCCACCACGTCCTCTTCCGCGGCCAGGCTGGTGAGCAGCGCATCGGCGGGCGGGCAGGAGGCGCAACCCTGGCTGGTGAACAGTTCGACCACCGCCTTGGGCCGCGGCCGCGTGGTCTCGGCGGCGGCAGGCAGCGCCAGGGCGGCGAGTGCGGCAAGGATGAGGACAGTGCCGGAAAGGGGTCTCTGCGTCATGGGCAAGGTTGTAAGCCGGGCCGCCGCGCCCTCGCCAGTCAAAAGAGGGTGACAGGCGCAGATTCTGTCCGCGCCGCGGCTTTATCCCCTTTCGGCACGGACTTATCCCCCGCCAAAAGGCACATGGCGGCCCCAGGGGACCGCCATGAAATCGTCACCACTGTGAACGGTGAATGAACGCCTGAATTATGCGGCGACGAGGCTGCGCAGCACGTAATGCAGGATGCCGCCATGCTTGTAATAGTCGAGCTCGTTGGCGGTATCGATGCGGCAGAGCGTGTCGACATTGACCACCGAGCCATCGGCGCGGGTGATCTTGACGGTGACCTGGGCGCGCGGCGCGATTTCGGTGACGCCTTCGATATCGATGGTCTCGGTGCCGTCGAGACCCAGGGTCTGCCAGCTCTCGCCATCCTTGAACTGCAGCGGGATGACGCCCATGCCGACCAGGTTGGAGCGGTGGATACGCTCGAAGGACTGGGCGATCACGGCGCGCACGCCAAGCAGGTTGGTGCCCTTGGCAGCCCAGTCACGGCTGGAGCCGGTGCCATATTCCTTGCCGGCAAAGATCACCAGCGGCGTGCCGGCGGCCTGATAGGCCATGGCGGCATCGTAGATCGCCATCTGGCTGCCATCGGGACCCTTGGTATAGCCGCCCTCGACGCCGGGCAGCATCTGGTTCTTGATGCGGATATTGGCAAACGTGCCGCGCATCATCACTTCATGATTGCCGCGACGGGCCCCGTAGGAGTTGAAGTCGCGCGGGGCAACCTGCCGCTCCTCGAGATACTTGCCGGCCGGCGTCGTGGCCTTGAACGAACCGGCCGGGGAAATGTGGTCGGTGGTGATGGAATCCAGGAACAGCGCCAGGACCTTGGCATCCTTGACGTTGGTGATGGGCTTGGGCTCCATCGACATGCCCTCGAAATAGGGCGGGTTCTGCACATAGGTCGAGCTGGAATTCCAGCCATAGGTCTCGCCACCTTCGATGACGATATTCTGCCAGTTGGTGTCGCCCTTGAAGACGTCCGAATAGCGGCCCTGGAACATCTCCTTGGTGACGTGCTTGCGCACGATCTCGGCGACCTCGTGGTTGGAGGGCCAGATATCCTTGAGATAGACCGGCTTGCCATCCCTGGAGGTGCCGATCGGATCCTTGGTGATGTCGATCTTCATCGAGCCGGCAATGGCATAGGCCACGACCAGCGGCGGCGAGGCGAGGAAGTTCGCCTTGACGTCAGGGTTCACGCGGCCTTCGAAATTGCGGTTGCCCGACAGCACCGAGGCGGCGACCAGATCGCCGGCCTGCACGGCCTTGGAGATCTCGGTGGGCAGCGGGCCCGAATTGCCGATGCAGGTGGTGCAGCCATAGCCGACGAGGTTGAAACCGATGGCGTCGAGATCTTCGGAAAGGCCCGCGCTGTCGAGATAGTCGGTGACGACCTGCGAACCGGGGGCCAGCGAGGTCTTGACCCAGGGCTTGGAGTCAAGACCCAGGGCACGGGCCTTGCGGGCGACGAGGCCGGCCGCGACCAGCACGGAGGGGTTGGACGTATTGGTGCAGGAAGTGATGGCGGCGATGACCACATCGCCATGCGTCAGCGTGTAATCGGCGCCTTCGACCTGCACCTTGGGCTCGTCGGTCTTGCCGAATTCCTTGGGCAGGGCGGCGGCGAAGGCCTGCTTGGCATTGTCCAGCGCAATGCGGTCCTGCGGGCGCTTGGGGCCCGAGATGGACGGCACGACTGTGGTCAGGTCGAGTTCGAGCGTCGAGGTGAAGACCGGATCGGGCGAATTGGTCTCGCGGAACATGCCCTGAGCGCGCGAATAGGCTTCGACCAGCGCCACGCGATCGGCCTGGCGGCCCGACGTGGTGAGGTATTTCAGCGTATCGGCATCGACCGGGAAATAGCCGCAGGTGGCGCCATATTCGGGCGCCATATTGGCAATCGTCGCCTGGTCCTCGAGGCTCAGGTAGTCGAGGCCGGGGCCGTAGAATTCGACGAACTTGCCGACCACGCCCTTCTTGCGCAGCATTTCGGTGACCGTCAGCACCAGGTCGGTGGCGGTAATGCCTTCATTGATCTTGCCGGTGAGCTTGAAGCCCACGACTTCGGGGATCAGCATGGTGATCGGCTGGCCCAGCATGGCCGCCTCGGCCTCGATGCCGCCCACGCCCCAGCCCAGCACGGCCATGCCGTTGACCATGGTCGTGTGCGAGTCGGTGCCCACCAGCGTATCGGGATAGGCGACGGTCTCGCCATTCTCGTCCTTGGTCCAGACGGTCTGGGCCAGGTATTCCAGGTTCACCTGGTGGCAGATGCCGGTGCCGGGGGGCACGACGCGGAAATTGTCGAAGGCCGACTGGCCCCAGCGCAGGAATTCGTAGCGCTCGCCATTGCGCTCGTATTCGAGCTCGACATTCTGCTCGAAAGAGGTGGGCGTACCGAAACTGTCGACCATGACCGAGTGGTCGATGACCAGGTCGACGGGGACCAGCGGATTGATCTTCTGCGGGTTGGCGCCCAGCTTGGCGGTGGCGTCGCGCATGGCGGCCAGATCCACCACGGCGGGAACGCCGGTGAAATCCTGCATCAGCACGCGGGCGGGGCGGTAGGAAATCTCGTGGTCGGAGGTGCGGGTGACCAGCCAAGTGGCCACGGCCTCGATATCGGCCTTGGTGACCGTGCGGTTATCCTCGAAGCGGAGCAGGTTTTCCAGCACCACCTTCATCGAATGGGGCAGGCTGGACACGCCCTTGAGCCCGTTCTTCTCGGCCTCTGCGATCGAATAATAGGTGTAGGTCTTGCCGCCGACCACAAGGGTCGATTTCGACTTGAAGCTGTTAACCGAGGTCATGGTGTTCCGCCCTAATCTTGTCGTTGCGGCAGGCGCGCCGGCCCGGGCGAAGGCCCCGGAAACCACGCAACAGCGCTGCCTTTCCTGGAATGAATCCAATCTATAAGGGCTTATAGAGAAAGACGATTGGGCTTGCCAGCCCGACCTTTCGTTCAATACGAGAAGGGGTCATGACCGATCGGCAAGTCTTTCCCCCGCTGACCCTGCGCGCGACCGGCCTCAGCTGCGGGCGCGGGGGCATGACATTGACGGCCGATCTCAGCTTTGCCGTTGCCCCCGGGCAATGCCTGCTGCTGCGCGGCCCCAACGGCACCGGCAAGACCACTCTGCTGCTGACCCTGGCCGGCATCGTCACTCCGCTGGCCGGCACTTTCGAGCTGGAAGGCACTGACAGCGAGGCCGGCCCGCAGCTGCATTATTGCGGCCACCGCAATGCCGTCAAACCGCGGCTGAGCGTGCGGGAAAATCTCGATTTCTGGGCCCAGGTCAACGGCCCGACCGGCCTGGGCATCCAGGAGGCGCTGGCCGAAGTGGGCCTGGGCGAGCTGGGCGGGCTCGATGCCGGCTATCTCTCGGCCGGGCAATCGCGACGCCTGGCTCTGGCCCGCCTGCTGGTGACCCACCGCCCGCTCTGGCTGCTCGACGAGCCGACCGCGGCGCTGGACGCAGAGGGTCATGAACTGGTGACCCGGCTGCTCGACCGGCATCTCGACATGGGGGGCCTGGCCCTGGCCGCCACCCATGATCCCATCACCCTGCCCGATCCGGGTCGCATGGAAACCCTGGCGCTGGGGGTGCGGGCATGACGGCGTTCCGGGCCATGCTGGGTCGCGAACTGCGCCTGGCGCTGCGCGGCGGCGGCGATGTGCTGACGCTGGTGCTGTTCTTCATCATCACCGGCGCCATCGTGGCCTTCGCCGTGGGACCCGACAGCGTGCTGCTGGCCCGCATTGCCCCGGGCATGGTCTGGGTCGCCGCCTTCCTGGCCATGCTGCTGGGGCTCGACCGCCTGTTCCGCCCCGACCATGAGGATGGCGCGCTGATCCTGCTGCGCCAGGCCGAGCTGCCGCTCAGCGCCGCCATTGCCGCAAAAGTGATGGTGCACTGGCTGGTCTCGGCCCTGCCGCTGATCCTAGCCTCCCCGCTCCTGGCCCTGCAGCTGGCCATGGATGGCGAGACCTTCTGGCGCATGGTGGCCTCGCTGCTGGTCGGCACCCCGGCTCTGGCCGCTTTCGGCGCCGTGGGGGCGGCCGTGACCGTGTCGATCCGGGGCGGCGGGCTGATTGCCCCGATCCTGATCGCGCCGCTGTCGATCCCGGTGCTGATCTTCGGAGTGGGCAGCATCACGGCCAGCCAGTCGAGTGCCGCCCTGCTGTTTCTTGCGGCATTGAGCCTCATGGCCGTGAGCCTGGCTCCCTTTGCCGCCGCCCTTGCGATAAGCTCGGCCGAAGACTAGAGCCGTGAGCCCATGAGCATAGACACCACACCCAAGCAGAGCTGGTGGAGCCGGATCGCCCATCCGGGGCAGTTCGTGGCCTGGACGTCGCCACTGCTGTGGCCGCTGACCATTCTCACCGCGGTCCTCTTCATTACCGGCCTGTGGTTTGCCTTCTTCAATTCGCCGGCCGACTACCAGATGGGCGATACGGTGCGCATCATGTATGTGCATGTGCCCAATGCCTGGCTCAGCCAGTTCGTCTATGGCGTGATGACGGTTTCAGCGCTCGGCACGCTGGTCTGGCGCCATCCCATGGCCGATGTGTCGATGAAGGCCGCCGCACCGCTGGGCGCCATGTTCACGGCGCTGGCCCTGTTCACCGGTGCGCTCTGGGGTCGCCCGACCTGGGGCACGTTCTGGGAATGGGACGGGCGCATGACCTCGACGCTGGTCCTGCTCTTCATTTATCTCGGCATCGTTGCCCTGTGGCGCGCCTTTGACGACCAGCTGCGCGCGGCCCGCATCATCGCCGTCTTCACCCTGGTGGGCGCCATCAACATTCCCATCATCAAGTTCTCGGTGGACTGGTGGAGCACGTTGCACCAGCCGGCCAGCGTGTTCCGTGCCGACGGGCCGACCATGCCCGGCTCGATCCTGACGCCGCTCTTCGTCATGTTTTTCGCGTTTACATTCCTGTTCCTGACGCTGCATCTGAAAGCCATGCATACCGAGGTCAAGCGCCGCAGGGTGATGGGCCTGCAGCGCCGCATGGCCCAGGGGGACGCGGCATGATCGATCTCGGACCCCATGCCGTCTTCATCCTCTGGGCCTATCTCGGCGTCGCCATGACCGTCGCGGCCCTCGTGGGCTGGACGCTCCACGATGCGCGCTCCACGGCCAGAAGGCTAGCCGAGCTGGAGGCGCGCGCCCCGCGCCGCGCCGCCCGATGATGCGTTACCTGCTGTTCGGCCTGCCGCTGATTGCGCTGATCGCGCTGGTTGCCGTCTTCGCCTTTTCCATCGACCGCGATCCCACCCTGGTGCGCTCGGCGCTGATCAACAGGCCGGCGCCGGCCTTTGCCATGGCCGAAGTACCCGAACTGGGCGTGCCCGGCTTCGACACGGCGGCCCTCATGGGCGAAGTGACGGTGGTCAATGTCTTTGCCAGCTGGTGCATCCCCTGCCGGGACGAGCACCCCCTGCTGGTGAATATGCGGGAAGAAACCGGTGTGCGGCTCTTCGGCATCAACCAGGCCGACGCGCCGGAAAATGCCCGGGCCTTCCTGGCCGAGCTGGGCAATCCCTATGACGCGGTGGGCACCGACCGCGACCGGCGCGTCTCGATCGACTGGGGCGTCTATGGCGTGCCGGAAACCTTCGTGGTGGATGCCAGGGGCATCATCACCTTCAAGCATGTCGGGCCGCTGACGCCCGCTGCCATGGAAGACGAGCTGCTGCCGGCCATTGCCGCGGCGCGGGGCTGAGCCCCGTTCAGATTGCGTTCAGCCGGGCTTTGCCATTTTTCTGCCATGCCCCCCGCCGAAAGCATGCCGATGTTGCACAGAGTTCTGCATTTCCTCCGTGAGGCCGGCCTGGGGCCGATCGAATATGTCCTGATCGCCGCCATCCTGACGGTGGCGACCACGGTCGCCGTCTCGGCCGCCGGCTATAGCCTGGCCGATATCGTCGGCTGACCGGGCTCAGAAGTCGCTGGTCAGGCCCTTGATTTCCCAATCGCCATAACGACCCGGCTCGAGCCCGCCGCGGCCACCGGTTTCCTTGGGGGCAAAGGCGCCCCTGGCATCGATGGCGCGCCGGCGCGCCTCGGCCTCCACCAGCGCACGCTTGGCCGCTTCGCTCAGAGGCGGACGCGGATCCCCCTGGTCTGCATAATCCTGATCGTCGGTCATGGTCTGGCCCGCATTACGTTTTGGTCATGCCGCTTGCATGGAACCCTTGGGCACACAACATAATTGCCCAGGAACGCGAACCCAAGGGCTCACAATGTTCAATATGTTTCGGACCGGTGTCCTCATTGCCGCACTCACCGCCCTTTTCATGGTGGTGGGCTATTTCATCGGCGGCACCAGCGGCATGATGATCGCCTTCGTCTTTGCGCTGGCGACCAACCTCTTCGGCTACTGGAATTCCGACAAGCTGGTGCTGCGCATGCAGAATGCCGTGCCGGTGGAGCGCTCCAGGGTGCCCGAGCTCTACGACATGGTCGATATCCTCTCACGCAAGGCCGGCATCCCGACGCCAAAGGTCTATGTCATCCAGACCGACCAGCCCAATGCCTTTGCCACCGGCCGCGACCCCAACAATGCCGCCGTGGCCGTCTCGACCGGCCTGCTGCACCATCTCGAGACGCGCGAAGTCGCGGCGGTCGTGGCCCATGAGCTGGCCCATATCCGCAGCCGTGACACGCTGATCATGACCATTACCGCCACCTTTGCCGGCGCCATCTCGGCCCTGGCCCAGTTCGGCCTGTTCTTTGGCGGCGGCAATAATCGCGACAATCCGCTGGGCGGCGTCGGCGCGCTGCTGATGGTGTTCCTTGCGCCCGTGGCGGCCATGGTGGTGCAGATGGCGGTGAGCCGCACCCGCGAATACGAGGCCGACAAGGACGGCGCCGAGATTTCCGGCGACCCGCTGGCTCTGGCTTCGGCGCTGCACAAGATCGCCACCCTGGCCGGCCGCCAGGTCAATGTCGCGGCCGAGCGCAACCCGGCCATGGCGCATATGTATATCATCAACCCCCTCTCCGGGGCGCGGATGGATAACCTGTTTTCCACCCACCCGGACACCGGCAATCGCATCGAGGCGCTGCGCAAGCTTGCAGCATTGATGCAGGTGGACGATAAGGGCCGCAGGCCTCAGCCTCGCCCGCAGCCGGTTTCGACCGGTCGCGATATCGGTGGCGGCTGGCGCGTGCCGACCGTCGGACGGACCGACGAGGACGGCGGACAACGCGGTCCCTGGGGATAAAGAACAAGCGTGGCGCATAACAAACCTGATCCGGCGGGGCTCAAGCTCCGCCTCGTCGCGGCCCAGCGGCTCAAAGCCGTGCTGGGCGGCGACAATTTCGTGCCGCTGGGCGCCACGGACCTGGCCGACGGGCGCGATCGCGGCCTCGCCAACCGGCTGATCACCACGGCCCTGCGCCGGCAGGGCCAGCTCAATTTCATCATCCACGCGCTGCTCGAAAAGGGCATGCCGGGCAAGTCCGGCACCTTCGAGGCCGTGCTGCGGCTGAGCCTGGCGCAGCTGGTCTTCCTGCCCGACCTGGGCGCCCATAGCGCGCTGTTCCTCGCGGTCGAGGCCATCAAACGCGATCCCAAGGCGCGGCACCTGAGCGGGCTGATGAATGCCGTATTGCGCAGCGCCCAGGCCAATTCCGCCAAGTTCGGCATGCTGAGCGACGACCTGCTGATCCCCGATACCTTTGGCGATACCTGGCTCGAGGCCTATGGCGAGGAATCCATCAACGGCTTTTCCGCTGCCCTCCTGGCGGGCGCCCCGCTCGACCTGACCCTCAAGAGTGACGATGCCGAACTGATCGACGCCCTGGGCGCCGAGCCTGTGATGGCCGATACCGTGCGCATCGAGCAACGCGACCGGCCCGTCGAGGCCCTGCCCGGCTATGCTGAGGGCCATTGGTGGGTGCAGGATGCCGCCTCTGCCATCCCGGCGCGCCTGCTTGGCGCCAAGCCGGGTGGCCGCGTGCTCGACCTCTGCGCTGCCCCGGGCGGCAAGACCGCGCAACTGGTCAAGGCCGGCTACCAGGTGACGGCGCTCGACAGCGACGCCACCCGCATGGAGCGGCTCAAGGACAATCTGAAGCGGCTCGACTATGTTGCCGAGACCGTGGTTGCCGATGCCGGCAATTATGCGCCGGTTTCCCCCTATGATGGCGTGCTGCTCGACGCGCCCTGCTCGGCCACCGGCACTTTCCGCCGCCACCCCGAAGTGATCTGGCATCGCTCGGTTGGCGATGTCGCCGGCCGGGTGCGGCTGCAGCGCGCTTTGCTCACCAATGCCCTCCGCTGTCTTGAAGCGGGCGGCGTGCTCGTCTATTGCGTCTGTTCGCTTGAGCCGGCCGAAGGCGAAGGCCAGGTGGAATGGGCGCTGGACCATCTCCCCGGTCTCGAACTCTGGCCGGTAACCCCGGCCGAGCTGCCGGGGCTCGAAGGCGCCGTAACCGCGCGCGGTCTGGTGCGCACCCATCCGGGCATGGCGCCGGGCGGCCGCGAGGGCGGCATGGACGGGTTTTTCGTGGCCCGCTTCCGGCGTCGCTGAAAAAACAAGAATGAGCGCCATGAAAAGGGCGCCGAATGAGGACGTGACCACGTGACGCGCAGAATCAAGGCAGTGCTGGCCAAGGCCGCGCGGCGGGGGCATATGCGCTGATGGCGCTGCGCCCGCCCCATGCGCTGCGCCGCCTGACGCTCGGCCTGGCCGATGCGGTGGTGACGCTGCCCATCCTGCGCTGGACCTGGCGCGGGCTGGCCGACGACGCCTTTGGCGGCGAACTGCCCGAACTCAGGCCCGCCGATCGCGAGGCAGTGCGCGACATGATGTCGGGCCGCTACCTGCTGGCATCCAAGCTGATCGAGACCAACGGCGTCTCGCCCTTCAGCCTCGATGTCGACCATGCCGACTGGTGGGCCAACCTGCATGGCTTTTCCTGGCTGCGCCATTTCCGCGACGTGCGCGACAGCGGCGAGCGCCATTTCGCCCGCATGCTGGTGCTCGACTGGATCAGCCATGAGGCCCAGTTCCAGCATGACACCTGGACGCCGACGCTGACCGCCCAGCGCATCATCAACTGGCTGCGCCACCTGCCGCTGCTGCTCGATGGCGCGACGCCGGGCGAGGCCCGCTCCATCCAGCGCGTGCTGGGCGCCCAGATCCAGAGCCTCAAGGTCCGCGCGCCGCTGGCCAGCGACCCCGTCGACGCCCTCTTCGCCGCCATAGCCCTGCTCGGCGCCGAATTCTGCGAGCAGGCCGACAAGACCGATGTGCCGGGGCGCGTCGAGCGGCTCAACGCGCTCCTGGCCAGCCAGCTCGACAGCGATGGCCTGCACCGCTCGCGCAATCCCCGCCTGCAGCTGCAATTGCTGGTGGAGCTGGTCAGCATCCGTCACATCGCCGCCGCGACGAAATCGGAGGCCGGCAACGAGCTGGTCGCCCAGATCGACCGCATGCATGAATGCCTTGATGCCCTGACCCTGTCGACCGGCGAGCCGGTCTATTTCAATGGCGGCGGACACCTGCCGCATGACGTATTGATCGCCATCCAGGCCAATGGACCGACGCGCAAGCGCCGCTCAATGCTGCTGGGTGGCTATGGCATATTGCGCGATGGCGAGGCCGTGGTGATCGCCGATTCCGGCCTGCTGCCGGAGCCTGGCCTGGCCGGCGACCTGCATGCCAGTGCCCTCGCCTTCGAATTCTCCCACGGCACCGAACTGATCCTGGGCTCCTGTGGCCCGGCCCCCGCCGACCTGCCCGATAGCAAGCCGCTGTTCCGCCAGGGCGTGGCCCATTCGGCCCCCACCATCGACGCTGAGGACATACCCCCCCAGCGCCAGCCGGGCCTGACGCTCGATGCCGCCGACCAGCTGCTGACCCTGACGGCCACCGGCTATGGCAAGCGCTTCGGCGTCGAGCTGGAGCGCCGGCTGACGCTTCTGTCGGGCGGCACGACCCTGGTCGGGCAGGACCGGATGATCGCCAAGGGCACCCCATCGGGCCTGCTCGCGATCCGCTTCCACCTGGCGCCCGGCACCATGGTGCGCCGCAATCGCGGCGAAGGCATCGTGCGGCTGGTGCTGCCCAATGGCGCTGTGTGGAGCTTTCTCTGGGAAGGTGCCAGCTTCCGCGAGGAGGAAAGCGTGCGCCAGTCGGCCTATGTCGGCTTCCACAAGACCCGCCAACTGGTGCTCGAGGCCGACGTGGCCGGCGACGCCGAGGTGGCCTGGATCTTTACGCTCGAGCAGTCATAGACGCCTTTCTCTGCGCGTGTGGCCCCACCCCACCCTCAATCCCTCCCCATCAAGGGGAGGGAGGCGCCAGCTCGATCGCCCGTGTTATCGTCTCCCTCCCCCTTGTGGGGAGGGATCAAGGGTGGGGGTAGGTTTGGCCACGTTGCTGGTGTGCGGCAATGGCCAGTTGGCCTTTCTCTCGCTTCGTGCTAGCGAGCGCGCATATCACAGCAACGGGCGAAAAATCCTTATGGGCAAGACGGTCAAGGTCGGGCGGGCACTGCTTTCGGTATTTGACAAAACCGGCATGGCCGACTTCGCGCGGGGGCTCTCCGCTGCAGGCGTGGAGCTGGTCTCCACCGGCGGGACGCACAAGTTGATCAAGGATGCCGGCCTGCCGGTGCGCGAGATTTCCGACCTGACGGGTTTCCCCGAAATGATGGATGGCCGGGTCAAGACCCTGCATCCCAAGGTACATGGCGGGCTGCTGTCGGTGCGTGACAACCCGACCCATGCCGCCGCCATGGCCGAGCATGAGATCGGCGCCATCGACCTCGTGGCGGTCAACCTCTACCCCTTCGAAAAGACCGTCGCTTCCGGCGCCTCCTATGACGAGATCATCGAGAATATCGACATTGGCGGGCCGGCCATGGTGCGCTCGGCGGCCAAGAACCATGCCTATGTGACCGTGGTCGTCGACCCGGCCGACTATCCGGAAATCCTTGCCTCCATCACCGAGACCGGCGGCGTGCCCTTCGCGCTGCGCCAGAAGCTGGCCGCCAAGGCCTATGCCCGCACGGCCGCCTATGACAGCGCCATTTCGACCTGGTTCGCCAGGGCCATCGATTATCCCGAAATCCCCTATCGCAGCTTTGCCGGTACGCTGCGCGAAGTGATGCGCTATGGCGAAAACCCGCATCAATGGGCCGGCTTCTATGCCAATGGCGAAAGCCGCGCCGGCGTCGCCACCGCCACCCAGGTGCAGGGCAAGACGCTGAGCTACAACAACATCAACGACACCGACGCCGCCTTCGAGCTGGTCAGCGAATTCGACCCTGCCGAAGTCGCCGCCGTCGCCATCATCAAGCATGCCAATCCCTGCGGCGTGGCCGTGGCCGGCGACCTCTTGACCGCCTATCGCGACGCCCTGCGCACCGATCCGGTCTCGGCCTTTGGCGGCATTGTCGCCACCAATCGCGAGATCGATGCGGTGACCGCCACCGAGATCGTCAAGGTCTTCACCGAAGTGATCGTCGCCCCCTCGGCGACCCAGGAAGCCCAGGACATCATGGCCGCCAAGAAGAACCTGCGCCTGCTGCTGACCGGTGGCATTGCCGACCCCAAGGCCGATGGCTTGGTCGTCAAGTCGGTGGCGGGTGGCCTGCTGGTCCAGTCGCGCGACAATCGCAATGTCGACGACTGCGAGCTCAAGGTGGTTACGAAGCGCCAGCCGACCGAGGCCGAAATGGCCGACCTGCGCCTGGCCGCCAAGGTGGCCAAGCACGTCAAGTCCAACGCCATCGTCTATGTCAAGGCCGGCGCCACCGTCGGCATCGGCGCCGGGCAGATGTCGCGCGTCGATTCGGCGCTGACCGCCCATCGCAAGTCGATCGACGCCGCCAGGGCGGCCGGGATCGAGGGCGCGCTGACCGCCGGTTCGGTGGCCGCATCGGACGCCTTCTTCCCCTTTGCCGATGGGCTCGAGGCCCTGGTGGCGGCGGGCGCGACGGCGGTGATCCAGCCCGGCGGCTCGATGCGCGACGACGAAGTCATCGCCGCGGCCGACGCTGCGGGCATCGCCATGGTGATGACGGGGATGCGCCACTTCCGGCACTAGCAGCGGCCACACCGCGCGGGCGCAACCTTACGAAAACGTAATATGCGCCCGACCGGAAGGTAAGAGCTTCTTGAGGGAGGCTATGGCAGATTGGCCTTGCTGCGGGTGGTGTCCGCAGCCCGAGGCGTCCCCATGCGACTTTCCATACCCTCCGACCTGTCGGCCCTGCTGCGCAGGGGTTTCTGGCGCGCCGGCGCTTCGCTTGGCATCAAGGTCGCGACGGCCGGCCTGACCTACCTGACCTTCGTGGTGCTGGCCCGGACCATGACGCAGGCCGAATATGGCCACTTCGCCTTCGGCCTGGCTCTGGCGACCGTCCTCGCCGTCGCCGCCGCTTTCGGCCAGCCCAATGCCATCCTGCGCTTCTGGTCGGAATCCCAGGCGGCGGGTCGTCCGCAGGACGCCCTGCAGGCCGTGCGCTCGGGAACGACGCTGATTGGCCTCGCCGCCCTCGCCATCACGGCGCTCCTCTCCATCGTCGTCTTCGTGGTCACCGGAACCGTGACCCTGACCGATACGACGACCCACTTCTATGGCGCCGCCTTTCTGGTGCTGCCCATGGCGCTGGCCGAATTCAACTCCGCCGCCCTGCGCGCCCAGGGCTCGCTCTGGACCGCGCTGCTGCCGCGCGACATTCTCTGGCGCCTTGCCATGCCCGCTGCCACCATCGCGCTGTTTGCCCTCGGCATCGTGCTGAGCGGCGCCGATGCGCTGGCCCTCTATTCGGGCCTGCTGTTCGGCACCCTGGCGCTGCAATATGGCCTGGCGCAGCGGCGCGGCTATGAATTGCGGGCCGGCTGGGCCGGCACCGCCCAATACTGGCGGGAGCGTGGCGGAATCAGCCGCTGGCTGCTGCTGGGCGCCCTGATCGAATCGGCCGCCCTCAATGCCGACGTGGTGCTGGTTGGCCTGATGGCGGGGCTGGAAAGCTCGGCGCTCTATTTCAACGCCCTGCGCACCGCGGGACTCATGACGCTGATCAGCTATGCCATCGTCCTCGTCATGGCCCCTGTCATCACCCGGCACTACTATGCCGGCGACCGCTTCAAGACCCAGCTGGTAACGGCGGCCGGCGCCTGGGGTGGCTTTGTCTTTGCCGTCTGCACCTTCGGGCTCTTCGTGCTGTTCGGCAGCCCCATCCTGTCGCTGTTCGGCCCCGTCTATGGCGATGCCCACCTGATCCTGGTGCTGCTATCGGCGGGCCTTCTGATCGATGCGGCGACCGGCCCAACCCTGACCCTGATGACCACGACCGGGCAGGAACGGGTCTTCGTCTATGCGCTGGGCGCCATCACCCTGGCCAGCCTCGTGCTGCAGGCGATGATCCTGCCGGCCTATGGGCTTGTGGGCGTGGCCGCGGTCAACATGATCGCCCGGCTGGTGTCGCAGGTCTTCATGGCCCTCTGGTGCATCGCCAAAGTGGGGGTCGACCCCACCATCTTCGGCGTCCTGCGCCTGCGCGGCATGAATCGGCATGCCCAGCCGCAATAGCGCCGCTCAACCGTACCCATGAGTACGCTTGTGCTTGACCCTATGCCCGTCCGGGCTTAGAACCACTCCAAACTTCCCCTGCCGGAATATCGCTATGACCAAGGCCCGCACGCTCTACGACAAGATCTGGGACGACCATCTGGTACAGAACAACGAGGATGGGACCTCGCTGATCTATATCGATCGCCACCTGGTTCACGAGGTCACGAGCCCGCAGGCCTTCGAGGGGCTGCGCCTCAACAAGCGCAAGGTGCGCCATCCCGAGCGCACGCTGGCCGTGGTTGACCACAATGTGCCCACCACCGATCGCTCGCTGCCCAATCCCGACCCGGAAAGCGCGATCCAGATCGCGGCCCTGGCCGAGAATACCAAGGATTTCGGCATCGAATATTTCGACCCCTTCGACAAGCGCCAGGGCATCGTGCACATCGTCGGCCCCGAGCAGGGCTTCACCCTGCCCGGCATGACCATTGTCTGCGGTGACAGCCACACCTCGACGCATGGCGCCTTCGGCGCGCTGGCGCATGGCATCGGCACCTCGGAAGTCGAGCATGTCCTGGCCACCCAGACGCTGATCCAGCAGAAGGCCAAGAACATGCTGGTGCGGGTCGACGGCCAGCTGCCGCCGCACGTCACCGCCAAGGACATCATCCTTGCCATCATCGGCGAGATCGGCACGGCCGGCGGCAATGGCCATGTCATCGAATTTGCCGGCGAGGCCATCCGCTCGCTCTCCATGGAAGGCCGCATGACGGTCTGCAACATGACCATCGAGGGCGGCGCCCGCGCCGGCCTGATCGCCCCGGACGAAAAGACCTTCGAATACGTCAAGGGCCGCAACCGCGCCCCGACCGGCAAGGCCTGGGACATGGCGCTCGACTACTGGAAGTCGCTCTATACCGACGAGGGCGCCGTCTATGACAAGGTGGTGATCCTCGATGCCGCCAAGCTCCCGCCCATCGTCTCCTGGGGGTCGTCGCCCGAGGACGTGATCTCGGTCACCGGCGCCGTGCCCAATCCGGACGACATTGCCGACGAGAACAAGCGCGCCTCCAAGTGGCGGGCGCTCGACTATATGGGGCTCAAGCCGGGCACCCCGATCACCGAGATCGGCATCGACCGCGTCTTCATCGGCTCCTGCACCAATGGCCGCATCGAGGATCTGCGCGCCGCCGCCGCCGTCATCGGCGGCCGCAAGGTGGCCTCCACCGTCAGCGCCATGGTCGTGCCCGGCTCGGGCCTCGTCAAGGACCAGGCCGAGGCCGAGGGTCTCGACACGATCTTCAAGGATGCCGGCTTTGAATGGCGCGAGCCGGGCTGCTCGATGTGCCTGGCCATGAACCCGGACAAGCTCAAGCCGCAGGAACGCTGCGCCTCGACCAGTAACCGCAATTTCGAGGGTCGCCAGGGCTTCAAGGGGCGCACCCACCTCGTCTCGCCCGCCATGGCAGCCGCGGCGGCCATTGCCGGCCATTTCGTCGACATCCGCGAGTGGCAGTAAGCCAGACCGACTGGGGGGCGCGTTTCGCGCCCACCCTTGACGATATCGAGGCCCTTGCCACGCAGGCGCTCACCACCCTGCCCGAGCCGTTCCGCTCGCTGGCGGCGGATGTGACCTGCTCGGTGGCCGAATTTGCCGAGGACGACGTGCTCGAAGGCTTCGGCATGGAAAGCCCGTTCGAGCTGATGGGGCTGTTTTCCGGCATCGGGCTGACCGAGGACGGCGCCGTGCCCCAGACCGGTCAACTGCCCAATACTGTCTTCCTCTACCGCCGCGCCATTCTCGACTACTGGGCCGAGAACGATGACAATACTCTGGGCGAGATTGTCACCCATGTGCTGATCCATGAGCTGGGCCACCATTTCGGCTTCTCGGACGAGGATATGGAAGCCATCGAGGCGGCGGCGGACCAATAGCCCGGTTTTGGCGGCTTTCCGATTGGTTCCATGCCCCGGCCAGGCATTTGGCCGTTAAGGTAAATTTCGGGTAAATCTTTGGTTTTTCGACAGTAAGGCTATGAGTAGTCCCCTGTGTTCAGGTGACTCATCTACCGTGCCCTGGACAACTGTTTCACTGGTGGAGAAAGACATGACCGTTCGGTCCAAGACTGCCCTGAAAATCGTTCAGCCGGAAATCGAAGAAATGGAAGCTGTACTGCAAGACGCTGCCAAGCAATCCGCCCCGATGGTCCAGCGCCTCGCCGCGCATCGCGACAAGATCGACCTCGCGGTCAAGGAGCTCGAAAGCGAGCGCTTCGACCTGATCTCGCGCCGCGACCTGCTGCGCCGCCAGGCCGAAGCCGTGGAAGCTGGCCTCAACATGCATATCGAGGACATCGAAGCCACCATGCGGCTTTATGAGGGCGGTCTCAACTCGCTCTCCGCCCCGACCGAATAAGGTGGGCGCATTGTTGGAGGCAGCAGAGAGGCCGTTCTATTCGCGCTCGACGAATTCGAACTCTGCCTCGCTGCCTCCAGCCGGATCATCGGACACTCTGAGGGCCAGGTTGCCCTCATCGAGCGCCGCGAACCATTCTTCCCAGCTCACCAGGTGAAAGCCGCCGATCCGGTCCGGCCCTTCATTGCCATCGGTATTGATGGCATGCTGGCCAAAGGTCAGCTGCAGCAGCGTGCGAATGCCGGTACCGTCGGGCGTATCCATCAGCATGGGATTGCCGCCACGGGCCTCGGCCCATTGCCGAATGTCGTCGCGGTTGGTGAGGATTTTGGCCATCGGGAACTCCTGTGCGGTTGCCTGCTTCGACAATAGCAGCAACCGGGCGTTGGTTCCGCCGCAATTCCCAAGCCGGCCAACCCCTGCTAAGACGCCCTGCAGAACTGCCGGAGCGAGCATGAACACCACCAGCAAAGCCATTTTCGTCGGCCAGATCGGCGCCGCCCACGGCATCAAGGGCGCGGTGCGCATCGCCACCCATACCCAGGACCCCATGGCCATCGGCAGCTATGGCCCGCTGCAGACCGACCGGCCCGGCCTCGTCGTGACCCTGAGCAAGCTGCGCCAGCACAAGAA
Organism: Devosia sp. XGJD_8; assembly: GCF_046614475.1. NCBI lineage: Bacteria > Pseudomonadati > Pseudomonadota > Alphaproteobacteria > Hyphomicrobiales > Devosiaceae > Devosia > Devosia sp. XGJD_8. The sequence continues at coordinate 212,011 of NZ_JBKJHF010000003.1, forward strand.
TGTGGTCGTTGCTCACATCAACGGCATCAACGATCGCACCGCGGCGGAAAACCTCAACGGCGTAAGCCTTTTCATCGACCGCGACAAGCTGCCCGCGCCCGAGGACGATGACGATTTCTACCATGCCGACCTGCTGGGCCTCGAAGCCCGGCTCGACACCGGCGTGGTGATCGGCACGGTATCGGCCCTGCCCAATTTCGGCGCCGGCGACCTGATCGAGATCCGCGACCCCCAGAGCGGGGATACCTATCTCTACCCGTTCACCAAGGCCGTGGTCCCCACCGTCAACCTGGCGGAGGGCTACCTGACCATCGTCGTCCCGCTCGATGCGGAAGAGGGCGAGGAAGAGCCCGATTGAGCTTTTCCGCGTCGATCATCACCCTGTTTCCGGACCTGTTTCCCGGCCCGCTCGGCGCCTCGGTGCTGGGACGTGGCCTCAGCGACGGGCTGTGGTCGCTCGAGGCGCGGCAACTGCGCGACTTCGCCACCGACCGGCACCACACGGTCGATGACACGCCCTCGGGCGGCGGCGCCGGCATGGTGCTCAAGCCCGATATCCTGGCCCGCGCCATCGATACGGTCTCTCCCCCGGGCGACATGCGGCCCCGCATCCTGATGTCGCCGCGCGGCACGCCGCTGACCCAGGCCCGCGCCCGCCAGCTGGCGCTGGGACCGGGCGCCGTCATCGTCTGCGGGCGCTTCGAGGGCGTCGACCAGCGCGTCATCGACGGCCGGAACCTCGAAGAAATTTCCATCGGCGACTATGTGCTGGCCGGCGGGGAAGTGGCTGCCATGGTGCTGCTGGAGGCCGTGGTGCGGCTCATTCCGGGCGTCTTGGGCGGCGCCGACAGCCATGCCGACGAGAGCTTCGAGAACGGCCTGCTCGAATATCCGCAATATACGCGGCCGCAGAGCTTCGAGGGCGTCGACATTCCCGCCGTGCTGACCTCGGGCGACCATGGCAAGATTGCCAAATGGCGGCGCGAGCAAAGCCTGTCCCTGACCCGGGCGCGCCGCCCCGACCTGCCGGCGGCCAAATAGCCACAAAACCGTCACTTGTGCTGGACTCAGGGCGGTTTTTCGCCTATGGAGCCGCCACTACCGCGCACTTGGGCTAATCGGACCCGAGCCGCACTAACAAGAAGACTGAAAACCTCCGTTACAACCAAGACCGGGCGCCGCGCCTCAAAAACGCGACAAGCGCTCCTTTGAAAAGATCAGGACGGATCATGAATATCATCCAGCAGCTCAATGCTGAGCATGTCGAAGAACTGGCCGCCAAGCGCGAGCTTCCCGACTTCACCCATGGCGATACCGTCAAGGTGTGGGTCAAGATCCGCGAAGGCGAAAAAGAACGCCTGCAGGCCTATGAAGGCGTCGTGATCGCCCTCAATGGCGGCGGCATCACCGCTTCCTTCACCGTGCGCAAGATTTCCTACGGCGAAGGCGTGGAACGCGTGTTCCCGCTCTATTCCCCGAACGTGGCCTCGGTTGAAGTGCTCAAGCGCGGCAAGGTGCGTCGCGCCAAGCTGTACTACCTGCGCGATCGTCGCGGCAAATCGGCCCGTATTTTCGAATCGACCAATTCGCGCACCAAGAAGATCGAAGCCGGCGAGCGCACTGCCGCCCAGGCTGCTCGCGAAGCCCGCGAAGCCGAAAAGATCGCCGCCGCCGAGGCCTTTGCCGCCGAGCAGGCCGCCAAGGATGCGGAAGCCGCAGCAGCCGCCAAGGCTGCCGAGGCTGAGGCCGCTGCAGCAAGCGAAGAGCCCAAGGCCGAATAAGCCCTGGCGCCGTACTGAATTGAGAAACCCGGTCGCAAGGCCGGGTTTTTTGTTGGCCGAGAGAAGGATCAGGGATGGGGTGACACCCCTCTGAGCCTCCCACCCTCCCCCATCAAGGGGGAGGTGCTGCTCCACTCGGATGGCAGCAGCCATGGCAGACCTCACGCCCACTTTGCGACAAAACCGGCTTGTCCTGCCCAACGCTCTTGGCGATAAGAATGTCCCTCGCCAGCCAAAGGCCAAAGATGCCCGTCTCGATCGTCACCTGGAACATCAATTCGATCCGCCTGCGCCTGCCCATGGTGCTCGATTTCATCGCCCGGCATGCGCCCGACGTGATCATGTTCCAGGAGATCAAGTGCACGGATGACCAGTTTCCGCGCAATGCCTTTACCGGGGCCGGCTATCCCCACCATGCAGTGCACGGCCAGAAGGGCTATCATGGCGTGGCCATCGTCTCGAAATTCCCGTTGACCGACGTGTCGAGCCGGATGTTCTGCGAAATCCCCGAATCGCGCCATATCTCGGCGCTGACCGATTTCGGCCACGGCCCGGTGACACTGCACGATTTCTACATTCCCGCCGGCGGCGATGAGGCCGACCCCGAAATCAATCCCAAGTTCAAGCACAAGCTGGGCTTCCTCAGCGAACTGACCGGCTGGTTCAACGAGCCCGTGTTCCAGCGCGGCCACCTGATTGCCGGCGACTTCAACATCGCGCCGCACGAAAACGATGTGTGGAGCCACAAGCAGCTGCTCAAGATCGTCAGCCACACGCCTGTCGAGACGCAGGCGCTCGACGCCATCCTCAATGGCGGGCATGGCTGGGTGGACCTCGTGCGCAAGCATGTGCCCCATGACCAGAAGCTATATTCGTGGTGGAGCTATCGCAGCGCCGACTGGGAAAATGCCAACAAGGGCCGGCGCCTCGACCATATCTGGTCCACCGCCGATGTCGCCGAGCACTGCATCGGGACCGAGATCATCAAGGCCTATCGCGGCTATAGCCCGCAACCCAGCGACCACGTGCCGGTGATTGCGCGCTTTGCGGGGGTCTGACCTTCACTTCTTGCCCAAGGGAGAGGCAAGAAAAGGCTACTTGTCGCCTGCCTTCATGCGGCGGCCGACCGGCTCGATGGCGCCCAGATAATTGCCCAGATCCCGCTCGACGCGGGCGACGGCGCGTTGCGCCAGGTCGGGTGACTGCTGCACCAGCTTGAGAAAGGCGGTGCGGGGCACGAACAGCGCCTCGCTGTCGGTGACGGCGGTAATGGTGACAGGGCGCGGCTTGGAGAGGATCAGCGCCATGGACGACACGACACTGCCCGGCTCGGAAATGGCATAGGGCTTGCCCGCGCCGGGGCCTTCCGGCTTGGCCTTGAGCGTCCCCGAGACCAGCACGAAGGCGCCCTGCGGCACCGCGCCGGCCTGGTAGAGCACCGCGTCGGGCTCGAACTGGCGCAGGTCGCCGGCAAAGGCCAGCATGCGCCGCTGCTCGTCGTCGCAGATATCGAAGAATTCGGCCAGAGCGAGTGCCTCGGCCGCATCGTCCCTGATCATAGGCCCCAATCCGGATGCGTCACGGCTCCGCCAGAGCGGAGCCGGTTCATCCTATAGGGCATTTGACGTGATTTTATACCGGATTTTGCGCCCCGGAGGCGCCGTCCCCGGGTTTCACGGAACGAGGCGATAGCCGCCCTCTTCAGTGACCAGCAGCCGTGCATTGGACGGATCGCGCTCGATCTTCTGGCGCAGGCGATAGATATGGGTTTCCAGCGTATGCGTGGTGACGCGGTTGTTGTAGCCCCACACTTCCTTGAGCAGCACGTCGCGCGTGATGGTCTTGGGCCCCTGGCGATAGAGGTATTTGAGGATCGAGGTTTCCTTGTCGGTCAACCGCACCTTGTTGCCGTCATTGGCCTCGAGGATCTTGGCCGAGGGCTGGAAGCTGTAGGGACCGATGGTGAAGACCACGTCCTCGCTCTGGTCGTGCTGGCGCAAGGCGGCATTGATGCGCGCCAGCAGCACCGGAAAGCGGAATGGCTTGGTGAGATAGTCATTGGCGCCGGAATCGAGGCCGCGGATCTGGTCGGCATCGCTGTCATGGCCCGTCAGCATCAGGATGGGGCTCTTGTAGCCCTCGGCGCGCAGCACCTTGACGGCCTCGCGCCCATCCATATCGGGCAGGCCGACATCGAGGATCATCAGGTCGATATTGCTCTCGCGGGTAACCTTGAGCGCGTCATTGGCCGTGCCGGCCTGCAGAATGTCGAATTCGGGATGAGCTTGCAGCTGTTCGACCAGGGTCTCGCGCAGATCCGCATCATCGTCCACCAGCAGGATGCGTCGCTTGTTCATTGTTTTCTCCGGTCTTTTCGCGCCAACCAGCCATGGTCACAATATTGCGACCGGTTTTTGGCCAGCCAATCACAACGGCGTTACAGTCATCAGCAACGAAAATTACGGCTGGAAGTTGCAGTGTTTCGCCCCCGGACGTGCGAAATACTGTTGTTTCAGGCGCCCAATGGCGGGCGGTGGCCGAACAGCGCCGAGCCGACCCGGACATGGGTTGCGCCCATGGCAATGCCGACCTCGAAATCGCCGCTCATCCCCATGGAGAGGCTGGCAACCGCGGCGGCGCGGCCCAGCTCGGCCAGCTGGGCGAAATAGGGCCCCGGCGGCACCCCGTCGGGGGGAATGCACATGAGGCCGACGATATCGAGGCCATGCACGCTCCGGCAGCGCTCGACAAAGGCCACGGCCTCGGCCGGGGCAATGCCGGCCTTCTGTTCTTCGAGACCGATATTGACCTGCACGAAACAGGGCAGCTTGCGGCCAGCACGCTGCATTTCTGCTGCCAGCGTGCTGGCGAGTTTCTCGCGGTCGACCGTCTCGATGACGTCGAACAGCGCCACCGCCTCGCGCGCCTTGTTGGTCTGCAGCGGTCCGATCAAATGCAGCTCGATATCGGGCCAGGCTTGGCGCAGGGCCGGCCACTTGGCCTGGGCCTCCTGCACCCGGTTTTCCCCGAAGACGCGCTGCCCGGCTTCGAGGAACGGGATGATGTCCTCGGCGGCAAAGGTCTTGGACACGGCGACGAGCTGCACCCGCTCGGGCGGCGCCCCGAAGCGCTCCTGCGCCCGGGCGATGCGCTGGCTTATGGCGTCGAGCCGGTCGGCTGCACGAGTGTCCATGCTTTCGCCCTGTTGCTGTTGACCTTGGGGGGGATTTCTGGTGATGGTCCGGTAGCCAAAATCCCCAAGAAACGCAAGCTGCGCCGGACATTTGCGCCGCTGAGCGACACTTTACTCCCGGGCGCCAAGCGCCGATCATTCAAGGACGAGACCCAGTGAGCGGCGAACGCTACAATCCGCGCGAGATGGAACCGAAATGGCAGAAGGTCTGGGACGAAAACCAGAGCTTTGTCAGCTCCAATGACGACAAGCGCGAGCCCTACTACGTCCTCGAGATGTTCCCCTATCCCTCGGGCCGCATCCATATGGGCCATGTGCGCAATTATTCCATGGGCGACGTGGTGGCGCGCTACCAGCGGGCGAGGGGCAAGAATGTGCTCCACCCCATGGGCTGGGACGCCTTCGGGCTTCCCGCCGAGAACGCGGCGATCGAGCGCAAGACCCACCCCGGCACCTGGACGCGGGCCAACATCGCCGCCATGAAGGCGCAGCTCAAGTCCATGGGCCTCGCCATCGACTGGACGCGCGAAATCGCCACCTGCGAGCCGGAATATTACAGGCACCAGCAGTCGATGTTCATCGACATGATGGCGGCGGGCCTCGTGACGCGCAAGCAGTCCAAGGTCAACTGGGACCCGGTCGACATGACCGTGCTGGCCAATGAGCAGGTCATCGACGGGCGCGGCTGGCGCTCGGGGGCCGTGGTGGAACAGCGCGAGCTGACCCAGTGGTTCTTCAAGATCTCCGACTTTGCCGAGGACCTGCTGACCGGCCTCGACGGGCTGACCGACTGGCCCGAAAAAGTGCGCACCATGCAGCGCAACTGGATCGGCAAGTCCGAGGGCCTGCGCCTGCTGTTCGAACTGGTGCCGGCCAATGCCACCGCGGCGACCAGCATCGACGTCTTCACCACGCGCCCCGATACGATCTTCGGCGCCTCCTTCATCGCGCTGTCGCCCGACCATCCGCTGACCGCCGAACTGGCGGGCGGCAATGCCGAACTGGCTGAATTCATTGCTGAATTCCGCCGCCAGGGCACGGCGACCGAAACGCTGGAAAAGGCCGAGAAGAAAGGCGTCTTCACCGGGCTGCACGTGAAACATCCCGTGCTCGAGGGCCAGACGCTGCCCGTCTATGCCGCCAATTTCGTGCTGATGGACTATGGCACCGGCGCCATTTTCGGCTGCCCGGCGCATGACCAGCGCGACCTCGACTTCGCCCGCAAATATGACCTGCCCGTCTTGCCCGTGGTGCGGCCCGCCGATGCGGATGCCGGCTTTGTCGTGGGTGACGAGGCCTTTACCGATGACGGCGTGATCTTCAATTCCGGCTTTCTCGACGGGCTGGCGATTGCCGAGGCCAAGAAGGCCGCCGCCGCCCATTTCGCCGGCCGGACCGTCGATGGCCAGCCCCAGGGCAAGGTCGAGGTCAACTATCGCCTGCGCGACTGGGGCGTATCGCGCCAGCGCTATTGGGGCTGCCCCATTCCGGTGATCCATTGCGAGGTCTGCGGCACGATACCAGTGCCCAAGAAGGACCTGCCGGTGGTGCTGCCCGAGGATGTCAGCTTCGACAAGCCCGGCAATGCGCTGGACCATCACCCCACCTGGAAGCATGTCGACTGCCCGCAATGCGGCGCCCCGGCCCGCCGGGAAACCGACACGATGGACACCTTCGTCGATTCGTCCTGGTACTATGCCCGCTTCACCGCGCCGCAGGCCGAAACCCCGACCGTGCCCGACATCGCCAATCGCTGGCTGCCGGTCGACCAGTATATCGGCGGCGTCGAGCACGCGATCCTGCACCTGCTCTATTCGCGCTACTTCACCCGCGCCATGAAGGCGACGGGCCATGTCGGGCTGGACGAGCCCTTCAAGGGCCTCTTCACCCAGGGCATGGTGACGCACGAGACCTACAAGTCGCCCGCCGGCGAATGGGTCGCGCCCGCCGATATCGTGGTCGAGACCTTTGGCGAGGGCCGCCGCGCCACGCATCTGACCTCCGGTGAACCGATCAGCATCGGCTCGATCGAAAAGATGAGCAAATCCAAGAAGAACGTCGTCGATCCCGACGAGATCGTCGCCACCTATGGCGCCGATACGGCGCGCTGGTTCATGCTGTCGGACTCTCCTCCCGAGCGCGACGTGCAGTGGACCGAGGCCGGCGTCGAGGGCGCCAGCCGCTTCCAGCAGCGCGTCTGGCGTCTGGTGGGTGAAACCATCGCCTTGACGGAACAGTCTGCCGGGACTGTTCGCGGTTCTGACGACAGCGAGGCGCTGGCGCTCCGCAGAATCGTGCATCGCGCCGTGCATCAGGTCGGCGGCGATATCGAGGGCCTGCGCTTCAACCGCGCCGTGGCGCAGATCTATGAGCTGACCAATGCACTGGTGCGCTCGGCCGGCCTCGTGGCTGCCGCTCCGGACAGCCGCGTCGATGCCCTTGCCGAGGGCGTGGAGCGGCTGATCCAGCTGATTGCCCCGATGATGCCGCATCTGGCCGAAACCTGCTGGGAGGCGCTGGGCAAGCCGGGGCTGGTGGCCGATGCGCCCTGGCCCGAAGTCGATCCGGCCCTGCTGGTCGACGACAGCGTCACCATGCCGATCCAGATCAACGGCAAGCGCCGCGGCGAGATTACCGTGGCCAAGGGCCTGCCGGCAGCCGAGGTCGAGACGTTGGTCTTGTCTTTGGACGAGATAGTCCGCATTCTCGACGGCAAGGCACCCAAGAAGATCGTCATCGTCCCGGACAGGATCGTCAATGTCGTGGTCTAGACGCAGCCGGCCCATCGCTCTGGCCGCAATCCTGCTCGCAACCGGCGCCGCTCTGGGCGCCTGCAGCTTCTCGCCGGTCTATAGCGGGGCGCTGGCCAGCCAGCCCCTGCTGAACCTGGCCTATGCCAAGCCCAATAGCCGGCTCGAACAGGTGGTCTATCAGGAACTTGCGTTGCGGCTGGGCAGCTCGACCTCCGAAACCGCGCCGCTGGCCACGGTTTCCGTCTCTTCCTCGGCCGGTGGCCTCGGCTTCCTCACCAGTACGGCCAATCCCAGCAAGCCCTACCGGGTGACCGTCACCGCCACCCTGACCATTGCCCGGCGCGATGGCAGCGATATCGAGCCCATCAGCTTCACCCGCCGGGCCACCGCCGAATATACCGCCAACAGCCAGGTCCTGGCCGATACCACGGCGGCGACCGAAGCCACCGAACGCGCCGCCAAGGCGGCCGCCGAATCGCTGCGGCTGGCAGTCCTGGCCGCGCTCAGCCGCGGATGACGGCTCTCAAGGCCCACGAAGTCGCGCGCTTTCTGGCGCGGCCGGACCTGACCGAGGGCATTTTCCTCGCCTATGGCCCCGATGCGGGCCTCGTCCGCGAGACGGCGCAGCGGCTGATCCGGCAACTCAGCGGCGACGATCCCGAATCGGTCAGTCTCGTCACGCTCGATGGCGCGGAAGTGGATGCCGACCCCTCCATTCTTGCCGTCGAGGCGCGGACCATGTCGCTGTTCGGCGGCAAGCGCATCGTGCGGGTGCGCGGAGCGGGGAAATCCCTGGTCATGACGCTGACAGAGCTACGCGACGACCCGGCCGGCGCCGCCATCGTGCTCGAAGCGGGTAACCTCACGCCCAAGGATGCGCTGCGCGCCCTGGTGGAGGCGGCCAGGCTGGGCCGCGCCCTGCCCTGCTATCCCGACAGCGACGAGACACTGCAGGCGCTGATCCGCGAAACCTTCAACCAGCAAGGCATCCGCATCGACGCCGATTTGGTGACGACATTGCGCGAAATCCTCGGCAATGACCGCGAGATCACAAGGCGGGAGCTCGAAAAGCTCTGCCTCTACGCGGCGTCAAGCAAGGTGCTGACGCGCGAGGACGTGCTTTTATTGTGTGCTGACAATGGCATGCTGGTCATCGACGCCATTCTCGACGCCACCGGCGGCGGCCACGCCGAAAAGCTGGAACTGGCGCTGAACCGGGCGCTGTCCTCAGCGGTCGATCCGCAGCGGCTCCTCGCCATGTGCAATATCCACTTTGCCAATCTGCGCCGCTGGCGGACCGAAGTCGACGCCGGCAAGGCGCCGCGCCAGGTGCTGGAGGGGCTGCGGCCCAAGCCGCATTTCTCACGGATTTCCGCACTGGAGCAGCAATTGCGCCTGTGGTCGGATAGCGCATTGGCAACGGCGTCAGAGCGCATCCTGCAGGCGACGGCAGACAGCCGGCGACGGCCGGGCCTGGCGGAAGCCGGGCTCAGGCGGGCGTTGCTGGCCATCTGCATGATGGCCGCCGCGCATTAGCGGCCCTCAGAATGTTTCATGTGAAACATCGAACCAACGATCGCCGGTAAGACAGCCGCAACCGACTAGTTCGCGTAGCCCGTCAGCTTGAGGCAGAGGCCGTCGAGCTGTTCCAGCGTCTTGTAGCGGATTTCGAGCTTGCCGCCGCGCTCGCTATGCGCCAGCGCCACCGAAAGCCCCAGCGCATCGGACAGGCGGCGCTCCAGCGCCACCGTATCGGCATCGCGATCCACCTGCGACTCGCTTGGCTTCTTCTTGCCGGCCACTTCGCGTTGCTGGCTCAGGGCTTCAGCCTCGCGCACCGACAGACCCCCGGAGACGATCTGCCGCGCCAGGGTTGCCGGATCCTCGGCGGTGATCAGCGTCCGGGCATGGCCGGCCGTCAGCGTGCCGCTGGCCACCATTTCGCGTACGTCTTCGGGCAGGCGCAGCAGCCGGAGGGTATTGGCGACATGCGAACGGCTTTTGCCGATCACCTGGGCCAGGTCCTGCTGGGTATAGTCGAACTGCTCGATCAGCTGGCCATAGCCCATGGCCTCTTCCAGCGGATTGAGATCGGCGCGCTGCACATTCTCGATAATGGCCAGCTCGAGCGCTTCCTTGTCGCCGACATCGCGCACGATAACCGGCACTTCATGCAGGCCCGCCTTTTGCGCCGCCCGCCAGCGGCGCTCGCCGGCGATGATCTCGAAAATATTCGGATCGTCGCTGGGGCGCACCAGGAGCGGCTGCATCACGCCTTTTTCACGAATCGAATTGGTCAGCTCTTCGAGTTGGTCATTGTCGAAGGTGCGCCGCGGATTGGCCCGGTTGGCGATGATGAACTCGACCGGCAGCTTCTTGACGCCGCCCGATTCGGTGACGCGCGCACCCTCGACGGTGGCCATGTCGCCGATCAATGCCGCGAGCCCGCGACCAAGACGTGTGGGTTTGTCGTTCATATCCGGGCTCCTATGCCGCGTTGAGCTGCCGCTCGCGGCGGATCACTTCGGTTGCCAGCCGCAGATAGGCCTGGCTGCCGGCACATTTCAAATCATAGAGCAGAGCCGGCTTGCCATAGGACGGCGCCTCGCTCAGCCGCACATTGCGCGGGATGACCGTGTCATAGACCAGCTCGCCCATCTCGCTGCGCACGTCCTGCAACACCTGCTCGGACAGGTTGTTGCGCTTGTCGAACATGGTCATCACCACGCCCTGGATCGACAGGTTCGGATTGAGCGTCGAGCGAATTTGTTCAATGGTCTGAAGCAGTTGGCTGAGGCCTTCCAGCGCGAAGAACTCGCATTGCAGCGGCACCAGCACGGCATCGGCAGCCACCAGGGAGTTGATGGTCAGCAGGTTCAGCGACGGCGGGCAGTCGATCAGGATATAGCTGACCGGCTTGTCATTGATGGAGAGTTCGCCCAGCCGCTTGAAGGCATTGCGCAGCTTGAAGGCGCGGTCCGCATGGCCGGCAATGGTCAGCTCGACACCCAGCAGGTCCATGGTCGAGGGCACGATGGCCACATTGGGCACGCTGGTCATGATGGCCGACTGCGCCACCGTGGCTTCGCCGATCAGCAGGTCATAGGACGAGACTTCGCGGTCGGTGCGCGAGATTCCGAGTCCGGTCGAGGCATTGCCCTGCGGATCGAGATCGACAATCAGCACGCGTTCGCCGATCGCGGCCAGCGCCGTCGCCAGGTTGATGGCGGTGGTGGTCTTGCCCACGCCGCCCTTTTGGTTGGCCAGTGTCAGGATACGGGGCGCCACTACAGGCCTCCAGCTCGTTGCCGCTAACGTACTGATTTCAAACGGAGATTGCTTAATGTAAGCAGGACTCCGCTCGCATCGGTGTCACTGGTCGTTACTAACACGTTAAAGTCCCAATGCGTAGCGGCTTCGGCAAGTTCTTCAACATGTTCCCGGCCTTTATGCAGAATGGCCCGTGTTTGCGGGGCAAAAAACGGGGCCATCCACTGGCAAAGCTGCGGCAAGCCGGCCAGGGCGCGGGAGGTTATGACGTCAGGCGGCACTGTTTCACGTGAATCAATCTGGTCACTGCGGGCACCCTCCACAGTGACGATCAGCTTGAGTTCCCGTGCTACCGTCCGCAGGAAGCTGACCTTGCGGCCATTGGGCTCGACCAGGGTGAAGTGGTGATTCGGCCCCTTCAAGGCGATGGCCAATGGCAGTGCCGGCAGGCCGCCGCCACTGCCAAGGTCCAGAAAGGCATGGTCGCTGGGTTTGAGCAGCGGCAAAACCTGCAGGCTGTCTATAAAGTGCCGCGACCACACGTCATCCAGTGTTTCACGTGAAACAAGATTCTGCACTGCCTGCCATTTGCGCAGCAGCTGAGCATAGGATTCCAGATCGGCCGCGACTTCGCCCGCCGGCCGGGTGAAGTACCTCGCATAGGGCGCGAGCGCATCGAGATTGCTCATCAACCAGCCTTGCGGAATTCACCGCGCCGGATCACCGCCAGCAGGAGCGTCACTGCTGCCGGGGTCATGCCGTCCATGGCCTGTGCCTGGGCAATGGTCTGTGGCCGGTATTGCGCCAGCTTCTGCCGCAGCTCCATGGAGAGGCCGGGAATCGTTGCATAATCAAGGCCGTCAGGGATTGGCTTCTGCTCATCGCGCCGCACGGCGGCAATGTCATTCTGCTGTCGGTCGAGATAGACCGCATATTGCGCATCCACGGTCAGCTGCTCGACAATGCCGGTCTCGATCTGCGCCACTTCAGGCCACAGGCGGATGACATCCGCACTCGTCAACTCGGGATAGGACAGCAGGTCGAAGGCGGAACGCGCCTTGCCATCTTCGTTCACCGCGATACCGGCCTTGCGGGCAGCACTCGGCGAGGTGGTGAGTTGCATCAGGATGGTGCGGCCACGATCGAGTGCCTCGGCCTTGCCTGCGAAGAGCTCGCGGCGCTCTTCCTGCACCAGACCGGTTGTGACGCCGAGCGGCGTCAGCCGCTGGTCGGCATTGTCGGCCCGCAGATGCAGGCGGAATTCGGCGCGCGACGTGAACATGCGATAGGGCTCGGACACGCCGCGCGTTACCAGGTCATCAACCATGACGCCGAGATAGCTCTCGGTGCGCGACAGGACCAGTGGCGCCGCGCCGGTAGCGGCGAGAGCCGCATTGGCACCCGCCAGCAGACCCTGCGCCCCAGCCTCTTCATAGCCCGTCGTGCCATTGATCTGGCCAGCGAGATAGAGGCCAGGCTGGCGCTTGACCTCGAGCGTCGGCCGCAGTTCGCGGGGATCGACATAGTCATATTCGATGGCATAGCCGGGCCGCACGATGCGGACATTTTCGAGCCCCGGCATGGAGCGCAGGAAGGCCTCCTGCACGTCAGCCGGCAGCGAGGTCGAAAGGCCATTAGGATAGATGGTCTGGTCGTCAAGTCCTTCTGGCTCAAGGAAAATCTGGTGGCTGTCGCGATCGGCGAAGCGGACCACCTTGTCCTCGATAGACGGGCAATAGCGCGGGCCGCGGCTCTGGATGCGGCCGGAATACATGGCCGAGCGATGCAGATTGTCCGAGATGATGCGATGCGTCTCGGCCGTGGTGCGGGTGATGTGGCAGCTGACCTGGCGCGTGGTAATGGCCCGGGTGAGCGCCGAAAAGACTTCGGGCGGATTGTCGCCCGGCTGCTCTTCGAGCACGGAGAAGTCGATGCTGGTCGCATCGAGTCGGGCTGGCGTGCCGGTCTTGAGACGGCCCAGTTGCAGGCCGAGGGCTTCGAGGCGCGTCGAGAGGCCGAGCACGGGCTTCTCGCCGACCCGGCCGGCCGGCGTGGTCTCCTCGCCGCGATGGATCAGGCCGCGCAGGAAGGTACCGGTGGTCAGCACCACCGCCCTGGTGCCGAGGCGGCGGCCATCGAGCAGGACAACGCCGCTGACGACGCCATCGGTGACTTCGACATCGTCGACTTCGCCCTCGATCACGTCGAGATTGGCTTGTGCTGAGATGGCGGCCTGCATTGCCTGGCGGTAAAGCTTGCGATCGGCCTGGGCGCGGGGACCGCGCACCGCCGGGCCCTTGCGGCGATTGAGCACGCGGAACTGGATGCCGGCCTGGTCGGCGACACGGCCCATCAAGCCATCCAGCGCGTCGATCTCGCGGACGAGGTGCCCCTTGCCCAAGCCGCCAATAGCGGGATTGCAGCTCATCTCACCGATGGTGGCGAACTTGTGGGTGACCAGGGCGGTTGGCGCGCCCAGACGTGCCGAGGCGGCCGCGGCCTCACAGCCGGCGTGGCCTCCCCCTACAACGATGACGGCATAGTCGGTCATGCTTGATCTCCGACCGGCTCAATAGGCCAATGTTTCACGTGAATCAATTCTAGAGCTGATCACGCTGCAGCGTTCGGCGTGAAGATTGTTCCACGTGAATCATTTGCCGATGCAGAAGCTGGCAAACAGGCGATCCAATACGCGCTCGGCATCCAGCCGCCCCACCAGACGCTCAAGGGATTGCGACGCGATCCGCAAACTCTCGGCCGCGAGTTCCGGGACCGCCAATTGCTGGGCGGAGGCATCCAGCGCGGTCATCGCCGCTTCCAGAGCAAGACGGTCGCGCTCCCGGCTCAAAAGCGCTGGCTCTCCGCTCGACAAGGAACTGCCGATGGACTCGATGCGCTGTAACAGGGCGTCGAGACCTGCGCCGGATTGCGCCGAGACCACCAGGTCGGCATTGGCCACGGCGGCGAGGTCGCTCTTCGTACCGACGCGGATATGTGTGGACGGCAATGTCTGCGGGGCCTCGCCAATAATGTCGGGGGCGGTGAGCCAGAGCACGATATCGGCCTGGTCGATGGCCAGGCGGGCGCGGCGCACGCCTTCGGCTTCGGCCTTGCTGTCGGTGTCGCGCAAGCCGGCCAGGTCGAGCAAAATGTAGAGCTGGCCATTGATGTCGAGCGGGACCTCGCGCACGTCGCGCGTGGTGCCGGCCTCGTCGGTGACGATGGCGATGTCTGACTTGGCCAAGGCATTGAGAAGACTGGATTTTCCGGCATTGGGCGGTCCTGCCAGCGCCACCCGAATACCCTCGCGGACAATGCGGCCGTGTTCGATCGAGGCCAGGGCATTGCCGATATCGGCACGCAGGGCGGCGATGGCGTCGCCGAAACTGGGCGGCAGCGCCTCGTCGACATCGCCTTCGTCGGAGAAATCGAGCCGCGCCTCGATCTCGGCGCGCAGGTCGAGCAGTTGATCGCGCCAGGTGTCGATGCGCTGGCTGAGGCCACCCTCGAAGCGGGCCAAAGCCTGGCGCCGCTGGTTTTCGGTTTCCGCTTCCAGCAGATCACCCAGCCCTTCGATCTCGACCAGGTCGAGCTTGCCATTCTCGAAGGCGCGGCGGGTGAATTCGCCGGCCTCGGCAAGGCGCGCGCCCTGGCTGACCAGGAGCTTGAGAATGGCGCGGACGCCGGCCGGCGAGCCGTGAACCTGGAGTTCGGCGCAGTCTTCGCCGGTAAAGCTGTGCGGTGCCGGAAACCAGGCGATAAGGCCGCGATCGAGCAGGCTCTCCTGGCCGATGGCACGGAGGGTCAGCCTGCGCGGTTCGGGCAGCTTGCCGGCGATTGCCCGTAGCAAAGGTTCGGTCTGCGGACCGGACAGCCGGATCACCGCCACGCCGGAGGGCGGCGCGCCGGAGGACAGGGCCACAATTGTATCGCCAGTCTGCATGCCGGAAGGTCCAAAGCAAAGAGCGACACGCCTTCCGGCATGCCGCTCTTTGGATAACATCACACGACGTGTTTCAGGTATTCATCGAATCGAAGAAGTCGGAATTGGTCTTGGTCTGCCGGACCTTGTCCATCAGGAATTCCATGGCGTCGATCGTCCCCATCGGATTGAGGATGCGGCGCAGGACGTACATCTTCTTGAGGATGTCCGGCTCGACCAGCAACTCTTCCTTGCGGGTGCCCGACTTGGTAATGTCGAGGGCAGGGAAGATGCGCTTGTCGGCGACCTTGCGGTCAAGGATGATTTCCGAGTTACCGGTGCCCTTGAATTCTTCGAAGATCACTTCGTCCATGCGGCTGCCGGTATCGATCAGCGCCGTGGAGATGATGGTCAGCGAACCGCCATCCTCGATATTGCGGGCGGCGCCGAAGAAACGCTTCGGGCGCTGCAGGGCATTGGCGTCGACACCACCGGTCAGCACCTTGCCGGAGCTCGGCACTACGGTGTTGTAGGCGCGGCCGAGGCGGGTAATGGAATCGAGCAGGATGACCACGTCACGCTTGTGCTCGACGAGGCGCTTGGCCTTTTCGATCACCATTTCGGCGACCTGGACATGGCGCGAGGCCGGCTCGTCGAAGGTCGATGAGATGACTTCGCCGCGCACCGAGCGCTGCATGTCGGTCACTTCTTCCGGCCGCTCGTCGATCAGCAGCACGATCAGATAGCATTCGGGGTGATTGGTGGCGATCGATTGTGCGATATTCTGCAACAATACGGTTTTACCAGTACGCGGCGGCGCAACAATAAGGGCGCGCTGGCCCTTGCCGAGCGGCGCCACCAGATCGAGCAGGCGGGCCGAACGATCCTTGAGGGTCGGATCGGGCAGCTCCATATGGAGCCGCTCTTCGGGATAGAGCGGGGTGAGATTGTCGAAGTTGACCTTGTGGCGGACCGCCTCGGGATCTTCGAAATTGATCGTGTTGACCTTGAGCAGCGCGAAATAGCGCTCGCCATCCTTGGGAGACCGGATCTGGCCTTCAACCGTGTCGCCGGTCCGCAGGCCGAAGCGGCGAATCTGGGATGGGCTGACATAGATGTCATCGGGACCCGGCAGATAGTTGGCGTCCGGGGAGCGCAGGAAGCCGAAGCCATCGGGCAGGACTTCAACGACGCCTTCGCCGGTAATGTCCACTTCCTGGGCGGCCAGTTCCTTGAGAATGGCAAACATCAATTCCTGTTTGCGCATGGTCGAGGCGTTCTCGACCTCGTGTTCTTCAGCGAACACCAGCAACTCGGCCGGGGATTTGGCCTTAAGCTCACTGAGCTTCATATTCTGCATGTAGCGGATAGACCCTTGAGGGAAATCTGGAAGGCTGGGTATTTTGGAGGGGTAGGCACCGCGCAGCGACCGGGGAGGTCAGCTTGTTTCTTGGGATGCGTTGTCAGCCATGTAGCGCGAACCGGGCACTTATTCAAGAATGAAACCGAACTGGCATCCGGATTCACGTGAAACGTCGAGCCGTCCCGCAGGGAAAATCACTCCAGTGGAGTGATTTTAGGCCATGAGGCCTATGGCCGAATGGCAGGGGCCGCTCAGCCCGGTGCTCAACCCCGCTTTCGCTAAGTGTAGTACCCTCGGGTCAAGCCGAGGGTGACGATCGTGGGATGTTGTACCCTTTGCGGCTAGAACGGCTTCACCACGACCAAGATGACGATCAGGATCATCAAGACCGTCGGCACTTCATTGATGATGCGGAAGAATTTCTGCGGCTTGGTGTTTTCGTCCTGGGCAAAGAGGCGGGTATATCTCGCCAGCATGCCGTGACAGGCCGTCAGCAGCAGCACCAGGAACAGCTTGGCATGCAGCCAGCCGGACATCATGTCGACCCAGCCGCCGAACACCATCCACAGCCCGAACACCCAGCTGGCAATCATCGCCGGATTGATGATGCCCTTGAGCAGGCGCCGCTCCATGACCTTGAAGGTCTCGGACTTGTCCGATCCGATCTCGGCGACCGCATGATAGACGAACAGCCGCGGCAGATAGAGCATGCCGGCCATCCAGGCGATCACCGAGATGACATGCAGTGCCTTGACCCATTCCATGGATTTCAACTCCTCAACAGTTGAACGCTTCAGCCCTTCTTGACCCGGTCGACCAGCCGCGCGACGTGTTCGATCGGGGTTTCGGGCACGATGCCATGGCCCAGATTGAAGATATGCGGGCGCGTGCTGAAGGCGTCGATGATGGCATCGACGCGCCGGTCGAGCTGATCGCCGCCCGCCACCAGCCGCAGCGGATCGAGATTGCCCTGCACCGGCAGCGTAGCCGGCAGGTGCTTGCCGGCAAAATCGAGCGGCGTGGCATAATCAAGACCCAGCGCATTGACCCCTGTCAGCTCGGCATAGCGCGCCAGATTGCCCGCCGCGCCGCGCGGAAAGCCGATGATCGGCGCATTGGGCACCCTGGCGCGTACGCCGGCGACGATACGGCGATTGGGCTCGATGACATGGCTGGCAAAGGCTGTGTCGTCGAGATTGAGCGCCCAGCTCTCAAACAGCTGCACCACGTCGGCACCAGCCTGCAGCTGGGCGACCAGGTAATCGACGCTCGTCGCCACCAGGATATCCATCAGTGCAGCAAAGGCATCGGGATGGCGCAGGGCGAACAGACGCGCGGCGGCCTGGTCGGTCGAGCCGCGGCCCCCGATCATATAGGTCGCCACCGTCCAGGGAGAGCCGCAGAAGCCGATCAAGGTCTTTTCCGGCGCTATGGCCGCCCGCAGCCGCCGCACGGTCTCCAGCACGGGCGCCAGATGATCGAGAGCCCGTTCCGGCTTCAGCGCCGTGATGGTTTCGGCAGCAACCGGATCAAGGATAGGGCCTTCGCCCTGTTCGAAGCGAACCTTCTGTCCCAGCGCATCGGGAATGACCAGGATGTCGGAGAAGAGGATCGCCGCATCGAGATCAAAGCGCCGGAGCGGCTGCAGCGACACTTCGACAGCCAGATCGGATGTATAGCAAAGCTCGAGGAAGTTCTTCGCTCTCGTCCGCGTCTCGCGATATTCCGGCAGATAGCGGCCAGCCTGGCGCATGATCCAGATCGGTGGTCGTTCCTGGCGTTCGCCCAGCACGGTTGCCAGCAGAGGCCTGTGGGTCACGTCGTCCTTCCCTTCCAAACCCCTAAAGAGTCTTTCTTGCTTGGTATTTGTATTATCATGGCGGTGTTTTGGGCCAATTCAGCATCGTCCACAATCGGGGTCGTGGCGGCACATGCGCGCAGGGCTATGGTTAATCGAGCCTTAACAGAGGCTGTGAATCCATTTTGGTCCCCAGCGGCGCCACACTCATTAACAAAGCCTTAACGAGCCGACTCCGGAGTCAACGATTCGTCTGGCGCTGTGTAAAACCACTTGGCGGGGCCGGGAGCCACCAGAAGGGTTATCCCCAGACCTATCCATCGCCCGGCTCAAGACGGGTGCCGGGTTGAACTGTTAACGCTTCGGTAACCAAGTCGAACAAATCGGGCCGAGGGCCAAAGTCATGAGTCATTGTCACAGGCACGGGGTTGAGCTGGGGATGACAGTGTGGAAAACATGGCCACCATGTTGATCCTTGCCAGCCAGAGCGACACCCGCAAAGCCTTGCTGCAGCAGGCCGGACTGGACTTCTCCACAGCCCCGGCGCGCATCGACGAGCGCGGCCTCGAACGCGCCGCCCTGGACGCTGGCGGCGATGGTCGCGACGTCGCCCTGCTGCTGGCCGAGCGCAAGGCCGCTGCGGTCGCCGCGGCCAATCCTGGCGCCATTGTGATCGGCGCCGACCAGACGCTGAGCCTGGGCGCCGAACTTCTGCACAAGCCGGCCGACCGGAGCGAAGCTGCCGCCCAGCTCGACCATCTGCGCGGCAAGACCCATCGCCTGCATGCCGCGGTCACCCTGGTGCGCGACGACCTGCTGCTCTGGTCCGATATCCAGACGGCGGAACTAACCATGCGCGATTTCTCGCCCGCCGAGCGCGAAGAGGTGCTCGACCGCGAAGGCGACGCCATCCTGGCCTCCGTGGGCGGCTATCGGCTCGAAGGGCCATCCATCCGCCTGTTCGAAACTGTCGCCGGCGACTATTTCACCATTCTGGGCTTGCCCCTGCTGCCGCTGCTGGCGGCTCTGCGGAACCTCGCCCCCGAGACCCTCACGTGACCATCAAAGCCTTTGTCATCGGCCACCCCATCGCCCATTCCCGCTCGCCCCTGATCCACGGCCAATGGCTGGTCGAGCACGGCATCGACGGCAGCTATGAGGCGATCGATGTGGCGCCCGAGGCCCTGCCCGGCTTTTTCGAGCGGCTGCGCAGCGGCGAATTTGCCGGCGGCAATGTCACCATACCGCACAAGGAGGCGGTGTTCGCGCTCTGCGACAGCGTCGACCCCCTGGCGACCACGATCGGCGCGGTCAATACGCTGGTGGTGCGCGACGGCAAGGTGCATGGCAGCAATACCGATTATCTGGGTTTTCTCGGCAATCTCGATGCCGCAACGCCCGGCTGGTCCGATGGTCCCAATGACGCGATGATCATCGGCGCTGGCGGCGCGGCACGGGCCATCCTGGTGGCACTGCGCCGGCGCGATGGCGGCAAGGTGCATGTGCTCAACCGCACGCTGGAAAAGGCCCAGGCCCTGGTCGCCGAGATCGACGGCCCCTTCGAGGCGCATGGTTTCGACGCTTTCCCCCAATTGGCGGCGCATACCGGGCTGGTGGTCAATACCAGCGCCATCGGCATGCATGGCAGCCGGTTCGACTGGCTCGACTTCGCCCTCCTGCCCAAGGCCACGCTGGTGACCGACATCGTCTATACACCCTTGGTGACCCCGCTCCTGGCCGACGCGGCGGCGCATGGCCTGCGCACGGTGGACGGGCTGGGCATGCTGCTGCATCAGGCCGTGCCGGGCTTTGAAGCCTGGTTCGGCGTCAGGCCCAGCGTGACGCCGGCCCTGCGCGCCCGCATCGAAGCGACGCTGGAGCATTGAGTATGTGGCGCATCGGCATGACCGGTTCCATTGCCACCGGCAAATCCACCGTGCTCAAGGCCTTTGCCGATCTGGGCGTGCCGGTCTTTTCGGCCGATGAGGCCGTGGCCGAACTCTATGCCGGCGAGGCCGTCGCCCCGGTCGAGGCGCAGTTTCCCGGCGTGACGCGCAATGGCGCCATCGACCGGGCGGCATTGTCGCAAAAACTCGCCGCCGATCCTTCCGGCTTCAAGCGGCTCGAAGCCGTGGTGCATCCCCTGGTGCGGGCGCGCATTGCCCGTTTCATGGATGAGGCGGAGGCCGCCGGGCA
This sequence comes from Devosia sp. XGJD_8, assembly GCF_046614475.1. Taxonomy (NCBI): domain Bacteria; kingdom Pseudomonadati; phylum Pseudomonadota; class Alphaproteobacteria; order Hyphomicrobiales; family Devosiaceae; genus Devosia; species Devosia sp. XGJD_8. The sequence goes on from NZ_JBKJHF010000003.1 coordinate 232,287, forward strand.
TGAACTGGCCGTGGTGGAAGTGCCCCTGCTGTTCGAAAGCGGCTATGACTATGGCTTTGATGCCATTGCCGTGACCTGGGTCGACGAGGCCATCCAGCGCCAGCGCGCGTTGGCCCGGCCGGGCATGACGGTGGAAAAGCTCGACACCATCCTTGCCCGACAGCTGCCCCAGGCCGAAAAGAAGGCGCGCGCCACGTATCTGTTCGACACGTCCATGCCGATCGCCAGGACGGTGGAAATGGTCGCCGCGCTGGTGGCAGCGATCAAAGCCAGAGGGCCAAGCCGTTGAATCGCGAGATCGTGCTCGATACCGAAACCACCGGCCTGTCCCCCGCCATGGGCGACAAGCTGGTCGAAATCGGCTGCGTCGAGCTGATCAACCACATTCCCTCCGGCCGGCACTATCACGTCTATCTCAACCCGCAGCGCTCCATGCCCGAAGAGGCCTTCCGCGTGCATGGGCTGAGCGAGGAGTTCCTCGCCGACAAGCCGCTGTTCAAGGCGGTGGCAGGCGATTTTCTCGATTTCATCGGCGACGCCACGCTGATCATCCACAATGCGCCCTTCGACATGGGCTTTCTCAATGCCGAGCTGGAACGCGCCGGCCACCGGCCGCTGGCCAATACGGTAATAGATACCGTCATGCTGGCGCGCGAGAAGCATCCGGGCGCCCGGGTGAGCCTTGATGCGCTGTGCAAGCATTACGGCATCGACAATTCCCGCCGGACCCTCCACGGCGCGCTGCTCGACAGCGAGATCCTGGCCGAGGTCTATCTCGAGCTGATCGGCGGCAAGCAGGTGAGCCTGGCGCTGATCGCCGAGACGCGGATATCGGGCGCCGAGGCCATTGCCACGCGCACCGTGGTGGCGCCGCGGCCCACCCCGCTGCCCTCGCGCCTGACGGCGGATGAAGAGCTGGCCCATGAGCGCCTGGTCGCCACTTTGGGGGCAGAGTCGATCTGGGCGCAATATGCCGATGTCGCCGGCCCGCTCCGCGCCACCCAATAAAAAAGCCCCGGTCTCCCGGGGCTTTTTCGTCAATTGCAGGATATATCAGTTGAGCTTTTCGGACTCGCTGCCCGGAGCAGGCTGGGCGCCCGCGCCCTGCTGCTTGGCGGCCAGCGCCGCCAGGTTCTGCCGGTAGATGGCGGCAAAATCGACGGGCTCCATCATCAGCGGCGGGAAGCCGCCCTGCTGGGTGACGCTGGCCAGCACCTGGCGGGCGAAGGGGAAGATCAGCCGCGGACATTCGATCATCAGCAGCTGGCTGAGCTGGGCCTCGGGAATGTTCTTGAGGCGGAACACGCCGCCATAGACCAGCTCGACATTGAACAGGATGGTCTGTTCGCGATTGGCCTTGGCATTGAGCGTCAGCTCGACCGCATACATGTCGTCGGCCTGCTTCTTGACGGCGACCGAGATCGAGACGTTGAAGGCCGGATTGCCGCCGCCCGCCATGATCGAGCCGGGCGCGCCCGGATTCTCGAAGGAGAGGTCGCGGATATACTGGCCCACCATGTTCATCGAGGGCAGGTTTGCTGCCTGGGGGGCGGCACCGCCCTGGGTTTCGTCAGCCATGAGCTTGCAGTCCTTTGCCGAAATATCGTTGTTGGGTCGCTACCATCTTTGCGCTGGAGCGACAAGCTGGCGCCCGTCAGCGCGGGCGGTAGTCATCGTCGTCGAGATCGATCGTGCCATCGTTGAGCCGCGGGTCGCCCGCCTCGCTGCGGCGGCGGTAGCTGGCGGTCTCGACCACCGTGACCCGGCTGGCCAGACTGGAATAGATCCAGTTGCGCACCGGTGGCAGCAGCAAGGCCAGCGCCACGATATCGCTGAGAAAGCCGGGCAGGACCAGGAACAGGGCGGCCACCCCGAGCATCATCGCATCGGCAATGGTGCGGCCCGGCATGCGGCCGGAATTGACATTGCTGCGCAGCTGTCCGAGCACCGAAACGCCCTGCTGGCGCAGCAGCAAACCGCCCAGAATGGCGGCGCCGATCACCAGGGCCAGCGTGGGCAACAGGCCGATGGTCTGGCCCACCTTGATGAAGATGGCGATCTCGATAATCGGCAAGAGGATCAGGCCTAGGGCGAAAAATCGTGCCAAGATCGGGGTTTCCTTCTGTATGCGCTGCGGCAAAATAGGACTCTCGCCCTATCGTGAACTGGTTTTGGGGTGAGGCTTTGCCTATATATAGGACAAACGAGGCGCTCAACGAGCGTCGCCGCGTCGTTTTCTTCGGCGCGCTCACGCTAAGGTGCATTGCCCCATGGATGAATTCTTCGACCTGCCGACCCTCATCGTGATTGCCGTGGCCGTCTTCGTGCTGTTCCGGCTGCGCTCCGTATTGGGCACCAGGACCGGCAATGAACGCCCGCCGCTGGAACGCCGCAAGCCGGCAGCGGAAGCGGCGGCCGATGATACGGTGGTGCCGCTGCGTCCGCGGGGCACGGCCGCGCCCGAGCTCGACGAGGATCACCGCAGCCGCAAGATCGAAGCCGAGATCGAACAGTTCGCCAAGGGCAATGACGAACTGGCCGCCGGCTTCCGCGCCGTGGTGGAGGCCGATCCGACCTTCACCCCCAAGAGCTTCCTCGAAGGCGCCAAGCAGGCCTATGAGATGATCGTCACGGCCTATGCCACGGGCGACCGCCAGATGCTGAAGAATCTCCTCGAAAAGGACGTCTATGACGGCTTCCACCGCGCCATCAGCGAGCGCGAGGCCGCCGGCCAGACCGTGGACTTCACCTTTGTCGGCCTGCCCAAGGTCGAGATTTCCGATGCCGAATACGACAAGAAGAACGTGCTGGTGACCGTGCGCTTCCATGCCGAGGTGGTTTCGGCCACCCGCGACAAGGATGGCGCCCTGGTCGAGGGCAATGCCGACCAGGTGCAGACCGTCGCCGACGAATGGACCTTTGCACGCAACCCGAAGTCGCGCGACCCCAACTGGAAGGTCATCGCGACCAGCCAGCTCGACTGATCCTGAGCAAGCGGCGGGCCGGCGACCCTTTCCATGTCCAAGCGTGATCCCAAGCGCCTGCCGCACGACTTCCACCTGTGGACAGCGGTCGCATCGACCATCGATCCGCTGCGCCGCAAGGGCCTGCTGAAAATGGCGGCGGGCCCCCTGCCGCTGCCGGTCGAGGAGCAGCCCTCTGCCGCGACCAAGCCGCCACCCCGGCGCAAGCCGCCGCGCCAGCCCTTCCTGCCGCCCTATCAGGCGCCCCTGCCCTCCGCTGCGGCACCGGAAAAGGCCGTCGATCCCTCGATCCGCAAGAAGGTCGGGCGCGGTCGTATCGATATCGATGGTCGGATCGACCTGCATGGCATGACCCAGAACGAGGCGCGCGGCGCCCTGCACCGCTTCATCCATGCGCGGTTTTCGCGCGGTGACCGCACCGTGCTGGTCATCACTGGCAAGGGGGTCAAGACCGACAGCGACTATATCGCCGCCATGACCGAGCGCGGCGTGCTGCGCACCATGCTGCCGGTCTGGCTGAGCGAGCCGTCGCTGTCGCCGATGATTTCGGGCTGGAGCGTGGCGGCACGCGGCCATGGCGGAGAGGGGGCGTGGTATGTGCGCCTGCGCCGCGCATGACCCCGCTCGGCGCCAAGATTCGCGAATTGCGCGAAGCCCGGGGCATTTCGCTCAAGGACATGGCATCGGCGCTCAACGTGTCGAGCGCCTATCTCTCGGCCCTCGAGCATGGCCGCCGCGGCAGGCCGACCGGCTTCCTGCTGCACCGCATGATCGCCTTTTTCAACGTCATCTGGGATGAGGCCGAGGAACTCCAGCGCCTGGCCGAGATGAGCGACCCCAAGGTCACCATCGATACCGGCGGGCTGGTGCCCGAGGCGACCGAGCTGACCAACCGGCTGGCCGCCGATATCGGCCGGCTCGACCCCGAAGACCTGAAATTCCTGCTCAATGAGGTGGTGCGGCGCTCGGGCAAGTCGCGGAACTGAGAGGCGCTGGAAAACCCCTCCGATCGGGCGTATTTTTATACCCGTCTGCTGGAGGAGGTTATCATGCGCACTTTTGGTGTCGCGGCCATCCTTGCCGCGCTGACCATGCCCGCTCTATCCGCCGATCTGACGCCAAGCGCCTTCCGCGCCCTGCTGGAGCACCAGGACGCGACGGCCGTCGTTCAATCGCTCGACGACAAGTCCTGGAACGCATTTCTCAATCATATCGAGGCCGGCGAACGCGGCTGGATCGACCTGGTGCCGCTGCTGGCGCCCGGCACCGATGGCCGCAGTTCGGAGAGCCTTGCCATCGCCCTGTCCCGCGCCCTCAAGGCCAATCCGGCCGGCGTGCTGAGCGTGCTGGCCGCCAAACACTACAGTCCGACGGATATCTGCGCGGAGAGCGGTGGCACTGCCTCGGTCATCGAGATGGCCAGGGAGATCGACGCCGCGCTGGTCAAGGTCGCCGCGGTGATGGATCCGGCGCTGAGCGAGGCGCGCAATGCGTGTCTTCATGCGCTGAGCGATGCAAGGATTTCGGCGCTGATCTAGGGCACGGGCGCCGCCCTCTCCCGCAGGGGGAGAGGGCAAGGCGGTCTGCCCTAGAGCACGAACTTGCTGAGGTCCGTGTCCTTGGCCAAGACGCCGACCTTCTCGGCCACGAAGGCGGCGTCGATGGTGATGGTCTGGCCCTGCTTGTCGGGAGCCTCGAAGCTGATGTCTTCCACCAGCCGCTCCATCACGGTCTGCAGGCGTCGCGCACCGATATTCTCGACCGAATTGTTGACCCGCACGGCCGCGTCGGCAATGGCCTCGATGGCGTCCCTGGTGAAGTCGAGCACGACGCCCTCGGTGCCCATCAGAGCTACATATTGCTTGATCAGGCTCGCATCGGTGCTCGAGAGGATCTGGATGAAATCCTCGCGGGTCAGGGCCTTGAGCTCGACCCGGATCGGCAGGCGGCCCTGCAGTTCGGGCAAGAGGTCGCTCGGCTTGGAGACGTGGAAGGCGCCCGAGGCGATGAACAGGATATGGTCGGTCTTGACCGGCCCATATTTGGTTGAGACCGTCGTGCCCTCGATCAGTGGCAAGAGATCGCGCTGCACGCCCTCGCGCGACGGACCGCCCTGGGCGCCGCCCTCACGATGGGCCACCTTGTCGATCTCGTCGATGAAGACGATGCCGTGATTTTCCACCAGCTCGATGGCCTCGGCCTTGAGCTGGTCCTGGTCGAGCAGCTTGTCGGCTTCCTCGGCGATCAGCGGCTCATAGGCGTCCTTGACCTTGATCTTGCGCTTGACCCCGCGCCCGCCCATGGCCTGCTTGAACATGTCAGAAAGGTTGATCATGCCGATGCCGCCATTGGGCATGCCGGGGATCTCGAAGCCCCCGGTATTGGCCGAGGGCTGCATCTCGATCTCGATTTCGTTGTCGTCGATTTCGTTATTGCGCAGCTTGCGGCGGAAACTGTCGCGCGTCGAGGGCGTGGCCGAGGTGCCGACCAGCGCATCGAGCACGCGGTTTTCCGCATTGGCATGGGCCTGCGCCTGCACGTCGGCGCGGCGCTTGTCGCGCAAAACGGCAATGCCCGCCTCGACGAGGTCGCGGATGATCTGTTCGACATCGCGGCCGACATAGCCCACCTCGGTGAACTTGGTGGCTTCCACCTTGATGAAGGGGGCTTGAGCAAGTCGGGCAAGACGCCGGGCGATCTCGGTCTTGCCGACGCCGGTCGGCCCGATCATCAGGATATTCTTGGGTGTCACCTCGCGGCGCATGTCGGGGCCCAGCTGCTGCCGGCGCCAGCGGTTGCGCAGGGCGACGGCCACGGCCCGCTTGGCATCGTTCTGGCCGACAATATTGCGATCGAGCTCGGAAACGATCTCGCGCGGGGAGAAATTGGTTTCAGTCATTTTCTGTCTTTCCTGGTGCCTTGTCGAAGAAGCGCACCATCAGGTGTTCGTCGACAAAGCGACCGTTCACGCGTTGGAAGCGAGGATCCGTGCCATAGATGACGAACCCCGCCCTCTGGTAGAGCCGGAGCGCCGGCTCGTTGTGGCTGGCAACGCTGAGATGCAGCTGCAGCACTTCGGCCTGCGCATGGGCAATGACGGCGTCGAGCAAGGCCTTGGCGCAGCCCGTGCTGCGCATGGCCGGCTTCACATAGACCTGGAGCAGCCAGCCGCGATGGGCCTCGCGCTTCTGGCCCCGGTCATAGGCCATGATCCCGGCCAGCTCGCCCCCCGGCAGCACCGCCCCCAGAAACACCAGCTTTTCCAGCAGGCCTTCGAGGTCGGGGATCGAGCGCAGCACGAAATCCTCCGCCGAGCTGGCAAAGGCTTCCGGATGATTGGTCAGCGCTTCGAGCCGGATGGCGCGATAGGCATCGACATCGTCCCGGGTGAGGCGCCGGACGGAATAGTTCACGCGGAAAGCTCGATGGCTTCGAGCGTGACATTGCCATTGGTATAGACGCAGACCTGCTCGGCGATCTTCATGGCGCGCCGGGCGATATCCTCGGCGTCGAGCTCGGTGGCATCGGCCAGCGCCAGGGCGGCACTGAGCGCATAATTGCCGCCCGAGCCAATGGCGATGACGCCGTGATCGGGGGTGAGCACGTCGCCCGTGCCGGTCAGCACCAGGGTTTCGCGCTTGTCCGCCACGATCATCATGGCTTCGAGCTTGCGCAGGTAGCGGTCGGTGCGCCAGTCCTTGGCCAGTTCGACCGCGGCGCGCATCAGCTGGTCGGGATATTGCTCGAGCCGGGCTTCGAGCCGCTCGAAGAGGGTGAAGGCATCGGCGGTGGAACCGGCAAAGCCGCCGATCACATTGCCGCCGGCCAGCCGCCGGACTTTCTTGGCGCCGTGCTTCATCACGGTCTGGCCCATGGACACCTGGCCATCGCCAGCCACCACGACCTTATTGCCCTTGCGCACGGAAACGATCGTCGTCCCGTGCCAGCCGGGAAATGCAGAGTCACTCATGATCGGAAGATACTCCAGAACTGTTGGCTGATATTTAGGAGCGTCGCCGAGGAATGCAATGATGGGCGATGGGCAACGCCGTCCGATGCGGGGCCTCAACCCAATCTTCACGGGATCGTGCCTATCTGCTAGAGAGCCGCCCTGTCCGGAGACCCGCCCATGCGCAAAGCAACCATTGCCCGCAAGACCAACGAGACCGAGATCGCTGTCTCGGTAAACCTCGACGGCACGGGCGCGCATGCCATGGCCACGGGCATCGGCTTCCTCGACCACATGCTCGACCAGCTGTCCCGCCACTCCCTCATCGACATGGATGTCGCCTGCAAGGGGGACCTGCACATCGACTTCCACCACACGGCGGAAGACGTGGGCATCGCCCTGGGCCAGGCCATTTCGCAGGCGCTGGGGGACAAGAAGGGCATCCGCCGCTATGCCTCGGCCGACCTGCCGATGGATGGCACGCTGACCCGTGCGGCGCTGGACGTGTCCGGGCGCCCCTTCCTGGTGTTCCGGGCGGAGTTCTCCAGGGACAAGGTCGGCGAGATGGATACCGAGCTGTTCCGCGAATTCTTCCAGGCCTTCGCCATGAATGCCGGCATTACCCTGCATATCGAGAACTTCTACACCGACAACAACCACCATCTAGCCGAGTCGATGTTCAAGGCCGTCGCCCGCGCCTTGCGCGAGGCGGTCGAGATCGACCCGCGGGTGGGTGATCGGGTGCCGAGCACCAAGGGCACGCTCTGAGCGCTCCGACGGGCTTTCAACGCCAGGCATTTTGCACTAAGTCAGCCCCAACCACGGTGTCACCCCGGCCTTGAGCCGGGGCCCATCTCGAGATCTCAGGATGGATCCCGGCTCAAGGCCGGGATGACATCGAGAGTTTGGAGTGTTCGGTGACTCTATACGCCATCTATGATCCCAAGCCCGGCAAGCCGGCCTTGCCCGCCGCCGTGCCGGAGAAATTCTCCTGGCTGGCTGCCCTCCTGCCGCCGGTCTTCCTGGTTCTGCATGGGCTATGGCTGGAACTGCTCGGCTTTGTGCTGGCCGTGGTGGCGCTGGTCCTTCTCACGCGCGTGATCGGCGACGATGCGACCTTTCCGCTTTACGTGCTGGGCGCCGTCTGGCTCGGCTTTGCCGCTCCGGGCCTCCGCCGGCATGCGCTCGCCTGGCGCGGCTGGACCCATCGCGGCACCCGCGTCGCGCTCGGCCCCGACCTGGCGCAGCTCGAGGCGATCCGATGAGCCTCGTCACCATTATCGACTACGGCGCCGGCAACCTGCACTCGGCCTCCAAGGCCTTCGAGCGCATGGCCGATGGCCTGGGCGGCATTACCGTTGAGGTGACGGCCGACCCCGCGCGGGTCCGTGTGGCCGACCGCATCATGCTGCCCGGCGTCGGCGCCTTTGCCGACTGCAAGGCCGGGCTCGATGCCGTGCCCGGCATGGTGGACGTGCTCGAGGAAAGGGTGATCCGCGGCGGCGTGCCGTTCCTGGGCGTCTGCGTCGGCATGCAGCTCATGGCCAGCGAGGGTCGCGAAAAGGTCGTGACGCCGGGTCTGGGCTGGATCGCCGGCGCGGTGCAGAAGATCACGCCGGCCGATCCGGCGCTCAAGATCCCGCATATGGGCTGGAACACCATTTCGGTGACCCGTCCGCATGCGCTCTTTGCCGGCATTCCCGATGGGCCCGATGGGCTGCACGCCTATTTCGTCCACTCCTATCACCTGGTGACCGAGCGCCCGGACGAGTGCCTCGCCACCACCGACTATGGCGGGCCGCTCACCGCCTGTGTCGGCCGCGACAACATGTTCGGCACCCAGTTCCATCCGGAAAAGAGCCAGGCGCTGGGCCTGCAGCTGATCGAGAATTTCCTGAGGTGGACGCCGTGATCCTTTTCCCCGCCATCGACCTCAAGGACGGCCAATGCGTGCGCCTCAAGCTGGGCGACATGGATCAGGCGACCGTCTTCAACGACGACCCCGCCGCCCAGGCCAAATCGTTCGAGGACCAGGGCTTTGAATATCTGCACGTTGTCGATCTCAACGGCGCCTTTGCCGGCGAGAGCGTCAATGGCGCCGCAGTGGAAGCCATCCTCAGGACGGTGAACTTCCCGGTCCAGCTCGGCGGCGGCATCCGCACGCTGGCCCATATCGAGAGCTGGCTCGACAAGGGCCTCGCCCGCGTCATTCTCGGCACGGTCGCGGTGCGCGATCCGGCTCTGGTGCGCGAGGCGGCGCGCAAATGGCCCGGCCAGGTCGCCGTCGGCACCGATGCGCGCGGTGGCATGGTGGCGGTGGAAGGCTGGGCGGAAACCTCCGAACTCTCGGTGATCGAACTGGCCAAGCGCTTCGAGGGCGCTGGCGTGGCGGCCATCATCTATACCGATATCGACCGCGACGGCGTGCTGGCCGGCATCAACTGGGATTCGACGCTGGAGCTGGCGCGGGCCACCACAATTCCGGTGATCGCCTCGGGCGGCCTCGCCTCCATGGCCGATATCGAGCGCATGACGCGGTCCGATGCCGCCGTGCTGGAAGGCGCCATTTCCGGCCGGGCGCTCTATGACGGGCGCATTGATTCACGTGAAGCACTGGCCATGCTGAAAGCTGCAGCATGAAAGCCGCGCCGCGCCACATCATGATCCGCAAGGTCAACTGGTGGTGGTATCTCGCGCCGATCGTGCCGATAGTGGCGCTGGGCTATGCGGCCCTGCTCAACTGGCTGCCGAGCTGGGCCCTGCTGGTCGCCGTCTTCGCCTTTTTCATGTGGCTGTTCTCGCTGGCCTTCACGGCATTTGCCGTGCTGATGCGCCGGCGCCAGCAGCGGAAGGAAACCCGACTGTGACGCTCAAGACCCGTCTCATTCCCTGCCTCGATGTCATGGGCGGCCGTGTCGTCAAAGGCGTGCAGTTCGTCGACCTGCGCGATGCCGGCGACCCGGTCGAGGCCGCCATGGCCTATGACGCCGCGGGCGCCGATGAGCTGACCTTCCTCGATATCACCGCCAGCCACGAGGGCCGCGACACCATTTTCGACGTGGTGGCGCGCACCGCCGAGCACTGCTTCATGCCGGTGACCGTGGGCGGCGGCGTGCGCAGCATCGAGGATATCCGCAAGCTCCTGCTGGCCGGCGCCGACAAGGTGGCGATCAATTCGGCGGCGGTGAACGACCCCGATTTCATCTCCCGTGCCGCCGACAAGTTCGGCAACCAGTGCATTGTCGTCTCGGTCGATGCCAAGCAGCGGCTGACCCAGGCCGTGGGTGGCGACAATGCCAGCGCGTGGGAAATCTTCACCCATGGCGGGCGCAAGCCATCCGGGCTCGATGCGGTGGAATTTGCCGTCCGCATGGTGGAGCGCGGCGCCGGCGAATTGCTGGTGACCTCGATGGATCGCGACGGCACCAAGTCGGGCTTTGACCTCAAGCTCACCCGCGCCATTGCCGATGCGGTGGAAGTGCCGGTCATCGCCTCCGGCGGCGTCGGCAGCCTGCAGGATCTCGTCGACGGCGTGACCGAGGGCCATGCCAGCGCCGTGCTGGCCGCCTCGATCTTCCATTTCGGCACCTTCACCATTCCCCAGGCCAAGCAATATATGCGCGAGCACGGCGTCGCCGTCCGGATGGACTTGGCCGCGACCGACAGGGCAAATCGCCTGAGCGACTAAGTCCATGAGAGTTGCGCTCGAATGGCGGCTTAGGTCGTAGTGACGGCGGCTCCGTTTTTTGCTCTAAGCCGTCAACGGCCGGAGACACCCGACATGCCCATGACCTTGGATGACCTTGAAGCGCGCATTGCCTTGCGCGCCGCGGCCTCGCCTGATGAAAGCTACACCGCAAAACTCATTGGCCGCGGCATGGAAAAATGCGCGCAGAAGCTGGGCGAGGAAGCCACCGAAGCGGTGATCGCGGCGGTGACCGGCAATCGGCCCGAACTGGTCAAGGAATCGGCCGATATGCTCTACCACCTGCTGGTGGTGCTGCGCGCCGCCGACATTCCCTTGAGCGAGGTCATGGCCGAACTCGATGCGCGCACGGCCCAGTCGGGTCTCGCCGAAAAGGCCAGCCGCAGGGACCAGCATTGATGGCCAGGCGTTCCCCCGTGCTTGCGCCCTACCATCACTTCACCAAGGCGCAGTGGAGCGAGCTGCGCGCCGACGAGCCGATGACGCTGACCCGCGAGGATATTTCGCGGCTGCGCACGCTCTCCGATCCGATCTCGCTGGAAGAGGCCGAAGAGGTCTATCTGCCCCTGACGCGCCTCCTCTCCTTCTATGTCGAGGCGGTGCAGCACCTGCACAGCGTCTCGACGCGGTTCCTCGAGGCACCGGACCAGAAGCTGCCCTTCATCATCGGCGTCGCCGGTTCGGTGGCGGTGGGCAAATCCACCACCGCGCGTATCCTGCAGGCGCTGCTGCAGCGCTGGCCGGCCAGCCCAAAGGTTGACCTCGTCACCACCGACGGCTTCCTCTACCCCAATGCGATCCTGGCCGAGCGCGGCATCATGGAGCGCAAGGGTTTTCCTGAAAGCTATGACCGGACGCGCTTCGTGCAGTTCCTCGCCGATATCAAATCGGGCAAGGGCGGCGTCAAGGCGCCTGTCTATTCGCACCTGGTCTATGACGTCGTGGCGGGCGGCGAAGTCATTGTCGACCGGCCCGACATCCTCATCGTCGAGGGGCTCAATATCCTCCAGCCCGGCGAGCTGCCCAAGGACGGCAAGCCGATCCTGTTTGCCTCCGACTTCATCGATTTCTCGGTCTATATCGACGCCGATACCGACGATCTCGAAGACTGGTTCATGGAGCGCTTCTTCCGCCTGCGCGAAACCGCCTTCAAGGACCCGACCTCCTTCTTCCGCCGCTTTGCCGAAATGAGCGAGGCCGAGGCCGGTGAATTCGGCCGCATGGTGTGGCGCACCATCAACCTGCCCAACCTGATCGACAACGTGCTGCCCACCCGCGGTCGGGCGGACCTGATCCTCAAGAAGGGCAAGAGCCACCTGATCGAGACGGTGCAGCTGCGGCGCGTTTAGCGCCACCATGCATGGCGGGTCTCTCTCCACCTCTCCCCCAAAGGGAGAGGTAAGACTAATACGTACCGGGCTGGGGCTGGCTGAAGATGATCTGGTTGCCGTCGGGGTCGCGGAACTTGGCGGTCTTGAAGAAGTCGCCCATGGCCTTGGCCACCGGCTTGAGCTCCAGCAAAGCCAGCCGGCCCAGCTCCTCGGCCAGGTCTTCCACGATCAGCGTCACGGTGGAGGCGCCGGCCCGGTCGGCATCGGTAAAGACATGTACCCAGCCACCACCCGCCAGCTTCCACTCACCCACCTCGCTCATCGGGCGGGCATCGGCGGGCCGGCCGAACAGGCGCTCGTAATAGTCGAGCGCCTCGGTGATGTCGTCCACCGCGATACCGGCGAGCGCATTGGTGATGGCCAAATCAGTTCCCTTGGTTTCTGACTAAGCACAACCCTAGCATGATGACGGCAATGGGGCACGGCTGTTGGCGTTTTGCCGGGGCGCTGCTATAGGCGGAGCCCAATCGCGGAGATGGATTGATGGCAGCTCTGAAGGTCGTGGTGGCAGGCGCTGGCGGACGCATGGGCGCTGCCAATATACGCGCGGTGGCCGCGCTGGGCGGTCTGGCGCTGCATGGTGCCGTCGCCAATGCCGCCGGCATGACCCTGCACGCCGCCGTCGACCGGCCGGGCACGGCAGCCATCGGCCAGGATGCGGGGCTCTATGCCGGCATTGCGGCGCTCGGCGTCAAGATCACCGATGACATGGATGCGGCCCTTGTTGGGGCCGACGCCATCATCGACTTCACCGCTCCCGGCGCCAGCGTTGCGCTGGCGCACAAGGCGGCAACGCTCGGCCTCGTCCATATCATCGGCACGACCGGCTGTTCGGAAGCCGACGACGCCGCCATTGCCGAAGCGGGCCGCCAGGGCGCACGCGTGGTCAAGTCCGGCAATTTCTCCATGGGCATGGTGGTGCTGGCCAACCTGGTCAGGAAGGCCGCGGCCGCCTTGGCCGATTACGACATCGAAATCCTTGAAATGCACCACAACAAGAAGGTCGATGCGCCCTCCGGCAGCGCCCTGCTGCTGGGCGAGGCCGCGGCTGCCGGCCGCAAAATCGCGCTCAAGACCCATTCGGTGCGGGTGCGCGATGGCCATACCGGGCCGCGCGAGGCGGGCACGATCGGCTTTGCCACCCTGCGGGGTGGCACGGTGGTGGGGGATCACTCGGTGATTCTCGCCGGTCCGTCCGAGCGCATCGAACTCAACCACCGCGCCGAGGATCGCACCATCTTTGCCAATGGCGCCGCCCGCGCCGCCCTCTGGGCCGCCGGACAGGCGCCCGGGCTTTATTCCATGAACGAGGTCCTCGGCCTCACCGACTGATGCGCTGCAAAGGCGCCACCAACCGACAGACAGCAAGGATATATCCATGACCGGTACCCTGATCCTCGTGCGCCACGGCCAGAGCGAGTGGAACCTGCAGAACCTCTTCACCGGCTGGCGCAACCCGAACCTGACCGAGCAGGGCATCGAGGAAGCCCGCGCCACCGGCAAGGCGCTCAAGGCCAAGGGGATCGTGCCGGACCTCTATTACACCTCGGCTCTGCGCCGCGCCCAGCACACCCTCGATCTGATGCTCGAGGAGATGGGCATTCTCAACGTCACCATCGTGCGGCACACCGCGCTCAACGAGCGCGACTATGGTGACCTCGCCGGTCTCAACAAGGATGATGCCCGCGCCAAGTGGGGCGAGGAACAGGTGCTGGTCTGGCGCCGGTCCTTCGACGTGCCGCCCCCGGGTGGCGAAAGCCTCAAGGACACCGCTGCGCGCACCCTGCCCTATTACGAGGCCGAAATCCTGCCCCAGCTCAAGGCTGGCAAGACCGTGCTGATCGCCGCGCACGGCAATTCGCTGCGCGCCCTGGTCATGGCGATCGAGGGGCTGACGCCCGAGCAGATCCTCAAGCGCGAAATCGCCACCGGCGAGCCGACGGTCTACAAGATCGGCCCCGATGGCAAGCTGGTGGAGCGGGTCACGCTGTAGGGGGCCGCTGAACTACACCTTTCCCTTTGGGGGAGAGGTGAAGAGCGTTCCCACCGATTCACGCTAATGCGCCGCTGAGATCACCCCGGCTTCCCAGCCAAGGATGGCGCGCTTGCGCGGCACGCCCCAGTGATAGCCGGTGAGCGCGCCTGACGTGCCCACCACGCGGTGGCAGGGCACGACAAAGGAAATCGGGTTCTTGCCGACGGCGGCGCCGACGGCGCGGGCCGCCGTGGGGCGGCCGATATGGTTGGCGACGCTTTGATAGGTGGTGGCCTGACCGCAGGGGATCTTGAGCAGCGTCTCCCACACCTGCACCTCGAAATCGGTGCCGATCAGCACGACCCGGACCGGCCGCTTCGGCGACCAGTGGGCCGGATCGAAGGCCTGGGCGATCATTGGTGCGACCCGCGCATCGTCGCGCGTGAAACGGGCATTGGGCCAGCGATTGGCCAGGTCCTCGAAGGCCTGTTCGATACTGGTCTCCGCGTCGGCAAAGCCCAGCCCCGACATGCCGTAATCGGTCGCCGTCGCCACCGCCATGCCAAAGGGAGAGGGCGCCGCCCCCCACACCATGTCGATCCCGGCGCCGCCGGCGCGAAAGACGCCAGGCGGCATGGCCTCATAGGTCACGAACAGGTCATGCAGGCGCGAGGTGGAGGAGAGCCCCACCTCATAGGTGGTGTCGAGCACGCTTTGCTTGGCGCGCAGCAGCGACTTGGCATGATCGAGCGCCACCGCCTGGGCAAAGCTCTTGGGGCTGAGCCCGCACCAGCGGCGGAAGAGGTCCGTCAGCTGGCGCTCGGTGAGACCCAGGGCAAGCGCAAAGCGCGGCAGGTCGGCGACGTCGGGGCCGTTTTCGGAGAGATAGCGGATCGCCGCGCGGATCATGTCGTAATCGGTGGCCGGCGAGATGGGAGCGAGCTGGTTCATCGAAACACCCGTGGCGTCATTCATCTTCTGGGTGCCTGTCTAGGGCCACGAGGCGCGCCATGCGACCCGGTTTTGACGCGTCCCGCTACTGCCGTGCCTGGCGCAGGGCCCGGCCGAATTCCTTGGCAAAGCTCGCCTTGTCATCGGCATTGAGAAAGGCGCCGATCTCGATGTCCTCGGTGCCACTGCGCAATCGCAGCGCCCTTGTCTTTTCATTGAGGTCACGATCGAGCACGAGGCGCACCGCCTTGGGGTCAAAGCGGCGGAGCATCCGCTCCCCCTTGGCGTCGGTCGTGGCGATCTCGAGCTGTTCGGGCCAGAGCGTGATCTGCTGGGTGATGCGCTGGTTGCGCGATTGCCGCACGCCCAGGATGACCAGACCCGTTGCGGTCAGCGCAAATCCGGCCAGCACCGGCACGGCAAATTCCGGCACGGCCACGATGATCGGCGCCACCAGCGCCGCCGCCACGCCCAGCGCAACCCAGCCGCCCGCGGCCCGCAGCGACCGGTCGGGACGCAGCGCAGCGGAAAACAACGGCGTCGTGGTTGTGGTTTGCATGGCCATCGTGATCTCTTCCGCCTGACTATAGGCGCAGAATCAGAGGCGAGAGAATGGCAACGCCGAAAAAAGTGAAGAGCCTGCCCAAGGCCGATGTCGAGGCCATCTTCGCGCGCTTCCATGAAATCGAGCCCGAGCCCAAGGGCGAACTCGATTATCTCAACGCCTTCACCCTTCTGGTTGCCGTCGTGCTGTCAGCCCAGGCGACCGATGCCGGCGTCAACAAGGCGACCAGGCGCCTGTTCGAGCTGGCCCCCTCCCCGGCCGCCATGGTGGCGCTTGGGGTGGACACCATTACCGAGCTGATCAAGACCATCGGGCTCTATCGCGGCAAGGCCAGGAACGTCTTTGCGCTCAGCCAGATCCTGCTCGACCAGCATGGTGGCGACGTCCCCCAGGATCGGGCAGCGCTGGAGGCCCTGCCCGGCGTCGGTCGCAAGACCGCCAATGTCGTGCTCAATATCTGGTTCAAGCAGCCCACCATTGCGGTGGATACCCACCTCTTCCGCGTCGGCAATCGCACGGGGCTCGCCCCCGGGGCCAACCCGCTGGCCGTCGAGCAGATCCTGCTCAAGGTCATTCCCGCGCAATATATGCTGCATGC
Organism: Devosia sp. XGJD_8; assembly: GCF_046614475.1. Lineage (NCBI taxonomy): Bacteria > Pseudomonadati > Pseudomonadota > Alphaproteobacteria > Hyphomicrobiales > Devosiaceae > Devosia > Devosia sp. XGJD_8. The sequence continues at coordinate 248,406 of NZ_JBKJHF010000003.1, forward strand.
GCATCACTGGCTGATCCTGCATGGCCGCTATATCTGCAAGGCGCGCAAGCCCGAATGCTGGCGTTGTCCTATCGCGCAGTGGTGCCGCTTCGAGCCCAAGACGCCACCGCCCAAGGGCGCCTAGCTGCCATAGCCGCGCGCCATGGCGGCGGCAAAGATCGGGATCAGCAGCAGGACGGCGCCCTGCAGGTGAATATAGCGTCGATTGGCGCTGACCTCGGCCGCCGGCGGCGCATAATTGCCGTCCCCCGCCAGCCCCTTCTGCCAGCGGCGGATGGCGAGTGTCGGCGGAATGGTGAGCAGGCCCATCACGAGGATGGCCGCCATCTTGCCCAAGAAGGCCTGGTTGCCGACATAATATTCCCAGCCGGCGGCCCCGAAGATTACGCGAAAGATGCCCACGATGATGACCACGGCGGCCAAGCCGCCATAGGCAGCATCGATCCGGCCCAGTTGGCGGATTTGTGGGCCGGAAACGCCGGGCCGGAGCAGGGCAAATTCGGCGGCATAGACAGCCACCAGCGCAAAGACCGCCAGATGGTGGGCAATCGCCAGGATCAGGTCGCTAACCATTTGCAGGGCCTCGGCGCCATGTTATCAATGCTTACATATAGATACGAGTAAGTAAGCAGTGTCAACATCCCTTCCCAATGCCCCCTATCACCATGGCAATCTGCGCCAGGCCCTGCTCGAAGCGGCCCTGGTCATCCTCGAAAAGGAAGGCGAAGCCGGGCTGGGGCTGCGCGACCTGGCCCGGGCCGTCGGCGTGTCGCCCGCCGCGCCCTACCGGCATTTCGACAGCCGCTCCGCCCTGCTCGAGGCGCTTGCCGTCACCGGCTATCAGCGCTTCACGCAGCGCATGGAGGCCATCGCCACCGACGACACGCTGGACCATATGACGGCCATGGGGCGCACCTATGTCAAATTCGCCCTCGATAATCCCAACCTGTTCCGCCTGATGTTCTCGCCCGTGCTGCGGCGCGACAATCGCCCCGGCCTGCGCATGGCGGCCGATGCCGCCTATCGCACGCTGCGCCACGTGACCGGGGAGGACCTCGATACCGGGCGCGTCGCCGCTCTCGCGGCCTGGGCCCGCGTGCATGGCCTGGCCGTGCTGCTGCTCGATGGCCAGATCGCCATCCAGGCCGGCGAGGATATCGAGGCGCTGATCGTCCAGATCATCGAGAAGCATTAGCGCCAGGCGCAAGGTTGCGGCGAGCCGACTGTTCCTCTAAACCGGCTAACGGTTTTCCTCGCGCCGGACCTGTTCATGACCCAGACCCGCTTTGACGTCCTCACCATCGGCAATGCGATTGTCGACATCATCGCGCCGGTCGAGGCGGGCTTCATCGAACGGGAGGGCATGAGCGAGGGCATCATGCACCTGATCGATACCGATCGGGCCGAGGACCTCTATGCCAAGATGCCGCTGGGCCGCCAGCAGATCTCGGGCGGCAGCGCTGCCAATACCGCGGCCGGCGTCGCCTCGCTGGGTGGCCGCGCCGCCTTTATCGGCAAGGTGGCCGATGATCCGCTGGGCGACGTGTTCGAGGCCGATCTCGACGCCATCGGCGTGCACTATTCCACCAGCCGGCTCAAGAATGGCGCCCTGACCGCCCGCTCGATGATCTTCCTTTCCGAAGACGGCGAGCGCACCATGAACACCTATCTCGGCGCCTGCCACCAGCTCACCGAGCAGGATATCAGGCCCGACGAGATCGGCGGCGCCGCCATCACCTATATGGAAGGCTTCCTGTGGGACCCGGTCGAAGCCAAGAAGGCCTTCGTGCTGGCCGCCCACTATGCCCACAAGAACGAGCGGGCCGCAGCCTTTACCCTTTCCGATCCCTTCTGCGTTGATCGGTACCGCGCCGAATTCCTCGACCTGATCCGGTCCAAGACCATCGACTACGTCTTTGCCAATGTGCATGAGCTCAAATCGCTCTACCAGACCGACGACCTGGGCGAAGCCGTGCGCGAGATTGCCAAGGATGCCGAACTGGCGGCCATTACCATGGGCGCCGACGGCGCCATGGCGGTCTATAATGGCGAAGTGACCTCGGTTCCGGCCTATGCCATCGACAAGGTGGTCGACGCCACCGGCGCCGGCGACCTCTTCGCCTCGGGCTTCCTGCTGGGCATGGCCCGCGGCCAGACGCTGGAATCCTCGCTCCAGACCGGATGCCTCGCCGCATCCGAAGTGATCAGCCATATTGGCGCCCGGCCCCTGCTGGATCTGCAGGACCTGACCAAGGCGCATGGGCTGGCGGGGTAGGCGCTCCCGAATAGTGAGCTGGAAGCCGCTCAAATTCCAAGCCCGCACCTGTGGTGGTGCGGGTTTTTTGCTTCAGCCCAACCGTCCCCACGTCTCCTTCAGCGCATCCGCCGTGCTGCCCGTCGGCCGGAATTCCAGTCCCACCCAGCCGTCATAGCCCTGCGCATCGAGCCAGGTCAGGTGCGGCTGCAGGTCGAGCCGGCCGGTGCCGGGCTGGTGGCGGCCGGGATGGTCGGCGAGGTGGACGTGGAAGATGCGGTCGAGATGGCCGGCGGCCACGTCCTGCGGGTCCTCGTCCATGATCAGCGAATGATAGAGATCGTAGGTCAGCCCGATTTCCGGGCGGTTGACCGCGTCGGCGATGGCGAAGGCCTCCGCCGAGCTGGTGAGGTAATAGCCGGGATGATCGACCCGGTCATTGAGCGGTTCGAGCCCCAGACGCACGCCGGAGCCGGCCAGCACGTCGGCCGCGCTCGCCATGGCAAGGGTCAGGTCGTCATGCTGGCGTGCGCGATCGATGCCGGCCAGCAGCGGACCCGACTGGCAGATCAATACCTTTGTGCCCAGGCGCAGCGCGACGTCGCGGCTCTGCTCGAGGCCACGCAGGAAGCGGTCATGATCGCCCTGGCGGGTAAGCTCGGCAAAGGGCTCGGCAACGATCGCTGCCAGCGCCAGCCCGGTTTCGTCCAGCGCACGCTCGACGGCGTCGAGGTCCTTGTTGGACCAGAACCAGAATTCGACGGCCTCGAGCCCCGCCGCCTTGGCGAGGCGAATGCGCTGGGCCGGATCGTCCGTTTCCGGCACGAAGAGCATTTCGATACAGGCGGAAAAGCGGGTCATGCGAGGCGCGTCCCCGAATTCATGTCGGCCAGGATGGCGCGTGCTGCGGCGGCCGGGTCGGCCGCCTCGATGATCGGGCGGGCCACGACCAGATGCGTCGCGCCCTCGGCCAGGGCCTCGCCCGGCCCCATGACGCGCTTCTGGTCGCCGGCCGCGGCACCCGGCAGGCGGATGCCCGGGGTGACGATGGCCATGCGCGGGCCGATAATGGTGCGCACCATTTCGGCTTCGTGCGGCGAACTGACCAGCCCGCCAATGCCGGCATCGCGCGCCTGCTGCGCCCGCAGCGCCACAAGGCCTGCCGTGTCGCGCGCAAAGCCGGCCTCGGCGACGTCGGCATCATCCATCGAGGTCAGCACCGAGACGCCCAGTATGCAGAGGTCCGATCCGGCGGCGCCGCGCACCGCGGCGCGCATGCATTGGGGATAGGCATGGACGGTCAGCATGGTGGCGCCGGTTTCGGCAATGGCCGCCACGCCCTTTTCGACCGTATTGTCGATGTCGAGCAGCTTGAGATCGAAGAACACCTTCTTGCCGGCGGCCAGCAAAGCCTTGCCGAGGCTGAAGCCATCGGCGCCGTAGAAGCACTGGTAGCCGATCTTGTAGAAATCCACCGTGTCGCCCAGCAGCGCCACGATCTCCTCGGCGCGGGCGCGTGACGAAACGTCGAGGCCCACGATTAATTGGCCAGCCATGGTGGATCCTCCGCTGTCGATGTCAGGCTGGACTAGACCAAATCCGCCCGCGCCGCAACCGGCACTAGCCGAACCAGCCCGGCGCGAAATCCTCCATCGCGGTCCATTCGCAACCAAGTTTCATCTGCTTGAGGTCGAAGGTGAAGCAATTGCCGCCGCCGCGATGGGCATGCCGGCTCTGGTCCTCGCTGCGGGAGATGGGCCTTCCCCCGACATGGCATTTGAGCAGCGTGCCCACAGCACCATGGCCGCAGAACACGGCCGGCGTGCCTTCCGGTACGCTGGCCATGGCAGTGCTGATGGTGGCGACGATCCGCTCCTGGGCGTCGACGGCCCGCTCCCAGCCATCGGCGCTGCTGCGGGGCGCGGCGAAGAAACGGTCGGCCATCTCTTCGAACAGGTTGGGCGGCAGGAAGCCGGTGGCGCTGCGATCATTTTCGCCCATCAGGTGATCGCTCAGCACCAGGCTGCCCGCCGCCTCCGCCAGGATATCGGCCAGCTGCATGGCCTTGGTCTCACGGCTGGAAAAGATCATGCTGCCGGTCGGCACCACGCCCCGCGCGGCAAAGTCCAGCGCCCGGCGCCGCCCCTCGCCATTGAGCCCCCAGAGCGGCACCGGCACATTGGCGTCGATCTGCACCTGCGGATGAGTGACATAGAGCGCCCGCATCGATGGTCACCCGCGGCTGAAATGGATCAGTTCATGCACCATCGAATCCACCTTGCGGATGATGGCGGGCTCGACAAAGTCGCCCTTTTCGTCGAAGGCCTGCTCCGCCGGGCCGATGCCGAGCAGGGTGGGCACGACCAGTGCCCCCATTTTCGACAGCGTGTCGCGCAGATGGCTCAGCGCCCAGATGGTGCCGTACTTGCCCGAGCTGACCCCGCCAATGCCGAAGATCGCGTGGCGGAAAACGCTCGGCTTCTGGCGGCTGAGCCAGGTGATGGTATTGACCATGAGCGGGGTGACGCCGCCATTATATTCCGGGCTGGCGATGAAGACGATGTCGTGGCTGCGCCAGAGCTCGGCCAGCCGCGCCGCCGCTTCGGGCACCTGATCGGGTTCGAGGTCTTCGTTATAGATCGGCATGTCGAAATCGCCGAGGCTGATGGCGTTGACCGCAACGCCGGCGGCCTCGAGCTTGCGGCCCATATGCGCCTGCAGGCGCTGATTTTGCGAACCCTGTCGGATGGAGCCGGAGAGCGTGAGGGCAGTGGTCATATGGGCAGGGTCCTGATTGTCCTGCCCAATCTGCGATGCCTCGGCAGGGGGCGCAAGCCGGAGAATCCGCGCCCGTTGACACTTCTGCCGAGCCGCCTTATTGTTAAGTCATAACTTAAGTAATGGGAGCCGGACATGCCCACATCCATCTTCGTCAATCTGCCCGTCGCCAACCTGGATGAAGCCAAGGCGTTTTTCAGCGCGCTCGGCTTCAGCTTCGATGCCCAGTTCACCAATGAGGCGGGCGCCGCCCTGGTGATCGACGAGACAATCTATTTCATGCTGCTGACGCGGGAGAAGTTTGCCGAATTCATCACCCTGCCGATGGCCGATGCCAGGCAGGGGACACAGGCGCTCTACGCCATTTCGCGCGAGAACCGCGCCGCGGTCGACGAGATCGTCGACAAGGCCCTTGCGGCCGGCGCCACCGAACCGCGCCCCGCGCAGGATCACGGCTTCATGTATGCCCGCGCCTTTGCCGACCTGGACGGCCATATCTGGGAATTCTTCTGGATGGACGTCAGCCTGATCCCCGCCAGCTGACGGTTTCAGGCCAGCCGCAGCCAGCGCCGGAGCAGGCCCGCCATCCGCTCGCGCCGGTACTGGTAGAAGTACCGGTTGGTCATCAGGTGCCGATAGGTCCGCTTGAAGGCGACGCGCGACCAGATGAACCAGGGCTTGGGATTGGCCGAATAGTGCAGGATATGCGGATCGAGGATCTCGTGCGCCGGCTCGGGATTCTGCAGGTTCCAGCGATAGCCCAGCTCGAGGATCCGGCCCTTGAAGGCGAAATTGATGATGTCCTGGTCGTAGTAGAACATGTCGATTTCCGACTGCGGCAGGCTGTCCCGCAGCATCGCGGCAAAGTCGACGCCGCGATACTGCGCCATGTCGATGAGCATGACGCCGGAGTTGAAATAGGGCTCGGCCATGGAAAAGGCATTGCGGGTCCGCAGGTCGGTGCCGGAAATGCAATGCAGCCGGTCCGGCTGCAGGGCCGCGGCAATCGCCTTGCCGCCCATATCGATATGGAACAGTTGCTCGATCGGGCTGCGCACGAAAATGTCGCTGTCGAGATAGAGCACCCGCTCGATGTCGGCCGGCAGCAGCTCACCCATGAACAGGCGGGCATAGATGACGGGCCGGAAGCGCCGCATGCGGATCGTCGGGAAGCTGGCGATGCGGTCGCCGAAGAGGCCCTGGTCATCCAGCGCGATGTGGTTCAGCGCGGCGCCATGGTCGGTGCCGATGGAATCGATGGCCGCCCGGTGCTCCGCCGAGAGGCCGAGCGTCAGCAGGTGGAAGCGGAGCCGTTCGGGATGCTTGGTGGTCAGGCACACCGACCGCATGCTGGCATAGGCCGGCGCCCAGAAGCCGTCATCGAACGCCAATGCGATGTCGATCATGTCGCCTCACAGCCAGCCTATTCGTGCCATTCGGGCTCAGCCCTCATGGCCTTGGGACCTAGAATCGCCCACCGGGGCGACTTTCACGGTCTCAAGCCTCGAACATTTTCTTGAGCTTGTCGAAGAAGCCGCCCGAGGTCGGGCTGGTCTCCTGCGTTTCGAGCTTGGCGAATTCCTCGAGCAGCTCGCGCTGGCGCCGGCTCAGGGCCTGCGGCGTCTCGATATCGAGCTGCACATAGAGATCGCCGACATCCTTGCTGCGCAGCACCGGCATGCCCTTGCCCTTGAGGCGGACGCGCTGGCCCGGCTGGGTTCCGGCCGCGACCTTGACCTTGGCCCGGGCATTGTCGAGCGTCGGCACTTCGAATTCGCCGCCCAGCGCCGCGGTGGTCATGGCAATGGGCACGCGGGCATAGAGATCGGCCCCGTCGCGCTGGAACAGCTCATGCGGGCGGATCGAGATGAAGATATAAAGATCGCCCGGCGGCCCCCCCCGCAGGCCGGCCTCGCCCTCATTGGCCAGCCGGATACGGGTGCCGTCCTCGATACCCTTGGGAATGTCGACGGAAAGCTTGCGGTTTTCCTGCCGGCGCCCCTGGCCGCCGCAATCGGTGCAGGGCTGGTCCATCATCTGGCCGCGGCCCTGGCAGACCGGGCAGGTGCGTTCGATGGTGAAAAAGCCCTGCGCCGCGCGCACCTTGCCGTGGCCATTGCACTGCCGGCAGGTATGGGTGCCGGTGCCCGGCTTGGCGCCGGCTCCGTCGCAGGTGGTGCAGCCCACCAGGGTCGGCACGTCGATCTCGACGGTGCGGCCTTCAAAGCTCTCCTCGAGGCTGATTTCGAGGTTGTAGCGCAGGTCGCTGCCGCGCAGCTTGGCCGCGCCGCCACCGCCGCGCCGGCCGCCGCCCATGAAGTCGCCGAAAATATCGTCGAAGATGTCGGACATGGAGGAGGTGAATTCGGGGCCGAAGCCACCGGCGCCGCCGCGCCCGCCGCCATTCTCGAAGGCGGCGTGGCCGAAGCGGTCATAGGCGGCGCGCTTCTGGCCGTCCTTGAGCGCGTCATAGGCCTCGTTGATTTCCTTGAACTTGGCTTCCGCCTCATGGTTACCCGGATTGCGGTCCGGGTGATGCTGCATGGCGAGCTTGCGATAGGCGCTCTTGAGCGCCGCGTCGTCGGCGCCCTTCTGGACGCCGAGTACCTCGTAGAAATCCCGTTTGGACAAAAACCACGTCTCCAATGCGATGCCGGTCGCGTCACGCGCGCCCCGCAAAATCTGAGCCCCAAGCACACCCTAGATGGCAATCGACCCCGCGGCCCGCAAGGGGTCTGGGGTCGCGAGCGGCAAAACCATTGCCCCGCTCTTAGCAAGAGCGGCCAATCGCTTCAACATTGCTGATTCGGCGGGGGCTAGCCCTGGCGCTTCGGCGTGAAGGCCTTGCTCAGTGCATCGGCCGCATCCGACTGGGCAAACAGCGCCTTGGTGACGACGAGGCCGAGGCCGAAAAAGCCCTGGGTCACGCCATGATAGGTCCAACAATTGACCGGCACGCCGGCCGCCTCGAGAGCCTCCGCGAAAGCCTCGCCTTCCGAGCGCAGCGGGTCGATCTCGGCCAGCACCACTGTGGCCGGCGCCACGCCGGCGAGATCATCGCGCGATACGAGGTCGATGCGGCTATCCGCCAATCCCGCCTCGTCCTCGAACAGATGCCGGTAGCGCCAGCGCATGGCCGGCAGGCCGATGGGCCGGGCGCGCAGCATCTCGCCATAGGATGGCGTGGCGAGGTCACCCCCGGCAATGGGGTGGATCAGCAGTTGATGCACCGGCTGGACGCCGCGTGCATCGCGGGCCGTCAGCGCGACATAGGCGGCCAGGTTGCCACCGGCATCCTCGCCGGCCACGGCCAGGCGGCGCGGATCGCCTGCCAGCTTGCCCGCATTGTCCGCCAGCCAGCGCCAGGCCGCCCAGGCATCGTCATGGGCGGCGGGAAACTTGTGTTCGGGCGCCAGCCGGTAAGCCAGCGACATCACGATGGCGCCGGTCCGCCGGGCCAGCGCCCGCGCCGATGCGTCATGGCTGTCGAGATCGCCGGTGACGAATCCGCCGCCATGGAAATAGAGCACCATCGGGTTGAGCCGGCTCAACAGCCCCGCCGGGCGATAGAGGCGCGCCGGCAATTCGCCATCGGCACCGGCCACTGCGATATCCTCGACGGCCACGCCGTCATCGGGTCGCTCGCGGCTCTGCTGGCCGAGAATGGCGGCAATGGCCTCGGCCGCGCGCGGCTGGCGCCGGGCGGCATCCGGGGTCAGCATCTCCAGCGGCCGTGCGCCGATCTCGCCCAGCCGGTCCAGCACATGCTTCATATCGGCGTCGAGCCGGTTTGCCGGATCGCCCGAGATCAGTTCGGCGAGGCGGCCAATGGAATCCGACGGAGCTGCGGCCATCGGGTAAGGCTGGTGGGAATCGTCCATGGCGGCGCCTCGCTTTTGCGTGACACCTGTTTGACCGCCAAAACCGGCCCGCAATTTGGCCCAATCATGGGCATTTCAAGGCCGCAGCCGAATGCATGGCGGCTCCGACGCCTCGCCACGACATGGAAAGGCCCCGGATCGCTCCAGGGCCGAATACGGATTCACGTGAAACTTCTCGCCGGCCCTGCGGGCAAAATTGCTCCGGTGGAGCAATTTTAGGCGAGAAGGCCATGAGGCCTATGGCCGAATGGCTGAGCCTATTGAAAAGCTCTCAGTGCTAAGCCGCCACCGTCTCGCCCATGGCCACGCCCTGGTCCATCAGCTTCTTGCGGGCCGCATTGACCACGTCGACGCTGAAGGCGTCTTCATTGTTGATGACGATCGCCTCGCCGGTCAGGTCGCTGCGGTTATGCGCAACGAGCTTTTCAAAGCCATCGCTGAGCTCGGGGGCCATCATCATGTCCGACAGCACTTTGACGGCGCCGACGCGCTTGTGCTTGGAGCGGATCTTGATCAGCTTGGTGGAGCGGCCATTGTCGGCAGTGCGGAACTCTTCGGCGGCGACGAGGCCGGTGAAGAAGGCGCGTTCGACGGCATCGGTATGGGCGGCGCCGGCGAGCTCGGCAATGCGCATCTGGCAGCCGAAGGCGAGGTCGTCATAGCCAAGCCGGACGGCATTGGCCATGAGTTTGCGCAGCTTGTCCGGGTCGGTGAAGGTCTGGGGGTCTGGAATGTTCATGGGCCACCATAGGCCATCCCGGCGCAATTAGCGAATGATAACGGAATTTGCGAATGGCGGTGAAGTCAAGGCGATGACGCAGGCGGCATGACCCCTGCGCGTCGGGCTCGCCGGCAAAACAAAAAGGGCCCGGCTTGCGCCGGACCCTCTCGATCTAGACTGGCTTGGGCTTAGGCCGACTTCTTGTCGTCGTCGTCCTTGACCTCTTCGAAATCGGCGTCGACCACGTCGTCGTCGCCATCATCGTCGGTGCCATTGGCCTTGGCTTCGGCTTCAGCCTGGCTGGCCTTGTACATGGCCTCGCCCAGCTTCATCGACGCCTGCGCCAGCGCTTCGGTCTTTTCCTTGATCAGCTCGCCATCCTCGCCCTCGATCACGGCCTTGAGCTCGGTGATCGCGGTTTCGATGGCGGTCTTGTCCTCGGCCGAAACCTTGTCGCCATATTCCTTGAGCGACTTTTCGGTCGAGTGGATCAGGCTTTCGCCCTGGTTCTTGGCTTCGACCGACTCGCGCTTCTTCTTGTCGGCTTCGGCGTTCTGCTCGGCTTCCTTGACCATCTTTTCGATGTCGGCGTCGCTGAGGCCACCCGAAGCCTGGATGCGGATCTGCTGCTCCTTGCCGGTGCCCTTGTCCTTGGCCGAAACCTGCACGATGCCGTTGGCATCGATGTCGAAGGTCACTTCGATCTGCGGCACGCCGCGCGGTGCGGGCGGAATGCCGGCCAGGTCGAAATTGCCCAGCAGCTTGTTGTTGGCGGCCATTTCGCGCTCACCCTGGAACACCCGGATGGTCACGGCGCTCTGGCTGTCCTCGGCGGTCGAGAAGGTCTGGCTCTTCTTGGTCGGAATGGTCGTGTTGCGATCGATCAGGCGGGTGAAGACGCCACCCAGGGTCTCGATGCCCAGGCTCAGCGGGGTCACGTCGAGCAGCAGCACGTCCTTGACGTCGCCCTGCAGCACGCCGGCCTGGATGGCCGCGCCGAGCGCCACCACTTCATCCGGGTTCACGCCCTTGTGCGGCTCCTTGCCGAACAGTTGCTTCACCACTTCCTGCACCTTGGGCATGCGGCTCATGCCACCGACCAGCACGACTTCGTCGATCTGGCTGGCGGTGATGCCGGCATCCTTCATCGCCAGCTTGCACGGCTCGATGGTGCGCTGGATCAGGTCGTCGACCAGCGATTCGAGCTTGGAGCGGCTGAGCTTGAGCGTCAGGTGCTTGGGGCCCGATGCGTCGGCAGTGATGAAGGGCAGGTTGATTTCGGTCTGGGTCGAGCTCGAGAGTTCGATCTTGGCCTTTTCGGCGGCTTCCTTGAGACGCTGCAAGGCGAGCTTGTCGGAGCGCAGGTCGATGCCCTGCTCCTTCTTGAACTCGTCGGCCAGGTAGTCGACCAGGCGCATGTCGAAGTCTTCACCACCCAGAAACGTGTCGCCATTGGTGGACTTCACTTCGAAGACGCCATCGCCGATCTCGAGGATCGACACGTCGAACGTGCCGCCACCCAAGTCATAGACCGCAATGGTGCCGGTATTCTTCTTGTCGAGGCCATAGGCGAGCGCCGCAGCGGTGGGCTCGTTGATGATGCGCAGCACTTCAAGGCCGGCAATCTTGCCCGCATCCTTGGTGGCCTGGCGCTGGCTGTCGTTGAAATAGGCGGGAACGGTGATGACGGCCTGCGTGACGGTCTCGCCGAGATAGGATTCGGCGGTTTCCTTCATCTTCTGCAGGATCATGGCCGAGACCTGGCTCGGCGAATACTTTTCACCCGAGGCTTCCACCCACGCGTCGCCATTGTCCGCCTTGACGATCTTGAAGGGCACAAGGTTCTTGTCCTTGGCCACGACAGCGTCGTCGAAACGGCGGCCGATCAGGCGCTTCACCGCAAACAGGGTGCCTTCGGGATTGGTGACCGCCTGGCGCTTGGCCGGCTGGCCGACGAGACGCTCGCCATCCTTACTGAAGGCGACCATCGAGGGGGTGGTGCGCGCCCCTTCCGCGTTTTCGATAACCTTGGGATTGGTGCCGTCCATCACTGCGACGCAGCTATTGGTGGTGCCCAGATCGATACCGATGACTTTAGCCATTACTCTAGCCTCTCTTTCAGCAAACCCATACTGGCGCCCTCCGCTGGGAAGCAGCGCCGTGGCCGCAAGGGCCGGGTTCCTTGCACTGGAATGCGCCCTTGTCAGGGCTTACGGGCTATATAGGGGGGGCGCCCAAAGGCTTCAAGCGCCTCGCGGGCAAATCTGCCCCGGGCCGATGGGGCCAGCACCTGGCTGGCCCCGCCAAACGCACTCAGTCGGTCAGCGTATATTCGCCAAGCTCGCAGATATCGACTTCATAGACTTCGAGCAGGGCGCCCTCGCCGGTCTCGAAGCGGAAGTCATAGAGGCACTGGTCCGAGCCGTCGCCGATGAAGACGGTGCCCTGCATGCCCGGCTCGAGCGTGCCGGTCTCGCCCAGCAGGTCTTCGCCCCAGGCATCCTGGTCGCTCGGATTGGTGTAGAAATAATGCAGCGACTGCGAGCTGGCATTGATCAGCGTAAATTCGACATTCTGCGCAGCAGCAGGCACGGCGCTGGCCAGCAGCGCCAGGGCGACCAGGCCGCCCTTGAGATTGAAAGTCATGGAAAGCTCCCGAAGCCGACAGCGACACCGCTGCCGGTCACAATCTATCTACCACGGCGGAATCAATCGGCAAGCGGCGGTCGTGCCGAGGGTAAATGTCACCGCGCCGCTGCAAGGTGACGCGGCATATAAAACCATCTAGAAGGCGGCCATGTTCGCCCCCGGCACAGTGCTGCTCCACGATACGCTCGACCCCCAGGGCGAGAACCTGCTGTTCACCGCGCCCCGCGAGATCCTCGTGGCCTATGACGCTGCCGACGCGCGGCGCGCGCTGGCCCGGCTGGAGACCGCCACCGCGCAAGGGCTCCATGCCGCCGGCTATCTCGCCTATGAGCTGGGCTTCATTTTCGAGGAACGGCTGGCCGATCGCCTGCCGCAGGCCAGCGCCACGCCCCTGCTCTGGCTGGGTCTCTACGATGCACCGCAGATGCTGAGCGCCCAGGAAGTCGACCGGCGCCTCGCGGTCATCGCCGGCAACGCGGCCGGCGCCGCGCGCGACATCACCCCTCGCTGGGATGAGGCGGCCTATGGCCTGGCCTTCGACCAGATCAAGGCGCTGATCGCCGCTGGCGATACCTATCAGGTCAACCTCACCTTCAAGGCCGATTTCCGCCTCGAGGGCGATCCGGTGGGGCTCTATCGTGAGCTGGTGCGCAAGCAGCCGGTGGCCTATGGCGCGTTGATCAATACCGGCAGCCAGTGGATCCTGTCGCGCTCGCCCGAGCTGTTCGTTGAGAGCCGTCACGGCGCATTGGCGGCCCGCCCGATGAAGGGCACGCTCAAGCGCGGCCGGACCCTGGCCGAGGACGAGGCCGGCCGCATCGCGCTTGCCGGTGATGAAAAGAACCGCGCCGAAAACCTGATGATCGTCGACCTGCTGCGTAACGATCTCGGTCGCATTGCCGAGATCGGCTCGGTCAAGGTCACCGACCTCTTCACCGTGGAAACCTACCGGACGCTCCACACCATGACCTCGGGCATCATCGCCCGCCGCCGGCCGGAGGTCACCACCACCGATCTGCTGGCCAATCTCTTCCCCTGCGGCTCGATCACCGGGGCGCCCAAGTTGCGGGCCATGGAAATCATCCATGAAGTCGAGGCCGGCCCGCGTGGCCTCTATACCGGCTCCATCGGACACTTTTCGCCCAATGGCGACCTGACGCTCAACGTGGCCATCCGCACCGCCGTGATCAATGCCGCAGGCGAAGGCGAGATCGGCATTGGCGGCGGCATTGTTGCCGACAGCGTGGCCGGCGACGAATATCGCGAGGCCCTGCTCAAGATGGCATTCTTCACCGAACCCGCCGAGCCCGTCACGCTGATCGAAACCCTGCTCTGGGAGCGGGCCGAAGGCTTCGCCCTGCTCGACCGGCATCTGCAGCGGCTGGCGCAATCGGCGCGCTATTTCGGCCTGCCCTTCGACCGCGCCTCCATCCTGGCGGCACTGGATGCGCGGAATTTTGCCGCCGACCGCATGCGGGTGCGGCTGACGCTGGATGCCGCCGGCCCTGCCATGACCGCCATGCCGCTGCCGCCCAGCCCGCCCGTCTTCCGCTTCGCCATGGCGTCCGAGCGGCTCGATTCGCAGAGCCTGTGGCTCATGCACAAGACCACCAACCGCGCCTTCTATGATGAGCCGCGCCAGCAAGCCCATGCCGCGCTCGGGGTCGACGAGGTGCTGTTCCGCAACGAGCGGGACGAATTGACCGAAGGCTCGATCACCAGTCTCTTCATCCAGCGTGACGGCACGTTGCTGACGCCGCCGCTGTCCTCGGGCCTGCTGCCCGGCACATTGCGGGCCGAGCTGATCGATCAGGGCAAGGCTGTCGAGCAGGTTTTGACCCTTGCCGATCTTGCAGGCGCCGAGGCAATCTTCCTCGGCAATTCCGTGCGCGGCCTGATGCGCGCGCAATGGGTAAGGGAGTGAGCATGGCCATCGAAATCGCAGCCACCGACGTGCTGGTCGTCGTCGACGTGCAATATGACTTCCTGCCCGGCGGCAGCCTTGCCGTCGCGGGCGGCGACGAGATCGTGCCGCTGATCAATACGCTGGCCAGGAAGTTCACCAATGTGGTCTTCACCCAGGACTGGCACCCGGCCGACCATGTGTCCTTTGCCAGCCAGCATGAAGGCAAGGCGCCGTTCGAAACCATCGAACTCCCCTATGGCACGCAGGTGCTCTGGCCCGACCACTGCGTCTGGGCCAGCCATGGCGCGGCACTCTCGGCAGACCTCGACATTCCCCATGGCCAGCTGATCATCCGCAAGGGCTATAACCGGCAGATCGATTCCTATTCCGGCTTCCAGGAGGCGGACCGCCAGACCCTGACCGGCCTTGCCGGCTATCTCAACGAACGCGAGGTCGGCCGGCTCTATGTGGTGGGGCTGGCCACCGACTTCTGCGTCGGCTGGACCGCCATTGATGCCGCAGCCGGCGGCTTCGACGTGACCGTAATCGAGGACGCCACCCGCGCCATCGACAATGCGGGCAGCCTCGCCAGGGCGTGGACGGACATGGCAGAGGCAGGGGTCGAGCGGATGATGAGCAAGGATATTTTGGGCTAGGGCGGCCGAAGGCAAAATCGCTCCAGTGGAGCGATTTTAGCGAACTAGGCCATGAGAGCTATGCTCGAATGGCGGGGCCTTGTGCCCAAAAACGAAAAATCCCCGCTCTCGCGGGGATTCACGTGAAACGCTGAACCTGATGTCAGGCGCTCTTGTCGACGGCCTCGTCGGCCGGGGCATGGCTCGGGCCGCCCTTGGCGACGCCGACCATGGCGGGGCGCAGCACGCGGTCGCCAATGGCAAAGCCGGCCTGCACCACCTGCACGACCGTGCCTTCCGGACGGGACGGATCGGGCACTTCGAACATGGCCTGGTGCCGGTGCGGATCGAATTTCTGGCCCTCGGCCTCGATCGGCTTGACTCCGTGCTTGGCCAGGAGGCGCTGCATTTCGCGCTCGGCCATTTCAATGCCTTCGATCAGGCCCTTGGTGGTCGCATCGCCATTCTCACGGGCCTCGGCCGGCAGCACCATCAGCGCACGGCTCAGCGCGTCGGTGGCGCTCAGCATGTCGCGGGCAAAGCCGGCAATGGCATAGCTGCGCGTGTCATTGACGTCGCGCTCGGTGCGCTTGCGCAGGTTTTCCATCTCCGCAATGGTGCGCAGCACACGGTCCTTGAGCTCCGCATTCTCGGCGCGCAGCGCCTCGATGGGATCGACCTCGGGCTCTGCCGGGATTTCGACTTCAGGCGTCTCGCCTGATGCGGCGTTCTCGTCGCTCATCATTATGCTGTTCCGCAAAGATTACTGGCTTTGCCCCGCATATCGGCCAATGCGCTGCAGATTTCAACCCTTGGCTCGGCCCGGCCGTACGTGCCGCAGGCGAATGGCACGGCGCTCATCGCTTCCGCGCCATCATCGCGCTGATCACATTGGCGGTATAGTCCACCACCGGCACGATGCGCGCATAGTTGAGGCGCGTTGGGCCGATGACCCCCAAAACGCCAACCACCTTGTCATTGGCATCCTTGTAGGGCGAGAGAATGACCGAGGAGCCCGACAGTGAAAAGAGCTTGTTTTCCGAGCCGATGAAGATGCGCACGCCCTGCGCCTTTTCCGCGTCGCCGAGCAGTTCGAGCAACCCGTCCTTGCTTTCCAACTCGTCGAACAATTGCCGCATGCGCAGCAATTCGTCGCTCGCCATCGCGTCATTGATCAGGTTGGCCCGGCCGCGCACGATGACGGTCGGCTGGCTGGCCGGCGATGCCTGCCCCAGCGTGGCAATGCCGGCATCGACCAGCTTCTGGGTCAGGTCGTCGAGTTCGGCGCGCTGTTCGTTGCGCTGCTCGGCCAGGGCCTTGCGCGCCTCGGGAATGGTCCGCCCCACCACATAGCGCGCCAGATAATTGCCCGCCTGGGTCAGCGCCGAGGCCGTCAGGCCCGGCGGCACATCCATGATGCGGTTTTCCACCTGCCCGTCCTGCCCCACCAGGATCGCCATGGCGCGGGTGGTGTCGAGCCGCACGAATTCGATATGCCGCAGCACCATGTCGGCCTTGGTGGCGATGACGACGCCCGCGCCCTGGCTGAGCCCGCTCAGCAATGTGCTGGCCTCGGTCAGCACATCCTCGACCTGCCCGCTATGCTGGCCTTCGATGGATTTGGCGATCTGGCTGCGCTCGCTTTCGTTGACCGCGCCGACCTCGAGCATCGCATCGACGAAAAACCGCAGGCCCTCCTGCGTCGGAGCTCGGCCGGCCGAGGTATGGGGCGCCGCGATCAGGCCCAGATCCTCGAGATCGGCCATGACATTGCGCACCGAGGCTGGCGACAGCCCGGTCTGCAGCATGCGGCTCAGGTCACGCGAACCGACGGGTGAGCCGGTCTCGAGATAGCGCTCGACAATCTTGCGGAAGATGTCCTGGCTGCGGGCGTTGAGCACGCTCAAAAAGTCTTCGGGCGGCTTGACCATGGGTGTTCGATAAAATCGTCCGCTTTAACCTTGCCCTCTCATTTAAGCGCATTGCAGCCTCCCGCCAAGCGCCAGCGGCTTGTGAGCGGGGCCGTGGGGCGTTAAGAGGCGGTTAACGATAATGTCTCAGTGGATTTTTAATGCGCCCTTCCGGACGTGAGCCCAACCAGATGCGCGCCGTAACGATCGAGCGCAACATCGCCCAGAAGGCGGAAGGCTCCTGCCTCGTCTCGTTTGGCAATACCAAAGTACTCGTCACCGCCTCGGTCGAAACCAGCCTGCCCGGCTGGCTGCGCGGCAAGGGCCAGGGCTGGGTCACCGCCGAATATGGCATGCTGCCCCGCGCCACCGGCAGCCGCACCCGCCGCGAGGCCACCGCCGGCAAGCAGTCCGGCCGCACCCAGGAAATCCAGCGCCTGATCGGCCGCTCGCTGCGCGCCGTGGTCGATATGCAGCTCCTGGGCGAAAACCAGATCACCGTCGATTGCGACGTGCTCGAAGCCGATGGCGGCACGCGCACCGCCTCGATCACCGGCGCCTATGTGGCTCTGGCCGACGCCATTGCCTGGATGGATGAGCGCAAGCTGACCAAGGGCAAGGCACTGCGCGATTCCGTCGCTGCGGTCTCCTGCGGCATCTATCGCGGCACCCCCGTGCTCGATCTCGATTATCTCGAGGATGTCGAGGCCCATACCGATGCCAATTTCGTCATGACCGGCTCGGGCAAGTTCGTGGAGATCCAGGGCACTGCCGAGCAGGCGCCGTTCAGCCGCGACGAGCTCAATGCGCTGATGGGCCTCGCCGAGCAGGGCATCGGCGATCTGACCCTGATGCAGCAGACGGCGCTCGTCCCATGATCGGCTGGCTCAAGAAACGCCTCGCTGCCAAGCCGCAATCCAAGCCGCAGGTGACCCCGCGCGCCGCCTCGCCGGAAAACTGCGCCCTTTGGCACGATGTGGCCCGCGCCCTCGACGCCAAGCCAAGGACGTCCAAATGAGCATCGCCCGGCTCCGCGAAGGTGATCGCCTAGTGCTGGCCACGCATAATGCGGGCAAGCTCAAGGAATTCCAGGAGCTGTTCGAGCCCTATGGCCTGGAGCTGGTGTCGGCCGGCGAACTCGGCCTGCCCGAGCCGGAAGAGACCGGCACCACGTTTGCCGAGAATGCGCGCCTCAAGGCGCATGCCGCTGCACAGGCCTCCGGCATGCTGGCGCTGAGCGACGATTCCGGGCTCTGCGTCGATGCGCTCAACGGCGATCCGGGCGTCTATACCGCCGACTGGGCCGGCGTGCCGCGCGATTTCAATCACGCCATGAAGCGCGTCGAGGATGCGCTGCAGGCCGCCAATGCCACCTCGCCCGGCCAGCGCCGGGCCAATTTCAACGCCACGCTTTGCCTGGCCCATCCCGACGGCCGCGACGTCATCTATCACGGCCAGTGCTTCGGCACGCTGGTCTGGCCGCCGCGCGGCACGCAGGGCCATGGCTATGACCCCGTCTTCATGCCCGACGGCTATGACATCACCTTCGGCCAGATGCCGCCCGCAATGAAGCATTCCTGGTCGCCCGGTCAGCAGGGGCTGAGCCACCGCGCCCGCTCCTTCGCCAAGTTCGTGGAGCAGCAAATTGAGCTCTAACCCCAACGACATGTTCGGGGTTTACGTGCACTGGCCCTTCTGCGCGGCCAAGTGCCCCTATTGCGACTTCAACAGCCACGTCCATCGCGGCCCCTTCGACGAGATCGACTACGTCGCCGCCTATGAGCGCGAGATCGCCACGGCCGCCCAGCTGGCGCCGGGCCGGGTGGTGCAATCCATCTTTTTCGGTGGCGGCACGCCCAGCCTGATGAACCCGCAATCGACCGGCCGCATCATCGACGCCATCGCCAGGCACTGGACGATGGATCGCAATGCCGAGATCACGCTCGAGGCCAATCCGACCAGCGTCGAGGTCGACCGCTTCAAGGGCTATCGCAGCGCCGGGGTCAACCGCGTCTCGCTCGGCGTGCAGTCACTGCGCGAGGGCCCGCTGGCCGAACTGGGTCGTCGCCACACGGTGGACGAAGCCATTGCCGCGGTGCGCATCGCCCAGTCGGTTTTCGAGCGCTCCAGCTTCGATCTCATCTATGCCCGCCCCAAGCAGACGCTGGAAGACTGGGAAGACGAGCTCAAGGAAGCGCTCTGGATGGCGCGCGGCCATATCAGCCTCTACCAGCTGACCATCGAGCAGGGCACGCGCTATTTCGACCTGCACCAGGCCGGCAAGCTGGCCATGCCCAATGAGGATTTGTCAGCCGATTTCTATGAGCTGACCCAGGAACTGACCGCGGCAGCGGGCCTGCCCGCCTACGAGATTTCCAACCACGCTCGCCCGGGTCAGGAGAGCCGCCATAACATGCTCTATTGGCGCTATGGCGAATATGCCGGCATCGGTCCGGGCGCCCATGGCCGGTTGATGATCAACAACCAGCGCCACGCCACGGCGGCCGAGAAACTGCCCTTCGACTGGCAGAAGCTGGTGACGTCCAAGGGCCACGGCATGGTGGTCGACGACGTGCTGACCTGGGAAGAGCAGGGCGACGAATTCCTCGTCATGGGCCTGCGGCTCAAGGAGGGCATCTCCCCCGCCCGCTTCACCGCCATCTCCGGCCGCCAGATTTCGCCGCGCCAGATCGATACGCTCAAGGGCTACGGCTTTGTCGAAACCCTGCCCAACGGCAATATCCGCGTCACCGACCGCGGCTGGCCGGTACTGGATGCCGTAGTGGCAGATCTGGCGGCCTAGCTTGCTTACCTCTCCCTTTGGGGGAGAGGTCGACCCGAAGGGTCGGGTGAGGGGGCCTGTTCAAAATGCGGCGCGTGGAAAGGCCCCCTCACCCGTCTTGCTGCGCAAGCCGACCTCTCCCCCAAGGGAGAGGTTAGAACTACAGCTTCGCCCCTTCGATCAGTTGTGCCCCGCCCGGCGCGATCCGCTTGATCGCCAGCGCATATTCGCTCTTGCCATTGCCCAGGAACCGGAACACGCCGTCGCGGCCGTTAAACCCGGTCGGGCTGGTCATCAGGGCAGGGTTGTAGGGCGGATTGGCCATGGAAAGCGTGTTCACATTGGCCAGGATCGTCGCGGTATAGGCGATGGTGGCCAGAGCATGCGGCTGGGTGCCGAACTGGCGCTGGTAGTCGGCGCTGATCGCCAGCATGCCGGCGGGGTCCACCGTGGGATAGATCGCGCCGCTGAGCTGGCTGGCCGTGGCGATGGTGGGGTCACCCTCCCAGTCGGCCGAGCCGACAATCTGCAACGCATCGCCACTGACCCCCGCCTGGCCCAGCAGCACGCCAAAGCTTGGCGCGGTGGCGCGGTCGGGCAGGAACAGCGTGTCGATCATCCCCTTCTGGATCAGCGGCAGCGCCTGGTTGACGATCTGCTGTGCCTCTTCGACGTTCGAGAACGTATAGACTGCCTGCGGCGCAAAGCCGGCCGCGACAGCCTGTTGCCGGAAGGCAGTTTCCTGCGCCTGGCCGAATTCGGTGGCGGGGAAGACGCCGGCAATGCCGCGCCGGCCCTGCGCCATCAGCCAGCCCATCGAGCGCTTCATCTCCATGTCCGGCAGGACGCTCAAAAGGTAGACGCCCGGGCTGGCCGCCGTCGGATTGTTGGAAAAGCCGATCAGCGGCAGCCCGGCAGAGTGGGCAACGGCGCCGGCCGCCGTTACCTGGTCGGCGCGCAGCGGCCCCAGGATCAGCCTGGCGCCATCGGTGACCGCCGCGCTGGCCGCCGCTGTCGCGCCGGCGACGCTCGTGCCGGTATCGCGCAGCGTGATGGTGATGTTTTCCGCGATATTGGGATTGGCCTCGATGAAGGCGATGGCCAGGCGGCTGGCATTGGCGAGCGATTGGCCGACCGCGGCAATGCCATTGTCTCCGCTCAGCGGCAAGAGCAGCGCCACCTTGACCGGTCCGCGCCCGAAGCTCTGCGAAGGCCCGGCTGGCATCGTGACCGGGGCTTGGATAGTCTGGGCCGGAGGCGCGCCGAAATCGAGCGTGCGCGAACCCAGCTGGATGGGTGAACAGGCCGATAGCACCAGCAGCGCCACCGCGCCCAAGGCCTGTGCTATGCCATGCCATGACATTGGATGTGCCGTCACGCTTGCCCCGGATTTGCTAGCAGACTGTTAACATTTAGAACCGCATTGCTTAACCAATTCTCAACCGACCGGAACTCTGGCGCATGGCTGACACCAATTCGGGCTATTTCATCGCCGGCTCCACTTTTTCCGCGCCGCCGCTGGCGCCGGGCCTTTATGTGGTGGCGACCCCGATCGGCAATCTGCGCGACATCACCATCCGCGCCCTCGAGACCCTCGCCGCCGCCTCGGTGATCCTCTGCGAGGATACGCGCATGTCGGCCCGCCTGCTCGACCACTACGGCATCAAGGGGCGGCGCATCGCGCTGCATGAGCATAATGAACGGGCCAAGGCCGATGACATCGTGCGGCGCGTGGCCGGTGGCGATGCCATCGCGCTGATCTCGGATGCCGGCACGCCCCTGCTCTCCGATCCCGGCTTTCCGCTGATCCGGGCGCTGGCCGAGGCCGGCCAGCCGGTCTTTCCCATTCCCGGCGCCTCGGCCCTGCTCTCGGCGCTGGTCGTGGCGGGCCTGCCCACCGATGCCTTCGCCTTTCACGGCTTCTTGCCCCCTAAGGCGGGTGCCCGGGCCAATGCGCTCAAGTCCCTGCGCGATTCACGTGAAACTTTGGTCTTCTACGAAAGCCCGCGCCGGCTCGACGATACGCTGGCCGCCATGGCCGAGGCCTGGGGCGAACGGCAGGCTGCCGTGGCGCTGGAGCTGACCAAGCGATTCGAGCGCGTGCATCGCGGCACCCTGCCGGCACTGGCCGCCGAGTTTGCCGATAGCGAGACCAAGGGCGAGGCGGTCATCGTCGTGGCCGGCGCCGCCGAAGCAGCTGCCCCCGATGCGGCCGACTGGCAGGCCGCCCTGCTGGCCGCCATGGCCGACCAGCCGCTGCGCGCCGCGGTCGATGCGGTGACCGAGCAGTTCGGCCTCAAGCGCAAGGAAGTCTATGATGCCGCCCTCGCCCTCAAAGCCCAAGAGTAAGGCGCGCATCGCCGCCTATCTCGGCGGCCATCGCGGCGAGGCGCTGGCGGCCTGGTTCCTGCGCCTCCAGTTCTACCGCATCCTGTCGCGCCGCTACAAAACCCCGGTGGGCGAGATCGACCTCATCGCCGAGCGCTTCGGTACCGTGGTCTTTGTCGAGGTCAAGGCGCGCAGCCGGGCCGCCACCGAGGCCGAGACGCTGGAGGGTATCAACCGCTCCCGCATCCTGCGCGCGGCGCAATATTGGCAGGCGCGCCACCCGGCACGGGCAGCCTCGCCGCTGCGCTTCGACGTCATCTTCCTCACGCCCGGCCGCTGGCCGCGCCACATCAAGGATGCCTTTGGCGGTTAGGGGCGCGCCTAGTCGGAAATGTCCGCCCAGATCAGGTGATGGTCGCTGGCGGCATGGATGTCCCTTTCCAGCTCGGGAAACATCTCCCAGCGGCCCGAGGCGGTCCAGGCGCCCTTGCGGAACAGGCCCGCCGCGGTCACACGCGCAAAGAGCGCCGGCGAGAGCAGCAGGTAGTCGATCTTGTGCGCCTTGCTGCCCGTGCCATAGGTGCCGATGCCGCTGAACTGGCCAGGTGAGAAACGGGGATGCTCGGTCACCTCCTTGAGGTCGGTCTGTGCCAGCAGGCGCTGCAGCGGCGCCGCATCGGGCGTATCGTTGAGATCGCCCAGCACCACGACCTTGTCCTGTCCATCCGCTCGCAGGGCCTCATAGATCTCGGCCGTGCGCTCGGCCTGTGCAGCGCGCTTTTTGACCGAGCTGGGGTCATTGCCGCCATACTTGGATTTGAAGTGGCTGGGCAGGACCCAGATGATCTCCCCACTCGGCGTGATCACCTGATATTCCGGGCAGTCGCGCGAAAACACCCGCTCGCCATTGGGCAGCATGTCGGCAATGTGGCTGCGCATCAGCCCCACCGAAAAGCCATTGGTGACCATCAGCCCCACATCGATGCCGCGCTGGTCATTGCCGTCGATCAGCATGATCTCGTCATAGGGCGCGCCATCCAGCTTCTTGAGCACCTGGTCGGAAAACTGCATCAGTGCCACGCGATCTTCCGCCTCGATCACCGCCAGGATATCGGCGCCGACCTCCTTGATCACCCGCCCGGTATTCATCACCGCCACGGCATTGTTGTGTTCGGTCTTGAGCTCCACCCAGCCGACCCAGTCGCCGCGGCCATTGGCGACGATCTCAAGCGGCCCATTGCGCGGCTTCTTCCAGAAGGCGCCGCGTATCTTGCGGAAATTGACGAAAGGCGGGTTGCTCGATGTCAGCTTGAGCTCCCCGATCAGCACCAGCATGCGCGCCTTGTCGGCAGCGCTGTATTCGTCCTTGTTGATCAGCACATTGAGCTCGGCCACCGCATCGGTAATGGCCGCGCCCTTTGCATGATCCTCCAGATTGAAGGCCTTCGGCCGGTCGAACAGATTCTCCACATTGAATGCCGCGATCTTCATGATGCCCTCCCCCGCAACAGTGGGGCCATCATGCGCCTCGATCGTGACAGGTGCCAATCGGCAGAACTTCGCGCCCGCCCCCTTGCATCGGCTGGCGTCCCGCGTCATGTCATCTACGCTCGACGCTATGCTAAGGGGCTTTCATGTCGCTCAAAGTCGCGGTCCAGATGGACCATGTCGCCACCATCAATCCGCGCGGCGATTCCACCTTCGCCATGATGCTAGAAGCGCAGGCACGCGGCCATGCGCTGCTGCATTACACGCCCGACACCCTGGCGCTGCGTGGCCACACGGTCTCGGCTCTGGCCCAGCCGATCGAGGTGTTCGACAAGCCCAAGGGCGAGCATTTCGCGCTGGGCGAGGCGCGCCGGGTCGATCTCTCGACCCAGGACGTGATCCATATGCGCCAGGATCCGCCCTTCGACATGAACTACATCACCCTGACCCACCTGCTGGAAAAGCTGCATCCCCAGGTGCTCGTGGTGAACCCGCCAGCCGCGGTCCGCAATGCGCCCGAGAAGATCCTCGTTACCGATTTCCCCGAGCTGATGCCGCCCACTCTGGTGACGCGTGACCGCGAGATGATCTACGATTTCCGCAGGGAGCACGGCAATATCATCGTCAAGCCGCTCTACGGCAATGGTGGGGCCGGCGTCTTCTTCATCCAGGAGGGCGACCATAACCTGGCGAGCCTGCTCGAGCTGTTCGAGCAGAACTACCGCGAACCCTTCATGATCCAGAAATACCTGCCCGACGTGCGCAAGGGCGACAAGCGCATCATCATCGTCGATGGCGAGCCGGTGGCCGGGCTCAACCGCATACCCGCCGATGGCGAAGCGCGCAGCAACATGCATGTCGGCGGCCGCCCGGAACTGAGCGAACTTACCACCCGCGAGCGCGAAATCTGCGCCACCATCGCCCCGGCGCTCAAGGAGCGCGGCATGATCTTCGTCGGAATCGACGTCATCGGCGACTATCTCACCGAGATCAACGTCACCTCCCCCACCGGCATCCGCGAGATCAAGCGCTTCGGCGGGCCGGACATCGCCGTCATGATCTGGGACGCCATCGAAAAGCGCCGCGCCTGATGTGGCTGCTGGTTGGGCTGGTCCTGTCCGGCCTCGGCTGGTTCCTGTTCCGCCGCTGGCGCCGGAGCCTGCCGGTCGATCAGCGGCTGACCCTGCCCTATTGGCGCAATACGCTTTTCGTCACCGGCTTCTATCTGCTCTCCATCCTGCTCGGTGCCGGCATTACCCGCGTCATGGTCGGCTTCAACCGCTCCGGCTGGGCGGACCTGCTGATGGTGGCCTTCTTTGCCGTCTGGGTGCTCTATGGCGCGGTCTGGCTTGTCCGCTTCCTGCCCACGACACGGCCCATGCCGGCGTGGCTGACGCGCGGGCGCGGCTGGATCGACGGCCTCGCCCTGATCCTGCTGGCCTGTCTGGCAACCGGCGCGCGCATGCTCTAGTGCCTCGGGGGCTGGGCAAGCTCTTGCGAAACGGCTAGGTCTAGCCGACGCAGCGGGGGAACAGCGTCATGCCCACCACGACATTTCTGGTCGCCTTCGCGACCCTGTTTGCCACCGTGGGCGTGGCCGATATCGCCTTCATCTTCGCCGCCCTCACCAAGCACAACACGGCCAAGCAGCGCTTTGCCTTTGCCACGCGCGGCGTCATCATTGCCGGGTTGATCCTGCTGCTCTTCGGCGTGCTGGGTAACCCGATCCTCGACATCTTCGGCATCACCATTCCGGCTTTGCGCACCGCCGGCGGCCTGCTGCTGTTCCTGATCGCCATCGACATGGTCTTTGCCCGTCATTCCGGCGGCACCGACATCACCGACCAGGAAGAGGTGGAAGCCCGCTCGCGCGACGATATCGCCGTCTTTCCGCTCGCCATGCCGCTGCTGGCCGGGCCCGGCGCCATCAGCGCCGTCATCCTGCTGACCACTGGCACGCGGACCGACCTCGAATTCTGGGCCGTGCTGGCGGCGATCGTGGTGATCCTGTTCCTGGCCTGGCTGACGCTGCTGGTGGCCATTCCCATCCAGCGCCTGCTCGGCGTCACCGGTCTTGCCGTGGTGTCGCGCGTCGTTGGCATTCTGCTGGCAGCCCTGGCCGTGCAGTTTGTCTTCGACGGCATCAGGACCAGCGGCCTGCTCGGCGCCGCGACCTGACAACCCGTTGAATTTTCAGAAAATTGTCGCGTTAAGCAAGTCTTAACGCCGTTGTTGACCGGCTCCGGGCAAGCAGTCCATCAAGGTGGCAGACCTGCCTGGAGGACCGGACAAGTGCGTGTTGCCGCCATTCTGCTGCTCTTCATCATGGCCATGCTGGCCGCCAGTGCCAGCACCACGACCACGGCACGTTCCGAAATCCTGCTGCCGATCGAGGCCCCGGCGGCGTGACATGCAAAAGGCGGCCCGCTTGCGCCGGCCGCCCCTCGTTCAATCCTGCATCAAAGCCTATTTCTTGGCGTTGCCGGCGCTGCCCGAGCCCAGGCCCGTGATCGGCTTGGCGGCGGCAATCTTGTCCTTTTTCGGCTTCTTGGCTTCCTTGTTGCTCTTCATCTGACCTTTGGCCATGGTCCCGTTTCTCCTCGCTGCGGGCCACGTGCCCGGATCAATATCGAGCGGAGGCTAGACCTGTGGCGAATCGCTGGCAAGTCCCCGGATTACTTGGCTGATTGGCAACGGCCGGTCGGGCCCAGCGAGGCGATGGCGCGCGGATCGCAACCGGTCAGCAGGAAGGTGATCCAGTCGTTCTGATTGCCATAGAAGGCATTGCGGTCGACCTCGCCGCGCACGCCGCGCACCACCCCGGTCTGTGTCCACTGCCAGAAGGTCCACGTGCGGTTGCCATAGCGCTCATGCGGCTCGGCGGCGGTGGAGCGCAGCCAGAAGGCATTGGGGAAATACTCGCCCGCCATGATGTCGCGGTGGAAGTTCATGTCGGTATAGATGATGGGCAGCTTGCCGGTATGGCGCTCCATGGCGTCGAGCATGTAGCGGATCTTTTCCAGGGCATCGGCCCGGTTCGGCTTGACCTTGCAACTCGAATGGTTGTTCCACTCCAGATCGAGCACCGGCGGCAAGGCATCGGGGTCGTTCGGCACGTTCTGGGCGAACCACACTGCCTGTTCTGAGGCCAGCGAACACCAGGTCATGAAGTGATAGGCGCCGCGCGGCATGCCGGCATCGCGCGCGCGCACCCAGTTGGTGCGGAAATTGGGGTCGATATAGTCCTTGCCCTCGGTCGCCTTCATGAAGACGAAATGGATGCCCGAGGCAAAGGCCTGGCGGAAATCGACATTTTCCTGGTAGCGCGCCACGTCGATCCCCTGGATCGGCAGCGTGCGGGCGCGGTCGACGCCCGAATGCGGGCGATTGTCGCCCTGGATCGGGCCATAGAGCCCGCCGCCCGAGGAACACGCCACCAGCACTGCGGCCAGAACGGCCGAGATCGTGCCCTTTGCGATCGTGGAAAACGAGGGAAAAGGCCGGCTGGCAAACATCAGGAAACCACTCACGCAGGACTACAAATGAGCCTTTGATTCAACATGGGCGGGTTAATGAGCGATTAGGTTTACCTTTGTGGCAAAGGGCGTGGTTAACAGGTCGTAATTTGTTCGCTTTACGTTCTTGTTTGCCGAAATTGCCTTTGCTAAGCTGCCCACGGGCTTGGGGAATTGGGCATGGTCACCCGCGTCGCCACCGTGGCGTTTCAGGGCATCGAGGCGGTGCCGGTCGATGTGCAGGTGCAGATCGCTCCGGGCATTCCCAAGATCATTCTGGTCGGCCTGCCCGACAAGGCCGTCAACGAATCCGGCGAGCGCGTCCGCGCCGCACTGATCGCCTCCGGCCTCGGCCTGCCGCCCAAGCGCATCGTCGTCAATCTGGCCCCGGCCGACCTGCCCAAGGAAGGCAGCCACTATGACCTTCCCATCGCCCTGGGCATCATGGCCGCCATTGGCGCCATCCCGCAGGATGCGCTCGATGGCTATCTGGCGCTGGGCGAATTGGGGCTGGATGGGCGCCTTGCCCATGTCGGCGGCATATTGCCGGCCGCCATCGCCGCCCAGAGCCGCGACCTGGGGCTGATCTGCGCCGAGCCCTCGGGAGCCGAGGCCGCCTGGGCCGGTGAAGAGCTTGATATCGTCGCCGCCGAGAGCCTCCTGGCCCTCGCCAATCACCTCACCGGTCATCAGCTGGCGGCCAGGCCCGTCCCGCGCCGGCAATTGCCAAATACGGCCCTGCCCGATCTCAGCGAAGTGCGCGGCCAGCTGGTGGCGCGGCGCGCGCTGGAAGTGGCGGCAGCCGGCGGGCACAATATGCTGATGGTGGGGCCGCCCGGCGCCGGCAAATCCATGCTGGCGGCGCGGCTGCCCTCCATCCTGCCGCCGCTTGATCCGCGCGAACTGCTCGATATTTCCATGATCCAGTCGATTGCCGGCGAGCTGGTCAATGGCGCCCTTTCCGATCGCCGGCCCTTCCGCGCGCCGCATCATTCCGCCTCCATGGCCGCGCTGGTCGGCGGCGGCCTGCGGGTGCGGCCAGGCGAGGTGAGCCTGGCCCACAACGGCGTGCTCTTTCTCGACGAATTACCCGAATTTGCCCCCAGCGTGCTCGACAGCCTGCGCCAGCCGCTGGAGTCCGGGGAGACGGTGATTGCGCGGGCCAATGCTCGGGTGAGCTATCCCAGCCGTGTGCAGCTGATCGCGGCCATGAACCCCTGCAAATGCGGGCTGGCCGGCACGCCGGGCCACGCCTGCCGGCGCGGCAAGGCCTGCGCCGATGATTACCAGAGCCGGGTCTCGGGGCCTTTCCTCGATCGCATCGATATCCGTATCGACGTGCCGGCCGTCACCGCCGCCGACATGATCGCGCCTGCCGCGGCAGCCGAAAGCTCGGCCGTGGTGGCCGAGCGGGTAGCCCGCGCCCGCGCCCGGCAACGCCAGCGCTTCGCCGAACACGGCGCGCCCGACGTCTTCACCAATGCGGCCGCTGGACCGACGCTGATCGAGGCGGTGGTCAATCCCGATAAGGACAGCCAGACCCTGCTGCTGCAGGCCGCCGAGCGCTTCAACCTCTCCGCCCGCGCCTATCACCGCGTGCTCAAGGTGGCCCGCACCCTGGCTGATCTGGCCGGGGTTGAGACGGTGGGGCGGCCCCATATTGCCGAGGCGTTGAGCTATCGGCTCAACCTGGGCGTGGCTTAGGACCTGTGCATAAGCCTGTGGATAAGTGTTTCACGTGAATCGGTGTCAGCGGATGCTGGCATAGCCGCCGGGTACGCCGCGGGGCGACAGCACCACCTGCCACAGGCTGAGGTGGCGGGCGCGGAACAGGGCGGCGAAGACGTTGAGATAATAGCGCCACATCCGGTAAAAACGCGCGTCATACGAGGCACTTAGCTGCGGCCATGCCGCCTCGAACCGCTCGTGCCAGGCCATCAGGGTCTTGTCATAGTCGGCGCCGAAATTGTGCCAGTCCTCCATGACGAAACGACCTTCGATGGCCTTGCCGATCTGGGCGATGGAGGGGAGCATGCCGTTGGGGAAGATGTATTTCTCGCTCCACGGATCCCCATGCGTCGTGGAGTGCTGTCCGCCAATCGTGTGCAGCAGAAACAGGCCGTCTGCTGCCAGCATGCTGGCGGTTTTCTCGAAATAGGCGCGGTAATTCTTGTAGCCCACATGCTCGAACATGCCGATCGAGATGATGCGGTCGAATTTGCCCTCCAGCGCCTGGTAGTCGAGCAGCCGCGTCTCGACCGGCAGGCCGGCATTGCGTTCATTGGCGAGGGCCGCCTGCTCCTTGCTGACCGTGACGCCCAGTCCGGACACGCCATAGCGTTCGGCCGCGAATTTGAGAAAGCCGCCCCAGCCCGAGCCGATATCGAGGATATGCATGCCCGGGGCGAGGCCCAGCTTGCGGCAGACCAGGTCGAGCTTGGCCTCCTGGGCGGCGTCGAGATCCCTGGCGTCCTGCCAATAGGCGCAGGAATAGATCATCCGCCGGTCGAGCATGGCGGCATAGAGGTCGTTGCCGATATCGTAATGCTTCTCGCCCACTTCGGTGACGCGCAGGCGCTGCAGGTTGAGCAGCCGGCCGCGGGCGACGCTCCACATCACCGCCAGGTCCTTGGGAAAGGCATCCTGGATGCTGGCATTGACCAGGCGGAACAGGAACTGGTCGAGCGCCTCGGCATCCCACCAGCCCTCCATATAGCTTTCGCCCAGGCCCAGCGTGCCGTCGCGCAACAGCCGCGCCCAGAGGCGATCGTCATGCACCTGCGGGTCCCAGGGGGCGGCGCCGTTGAGCGTGACGCCGGCTTTTTCAAGTTGATTGAGAACGAAGCGTTTGGCCGATTCGGACATGGCAGCAGCTGAAGTCAGGTTGACGCAGGGGCAAGCCTAAACCCATCGTCGAATGACGATCAATAATAAACTGCAATTGGTGAAGCCGCGTTAACCTCCTGCCCCATAATTGTCGCCGTCAGGTGCCAGCAGGATGACGATGCGCAAAGCCGGCGAACTGATTCAGTGGAATAACAAGAGCGGTTATGGCTTCGTGCGCGATGACACGGGGCGGGACTATTATGTCCACATTTCCAAGGTCACGCCGGGCGCCCGGCCGCGCATCGGCGACACCATGTCCTTCGCCACCGGCACCGGCCGCAAGGGTCGCCCCTCGGCCATCGATGTGATCATCACCGCCACCACCCCAGCCCCATCGCCCAGCCTGCGCGATGTCCGGCAGGGCTCGGGCGGGGTGTCGCGCTTCAAGCTCGGCCTGCGCACGGCCGCCGCGACGCTGATGACGCTCCTCATTCTCTGGGCCATTGCCGGCGACCGGGCCCCGGTCTGGCTGGGCCTGCTTTATGCCGGCATGGGCGCGGCATCGGCCCTGCTCTACCGCTTCGACAAGCTCTATGCCCTGACCGGCAAATACCGCGTCAGCGAGACCAACCTGCATGTGGTCGACCTCTGCTTCGGCATTATCGGTGGCCTGGCGGCGCAGGAAGTCTATCGCCACAAGACGGTCAAGCCGCGCTTCGTCGCCATGACCTGGACCATTGCCCTGGTCCACACGCTGGGCCTCGCTGCCCTGGCCTTCGGCTGGCTGGGCGCGCTTTTGCCCACCTTTGGGTGAAGACAAAGCTTTCAGTCGACACCCTCCCCACAAGGGGGAGGGTGGGTCCGGTGGGTTGGGCGAGATCAATCGCCCCTCAGTGGAACTGCGCCGTCTCCGTGCTTTCGCCCATTGCGGTGGTCGCGCTCTTGCCTTCGCTCACCGCCATGGCCACGGCGTCGAAATAGCTGGTGCCCACTTCGCGCTGGTGCCGGACCGCCGAGAAACCATGCGCCTCGGCGGCGAATTCGGCCTGCTGCAGGCGGCTATAGCCGGCCATGCCGTCCTGCTTGTAGGCGCGGGCCAGTTCGAACGTGGTGAGGCTGAGATTGTGGAAGCCCGCCAGCGTGATGAACTGGTACTTGTAGCCCATGGCGGCGATTTCGCGCTGGAAGCTGGCCATGGCGGCCTCGTCCATGTGCTTGGCCCAGTTGAAGCTGGGCGAGCAGTTATAGGCCAGCATCTGCTCGGGATGCGCCTTGCGCACCGCCTCGGCAAACTTCTTCGCCTCCGCCAGGTCCGGCTTGGAGGTCTCGCACCAGATCAGGTCCGCATAGGGCGCATAGGCGATGCCGCGGGCAATGGCGGCGTCGATGCCGCCCTTGAGCTGGTAGAAGCCCTCGGCCGTGCGCTCCTTGCTGACAAAGGGCGCGTCATAGGGGTCGATATCCGAGGTGATCAGCCGCGCCGCTTCCGCATCGGTGCGCGCCATGATCAGCGTCGGCACGCCCATGACATCCGCCGCCAGCCGCGCCGCATTGAGCGTGCGGATGAACTGGCTCGTCGGCACCAGCACCTTGCCGCCCAGATGCCCGCACTTCTTTTCCGAGGCGAGCTGGTCCTCGAAATGCACGGCAGCCGCGCCGGCTTCGATCATCGCCTTCATCAGCTCGAACACATTGAGCGCGCCGCCAAAGCCGGCCTCGGCATCGGCAATGATCGGCACGAAGAAGTCGAGATCGGTCGTCGCCACGCCGTCCGCCTGTTCCATGGTCTGGATCTGGTCGGCCCGCTGCAGCGCCTTGTTGATGCGCTTGACCACGCTTGGCACGCTGTCGACCGGATAAAGGCTCTGGTCGGGATACATATTGCCCGACGTATTGGCGTCCGCCGCGACCTGCCAGCCGGAAAGATAGATCGCCTTGAGCCCGGCCTTGACCTGCTGCACCGCCTGGTTGCCGGTAAAGGTGCCCAGCGTCGGCACGAAATCCTCGCTATGCAGCAATTCCCACAGCCGCTTGGCGCCATTCTCGGCCAGCGTATGGCGGATCGGCAGCGATCCCGACAGCCGCGCCACATCGGCCTGGCTATAGGTGCGGGCAATATTGCGCCAGCGATCGGGCGCATAGTCGGGCGTCGGGAAAATCGGCTTGTCGAGCATGGTGGTCTCCTCCTTGGGACATGGCTTCGCCGGTCCGGTGGGCCGGCGGATTTCGTGATTCACGTGAAGCAAAACGGGGTGTCTTCCCTTCTCCCCTTGAGGGAGAAGGTGCCCGAAGGGCGGATGAGGGGTCCTGCGCTATCAACAGCTCTGACGCATGGGATGGCGCAGCACCCCTCACCCGGTTCTTCCGCTGGACGCGGAAGAACCACCCTCTCCCTCAAGGGGAGAGGGGGAAGAAGCTACCCCAGCACCTTCCGCGAAAACGTCGCGGCGATCATGCCATTGCCGGAAAACAGCTCCGTGCTGCCCTCCCCGCCGACCAGCGAAAACTGGTGGCGGCCGATCTTGCCGGCAATGGCATAGCCCTGCGCGTCCAGCCCGCGGGCCTTGAACTGTTCCATGGCCTGCACGGCCGTGGGGGCGATGATGGTCAGATATTCCTCGCGCTCGCTGATCGACGGGCTCATGCTAAAGTCTCCTCACTTCGTTGCTGTAAAGATTTGACAAATGGCCTGAACATGCAAGAAATAACCGCATAATGGCCAGTAAAGCTGTAAAGCGCGGTGAATTTCGGGTGCCAGATTTGTAAAGTCTGTCAAGCCGTACGGAGGAGGAAGCATGGACGAGACGTCCAACATGCAGATCGGCGGGCGCATCAAGCGCCTGCGGCGGCAGCGCAAACTGGCCCAGGCCGATCTCGCCCAGGCGCTGGGCATTTCGGCCAGCTACCTCAACCTGATCGAGCACAATCGCCGCAAGGTTACCGTGCCGCTGCTGTTCTCGATCGCCGGCCATTTCGGCGTCGAGCCGGGCGAGCTGGTCGACAGCGACGAGGGCCGGCTGGTCGGCGACCTGATGGAGGCCTTCGGCGACGATCTCTTCGCCGATAGCGATGTCACCAATCTGGAAATCCGCGACCTGGCCCATGCCAATCCGGCCGCGGCGCGCGCCATCCTCAAGCTCTATGATCGCTATCGCCTGGTGGCCAAGGACGGTCCGGCGCCGCAGGCCGCCGACGAGGCCGAGCCCTTCCACCTCGCCACCGACGCCATTTCCGACTTCCTGCAGGAAAGCGCCAACCACTTCCCCGCGCTGGAAGACGCCGCCGAGCGCATCCGTGCCGATATCGACCATGCCGCCGACAATTTCGACTATGGCCTGCGCACCTATCTGTTCAATGTCTTCGGCGTCGAGGTGCAGCTGGCCTCCCTGCCGCACGGCATTGCCCGCCAACTCGAGCCGCGGCGCAATCACCTGCTGGTCTCCGACATCCTGCCGGCCGAATCGGCCTTGTTCCTCGTCGCCCACCAGCTGGGGCAATTGGCGGCCGGCAGCGAGATCGACGCCATCATTGCTGCGTCATCCCTGCCCGAGGGCGACGCGCCGGCCCTGGCCCGCAATGTGCTCTCGGCCTATTTCGCCGCGGCACTCATCATGCCCTATGCGCCGTTCCTGCGCGCCTGCCGCGACTATCGCTACGACATCGAGCGCATCGGCCGCCGCTTCGGCGCCAGCTTCGAGCAGGTCTGCCACCGCATGACGACGCTGCAAAGGAAGGGCGCCTCGGGCATTCCGCTGCATCTGGTACGCACCGACATTGCCGGCAATATCTCCAAGCGCTTCTCGCTCTCGGGCATCCACATCCCGCGCCATTCGGGCGCCTGCCCGCGCTGGAACATCTATTCGGCCTTCCTGGCGCCCGAACGCATCAATATCCAGCTCAGCCAGATGCCGGACGGACAGCGCTATTTCTGCATTGCCCGCACCATCGCCAAGGGCGATCACCGCTACAATGCGCCGCGCCGCTACATGTCGATCGGCCTGGGCTGTTCGATCCACCATGCGCGGGAGATGATCTATTCGGACGGCATGGATCTGGGGGGCGACAGCCAGCTCGTCCCCATCGGCGTCGGCTGCCGCATCTGCCCGCGGCTCGAATGCGGCCAGCGCGCGCATCCCCCGGCCGATCACCGCTTCCGGCTCGACGACATGATCCGCCCGGAAAGCCTTTATGGGCGCATGGGGTAGCTACAGGTGGGCACGATCTCGCCCATGAACGGAACGGCACCTCCCCCTCGACGGGGGAGGCTGGGAGGGGGTGGCGGTTGGCCCGGATATCCGGGCTAAACATCCCCCTCCCTTGATCCCTCCCCGCAGGGGGGAGGGTGTCGACTGCACGATCGGGGACCGCGAATGTCCACACGCTCCCCGCAAGTGGAGGAGACCCCTACAAATCCGCCCCGCCATAGCGCCGGTCATGCTGCCAGCTGTCGCGCCATTCGCGTTCCAGCACGGCGCGGCGCTTGCCATAGCGCTCCTCGGTCAGCGTCAGCGCCACGATGCGGTCGGTGCGGAAATTGCGGAAGGCGGCGCGCAGGCAGCACCAGGCGGCGATCACCTGCTTGCCCTCGTAATAGGCCAGCTGCACCGGCCAGATCGATCGCTCGGACGGATTGCCGCCCTCATCCTCGTAGGAAATCTGCAGGGCCTTTTCGACGCGCATTGCCTGGCGCACCTGGCCCAGAATCGGCATGGGTTGCCGGGAATCGGCGCTCCACACCGCGACGGGCCAAAGCCCGGTATCGTTGATGCGGTCGCGCAGGTCTTCGGGCGAGGCGGTGGCGATCTTGGCCAGCGCATTTTTCGCCGCCGCGCCCAGCCCGTCGTCGGGCTGCGCCCCGACCCAGCGGGCGCCCAGCACCAGCGCTTCGAGCTCTTCGGGCGTGAACATCAGGGGCGGCAGGAAGAAGCCGGGCTTTAGCATGTAGCCAACCCCCGCTTCGCCGTCGATCGGCGCGCCCAGCCCCACCAGCGTCTGTACGTCGCGATAGAGCGTGCGCACGGAAACGCCCTGTTCCTCGGCAAGGGCGGCCGCCGTGACCGGCCGGCGATGCCGCCGCAGCGCATCCATGACCGCAAACAGGCGCTCGGTTTTGTCCATGTTTCGTTCTCCCCAGCCTGCCTTGGATGCCAGATTCTGCCGACCTGGTCCATGGCCCAAAGGCGAGCGCCAGGTCCCCCTTCTCCCCTTGAGGGAGAAGGTGCCCGAAGGGCGGATGAGGGGTCTCTTCCGTGCTTCTGGCATGGGCGTACGCAGCACCCCTCACCCTGATCCTCCGCTGAACGCGTCGGATCGTCCCTCTCCCTCAAGGGGAGAGGGGAAGTGGAGACTGGCTCAGGCAATCTGGCCATGAAACGCGCGGATGTCATGGGCCATGGCCTCGGGCACTTCGAGCGCGGGGAAATGGCCGCCCTCGCTGAGCTCCGTCCAGCGCACGATATTGTGCAGGTTCCGCTCGCCCCAGGCCCGGGGTGCCGGATTGTCGGCGGGCGGCAGCAGCACGGCATGCGGCACGTCGTGCCTGGCCGGGAGTTTGGTCAGCTCGCTATCGGCAAAGGCTTCCTTGTAGAGCCGGACCGAGGAGCCGATGGTCTGGGTGAACCAGTAGACCGAGAGGATCGTCGCCAGGTCTTCGAGCTCGAAGGCATTGGCGATGTCCCCGCCATCATCGCTCCAGCTGCGATATTTCTCGAGGATCCAGGCGGCCAGCCCCGCGGGGGAATCGTTGAGCCCCACGGCGAGCGTTGCCGGCTTGGTGCCCTGGATCATGGCATAGGCGCTCTCGGCAAAGGTCCAGTAGTCGACCTTGGCGAAATAGGCCTGCTCCTCTGGGGTCGGATCGCCCGGCCGGGGGAAGCCCGAAAAGACATTGACGTAATGCGCCCCGATCAGCCGCTGCGGAAAGTCGCGCACCAGCGCCATTTCCGTGCCGCCGCCCAGGTCCGAACCCGACATGAGGAATTTCTCATAGCCCAGCCGGGTCATCAGCTCGGCCCAGAGCGGGGCCACGGCGCTGAGATTCATGCCGGGCCGGGTCGGCTGGCCCGAAAAGCCATAGCCGGGCAGCGAGGGAATGACGACGTCGAAGGCGACGCCATCGACCGGCTCGGTCAGCAGCGGCACCAGCGGCAGCAATTCGACGAAATTGGACGGCCAGCCATTGGTCAGCAGGAGCGGCACATTGGTCTCGCCCCGACCCTTGGCGTGGACGAAATGCACCGCCTCGCCCTCGATCTCCTCGATGAACTGCGCAAAGCCGTTGAGCCGGGCCTCGGCGGCGCGCCAGTCATACTGGTTGGCCCAATAGTCGACGAAGCGGCGCAGGAAGCCATCCTCGATGCCATAATTCCAGCCGACGCCCGCCAGGGTCTGCGGAAAACGGGTGGCCGCCAGCCGGGCCTTGAGGTCGGCAATCTCGGCGTCGGCAATGGCGATGGTGAACGGCTTGGGCATGGTGTCTCTCCGGTTTGCTGGAGAGACCATGCCGCATGGCCCTGACAGGCGGTGGCAGCAAGCCTGCTGACAGGATTTGGCAGCAGGTCAAGCGCGGGGGGCCGGCTGCGAGGTCTGCTTACCCGATCTCGATTTCGCACCAGTGGCTATAGGGGCGTTCCGGCGAATAGATCACATTGGGGAAATGCGGATTGTGCACCGCATCGGCAAAGGCCTGGTCTTCGAGGCAGAAGCCGGAATGCTTGCCATAGCTTTTGCCGCCAAGGCCCGACACCGCGATATCGGTCCAGACCCCGTTATAGACCTGCACGCCCGGCCGGTCCGTCCACAGCTTGAGCGTCAGGTCCTTGTCCGGCGCGACCACACTGGCGACGGGGTCGGTGAGGGTCCGGCCGGTATCGAGCACCATGCCGATATCGTAGTCCACCGGCTTGCCGGCCGCGTCGCGCATGGTTCGGGGCGTACGCAGGTCATAGATCGTGCCGCGTGACGGCAGGATGGCGCCGGTCGGCGCCAGGTCGCTGCCCAGTTCGGTATAGGCGCTCGAATTGACCTGAATTGTGTGGTCGAGCACATCGTCCGTGGTGCCCAGGTTGAAATACTGGTGCTGCACCAGGCTGATCGGGGTAGCCTGGTCGGTGGTGGCGTTCAGCTCCAGCCGCAGCTTGTTGCCCTTGAGCGTATAGGTCGCCGAGAAATTGACATTGCCGGGATAGCCCATGGCGCCATCGGGCGAGAAATGGGTGAAGCGCACGGCATTGTTGGCCTCGTCGACCTGCCCGTCCCAGACCTGCCGGCCCAGGCCCTCGGCGCCGCCATGCAGCTGCAGGTTGCCGGCATTGGCGGGCAGCTTGTAGGTCTTGCCATTGAGCTCGAACGAGGCGTCCTTGATGCGGTTGGCGACGCGGCCAGCCAGCGAGCCCAGATGCGGGCTATGGGCGGGATAGGCATCGAACTGCTCAAAGCCCAGCACCACCGAGCGCTCGCCGCCCGCCACCGGCACGCGCCAGTCGCGCACCACCACGCCATAGCCGATGAGATCGACGGTGACCCCGGTATTGCTGACGAGGCGGAACTGGTCCACCCGCTTGCCCTGGTGTTCACCGAATGTCGAAACCGCAATGGCCATGCCTGCCTCCTCAAATTGCGGGCCACGTGTAGCCTGCTTTTTCATGGCGCTGCAACGTCGCACTTGACCTTTTGTCCCGGCCTGCCAAAGCTCGGGGCAAAGGCGCCGGGGAGGATACGTGAACGAGATCGGTTTGAGACGGCGGGTCACCGTGCATGACGTGGCACGCACGGCGGGCGTATCGTTGGCCACGGTTGACCGCGTGCTCAACGGCCGCCCCGGCGTGCGCGCCGCGACGGTCGAGCGGGTGGAAGCGGCCATTGCCGAGATCGGCTTTCAGCGCGACCTGGGCGCCTCGCTCCTGGCGCGCGCCCGCGATCTCAAGCTCACCTTCATCATTCCCGATGGCTCCAATGAATTCATGGCGAGCCTTGCCGATGCAGTGGAGCGCCGCGCCGGCCCTGCCCTCACCGACCGGGTGCATATCGAAACGCTGCGCATCCGCGCGCTCGATGCCGATGCGCTGGCGCAGAGCCTCGATGGCCTCGATCCGCGCCACTGCGACTGCGCCATCATCGTGGCCAGCCAGGAGCCCTCGGTGCAGGCGGCGGTCGATGGCGCCACCCGCCGGGGCATCGTGGTCATGACGCTGGTCTCGGACCTGCCGGGCACGCAACGGCGCCATTTCATCGGCATCGACAATGCCGCCGCCGGCCGCACCGCAGCCTCGCTGCTCGGGCGCTTCCTGCCGCAGGGCGGCAAGGTGGCGGTGATTGCCGGCTCGCTCCACCTGCGCGACCATTCCGATCGCCTCGCCGGCTTCCGCGCCGCGCTGGCCGCCGAATTCGGCACTGTCGAGCTGATCGGCCCCATCGAAGGCCATGACGAGCGGCGCGAGACCGAGGCCATCGTCACCGACCTGCTGGCGCGCCATCCCGACCTGGGCGGGCTCTATAATCTCGGCGCCGGCAATGCCGGCCTCGTTGCGGCCCTCGAAGCCTCGGGCCGGGCCGGCGCCATCCGCGTCATCGCCCACGAACTGACCGAACCCACCCGCAGGGGGCTCAAATCGGGCGCCATCGACGTGGTGCTCGACCAAAATCCCGATGGCGAAATCCGCGAGGCGATCGCTGCCGCCCGGACCCTGGCTTTGGGCGGCAATGGCAGGGGCGCCACCGACCCCATTGAAATCGGGATTTTCCTGCGCGACAATCTGCGCTAAGAAGCTGGCCAATCATCAAACCGGCGGGGCCCGAAAACGGGCTGGGAGGACGTTCATTATATGTTCATACTTGTGACTGAGGTACGTGCCTCATGACCTATCTTGGCATTGATATCGGCACGTCCGGCGTCAAGGCGCTGCTGATCGACGAGCATGGCCGGGCACTCGGCGAGGCCTCGGCCGCCGCCGTCGAACCGGTCCGCCCACACCCCGGCTGGTCGGAGCAAAACCCGGCCGACTGGTGGAATGCCACCCTCGCAGCGGTCGACAAGCTCAAGCAGTCCCACCCGTCCGAACTGGCTTCGGTGCGCGGCATCGGCCTCTCCGGCCACATGCATGGCGCCACCCTGCTGGGCAAGAACGACGAAGTCTTGCGCCCGGCAATCCTTTGGAATGACGGCCGCTCGGCCGCCGAATGCAAGGAGATGGAGGCCGCCCTCCCCTCCCTGCGCCAGCTGGCCGGCAATATTGCCATGCCCGGCTTTACCGCGCCCAAGATCGCCTGGGTGCGCAAGCATGAGCCGCAGGTCTACGAGAAGATCGCCAAGGTCCTGCTGCCCAAGGCCTATGTCCGCCTGCTGCTGGCCGGCGAGCATGTCGAGGACATGTCCGACGCTGCCGGCACGCTCTGGCTCGATGTCGGCAAACGTGACTGG
This sequence comes from Devosia sp. XGJD_8, assembly GCF_046614475.1. Classification (NCBI taxonomy): domain Bacteria; kingdom Pseudomonadati; phylum Pseudomonadota; class Alphaproteobacteria; order Hyphomicrobiales; family Devosiaceae; genus Devosia; species Devosia sp. XGJD_8. Next base: position 287,497 of record NZ_JBKJHF010000003.1, read on the forward strand.
TCCGATGAGCTGCTGGCCGTTACCGGCCTTGATCGCAGCCACATGCCGCGCCTTGTCGAAGGCTCGGCCGTGTCCGGCAATCTCAAGCGCGACCTGGCGCAACGCTGGGGCATGGATGGGCTGGTCGTGATCGCCGGCGGCGCGGGCGACAATGCGGCCTCGGCCTGCGGCATCGGCGCCATTAGGCCCGGCGAAGGCTTTGTCTCGCTCGGCACCTCAGGCGTGCTCTTTGTGTCCAATGAGCGCTTCAGCCCCAATACCGAAGGCGCCGTACATGCCTTCTGCCATGCCATTCCCGATACCTGGCACCAGATGGGCGTCATCCTCTCGGCCACCGATAGCCTCAACTGGCTGAGCCGCATCACCGGCCAGAAGCAGGCCGAGCTTTCGGGCGCCGCCGAAGCGCAGTTCAAGGGCCCGGGCGAGGAACTCTTCCTGCCCTATCTCTCGGGCGAACGGACGCCACACAACAATGCCGGTGCGCGCGGCTCCTTTGTCGGCCTGTCCCATTCCAGCGATACCGCCAGGCTCGCCCAGGCCGTGATGGAAGGCGTCACCTTCGCCTTCCGCGACAGCCAGCGCGTGCTGCATGACGCCGGCACGAAAATCGACCGGCTGCTGGCCGTCGGCGGTGGTTCGAAATCGGCCCTCTGGCTGAAAATGATCGCCACCAATCTCGACATGGAAATCGCCCTGCCCGAGGACGGCGATTTCGGTGGCGCACTGGGCGCTGCCCGGCTCGGCCTCTGTGCCGCCGAAGGCGCCAGCCCCGCCACGGTCATGACCATGCCGCCAATAAGAACCGTCATTGCGCCCGACAAGTCCCTGTCGGCCGCCTATTCCGACCAATATGCGCGCTATCGCGCGCTCTACCCCGCCATCGAGGAGGCACGTTCGTGACTGATTTCTTCAAGGGTATTTCGCCCGTCAAATTCGAAGGTGCCGACAGCACCAACCCGCTGGCCTATCGCCACTACAACAAGGACGAAATTGTCCTCGGCAAGCGCATGGAAGACCATATCCGTCCTGGCGTTGCCTATTGGCACACCTTCGCCTGGGAAGGCGGCGACCCGTTTGGCGGCCGCACCTTCGATCGTCCCTGGTTCGACAAGGGCATGGAAGGCGCAAAGCTCAAGGCCGATGTGGCCTTTGAACTGTTCGACCTGCTCGACATGCCCTTCTTCTGCTTCCACGACGCCGATATCGCCCCCGAAGGCGCGACGCTGGCCGAAAGCAACAAGAATGTGCGCGCCATCGGCGAGATCTTTGCCCGCAAGATGGAAACCAGCCGCACCAAGCTCCTCTGGGGCACGGCGAACCTGTTCTCCAACCGCCGCTACATGTCCGGCGCGGCGACCAATCCCGATCCGGAAGTCTTCGCCTATGCCGCCGGCCAGGTGAAGAACGTGCTGGAGCTGACCCACGAACTGGGCGGCGCCAACTATGTGCTCTGGGGCGGCCGCGAGGGCTATGAGACCCTGCTCAATACCAAGATCGGCCAGGAACAGGACCAGATGGGCCGCTTCCTGCACATGGTCATCGAGCATGCGGAAAAGATCGGCTACAAGGGCCAGATCCTGATCGAACCCAAGCCGCAGGAGCCCAGCAAGCACCAGTATGATTTCGACGTCGCCACGGTCTATGGCTTCCTCAGGAAGTACGACCTCGAAACCAAGGTGAAGTGCAATATCGAGGTCGGCCACGCCTTCCTTGCCAACCACTCCTTCGAGCATGAACTGGCTTTGGCCGCCTCGCTCGGCATTCTCGGCTCGGTCGACGCCAACCGCAACGACCTCCAGTCCGGCTGGGATACCGATCAGTTCCCCAACAATGTCCCGGAAACCACCCTGGCCTTCTACCAGATCCTCAAGGCCGGTGGCCTGAACTCCGGTGGCTGGAACTTCGACGCCAAGGTGCGCCGCCAGTCGCTCGATCCGGCGGACCTGCTGCACGGCCATATCGGCGGCCTCGACGTGCTGGCCCGCTCGCTCAAGGCAGCGGCGGCGCTCATCGAGGACGGTACCTATGACAAGGTGGTCGACGCCCGCTATGCCGGCTGGAACACCGGCATGGGCAAGGACATCCTGGCCGGCAAGCTGAGCCTTGCCGACCTGGCCGCCAAGGTTGATGCCGAAAACATCAATCCCCAGCCCAGGTCCGGCCAGCAGGAGTATCTCGAAAACCTGATCAACCGCTTCGTTTGATCGAGCAGGATCTTCTCCCTTTCGGGGGAAGATCCATCAGCCCGCTGCGGCCGGCGCAGGAATACTCACCACGAACTGGGTTCCTGCGCCCAGCCGCTCCACGGCCAGGGTCGCGCCCAGATGATCGATTTCCCGCACCAGCATGCGCATGCCGAAGCCCTTGACGGTGCGCGGGTCGAAATCGGCCGGCACGCCTTTGCCGTCGTCGCGTACCGCCAGGCGAAGAAAGCCCGGCGCCGGCTCGCGATGCGCCGACACCCGGATCGTGCCGGTGTCGCCGCTGTCATAGGCGTGCTTCTGCGCATTGGTCACCAGCTCGGACACGATGAGCGCCACCGGCGTCACCAGCTCCTCGGGGATCTCGACGCTATCCGCACTCGCCTCAACCTTGGCCTGGGTAATGTGGTCGAGCCGCTCGCAGATGCTGGTGATGATCTGGCCGACCTCGACCTTTTCGCCCAGTTCGGCATGCTCGATGATCCGCTGGATCTCGACGATGGCGCCGATGCGGCTGAGCGCGCCCACCAGGGCGCTGCGGGCCGTTGCATCGGTCAACGACGACAATTGCATGCGCAGCATGGCCTGGATCAGCGCCAGCGAATTGCGCACGCGATGGGTCATTTCCCGCGCCATGTGATGGGTCTGCGCCGCCTGGTCCTGCAGCGCGGCCGTCCGTGCATCCAGCGCCGTGCTCAGCGCATTGTGCCGCTCAACCCGGTCGGTGACATCGATCTGGGTGGCGATGAAATAGAGCAGTTCACCGCGGTCGTCGAACATCGGCGCCATATGCAGTTCGTTCCAGAACCGCGTGCCGTCCTTGCGATAGTTCAGGATCTGGCGCGTGATCGTCGCCTCTTCCTTGAGCGCCTGGCGCACGGCAGCGCGATCCTGCGGGTCGGTGTCCGGCCCCTGCAGGAAGCGGCAATTGCGCCCCAGCACCTCGTCTTCGCTGTAGCCGGTCAGCCGCAGGAAGGCGTCGTTGACGAAGACCAGCGGCGTATCCGGCTCGAACGGGTCCGAAATCACGATCGGCACCGCGCTCGATTCCACGGCGGTGACGAACGGCTGCAGCCGCATCTTGGATCTTACGTTTTTCCAGTAACTCAGTTCACGGACATGCTGGTCCAAGGCGCGCTCATCTTGCTTGTCTCGGATGCCCCCGGTCCAAGTCGTTTCGGTTTCTATTCGGTTCTGACCAAGGCGATCCCCGCGATCAAGCTTGGCTGGCTTTCACCTGGTCACGATTTCGCGAGTGCATAACGCAAATCCGGCCGCTTTCGTCTCAAGGATTCTCACATGCCGCTTCTGACCAATCCCATCCTGCCCGGTTTCAATCCCGATCCGTCCATCCTGCGCGTCGGAGACGACTATTACATCGCCACCTCCACCTTCGAGTGGTTCCCGGGCGTACAGATCCATCACAGCAAGGATCTGGCCAACTGGGAGCTGGTCACCCGCCCGCTGACCCGCAAGAGCCAGCTCGACATGCGCGGCGATCCGGACAGCTGCGGCGTCTGGGCGCCCTGCCTCACCCATGATGGGGAAAAGTTCTGGCTGGTCTATACCGACGTCAAGCGCAAGGACGGCTCGTTCAAGGACGCGCACAATTACATCGTCTGGGCCGACAGGATCGAGGGGCCGTGGAGCGACCCGATCTATACCAATTCCTCGGGCTTCGACCCGAGCCTCTTCCACGACGATGACGGCCGCAAATGGTTCGTCAACATGCTGTGGGACCATCGCCGCCGTCCGCTGCTGTTTGCCGGCATTGCCCTGCAGGAATTCGACGCCAAGGCCGGCAAGCTGGTCGGCCCGATCACCAATATCTATCAGGGTACCGATCTCGAACTGGTCGAAGGGCCCCACCTCTACAAGCGCAATGGCTGGTATTACCTGCTGACGGCCGAGGGCGGCACCGCCTATGACCATGCCTGCACCTTTGCCCGTTCGCGCACCATTGACGGGCAATACGAGACCCATCCGGACAAGCATATCCTGACCAGCAAGGACGCCCCGCTGGCCGCCATCCAGCGTGCCGGCCATGGCGATATCGTCGAGACGCCGGAGGGCAAGACCTACCTGGTTCATCTCGGCGGCCGGCCCACCACACAGGAACGCCGCTGCGTCCTCGGTCGCGAAACCTCGATCCAGGAGGCCTATTGGGGCGAAGACGACTGGCTCTATGTCAAGAACGGGCCGGTGCCATCCCTGCATGTCGAGGTGCCCGGCACGCGCGACGAGGACAAATACTGGGCCGAACAACGCTACACGTTCGAGGCGGGCCTGCCCCTCGACTTCCAGTGGCTGCGCACGCCCGAGACGGAGCGGATCTTCTCCCTGCAGGACAACAAGGTGCGTCTGTTCGGGCGCGAATCCATCGGCTCATGGTTCGAACAGGCGCTGGTGGCGCGCCGCCAGACCCATTTCAGCTATGACGCCGAGACCGTGGTGGATTTCAAAGCCACCGACGAGCGCACCATGGCGGGGCTCACCGCCTATTACAGCCGCTACAATTTCTTCTACCTGGCGGTGACGGCCCATTCCGATGGCCAGCGGGAATTGCTGATCATGGCGTCGGAGATGAGCTGGCCCGACGGCAGGCTGACCTTCCCCGCCGATCCGGTGCGGATTCCCAATGATGGCAAGGTGCGGCTTGCCCTGACCATTCGCGGCCGGCAGCTGCAGTTCTTCTACGCCCTCGAGGGCCAGGACCTGCAGCCGATCGGCCCGGTACTCGATGCGTCGCTGCTGTCGGACGAATGCGGCGGTCATCAGGCCCATGGCAGCTTCACCGGGGCCTTTGTCGGCATGGCAGCGCATGACCTCAACGGCACCGCCAGCCCTGCCGATTTCGACTATTTCACCTATCGGCCGGTCCGGCACGTATCGGACCGCTACGAGGTCTAGGCCTTGCGCCGGTGGTGCTAAGCGCGCCACCGGCCGCAATGGAGGCGCGCAGGGCTTGACTTGGCAGCGCCCGGCATGGCGTATCTGCTCAATCTTGAGCCAGATACTCCACTTTAGGTGCTACCATGCAATCTTCTGCTGTCCTTGCCGCCATCCTGGCAGCGGGCCTTGCCCTCGCGACCCCCGCAATGGCCCGCGACGTTACCCATGCCATGGGCGTCACCGACGTGCCCGACGCGCCGTTGCGCATTGTCGCGCTGACCAATGAGGCGGCCGAAGACCTCGTGGCGCTCGGCATCATCCCGGTGGGCGCGGCACGCTCGGCCAATTCCGACCCCTGGTACGACTATCTGGGCGCCCAGCTGGCCGACACCATGGTCACCGGCGAGGAACTGGCGCCCGATCTCGAGGCCATTGCCGTGCTGCAGCCCGACCTGATCCTGGGCAACAAGCGGCGCCACGAGAAGATCTATGACCAGCTGTCCGCCATTGCCCCCACGGTGTTTGCCGCATCCATCCAGGGCACCTGGAAGGACAATCTGAGCCTTTATGCCGAAGCGGTCGGCAAGCCGGAGCAAGGCGCGGCGCTGCTCGCCGACTATCGGCGGCGCCTAGACGCCATCCGTGCCGGACTGGGCGAGCGGATCAAGGAAGACGTCTCGGTGGTGCGCTTCCTCGCTGGCCAGAGCTATGCCTATTTCCCGGCCAGCTTTTCCGGTTCCGTCCTCGCCGATATCGGCTTTGCCCGCCCCGCAGCGCAGAATGGCGAGGGGCTGGCCGAGCTGATCACCAAGGAGCGCATCGGCGAGCTGGCCGCCGACCGCATCCTCCATTTCACCTATGAAACCGGCGATGGCCTGGCCATCAGCGAGGGCGAATCCTGGATGGCCGAGCCGCTCTGGCAGAACCTCGAGGCCGCCAAGACGGGTCAGGTCTATGGGGTCTCCGACGCCGTCTGGGCCACCGCCGGTGGCTTCATGGCTGCCCAGCTGGCGCTGGACGACATCGAAACCATCTATGGCCTGCCCACGACCCGCTGAGCCGGATCGGCCGCGGCGGGTCTGCGGCCGATTCACGTTTTCTTAACGGGGGGCGACAATCCGTCGCAGCTTGGCTAAGCTCTCTCCATTGCTGGTCGCCGGTTCGCGGGACTTTAGCGCGGGCCATGCGGCTTCCCACCTGGAGGAGCTTGGCCCATGGCCCAATTCCACGTTCTGTCCGGCGCAGGCGCAAAGCTGGACCTGCCCGTCATTCGCACCATCCATGTTTCGGACCTGTTCGACGCGCTGCGCCAGGGCGTGTCCGACTTCTGGGCCAAGCCCAGCCACTATGTGATGCTGGTGCTGATCTACCCCATCATCGGCATCGTGCTGACGGTATGGATGAACGGTTTCCACACCTGGCCCCTGCTCTATCCGCTGGTCGGTGGCTTCGCGCTGATCGGCCCGTTTGCCGCGCTTGGCCTCTACGAGATTTCCCGCCGCCGCGAGGAGGGGCTCGACACCTCCTGGTCGCAGGCCTTCGCCGTGCTGCGTTCGCCTGCCATCGGCTCCATCGCCGCGCTGGGTGTCATGCTCTTCGTGCTCTTCACCCTGTGGCTGACGTCTGCGCAGGCGCTTTATGAGAGCCTGTTTGGCTCATCCACCCCCCAGACGCTCTCCGGCCTCATGTCCCAGGTCTTCGGCGAGCCGGGCGGCATGACCTTGCTGATTGTCGGCACCATGGCGGGAGCGCTGTTCGCGCTGGTAACGCTCTGCACCACCGTGGTCGCCTTTCCGCTGCTGCTCGATCGCGATGTGGGGGCCTTCGTCGCCGTCGAGACCTCGTTCCGTGCGGTATTGCACAATCCGCTGCCCATGCTGGCCTGGGGCTTCATCGTCGGCGTCGGCCTGTTTGTCGGCTCGCTGCCGCTCTTTGTCGGTCTGGCCGTGGTGATTCCGGTCTTCGGCCATGCCACCTGGCATCTCTACCGCAAGGTCGTGGCGCCGGTCTCCACCATCCGGGGGGCATAGTCTCAACAAAGCGGGCAAATCCCCCCACGGCGGTTGGATTTCCGCCTCGAACGCCCTAAGGTCTCGCCTTCCTTGCCGAGACCCATTTGCTGATGGATGCAACGCCAGTCGAATCCGCGCCGAGCCCGGCACTGACGCCGATGATGGCGCAGTATTTCGAGATCAAGGCGGTCAATCCCGGCTACCTGCTGTTCTATCGCATGGGCGATTTCTACGAGCTGTTCTTCGAGGATGCCGAGATCGCCAGTGCGGCTCTCGGCATCGTCCTGACCAAGCGTGGCAAGCATCTCGGCCAGGATATCGGCATGTGCGGCGTGCCCATCCATGCCGCCAATGATTACCTCAACAAGCTGATCAAGCTGGGCCACCGCGTCGCCATCTGCGAGCAGGTGGAAGACCCCAGGGAAGCCAAGAAGCGCGGCGCCAAGTCCGTGGTCAAACGCGAAGTTGTGCGCCTCATCACCGCCGGCACGCTGACCGAGGACGACCACCTCGAGGCCCGGGCCAGCAACTTCCTCGCTTCCCTGTCCATGGTGCGGCATGGCGAGACCGATTTCGCCCTCGCCTGGGCCGATGTGTCCACCGGCGAGACCTTCACCGCCGATCTCGCTGCCGAACAGCTTCAGGACGAACTGGCCCGCATCGACCCGGCCGAACTGCTCCTGACCGAGACGACACGCGCCGCCCTGGTCGAGCGGCATCTGTTCGCGCCCAACTGGCTCGGCATCACCCACCTGGCGCCGCTCGAGAGCTTTGACAGCGAAGCGGCGACCACTGCCCTGCGCCAGGCCTTTCCCGGCGGGGCCTTTGACCCCACTGCCCTCTCGCGCGCCGCACGCTCCGCGCTGGGCGCCATCGTCGCCTATGTGCGCGAAAGCCAGAAAGGGGTCGGCGTCGCCCTGCGCGCGCCGGTCGCCGAGACCGCGACGCGCCACATGGCCATCGACCAGGCGACGCGTGCTTCGCTCGAACTGCACCAGACGCAGCGCGGCCAGCAGCGGGGCTCGCTGCGCCAGGTCATCGACCTGACGGTGACCGCGCCAGGCTCGCGCCTGCTGTCGGCGCGCCTCGCGTCGCCGCTGGCCGATTCCGGCGCGATCAACGAACGGCTCGACGCCGTGGGCCTGCTGGCCAATGACACAGTGCTGACCGGCCGGCTCCGGTCCGATCTCAAGGCAGTGCCAGACCTCGCCCGGGCCCTGACCCGGCTCGCGCTCGACCGGGGCGGGCCGCGCGACCTGGCCGCCATCGGCAAGGCCGTGAGCGCCGCGGTGGCTCTGGCCGCCCATTTTGCCCGGCTCGAGGATGTTCCCTCAGTCCTCGCCCGGCTGGCCGGCACCCTCGCCGCGGCGCCGCTGCCGCTGGCTTCTGAGCTGGCGCTGGCGCTCGACGATGAACTGCCCTTGCTCAGCCGCGATGGCGGCTTCGTGCGCAAGGGCTACGATGCCGCCCTCGATGACGAGCGCTCGCTGGCCAGCGAAACCCGCGCTGTCGTGGCGGCCCTGCAGGCGCGGCTGATCGAGGAGACCGACGTCCGCTCGCTCAAGATCCGGCACAATGGCGTGCTGGGCTATTTTGTCGAAGTCCCCGCGGGACATGGCACCAAGCTTCTCGAAGAGCCGCATCGGCAGAGCTTCATCCACCGCCAGACGCTGGCCAATGCCATGCGCTTCACCACCACCGAGCTGGCCGATCTCGAAGGCCGCATTGCCCGCGCGCATGAGGCGGCGCTGGAAATCGAGCTCAAGGTCTTTGCCAGCCTGCGCTATGATGTGCTGAGCCGCACCGATGCGCTGCGCGAGCTGGCCGATGCCCTGGCCGAGCTCGACGTGACCACGGCCCTCGCCCACCTGGCCGCCACCCGCTCCTATACCCGTCCGGAGATCGACGATTCCCTCGCTTTTCGCATCGAGGGCGGTCGCCACCCCGTGGTGGAAGACATGGTGATGGCCGAAGGGCAGAGCTTTGTCGCCAACGACGCGGACCTGTCCGGGGACGACGCCATCGGCGGGGGCCGGCTCTGGCTGGTCACCGGCCCCAATATGGGCGGCAAGTCCACCTTCCTGCGCCAGAACGCCCTGATCGCGATTCTCGCGCAGATGGGCAGTTTCGTGCCGGCAAGCCGGGCCCATGTCGGGGTCATCGACCGCGTCTTTTCGCGGGTCGGCGCCAGCGACGACATCGCCCATGGCCGGTCCACCTTCATGGTGGAAATGGTCGAGACCGCTGCCATTCTCAACCGCGCCACGCGGCGCAGCCTTGTCGTGCTCGACGAGATTGGGCGCGGCACGGCCACCTTTGACGGCCTCTCCATCGCCTGGGCCGCCGTGGAGGCCCTGCATGAGACCACCGGTTGCCGGGCCCTGTTCGCCACCCATTTCCACGAGCTGACAAGCCTCGCCAAGACCCTGGGTCGCGTCTCCAATGTCACCATGAAAGTGCGGGAATGGGAGGGCGAAGTCGTCTTCCTGCACGAAGTCGGCCCCGGCGCGGCCGATCGCTCCTACGGCATTCAAGTGGCGCGGCTGGCCGGCCTGCCCGAACCCGTCCTGGCCCGCGCTCGCCAGGTTTTGACCGTGCTCGAGCAGCGCTCGGCGGGCACGGCCTCTTCCAGCCAGAAAGCCAGCGTGCTAGACGATCTGCCGCTCTTCGCGCATCAGCCTGCCCCCCGGCCGGTGCAGCAGGATCCAGTTCACGCCGCGCTCGACGACGTCCGACCCGACGAGATGACCCCCAAACAAGCGATTGAAGCGCTCTACGAGTTGAAGAAAATCCGCGATGACGCTCGTCGAAGCTGAGGCAAAGCCGCGCAAACCCCTCTTCGCGCTCAAGTCCGCCGAGACCATTCTCGGCGAGCTGGACGCGGCGATCGGTGACGAAGCGCCCAAATCGGGTGCCGCTCGCGCTATCGTGCTGGCCCATATCCGCAAGACCCTGGCCGAAGCCCGCAGCCAGGCCGAGGCCGAGCTGCTCGCCACCGGCAAGGGCACCCGCTGCGCGCAAAATCTGAGCGCCGCCCAGGACGAAATCATCACCGCGGTCCATCTCTTTGCCACCCGCCGCGTCTACCCGGTGGACAATCCCTCCGGTGCCGAGGCCATCGCGCTGTCGGCTGTCGGCGGCTATGGCCGCGGCACGCTGGCCCCGGGCAGCGATATCGATCTGCTGTTCATCCTGCCCTACAAGCAGACGCCGTGGGGCGAGCAGGTCACCGAATACATCCTCTATATGCTCTGGGACCTCGGCCAGAAGGTCGGCCACGCCGTGCGCTCGGTCGATGAATCCCTGCGCATGGCCCGCGCCGACATGACCGTGCGCACCGCCACCCTCGAGGCGCGTTTCCTCACCGGTGACCGGGCTTTGTTCGATTCCCTGGTGCATCGCTTCGAAACCGAAATCATGCCCCGCACGGGGCCTGAATTCATCGCCGCCAAGATGGCCGAGCGCGACGAGCGGCACAAATTGATGGGCAATACCCGCTACGTGGTCGAACCCAATATCAAGGACGGCAAGGGTGGCCTGCGCGACCTCAACACGCTGTTCTGGATCGGCAAATACTTCTACCAGGTCAAGACCAGCCATGAACTGGTCGGCAAGGGCGTGCTCTCCGGCGCCGAATATCGCCTGTTCTCCCGCGCCGAGGATTTTCTCTGGGCGGTGCGCTGTCACCTCCATTTCGTGACGCACCGGGCCGAGGAAAAACTCACCTTCGACGTGCAGCCCGAACTGGCCGAACGCATGGGCTATGTGCAGCGGGTCGGCATGCTGGGCGTCGAGCGCTTCATGAAGCGCTATTTCCTCGTCGCCAAGGATGTGGGCGACCTGACCCGCATCATCTGCGCCAGCCTTGAATTCAACCACGCCAAGGACATGGACCTAGTGGGCCGCGTGCTGGCGCCATTCCGCCAGGGCCGCAGCAAGATCAAGGGCGAGCCCGACTTCGTGCTTGATACCGGCCGACTCAACATTGCCAGCCCCGATGTTTTCGAGAAGGACCCGGTCAACCTCATCCGCATGTTCCTGGTGGCCGGGCGCGAACAATTGCTGTTCCACCCCGATGCCATCAAGCATATCGCCCGCTCGCTGCGGCTGATCGACAACAAGCTGCGCAACGACCCCAAGGCCAACGAGCATTTCCTCGCCATCCTCACCGCCCCGCAATCTGTCGAGCGCATCCTGCGCCAGATGAACGAAAGCGGCGTGCTCGGCCGGTTCGTGCCCGACTTTGGCAAGATCGTCGCGCTGATGCAGTTCAACATGTACCACCACTATACGGTGGACGAGCACCTGATCCGCGCCGTGGGCGTCATGGGCGAGATCGCCAATGGTGGCCTGCGTGACCAGCTGCCCCTGACCCATGAGCTGCTGCCCCAGCTCAACGACACGCGCCTGCTCTATGTCGCGCTGTTCCTGCACGACATCGCCAAGGGCCGGCCGGAGGATCACTCCATCGCCGGCGCCCGCATTGCCCGGCGCCTCTGTCCCCGCTTCGGCCTGTCGCCGGCCGAAACCGACACGGTGGCCTGGCTGATCGAATATCACCTGCTGATGAGCGAGATCGCCCAGGCCCGCGACATCCAGGACCCCGAGACCGCCAAGGCCTTTGCCGACGTGGTACAGTCACCCCAGCGCCTGGCGCTTCTGATGATCCTCACCGCCTGCGATATCCGCGCCGTCGGCCCGGGTGTCTGGACCGGCTGGAAGGGCAGCCTGCTGCGGGCCCTCTACTATGCCACCGAGCCGCTGCTGTCCGGCGGCCATAGCCAGGTCACCCAGTCCGACCGCATCGAAACGGCCCGCCGCGACCTGGCCACGGCGCTTGAGGCCTGGCCGCAAGCCGAGGTCGAGGCCTATGTGGCCCGCCACTATGACCACTATTGGCTGCGCGCCGAGCCGGAACTGCAGGTCGAGCATGCCCGCATGATCCGCCATGCCGATCAGTCGGGCGAGGGCTTTGCCGGCTCCATCCGGGTCAAGGCCTTCGAGGGCATTACCGAGGTCAGCTTCTATACGCCCGACCATCCGCGCCTGCTCTCGCTCATTGCCGGCGCCTGCACCATGCAGGACGCGTCCATTATCGGGGCGCAGATCTTCTCCACCCGTGACGGCCATGCGCTGGATACCTTCCGGCTGCGCCGGTCCTTCACCAGTGACGAGGACGAAAAGGTCCGCGCCACCCGCATCATCGATACGGTCAAGCAATTGCTGCAGGGCAAGCGGCAGATCCTGATCGATCTGGGCAAGGAAAGCCGCCACAACAAGCGCCTCAAGCCTTTCGCCCTGCCGGCGCAGGTTACCGTGTCCAATGCGCTGAGCGAGAAGTTCACCGTGATCGAGGTCTCCGGCCTCGACCGCATGGGCCTGCTGCATTCGCTGACCCACGCGATTTCCGACCTCAACCTCACCATCGGCTCGGCCCATATCGGCACCTATGGCGAAAAGGCCGTCGACGTCTTCTACGTCACGGACCTCACCGGCCAGAAGATCATGAGCAAGCCGCGCCAGCGCAAGATCCACGATGCGCTCATGGGCGTGTTCCACCCGCGGGCACCCGAGAAGGTGAGTAATGGGTAGCGCACCCGCGTTTGGTGCCAGCCATCACCCCCTCCCAGCCTCCCCCATCAAGGGGGAGGTGCCGCCCTGTGGTTGTGGCGGGATGGTGCCCAAAGGGTGGAGAGCACACCTCCCCCTCGATGGGGGAGGCTGGGAGGGGGTGGGGCAGCACCCACTGACCTTCCGATGAGCCTTTACCGCAACTTCCTCTCGGTGGGCGGGCTGACGCTCCTCTCCCGCATTGCCGGCTTTGTCCGTGATGCGCTGATGGCGGCGGTGCTTGGCACCGGGCCGGCCGCCGACGCCTTCTTTGCCGCGTTCCGCTTCCCCAACCTGTTCCGCCGGCTGTTTGCCGAAGGCGCCTTCAACACCGCCTTCGTGCCCATGTTTGCCGGCGCGCTGGAGCGGGACGGGCGCGAGGCGGCGCTGGACCTGGCCGCACGCATCATGAGCTGGCTCGTCGCCATGCTGGTCGTGGTCACCATCCTGGCCGAAATCTTCATGCCGCAGCTCATGACGCTTTTCGTGCCCGGCTTTGCCGACGACCCGGAGAAGTTCGCGCTGACCGTGCTGCTGACGCGCATCATGTTCCCCTACCTGGCCTGCATGTCGCTGATGGCGGCCTATGGGGCGATCCTCAATTCGCTCGGCCGCTTCTTTGCCGCCGCCTTTGCCCCGGTCATCCTCAACCTGGTCAATATTGCCGCCATGATCCCGCTGGTGACCTTCTGGGTGCAGGATGCCCCGGGCGCCGCCACCTGGGTGGCCGCCGCCACCATGGTTGGGGGGGTGGCGCAGCTGGCGCTGGTCTGGGCGGCGATCCGCCGGGCCGATTTCGTGCCGGCCCTGCGCCTGCCATGGCTCGACCCCGAAGTGCGGCGCTTCTGGGTGCTGGCCATTCCGGCCATCCTCACCGGCGGCATTACCCAGATCAATATCTTTGTCGGCACCATCATCGCCTCGGCGGCGGACAATGCCATTTCCATCCTCAACTATGCCGACCGGCTCTACCAGCTCCCCCTCGGCATCATCGGCATTGCCATCGGCACAGTGCTGCTGCCCGAATTGAGCCGGCATCTCAAGGGCGGCCGGGCGGTCGAGGCGCGCGCCACGCAGGACCAGTCGCTGCTGGTTGCCATGCTGCTCTCCATGCCCGCCGCCATGGCGCTGATCGCCATGGCCGAGCCCATCGTGCGCGTGCTGTTCGAGCGTGGCGCCTTCAATGCGCTGGCCACGGCCCAGACCGCGCAGGCGCTGATCGCCTTTTCCACCGGCCTGCCCGCCTATGTGCTGATCCGTGTGCTGCAGCCGGGTTATTTCGCCCGCGAGGACACGATGACGCCCACCATTTTTGCCGGCATATCGGTGGTGGCCAATATCGGCCTGTCGCTGCTGCTGTTCCCGGCCTATCAGCATGTCGGCATCGCCATCGCCACGGCCGTCTCGGCCTGGCTCAATGCGCTGCTGCTGGCGCTTTTCCTGGCGCGGCGGGGGCATTTTGCCCTGACGGGCGGCGAGTGGCGCAAGCATCTGCTGATCCTGGCGATCAGCTTCCTGATGGGCGGCGTGCTCTATGTCCTGGCCCGGCGCGGCGCCGCTCACATGGAGTCCACGGCACCGATCTGGGAGCAGGTCGGCGTGCTTGGCCTGCTGATTGGCTTTGGCATGCTGCTCTATTTCACCCTGGTCCATATCAGCGGCGCCCAGCCGCTTGGGCTGTTGCTACGGCGGCTGCGGCGGCGCGGGTGACAGCAGTTTCCATTGCCCGCGCGTCCATATAGAACGGGCCAACCGACTGCATTCTCGAAACTAGGCTTCATCTATGGCTTTCACCCCGCGCGTGTTCTCCGGCATCAAGCCCTCGGGCGACCTGCATCTTGGCAATTACCTCGGCGCCATCCGCCGCTTCGTGCCGCTGCAGGAGACGCATGAGACCATCTATTGCGTCGTCGACATGCATGCCATCACCGTGTGGCAGGAGCCCGAGGACCTCAAGCGCTGGACCTATGAGATCGCCGCTGCCTATATCGCGGCCGGCCTCGACCCCAAGAAGTCGATCATCTTCAACCAGTCCCAGGTCATGGAACATGCCGAGCTGAGCTGGATTTTCAACTGCGTGGCCCGCATGGGCTGGATGGCGCGGATGACCCAGTTCAAGGACAAGGCCGGCGAGAATTCCGAGAATGTCTCGCTGGGCCTGTTTGCCTATCCTTCGCTGATGGCGGCCGACATCCTGCTCTACAAGTCAACCGCCGTGCCGGTGGGCGAGGATCAGCGCCAGCACCTCGAGCTGACGCGCGACATCGCCAAGAAGTTCAATCACGACTTCAAAAAGCAGATCAAGGCACAGGGCCGCAAGGGCGACTTCTTCCCCATCACCGAAACCCTGGCCACCGGCCCGGCCATGCGGGTGAAGTCGCTCAAGGACGGCTCGAAAAAGATGAGCAAGTCCGACGCCTCGGACCTCTCCACCATCTACATGATGGACGATGCCGACATGATCGCCAAAAAGATCAAGCGCGCCACCACCGATGCCGATGCCCTGCCCAGCGAGGCCGCGGGCCTGGCCGGGCGGCTCGAGGCGGAAAATCTCGTGGCGATCTATGCCTCGCTTGCCAATACCAGCGTCGATGCCGTCCTGGCCGAATTCGGCGGCAAGGGCTGGGGAGCCTTCAAGCCCGCTCTGGGCGACCTTGCCGTTTCGGTCCTGTCCCCGATCGCCGAGGAAATGAAGCGGCTGGTGGCCGATCGCGGCGAGATGGACGCCATTCTGCGCGACGGTGCAGCGCGGGCCCGGGCCATTGCCGAAACGACGATGAGCGAAGTGCGCGAGATTGTCGGGTTTATCCGCTAGGAGCTGCCATGGTTTCCCAGGTCGAATACAAGCGCAAATTCCTCGTCGTCATTGACGAAACGCCGGAATGCGAACGGGCGCTGACCTTTGCCGCCTATCGCGTCAAGCGCACCGGCGGCACGGTGGTGCTGATGAGCGTCGTGCCCAAGCCCGAATTCATCGGCCTGGGCGTCGAGGACGTGCTGCGGGCCGAGGCGGTGGAAGAGGCCGAGCGCAACCTCGATGCCCGCCTCGCCCGCATCCGCGACATCGGCGAGGTCAAGGTCGAATCGGTGATCCGCGAAGGCGAACCTGCCGAAGAAATCGAGCGCGTCATCGACCAGGATCGCGACATCGCCATCCTGGTGCTCGCCGCCTCTACCTCCAATGAAGGCCCGGGTCCGCTGATCATGCATTTCGCCAACCGCGCCAATGCCCTGCCCATTCCCCTGACCATCGTGCCCGGCCGCATGAGCGACGAAGAAATCATCGCGATCTGCTGACCGTGCCGGAGGCAAAATCGCGCCAGTGGCGCGATTTTAGGGAAGCAGGCCATGAGAGCTACGCTCGAATGGCCAAGAGGCGCCGCACAGGGCACACCCGCCCAAACGCATAGCCGCCATCGCGCCATTTCCCTTGCATCCCTGGCGCAAAAGACTATTTTAGAAGCGTTCTAATCGTAAATGCAGGCCGCCAGATGTTCATCCAGACCGAAGCCACGCCCAATCCCGCGACCCTGAAATTCCTTCCGGGGCGCGATGTGCTGGTCGGTGAACCGCGCGATTTCCGCAGCCCCGAGGCTTCGGTCAATTCGCCGCTGGCCCAGGGCCTGTTCGCCATTTCCGGCGTCACCGGCGTGTTTCTCGGTTCCGATTTCATCTCGGTGACCAAGGACGACACCAACTGGGCCCATATCAAGCCAGCCATTCTCGGCGTGATCATGGACCATTTCCTGTCCGGCAAGCCGGTCATCGTGGAAGGCAGTGTCGACGTCGCCAATTTTGACGAGGTCGAGGAGTTCTTCGAAGCCGAAGACAGCGAGACCGTCGAAGTGATCAAGGAGCTGCTGGCCACCCGCGTGCGGCCCGCCGTTGCCATGGATGGCGGCGACATCACCTTCAAGGGCTTCAAGGAAGGCACCGTCTACCTGCACATGCAGGGCGCCTGCTCGGGCTGCCCCTCCTCCACCGCCACGCTCAAGAGCGGCATCGAAAACCTGCTCCGCCACTTCGTCCCCGGCGTCGAGGCCGTGCAACAGGTCTAGCGCCGGCATACTGCATAAGCAGCAAGCAAAGGGCCCAGGGATAGCATCCTTGGGCCCTTAGTTTTTGCAGTGATGTCGGCAGGAAGCTCTATTCAGCTGCGGCCTTCTCGGCATCGCTGCGCTGGTCGGTAATGGCCAGTGGCTCCGCCGCATCGTCGCGCTTGCGCCGGATCCGCAGCCGTTTGATGCGACGGCTATCGGCGGCCAGGATCTCGAATTCAAAGCCATCCAGCTTGGTGACGCGTTCGCCCCGCTTGGGCACATGGCCCGCCAGGTCAAAGACCAGCCCGCCAATGGTTTCGACGTCCTCGGCATAGTCGCCCGGATCGAAATCGGGGCCGATCATGGTCTGCACGTCGCTCAGCTCCGCACGGGCATCGGCGATATAGGTATCGACACCCACCTTGCGGATCAGCGCGGCGGCCAGCTCGTCATGCTCGTCCTCGATCTCGCCGACCACGGCCTCCAGCAGGTCCTCAATGGTCACCAGACCATCGGTGCCGCCATATTCGTCGATGACGATGGCCATATGCACGCGGGAGGCGCGCATCGACTGGAGCAGATCGCCAACGGGCATGAAGGTGGGAACGAACATGGCGTCGCGCGTCAGGTCCAGCCGGATGACCTTCTGCTTGAGCACGGTCGAGACCAGCTTGACCGGCACGTCCTTGCCCGGCTCGGTCACCGGCTGGGTGATCTTGCCCAGGGCGTCCTTCACATGGATGAAGCCCAGAATATTGTCGAGATTGTCGTCATAGACCGGCAGGCGCGAATGTCCGGCCTGGCGGAACTTGGCAATCAGCGTGCCCAGGTTCACATCGGCTTCGATGGCCTGGATATCGCTGCGCTCCACCATGACGTCGCCGACCGACACATTGGAGAGCTTGAGCACGTTCTGCAGGATTGTGCGCTCGCTCTCGGAGAAGTCCGCGGTTTCCGCGCTCCCCTGCTCGTCGAGCGCAACCTGCAGGTCGTCGCGCAATGAAACCGTGCCACGGGCCAGCATGGCCTTGATCCGGTTCCAGATGGATGGCCCCCGTGCAGGCACGGAGGCGAGGCTAGAAGGAGGCTCGGGATTGGTGGGCGCCGAGGGGCCCATACTGTCGCTGTCGTTCATGGTCTCTCGCCGCCAAAGTTGCGGCTATCTGTCCTCAAAAAGGAAAACACGCTCGGGATCATAAAGGCCCGGCCCTAATCGGCATAGGGGTCTTCAACCCCAAGGCTTGCCAGTATCTGGGTTTCCAGCCCCTCCATTTGAAGGGCCTCGGCGTCCGTTAGGTGATCATACCCTAAAATGTGCAGGAATCCATGCACCACAAGATGGCTGAAATGGGCCTCGAAGGTAACGCCCTGCTCCGCTGCCTCGCGCTCCAGTGTTTCGCGCGCCAGCGTAATGTCGCCGAGCAGGCCCACGACCGGTCCGAAGGGCTCGATCTGCGGAAAGCTCAGCACATTGGTCGAACTGTCCTTGCCCCGCCATTGCTGGTTGAGCTCGTGCTGCTCCGCGTCATTGGTGAGCAGGATCGACAACTCCGCCGCGCCCTTGATCTTGGGCTTGGCATGCTTGAGCGCTTCCAGCACGGCGCGCTCCGCCCGGCTGTCGAGGTCCTCCGGCCAGCCCTCGTCGTTCCGGATAACGGCAATTTCGAGCGGTGGGGTCGACTTGGCGGGCATCGTTATCTTCAATTTCGGGTATCAAACAGCCAAAGGCGGTATCATCCCGGCTCAAGGCCGGGGTGACATCGCCTATATGGCAGCACAGAGCAAGACGCCCTAGCGGACGACCCCTTCGGTCGCCTTCTCGGCGAGTTTTTTGGCCGTGTCGGCTTCATAGGCCCGCACGATGCGGCCGACCAGGGCGTGGCGCACCACATCCTTGTCGTTGAAGCGGGAAATATGCACCCCTTCAACGCCGTCGAGCAGGCCGATGGCTTCCACCAACCCGGATTTCTCGCCGCGCGGCAGATCGACCTGGGTCGGGTCGCCGGTGACGATCATCTTGGAATTCTCGCCCAGGCGAGTGAGGAACATCTTCATCTGCATCGAGGTGGTGTTCTGCGCCTCGTCGAGAATGACCACGGCATTGGCCAGCGTCCGGCCGCGCATGAAGGCCAGCGGCGCCACTTCGATAATGCCCGAGGTGATGCAGCGCTCGACATTTTCCGGCTTCATCATGTCGTAGAGCGCGTCATAGAGCGGGCGTAGATAGGGATCGACCTTTTCCTTCATGTCGCCGGGCAGAAAGCCCAGGCGCTCGCCCGCTTCCACGGCCGGGCGCGACAGGATGATGCGATTGATGTCACCCCGTTCGAGCAGGCTCGCGGCATGCGCCACGGCCAGATAGGTCTTGCCGGTACCGGCAGGCCCCACGCCGAATACCAGTTCGCTCCGTTCCATCGAGCGCATATAGGCGTCCTGCGCCGGGGTGCGGGCAACGATGGTGGATTTGCGCGTGGCGATCTGGGCCATGCGCACCTTGCCCTTGCGCTCAAGCGTCGGCAAGGTGAGCTGGCTGTCCTCGGTCTCGATCATGCGGATGACGCCGTCGACCTCGGAAATATCGACCGAGCGGCCTTCTTCCAGTGATCCATAGAGGGATTCGAGCACGCGCCGCGCCTGGTCGACCGAACTGGCCGCACCCTTGAGCAGGACATGATTGCCGCGGGGGGTAGCCGAAACTTTGAGCCGCTGTTCGATCAGCGCCAGGTTCTGGTCAAAATCGCCATAGAGCTGGGCAGCGAGGCGATTGTCTTCAAAAGCGAGTTCGAGTTGCGATGCGAGTGCGTTGTCTGCGGTCGGTGACAAGTGCCTGCTCAAACTGGTGTGGCTCCACGCTCAGCGCGGCTGCGGGCTTGCGCCGCGACTACAGTAACGAGGCTAGGCCGATTTGCGTTCGCTGTCTGTAGCAATATTGTGACTGCGCGCCGCGATGCAAGGGGCGTCCCGGCCGCTGTCACTGCCCCGCCAGACCCAGAAACGCCGTCAATTCCCGCGCCGCCGCCCCGCCCGCCCGGTTGGCCCCGATCGTCGAGGCGGAGGGTCCATAGCCGACCAGATGCACCCGCGGATCACGCGCCACCTGCGTTGCCAGCCGCCCCGTCATGACAATGCCGCCTGATTCTTCGCGCAGTTGCAGCGGCGCCAGATGGTCGAGCGCCGAACGGAAGCCGGTGCACCACAGGATCACATCGACATCCAGCGTCCGGCCATCTTCCCAGCGCACGCCCGTTGGGGTGATTGCGGAAAACATGTCCTGCCGCTGCAGCACGCCGCGCTGTCGCATGGCCAAAATTGCCGGGCTGAGCGGCAGGCCGGTCACCGACACCACGGAATTGGGCGGCAGGCCGGCGCGAACGCGATCTTCCACCAGCTTCACCGCGGCGCGGCCGGCCTCCTGGTCGAACGGCCCCTCGCGGAAGTGCGGCGGCTTGCGGGTGACCCAGCTGGTCCGAGTCACCCGTGAGATCTGGTCGAGCAGCTGGATGGCCGAGATCCCGCCACCGACGATCAGCACGTGCAGGCCGGCGAAATCCTCGGCCTGGCGGAATTCCTGCGTGTGCAGCTGCCGCCCAGCAAAGCTTTCGCGGCCGGGATAATCGGGGATGAACGGCTTTTCCCAGGTACCGGTGGCATTGATCAGACCGCGCGCTGAAAAGAGCCCGCGGTCGGTCTCGACGCGCAGCCGCCCGCCGCGATCGCACACGACGCCGACGGTTGCCGGACGCAGCACATTGAGCGCGAAGCGCTCCTCATAGGCCGCGAAATAGTGTGGCACCGCCACCGAGGCGCGCACGCTGTCGTCGCCACCTGCACTGTCGGCAAAGCTCATGCCCGGCAGGTCATGCATGCGGTTGACGGTGGAAAGCGTCAGCGACGGCCAGCGATACTGCCAGGCGCCGCCCGGCTGGGGCGCCCGGTCGAGCACCAGGAAATCGCGGCCAGGCTCAAGGCCGAGCTGCTTGAGGTGATAGGCCGAGCTGAGCCCGGCCTGACCGGCGCCGATCACCACGATATTGAGCTTGAGCGCCACCCGCGCGCCCTGATCCTGATCCGGCACGCTGGCCCCCAAAATATGACCCCATCCATGTAGGGGCGCGATGCGAAGGGAGCAAGCGGGGCAACCTCCAGCGCCCCGGCGGGTTCTGTTGGCTCAAGGAGTGCAACATCATGGCACATGTGACTTACGACATCGTCGAGCACGACGGCGGCTATGCCTACAAGGTCGGCGACGTCTTCTCCGAGACCTTCCCGACGCATCAGGCCGCGCTCGACGCTGCCACCGCCGCCGCCCAGCGCCAGCAACTCGGCGGGCGCGACGAAGCCATCCAGTACCAGGACAGCAAGGGCGCCTGGCATGAAGAGCAGGCCGACGGCGGCGACCGGCCGGAAACCGACGTCGAGGACGACCTCGCCGAGCCGGCGCAGAAAGCCTAGCTAGCGCGCCGCCAGATGCTGACCGGTCAGGGAGGCTTTGGCCCGGGCCAGGTCGGCCGGCACGCCCTCGAACTGGATCGTGCCGCCATCCTGCCCGGCTCCCGGGCCCAGATCGATGACCCAGTCTGAGCGAGAGATCACATCGAGGTTGTGCTCGATGACGATGACCGACGATCCCGCATCGACCAGCCGGTCGAAGAGGCCGATCAGCGTATCCACGTCATGCATGTGCAGCCCGGTCGTAGGCTCGTCCAGCACATAGATATTGCCCTCCTTCCCCAGCTCCGCGGCCAGCTTGAGCCGCTGGCGTTCCCCGCCCGACAGCGTCGAGAGCGGCTGGCCCAGCGTCAGATAGCCCAGGCCGACATCGTCGAGCCCCTTGAGGATCCGGGCAATGGCAGGCTCGGTGAAGAACGTGACGGCCTCGGCAATGCTCATCGCATAGACATCGGCGATCGACTTGCCGCGCAGGTGATGTTCCAGCACTTCGGGCAGAAAGCGCCTGCCTTCGCAGGTCTCGCAGGTGGTCACCATGGGGTCGAGATGGGCTAGATCGGTATAGATCACGCCCAGCCCGTTGCAGTCCGGGCACGCCCCCTTGGAATTGGCCGAGAACAGGGCCGCGTCCACGGCATTCGCCTTGGCAAAGGCCTTGCGGACCGCGTCGAGGATGCCGGTATAGGTGGCGGTGTTGGAGCGCCGCGAGCCACGCGCCAGGTTCTGGTCGATGATGATCGTGTCGGGATAGGCCTTGGGCAGGCAGCCCTGGATCAGGCTCGATTTGCCGGAGCCAGCGACACCCGTCACGGCCGTCAGCACCCCCCTGGGAATGGAAACCGACACGTCCTTGAGGTTGTTTAATGTCGCATGGGCAATCTGCAGCGCGCCCGTCGGCTCGCGCACCTTGTCCTTGATCGGCTGGTGCTTCCTGATGTGGTTGCCGGTCAGCGTGCCGCTGGTCAGGAGGCCCGCGAAATCGCCCTCATAGACCACCTCGCCGCCCTTGCTCCCGGCCTGGGGCCCCATATCCACCACATGGTCGGCAATGGCGATCATGTCGGGCTTGTGCTCGACGATCAGCACCGTATTGCCCTTGTCGCGCAGCTGCTGCATCAGCCCGGCCAGCCGGCCCACATCGTGGGGGTGCAACCCCACCGAGGGCTCGTCGAAGACATAGGTGATGTCGGTCAGCGACGAGCCGAGATGGCGCACCATCTTGACCCGCTGGCTTTCGCCGCCCGAGAGGGTCGAACTTTCCCGGTCAAGGCTCAGATAGCCCAGCCCGATGGTCACGAGGTTCTCCAGCCGCAGGGCCAGCGCCTCCAGCATCGGCCCCACCTGCGGCGCCTCGATGCTGCGCACCAGCGTGGCCAGGTCGCTCACCTGCATCGCCGACAGCTCGGCAATGTTGCGGCCAGCGACCTTGCTGCCCAGCGCCTGCTGGTTGAGCCGGGCCCCATTGCAGGCGGGGCAGGTCTTGCGGGTGAAAATCTTCTCATATTCGAGCCGCACGTGCGGCTGCAGGCTCTCCGGGTCCTTGGCGCCCAGCCCCTTCTTGAGCTTGACGACCACGCCCTCATAGGTGAGGCCGATCTTGCCCACCTTGATCTTGCGGCCATCGTCGAGGTTGAACAGGTTCTCCCGCTCTTCGGCGGTGAATTTGCTGATCGGCTTGTCCATGTCGAACAGGCCCGAATTCTTGTAGATCTCCCAGTACCAGCTATCGACCGCATAGTCCTTGGGCAGCAGGGCGCCCTGGTTGAGCGATTTGGTTTCGTCGACCACCGCATCCATGTCCATCGCCGCCACCTGCCCGATGCCTTCGCAATCGGGACACATGCCGCGCGGATCATTGTAGGAATAGAGCGACGGCGGACCCAGCCGCGGCTCGGCCAGCCGGCTGTACAGCACGCGCAGCATCTGTGCCGCATCGGTTACCGTCGCCACGGTCGAGCGCGAATTGCCGCCCAGCCGCTGCTGGTCGACGATGATGGCCGCCGAGATATTCTCCAGCTGGTCGGCATCGGGCTGGCCATAGCGCGGCATGAATTGCTGCACGAAGGCCGGATAGGTCTCGTTGATCAGCCGCTGGCTTTCCGCCGCAATGGTGCCGAACACCAGCGACGACTTGCCCGAGCCTGACACCCCGGTGAACACCGTGATCTGCCGCTTGGGGATGTCGAGCGAGACATTCTTGAGGTTGTTCTCGCGGGCGCCGCGAATGATGATCGAACCATAGTCAGGCCTGGTCACGAAATAGTCCTCCTGTTGCATGCGCTCGAGCAGTCAGACTGTGCCGCTACGCTGACACGACGCGTCAGCAGACCGGTTTTCGACGCTAGGCGACCGCTTTTTTCAGCAGGGCGGCAATTCGCTTTTCATCGGCCTCGGTCAGCCTAGTGAGGGCGAAGGCTGTCGGCCACATGCTGCCATCATCCAGCCTGGCATCTTCCTGAAAGCCGAAGCTGGCATAGCGGGTCTTGAACTTGCCTGCGGCGGTGAAGAAGCACACCACCTTGCCGTCCGCATTGGCCCAGGCCGGCATGCCATACCAGGTCTTGGGCGAAAGCTCCGGCGCGTTCTCCTTGACCAGGCCATGCAGCCGCTCGGCTATGGCCCGGTCGCTGGCATCCATCTCGGCGATCTTGGCCAGGAGGTCAGCCTCGCCGTCAGCCTTCTTGCCCTTCTTGCGCTCGGCCTTGGCCTCCTGCATGGCCTCCAGTTCGGCCGCTGAAAAGGTCGAGGCCTTGGGCGCGCGTTTCGCCGGTTTGTCGGTGCTCATGGTGTCTCCTCACAATGGCTGCCACATGGTTTTAGCCACAAGCTCCCGCCTGCGGCTAGAGCCAGGCCTCAGCGCGCCGCCGGCATGTCCAGCTGAGAGAAGAAGGACGCCAGTACCGGCCCCAGCACCTTGGGGTCGAATTCGTGGCTCTGGCCCGGCAAGACCTTGCGTTTGGCCCCCGGTACCGCCGCCGCAATCCAGGCGGCGCCACCATCGATGAAGGGGTAGCTCGCATCGCCATTGACCACCAGCACCGGCATCGCGATGTCCTGCCAACGTCTGGGGGGATGGTCGCCATCCGTTGCCTCGGCCAGAATGCGGTAGTCGTGCTCGAGCGTCAGGCCGACACTCGCGAATGCGCTCCAGGCGGGGCTTTGCCGAAATGCCTCCAGGTCCTCGGGCGGCATGCCGACTTCCGAGAGAAATTTCAGCATCATCCCCTCGCCATCGCCCCGCGCGGCCAAATGGGCCATCTCGGCATGTTGCCGCCATGCCTCGGTCGAGCGCTGCTCCGTGTCGATCGGGGGTTCGTAGAGCAGCACGCCTGCTACCCTGTCGGGCAGGGCCGCGCCGGCCTCCAGCGCCAGCACCGCGCCCGAGGACATGCCATAGAGCCCCGCCTGGCCGCCAGCCAGCTCGATCAGTGCTGCGATATCCTCGATCTCGCGCACCACCGCATAGGGCGCAGTATCGCCAGATTCGCCACGTCCGCGCCGATCGTAGTTGATGATGGTAAAGCGATCCGCCAGATCTTCGGCCATGCCGGGCGTAGTCTTGTCGACGGCGCGATATTGGGTGGCGCCTGCCACCATGATGATCGCCGGGCCTTTCCCGCGGCGATCATAACCAATGCGCGTGCCGTCTCTGGATGTGACTGTGGGCATATCCATTCCTCCTGTCCTGTCATCCACTATGACGAATGACAGGAGGCGTTTCAGACGGCCTCGCGCACAAGATCCGCGTCGGACGCTAGATGGCGGTGCCTTCGGCGTTGAACAGATGGATGCGTGCCGGGTCGATATAGGCGGCAACGGTCGAGCCAAGCTCCACCGCGCGCTGGCCTTCCAGCACGATATTGATCGGCTGGTTGTCGGCCGTCGTGGCATAGACCACGGTCTGCCCGCCCAGGTTTTCGACGAGGTCCACCCGCACATCGGCGAGCTTGATGCCATGGCCTTCAAGCAGCGTGATGTGCTCGGGACGCACGCCCAGCGTGGTTGCCCCGGCCACCGCGCGCGGCAGCTGCAGCATATTGCCCGCCACCTTGAGCCCGGCGCCATCTTCGGCGGCGGTCAGGAAATTCATCTTGGGGGAGCCGATAAAGCCGGCCACGAACAGGTTCTTGGGATTGTTGTAGAGCTCGAGC
>NZ_JBKJHF010000004.1:0-4707 GCF_046614475.1 Devosia sp. XGJD_8
ATCGTCTCATTTTTAGTTTCCAGAGGCGGCAGCCGCCTCGGGGTCCGTCCATCTCGTGAAAACCGCATTCAGGCGGCGCTTCCGCACGCCTGCCATAC
Organism: Devosia sp. XGJD_8; assembly: GCF_046614475.1. Classification (NCBI taxonomy): domain Bacteria; kingdom Pseudomonadati; phylum Pseudomonadota; class Alphaproteobacteria; order Hyphomicrobiales; family Devosiaceae; genus Devosia; species Devosia sp. XGJD_8. Next base: position 99 of record NZ_JBKJHF010000004.1, read on the forward strand.
TAGCCAAACGTCACCGCCGTCGCTAAGTCTCAGGCAACGAGGGAGACAGCCATGAGCATCAGGAAAGTCCGCTGGGGCATTCTGTCCACGGCCAATATCGGCATGCAGAAGGTGACGCCGGCCATCATGAAGTCGGCTCATTCCGAAGTGGTTGCCATCGCTTCGCGCAACCTGGGCAAGGCGCAGGCGGCCGCGGCCCAGCTCGGCATCCCCAAGGCCTATGGCTCCTATGAAGAGCTCTTCGCCGATCCCGATATCGACGCCATCTACAACCCCCTGCCCAACCACCTGCATGTGCCCATGACCATCGCCGCCACCAAAGCCGGCAAACATGTGCTCTGCGAAAAACCCATCGCCCTCAGCGCCGCCGAGGCCGAGTCCCTGCGCCAGTGCCCGCCCGACCGCATCGTGCTCGAGGCCTTCATGGTGCGCTTTCATCCGCAGTGGAGCCGGGCCCGCGACATCATCCGCTCGGGCGAGCTGGGCGAAGTGCGCGCCATCAATGCGGTCTTCACCTATTTCAACGCCGACCCCGCCAATGTGCGCAACCAGGCCGACATTGGTGGCGGTGGCATCATGGATATCGGCTGCTACCCCATCACCGCCGCGCGCTACCTGTTCGAGGGCGAGCCCAAGCGCGTCGTTTCGCTCGTTGAGCGCGACGAAAATTTCGGTACCGATCGCCTCGCCAGCGTCATCGCCGATTTCGGTGCGGGCCGGCAGCTCAATTTCATCTGCTCCACCCAGACCGCGGGCCACCAGCGCGTCCAGGTCCTGGGCAGCAAGGCCAAGCTCGAAATCATCATCCCCTTCAACGCCCCGCCCGATGAGCGCACCGCCATCACCATCGATATCGGCGCGCCCTTTGACGGCTCGCTGGCCCGCCGCGAGATCCTGCCGGCCGTCGATCAATATACCGAACAGGCCGAAGCCTTTGCCCTGGCCGTACTCGGCGAAAAACCTCTTCCCTGGGGGATCGAGGATGCCATTGCCAGCATGAAGGTGATCGACGCAATCTTCGCCAGCGAGAAAACCGGCGCCTGGGCGGCGGTCTAGGCCGACTGGCGCCCTCTTGCCCCCGCCGCAATAATTGTCCATATCAGCAGCGTCGGAACGGGGCTGTAGCTCAGTTGGGAGAGCGCGTCGTTCGCAATGACGAGGTCAGCGGTTCGATCCCGCTCAGCTCCACCATTCCGGCGCTATCCCCTCTGTCAGGCCTTGCCCGGCTCCAACCGCCCCTCGGCGCGGGCGAAGCCTTCGCTGATCACGGCTTTCATGGCGGCACGCGCCTCTTCGGCGTCGCCCGCCCGGATCGCTTCGGCGATGCGGCCATGCGCCTTGACCGTCGCGACCATCGCCGTATCGTCCTCGACCGGCGAGCTGATGGTGAAGGCCGCCGTCAGCGCCAGTTCCACCAGGGCGCTGATCGAGGCCATGAACGGATTGCCCGAGGCTTCGGCGACCGTGCGATGGAATTCGAGGTCGGTCCGGGCAAACTGTTGCGGCGTCGTGGCCTCGCCCATGCGGATAGCGCAGGCCTCTAGCGCCGCCGCTTGTTCCTCGCTGCGCCGTACTGCTGCCAGGGCTGCCGATTCCACTTCGACGCCTATGCGGATTTCCGAGAGACTGCGCAGCAGCGCCACATCCGGGCCGATCTCGAAATGCCAGGCCAGCACGTCGGCATCGAACAGGTTCCAGCGCTGGCGTGGCAGCACCCGCGTGCCGATGCGGGCACGCGCCTCGATCATGCCCTTGGCTGCCAGCGTCTTGAGCGCCTCGCGCAGCACCGTGCGCGACACGGCAAAGCGCGCCAGCAATTCGGTATCGGAGGGCAGGATGCTGCCTTCCGGATAATCGCCCCGCACGATGGCCGTGCCCAATTGCCAGAGCACCCGGGAATGCAGGTTGCGCGACGGGACGCGTCCGGCGATCGCCGCGATCAGATCGGCGGTCGTGCTTTCCCGCCCTTGCCCAATGGCCATCCCGTCTCCTGCTCTTTGCGGCCCGACCTAAGCATGGGACCAAAAGTATTACAATATTGCGCGCCGCGCAGCGCTGGACAGCGCCGCCCGCTTTGGTGAGGGTAGCGCCAAAAGGATTCGCCCCATGACCGCAGCCAACCAGATCGACGCCGTGCTTGCCAGCGTGGATGCCGGGCTCGAACAGAGCCTGGAGCGCCTCTATGCGCTCCTGCGCATCAAGTCCATCTCTACCGACCCCGCCTATGCATCCGAATGCCGGAAGGCAGCCGACTGGATCGTCGATCAATTGCGCGGCTTGGGCTTCGACGCCGCCGCACGCCCCACACCGGGCCATCCGGTGGTCGTGGCCCATGGCCCCGACCAGCCCGGCGCCCATGTGCTGTTCTATGCCCATTACGACGTGCAGCCGGTGGACCCGCTCGATCTGTGGCACACCGACCCCTTCGAGCCCCAGCTCAAGACCGATGCCAGTGGCCGCAAGATCATCGTTGCCCGCGGCGCCTCGGACGACAAGGGCCAGATGATGACCTTCATCGAGGCCTGCCGCGCCTGGAAGGCGGCGACCGGATCGCTCCCCACCCGCATCTCGCTGATGCTGGAGGGCGAGGAGGAAAGCGGCGGCAAGAACCTGCCACCCTTCATGGAGGCCAACCGCGACGAGCTGGCCGCCGCCGACATCGCCCTGGTCTGCGACACCGATATGTGGGACCGCCAGACCCCCTCGATCACCACCATGCTGCGTGGCCTGGTCGCCGAGGAAATCGAGATCAGCTGCGCCAACAAGGACCTGCATTCCGGCATGTTCGGCAATGCCGCGCGCAATCCCAACCAAGTGCTGGCCGAGATCATTGCCAGCCTCCGCGCGCCCGATGGCAGCGTCACCTTGCCCGGCTTTTACGACGACGTCGCCGAGATCAGCCCGGAACTCAAGGCGCAGTGGCAGGGCCTGGGCTTTGACGACAAGGCCTTTCTCGGCGAAGCGGGCCTTTCCATCCCCGCCGGCGAGCAGAACCGCTCGGTGCTCGAAATGCTCTGGGCGCGGCCGACCTGCGAGATCAACGGCATGATCGGCGGCTATACCGGCGACGGCTTCAAGACCGTCATTCCCGCCAAGGCCAGCGCCAAGATATCCTTCCGGCTCGTGTCGGGCATGCAGCCCGACAAGATCCGCGCCGCCTTCCGCAAGCATGTGCAGGACCGCGTGCCCGCCGACTGCTCGGTGACCTTCCACCCCCATGGCGGCTCACCCGCCATCACCGTGCCGAGCGACGGCACGCATCTGCGCCAGGCGCTGGAGGGCCTGTCGGGCGAATGGGGCAAGCCGGCCGTGATCACCGGTTCGGGCGGCTCGATCCCCGTTGCCGGCGACTTCAAGCGCATCCTGGGCCTTGATACCCTGCTCATCGGCTTCGCCCATGTCGACGACCAGATTCACTCCCCCAACGAGAAATACGATCTCGACAGCTACCACCGCGGCATCCGCAGCTGGGTGCGGGTCCTGGCGAGCCTGGCGGGCTAGGCGAACATCACCGCCAGCATGGCGATCACTGCCGGCACGGTCTGGATGAACAGGATCTTCCGGCTGGCGGTGACGGCGCCGTAAATGCCCGCAACGGCCACGCAGGCGAGGAAGAACATGGCGATCTGCCAGGCAAATTCCGGCACCGGATGCACCAGCGCCCAGATCAGCCCGGCGGCCAGGAAGCCGTTATAGAGCCCCTGATTGGCGGCCAGCGCCTTGGTGGATGCCGCAAATTCCGGTGTCAGGCCGAAGGCCTTCTGCCCCCGTGGACCGGTCCACAGCACCATTTCAAGCACCATGATATAGACATGCAGCAGCGCCACGAGGGCGACGAGAATGCTAGCGACGACGCTCATTTGACCTTGGTCTTTCCCTTTTGTGCAGCCGCCGCATCCCATGCAGCAAGCCGCGCCTGCTCGGCCTCGTAGGCCGCATCCTGGTCGGGCAGCGCCTCGCGCGAACCGCCCAGCTCCACCAGCCGGTCGATCACCGGCTGCACCTGCGGCCCTTCGCTGGCACAGGCATCGGCCTTGTCGAGCGCCGCAAAGGCCGGTCCGTAATAGTCGGCATCATAATCGTCAACGCTGAGCTTGAGCTGCCCGCGCGCCAATATGTCGGCCGACCCGGTCAGCAGCGACCATTCCTCGTCGGTCACCGCAAAATCCGGACAATTGGAGGAGATGACATTGGCCAGCACCACTTCTGCAAGGAAGTCCTCCGCTTCCTGGCCGGCATAGGAGGATAGATCAGGCAACTGGACATAGATCTTGCCATCCGCCAGCGCAGGCGTAGCCCAGAGCAGGGCGGCGGTGAGGAAAGCGAGCTGGGTCTTCATGGCATGGTTCCTGGTTTGGGGTAGCGCCAAGCCTGCCGATGCTTACGCCGGAATTGCGGCAGCCGCCATATTGCAGACAGGCGCAAGCGCCGCCTGGATCGCGGTTATCATGATTGGACGGACCCCGAGGCGGATGCCGCCTCTAGAAATTTAAAAACGAGACGGTAGCCGCCTCGGGGTGCCGGTTTTTGGAACAGTCCCGGTTCTCGCGCAGCATGATCGCTCGCCATGCTGCGGCCAGGTCTCGAACCTGCGCGAGAGGCAAAGCCC
>NZ_JBKJHF010000005.1:0-578 GCF_046614475.1 Devosia sp. XGJD_8
ATCGAGCCAGGTGAGTTCACGGTCTTCGTCGGCCCGTCCGGTTGCGGCAAATCCACCCTGCTGCGCATGATTGCGGGGCTCGAGCCGATCACCGGGGGCGACCTGGTGATCGACGGGCAGCGCATGAATGACGTGCCGGCGGCCAAGCGCGGCATTGCCATGGTGTTCCAGTCCTATGCGCTCTACCCGCATATGAATGTCTACCAGAACCTGGCCTTTGGCCTCGAAACCGCCAAGACGCCCAAGGAAGAGATCAAGCTGCGCGTCCAGCGCGCCGCGGAAATCCTCCAGATCGTACCGCTGCTGCAGCGCAAGCCAAAGCAGCTTTCGGGCGGGCAGCGCCAGCGCGTCGCCATCGGCCGCGCCATCGTGCGTGAACCCAAGATCTTCCTGTTCGACGAACCGCTGAGCAACCTTGACGCGGAACTGCGCGTGCAGATGCGCGTCGAGATCGCCAAGCTGCACAATGATCTGGGAAACACCATGATCTATGTGACGCATGATCAGGTGGAGGCCATGACCATGGCCGACAAGATCGTGGTGCTGCGCCTGGGCGTCATCGAGCAGGCCGGTGCGCC